>NZ_JBVIGN010000011.1:0-139310 GCF_055570785.1 Streptomyces sp. NPDC031100
GTTACATTCCGAACCCGGAAGCTAAGCCTCACAGCGCCGATGGTACTGCAGGGGGGACCCTGTGGGAGAGTAGGACGCCGCCGAACAAAATTTGAGAAAACCCCCGCATCGGAAGATGCGGGGGTTTTCTGCGTTGTGGGGTCAGATCCGCCCCGAAGGGGGCGGCAGAGGTGGATTCGATTCGGGTTAGAGTCGGCCGGCCGCCTTCAGCGCGAGGTATGCATCCGCCAGTGCTGGGGCCAGATCGTCCGGCGTCGCGTCCACGACCGTCACTCCATGACGACGAAGTTGTTCCGCCGTGCGGTGGCGCTCGCTCTGCGCTTGAGCGGCCGCTGCGGCCTCGTACACCGCATCGGCGTTTCCCCTTGCCTGCGCCATCTCTGCGACATGCGGATCTGCGACCGAGGCGACGAGGACGGTGTGGCGCTGGGTGAGCTGCGGGAGCACGGGCAGCAGGCTCTGCTCCACGGGTGCTGCGTCGAGCGTCGTGAGGAGCACGATCAGGGAACGTCGAGGGGCCATCCGTAGAGCAGTCGCCGTGAGGCCACGGGCGTCGGTTTCCACGAGTTCCGGCTCCAGGGTCGCCATCGCGTTCACCAGGGACGGCAGGACATCGCCGGCGGAGCGGCCCTGGACCAGGGCACGGACCCGGCGGTCGTAGGCCAGCAGGTCCACTCGGTCGCCGGCGCGGGATGCCAGGGCCGCGAGGAGCAGGGCCGCGTCCAGGGAGGCGTCCAGACGTGGGATGTCGCCCACACGGCCGGCCGAGGTGCGGCCGGTGTCGAGGACCACGAGGATGTGGCGGTCTCGTTCGGGGCGCCAGGTGCGGACGGCCACCGTGGACTGGCGGGCGGTGGCGCGCCAGTCGATCGAACGGGTGTCGTCGCCGGGGACGTACTCCCGCAGGCTGTCGAACTCGGTGCCTTCGCCGCGGGTCAGCACGCTGGTGCGGCCGTCGAGTTCACGCAGTCGGGCCAGTTTCGACGGCAGGTGCTTGCGGCTGGTGAACGGGGGCAGAACTCGTACCGTCCAGGGCACGTTGTGGGTGCCCTGGCGGGAGAAGAGGCCGAGGGGGCCGTACGAGCGGATCGTTACGCGCTCGGCCTGGCGGTCGCCGCGACGGGTGGGGCGTAGCCGGGTCGTCACGCGTCGGCGTTCTCCGGGCGGGACGGTGAGGCTGTGGCGGGAGCTTTCGATCTCGGTGCCGGGCCGCCAGCTGCTGGGCGGCCACGCGTCGCGCAAGCGGGCCCGTAGAAGGCGGCGGGACGGGTTCGTGATCGTGAGTGTGACGTCGGCGGTCTCGCCGAGACGTGCGGAGGTGTCGCCGGAGCGGGACAGGACGAGCCGTCGTACGGGTGCCGCCAGCGCGAAGTCGCAGGCACAGGCCAGGGCCAGGGGACCGTTGACCGCGAGGATGCCCGTCCAGCCGGGCTCCAGGATGCCGACGGGGATCGAGCCGAGGGCCGCTAGCAGGGCGGCGCGTCCGGTGAGCGCCATCAGCGGGGGACCGGGACGTGAGCGAGGATGGCGTTGATGACGGAGTCCGCGGTCACGCCCTCCATCTCGGCCTCGGGGCGCAGCTGGACCCGGTGGCGCAGGGTGGGCAGGGCGAGGGCCTTCACGTCGTCGGGGGTGACGTAGTCGCGGCCCGTCAGCCAGGCCCAGGCTCGCGAGGTGGAGAGCAGGGCGGTGGCGCCGCGCGGGGAGACGCCGAGGGTGAGGGACGGCGACTCTCGGGTGGCGCGGCAGATGTCCACCACGTAGGCCGTGATCTCAGGGGAGACGGTCGTCTTGGCGACGGCGGCGCGGGCCGCGTCGAGGTCGGCCGGACCGGCGACCGGGCGTACGCCGGCAGCGTGCAGGTCGCGTGGGTTGAAGCCCGAGGCGTGGCGGGTGAGGACGTCGATCTCGTCCTGGCGGGAGGGCAGAGGGATCGTCAGTTTAAGGAGGAAACGGTCCAGTTGGGCCTCGGGGAGGGGGTAGGTGCCCTCGTACTCGACCGGGTTCTGGGTCGCGGCGACCAGGAACGGTTCCGGGAGCAGCCGCGGGGTGCCGTCGACGGTGACCTGGCGTTCCTCCATGGCTTCCAGCAGGGAGGACTGGGTCTTGGGCGGGGTGCGGTTGATCTCGTCCGCGAGGAGGAGGTTGGTGAAGACCGGGCCGGGCTGGAAGGAGAACTCGGCGGTGCGGGTGTCGTAGACGAGGGAGCCGGTGACGTCGCTCGGCATCAGGTCGGGGGTGAACTGGACGCGCTTGGTGTCGAGTTCGAGCGCGGATGCGAGCGTGCGGACGAGCAACGTTTTGGCGACTCCGGGGACTCCTTCGAGGAGAACGTGTCCGCGGCACAGGAGGGCGACGACGAGGCCGGTCACGGCGGAGTCCTGGCCGACCACGGCTTTGGCGATCTCGGTGCGCAGGGTTTCCAGGGAGGCCCGGGCGGCGGCCGGGTTCCCGGTGTTCCCGGCGTTGTCAGTGGTCGGGTCCATCATGGACGGCGTACCTCTCTTTCGAGGGCGTCGAGTTGGTCGGTGAGTGCGATGAGGGCCGCGTCGTCGCCGGGCGGCGGTCCGAAGAGAAGGGCGTGCAGGGTCTGTCCGTCGCCGTGGAGGTGGGCGGACAGGGCGGGGAGCAGGGCTTCGGGCGCGTGCGCCTGGGCGACGGGGATGCCGACGAGGGGGGCGAGGCGCGTGCGGGTGGTGGAGCGGAGAGCGGCGGCCGCGCGATCGCGGGCGTTGGCCTTGCGGTAGAGGCGGGCACGGCCTTCGACGGTTTCGGAGGCGCGGATCGCGACGGGGAGTTTTTCGGGCACGAGGGGGCCGAACCGGCGTGCCCGCCAGAAGGCGGCGAGGGCTGCGGCGATGAACAGCTGCAGGGTGCCCCAGAGCCAGCCCGAGGGGATCAGGTCGAGGAAGCTCTTCCGTTCGCCGGATTCGGCGGCGGAGGTGTCGGAGAGCGAGGGGAGGTACCAGACCAAATGGTGGCGGGAGCCGAGGAGTTGGAGGGCGAGCGAGGCGTTGCCCTGCTTGTCGAGGCGTTTGTTGAAGAGGATGTCGGGCGCGCCGAGCACGATGGTGTCGCCGCCTCCGGAGGCCGCCGGGAGGCGCAGCAGGGTGGCGAGGCGCTGGCTGGGGTAGCAGGAGTCGGCGTCGAGGTGGGTGGTGGTGTAGCGGATGCCACCGGTGTCGGCGCTGCCCGCGCGCCGGGCCTCGGGCAGGGTGCAGTCGGGGGTGAGCGTCGAGTCGAAGCTGGTGGCGGGGTCCGCGGTGACCCCGGGGGCGAGTCGTTCGACGGACGAGCTGCCGGCGGCGACGAGGATGGTGCGGCCGCCGGCTTCCGCCGTCGCCGAGTGCAGCCTGGTCTGTTGACGGGGGGTCAGAAGATCGGGGACGGCGATGAGAAGTGTGGTGTCCGGTCCGGCGGCGGCGCGTGCCGCGTCGAGGGAGGTGACCACGCGTGTGGACACGCCCCGGTCGGCGAGGAGTTCGGCGACGGCGCGGCTGCCGTAGGGGTCGACGGAGCGCGGGTCGAGTTCGCCGTGCCGGGTCTGGGAGCGGACGGCGGCGATCGCGACGGCCGCGACCAGGATCAGTGCGACAGCGAGGACGATGCCTCGCGCGCGAGTCCACACCTGGCGGGCGGTGGGCGACGTCGAGGTGGTGGGCAGCGTGGCCTCGGCGGTCATTGGGCGGCCCCCTGGCTGGTGTGGTGGGCCGTGCTGCTGGCGCTCGTCGCGAGCGTCGGTCGGCTGCGCTCCAGGTCGCGGTCGAGTTCGGCGATGCGCTGGTACGACTGCTCGCTCGCTCTGCGCCCGCCATATGTGACGTCGTCGAACTCCCGGGCGGCGGCGCGCAGTCGGTCCGTGTGGGCGGGGAGGGTGCGGCCGGCCTCGGCTGCCGCTTCGTCGGCGGTGCGGCCGGGCCGCACGTCGAGCAGGGTCCGCTCCTCCAGGGAGCGGACGATGGCCCGCATCCGTTCCTGGACGGCCTGGTTCCAGTGGCCTTGGGCGGCGTGTGCCTCGCCAGCTGCGCGGTGGTCGGCGGCGCTGCGCGGGCTGTCGTCGAACAGGGCTGCCGCGGAGACCAGTTGGCGGCGCGGGGTGCCCAGGCGCCACCACAGGGCGGCCAGGACGGCGATGATGAACAGGACCACGACGACCAGGCCGAGCATGCCGCCGGGTGTCGCCGACGCGGCCGCGCTGAGCAGCCTGTCCAGCCAGTCCCAAAAGGCGTTCAGGGCGCGCTGGATGAGGCTGGGGTCGTTCTCGTGGTACATGTGCTTGGACAGCTCACGGCGCGCCGCCTCCCGCGCGGGATCGCGCGGAGTGGTCACGGGCGGCTCGTCGCCCGAGACGCCGGCCGCCAGACCGGTGCTGTGCGCGGCGCCCAGCAGGACTCGTACGGCCGATCCGGCCGCGCCCGGCAGGGCCGGTGCGGCCGTGAGAACTCCCCCCGTCAGGCTCACCGCATCAGCTCCCCGGGACAGGGCCGGGAGCGCCGGCGCCGTAGCCCTGGACACCCGCGGCGCGGGCCAGTTCGAGGTCGAGGGCCTCGCGGCGGATGCGCTGGTCGATGTACAGGAGCACGGTGACGCCCGCGTTGATCGGGAGCGTGAGCATGGAGCCGATCACCGAGCCGATGCCGCTGATGATCAGGAATGCCCAGCCGGGGCTCTGGGTGTTGGTGGCGAAGAGGCTTGCCGTGCCGTCGCCGCTGACGGCGGCCGCGATGAGGGCGAAGGGGATCACGACGAGGGACGAGACGATGTTGGCGATGATCCCGGCGAGCAGCTGGATGCCGAGGACGCGCCACCAGGAGCCGCGCACCAGCTTCACGGAGCGGCTCATCGACTTCACGATGCTCTGTCGCTCGAGCATCAGAGCGGGCGAGGCCAGGGAGAAGCGGACCGTCAGCCATACCGCGACGACGACGGCGGCGAGGATGCCGAGGATGAGCAGCGCGAGGGTCGCTCCCTCGTTTCCGCCGGAGACGCCGACGATGATGCCGGGGAGCGCGCCGACGAGCACCACGCCGACGGAGATGAGGCCCAGCAGGATGAGCAGACCGAACAGCTTCGGTACCTGCGGGCGGGCGTCCCGCCAGGCCTCGCCGGCGCTGACCGGCTTGCCGAGCACGGCTCGGCTGGTGACCGTCGTGAGCAGGGCGGTCGCGATGATGGTGCCGACGACGGTGATCACCGCGACGACACCGGTGCCGGCCATGAGCGCGCCGACGGCCCGCAGCACTTCGCTCGCCGAGGAGCTGGGGTCGTTGAGGGCGTCGGTGGTTTCGCTGTCGTTCAGCAGGAAGCCCTGCAGCAGGATCACGCCCAGCTGCGTGAGGACCGCGACCGTGAGCGAGATGCCGAGGACCGTGCGCCAGTAGGTGCGCATGGTGGAGACGGCGCCGTCGAGGATCTCGCCGACGCCGAGCGGACGCAGGGGGATGACGCCGGGCTTGGCCGCGGGCGGGGGACCGCCCCAGCCGCCGCCCCAGGCCCCATGGCCGCCGGGGTTGCCGTAACCGCCGTAGCCGCCGGGAGGACCGCCGTACGGGCCGCCTCCCTGCCCGCCGGACTGCGCGCCGCCCCAGCCCGGGCCGGGCGGTGGGGGTGGCGGGGCCTGGCCTGGGCTCGGCGGGCCCGTGGGCGCGGACCACTGGGCGGGTGGGGGCTGCTCGTCGGACCACTTCGTGCCTGGGCCCTGCGGGCCTATGCCAGGCTGTGCGGCCGGCTCGGCGGCGCCGGTGGGGTCAGGACGGTCGGCGGGCTCGGCGGGGCCGGACGCGCCGGGTTCCCGCCCGTCGGACGACGGGTCGGATCCGGGCGAGGCCCAGCCCGGAGTGTCAGTCATCGAAGCTCCTTCACGGTGCCCGTCCGCGGTCGCGGCGGCAGGTTGGCCAACATCGTGCCATGGGGTGGTCATCTCGTGACCGGCCGCGGTAGGCGCTGCACTCCTTCATTTGTCCGGCGGATCCGGGGCAGACTGACCGCATGGCTGATCAGCAGGCGCAATCCGGCGAGGACAAGCGGCCGACCGAGATCCCCGTGATCCGATGGGAGGAACCACCTGAAGGCCCCGTAGTGGTCCTTCTCGATCAGACGAGACTGCCCGCCGAAGAGGTCGAGCTGGTGTGCACGGACGCATCGGCGCTGGTGGAGGCGATCCGTTCGCTCGCCGTGCGCGGTGCGCCGCTGCTCGGGATCGCAGGGGCGTACGGCGTCGCGCTCGCCGCCGCGCGGGGCTTCGAGGTCGAGGAGGCCGCGCGGGCGCTCGAGGGTGCCCGGCCCACCGCGGTGAACCTCTCCGTCGGGGTGCGCAGGGCCGAGTCCGCCCACCTTGCGGAGCTGGCGAGGACCGGCGACCCCGGCGCGGCGGCGACCGCGGCGCTGGAGGCGGCGCGGACGCTGCACCGGGAGGATGCCGAGGCCAGCGCCCGGATGGCCGCGCACGGCCGGGCGCTGCTGGACGAGCTGCTGCCGGGTGGCGGGCATCGGATCCTGACCCACTGCAACAGCGGATCGCTGGTGTCGGGCGGGGAAGGGACGGCGTTCGCGGTGGCTCTCGCCGCGCACCGGGAGGGGCGGCTGCGGCGGCTGTGGGTGGACGAGACGCGCCCGCTGCTGCAGGGTTCCCGTCTGACGGCGTACGAGGCGGCCCGCCACGGCATGGCGTACACCCTGCTCACCGACAACGCGGCCGGTTCGCTGTTCGCGGCGGGTGAGGTGGATGCGGTGCTGATCGGGGCGGACCGGATCGCGGCCGACGGTTCGGTGGCGAACAAGGTGGGGAGCTATCCGCTCGCGGTGCTCGCGCGCTACCACCATGTGCCGTTCATCGCGGTGGCGCCGGTGACGACGGTGGATCCGCAGACGCCGGACGGCGCGGCCATCGAGGTCGAGCAGCGCCCCGGGTTCGAGGTGACCGAGGTCATACCGCCCCAGGGGGCGGCGACGGGGGCAGGGAGCGGGATTCCGGTGGCTCCCCTGGGGACCCAGGCCTACAACCCGGCGTTCGACGTGACGCCTCCCGAGCTGGTGACGGCGATCGTCACCGAGGAGGGGGTCGTGTCACCGGTGACGGCCGAGGCGCTCGCGGAGCTGTGTGCGCGGTCGCGGCAGGTGACGATCGGCTAGGGGCGGCGCCTCGGACTCACGGAATCACGGGGCGGCCGATGCAAGGGCGGTACAGCGCTCTCGCATCTCGGGGCAGACAGTGACGGCCCCGTACGACTATCGTCACCGGCCAGTGACCTCGCTCACCAGCGCCTCTGTCACTGTTACGAGAATGGGATGATGTCGTTTATGAAGGGACGAGTCCTTGTCGTCGACGACGACACCGCACTGGCCGAGATGCTCGGCATCGTGCTGCGTGGTGAAGGTTTTGAGCCGTCTTTCGTAGCCGACGGCGACAAGGCGCTGGCCGCTTTCCGTGAGACCAAGCCCGACCTGGTGCTGCTCGACCTGATGCTGCCCGGCCGGGACGGTATCGAGGTGTGCCGCCTGATCAGGGCGGAGTCCGGGGTGCCGATCGTGATGCTCACGGCCAAGAGCGACACGGTCGACGTCGTCGTGGGCCTGGAGTCGGGCGCCGACGACTACATCGTCAAGCCGTTCAAGCCGAAGGAGCTGGTGGCCCGGATCCGGGCGCGGCTCAGGAGGTCGGAGGAGCCGGCGCCGGAGCAGCTCACCATCGGTGACCTGGTCATCGACGTGGCCGGGCACTCGGTGAAGCGGGACGGCCAGTCGATCGCGCTGACGCCCTTGGAGTTCGACCTGCTGGTCGCGCTCGCGCGCAAGCCGTGGCAGGTGTTCACGCGTGAGGTGCTGCTGGAGCAGGTATGGGGCTACCGGCACGCCGCCGACACCCGCCTGGTCAACGTGCACGTCCAGCGCCTGCGCTCCAAGGTCGAGAAGGACCCCGAGCGGCCGGAGATCGTGGTGACCGTCCGTGGTGTCGGTTACAAGGCCGGACCGAGCTGACATGTCCGGGGACAGGACCGCTTCGGCCTCCGGACCGTCGGGGGCCCGTCCGGGGCGGTCCGTCGGCCGGAAGGCGGCGGGTTCGTCCTGGGGACGCCTCTTCGAGGGCGGGCTGCTGCAAGGCGGGGTCCAGGGCAGCCCGGTCGTCCGTCTGTTCATGCGCTGGGTGCGCCGCCCGCTGCTGCCCGTCATGCGGCTGTGGCGGCGCAACATCCAGCTGCGGGTCGTCGCCACGACGCTGGTGATGTCGCTGGGCGTCGTCCTGCTGCTGGGCTTCGTCGTGATCGGGCAGGTGCGCAACGGCCTGCTGGACGCGAAGGTGAAGGCGTCGCAGAGCCAGGCCACCGGCGGGTTCGCGGTGGCCAAGCAGAAGGCCGACGAGGCCGCCGGTGGCACCGGCGCGGGTAGCGACGGCGGCGATGGCACCGCCACGGCCGACGGACGGCAGTCGCAGAACGTCATCCAGTGGATGAGCGACCTCGTGGAGTCGCTCTCCAGCGGCGGCGCCGGCGCCTTCGACGTCGTGACGCTGCCTGTGGGCGACGACAGCGGCGGCGGGCGCAGTCCGCGCGGCTCCGGAAACGTCGACCCCTCCTCCAGCGTGCCCGCCGACCTGCGCGACCGGATCAACAGCAGTACGACGGCCGCCCAGAGCTACACGCGGATCGTCTACTCCAACGGCAAGGACTCCCAGCCGGCGCTGGTCATCGGCAAGCAGGTCAACGACCCCAACGGCCACCCGTACGAGCTGTACTACCTCTTCCCGCTCACGCAGGAGGAGAAATCCCTCAGCCTGGTCAAGGGCACGCTCGCGACCGCCGGGCTCTTCGTCGTCGTCCTTCTGGGCGCCATCGCCTGGCTGGTGGTCCGGCAGGTCGTCACGCCGGTGCGGATGGCGGCCGGGATCGCGGAGCGGCTGTCCGCCGGGCGGCTGCAGGAGCGGATGAAGGTCACCGGCGAGGACGACATCGCCCGCTTGGGCGAGGCCTTCAACAAGATGGCGCAGAACCTTCAGCTGAAGATCCAGCAGCTGGAGGACCTGTCGAGGATGCAGCGGCGGTTCGTCTCCGACGTCTCGCACGAGCTGCGCACACCGCTGACGACCGTACGGATGGCCGCAGATGTCATCCACGAGGCCCGCGAGGACTTCGATCCGGTGACGGCGCGGTCGGCGGAGCTGCTCGCCGACCAGCTGGACCGGTTCGAGTCGCTGCTCGCGGACCTGCTGGAGATCAGCCGCTTCGACGCGGGCGCGGCGGCGCTGGAGGCCGAGCCGATAGACCTCAGGGAGGTCGTGCGGCGGGTGGTCGGCGGGGCGGAGCCGCTGGCCGAGCGCAAGGGCACCCACATACGCGTCGTCGGCGACCAGCAGCCTGTGGTCGCCGAGGCCGATGCCCGGCGGGTGGAGCGCGTCCTGCGCAATCTCGTCGTCAACGCCGTCGAGCACGGCGAGGGCAAGGACGTCGTGGTCAAGCTCGCTTCCGCGGGTGGCGCGGTCGCCATCGCGGTGCGCGACTACGGCGTCGGGCTCAAGCCCGGCGAGGCGACCCGGGTCTTCAGCCGCTTCTGGCGGGCCGACCCGGCACGCGCGCGTACGACGGGCGGTACGGGCCTCGGGCTGTCGATCGCCCTGGAGGACGCCCGGCTGCACGGCGGCTGGCTCCAGGCCTGGGGTGAGCCGGGGGGCGGCTCCCAGTTCCGGCTGACGCTGCCGCGGACCGCGGACGAACCGCTGCGCGGCTCGCCGATACCCCTGGAGCCCAAGGACTCGCGGCGCAACCGCGGACTCGACGACGCCGGCCTGCCCCGCGAGGGCGAGGAGAAGCGGGCCACCGTTCCGGTGCAGTCGGGCGGCGGCCAGGTCCCGCCGCTGCCGGCGCGCGCCCCGATCGCTCCGCGGCTGGCCGCGGTCACCCCCGCCGCCGACCCGACCGCGCTGCCCGGCAACGGCAATGGCGCGCGCGTGGTTCCCCGGCCCACGGGCGGAACACGGCGCCCCGAGGACAGGCCCGCGGCCGGTCCGGCACCCGGCACAGACGCCGGCCGTACGGATGCGGCCGGGGCGAAGGACTCGACCGAGCCAGGGGAGGCATTTCGTGGGCGCTGACCGCGAGGGGGGCGTCCGGCGCAGGCCGGGACGCGCGGTGGCCTACGTGGCCTGCGGGGTCGTCCTGCTGGCCGGGTGTGCCTCGATGCCCGACAGCGGGGACCTTCGGGACGTCGAGTCCACGCCGCGGCAGGACACCGGGGTGCGCGTGTTCGCCATGCCGCCCGCCGAGGACGCCCAGCCCGGCGAGATCATGCAGGGCTTCCTGGAGGCGTTGACCAGCGACGATCCGCAGTACGACACCGCGCGGAAGTATCTGACCGCCGATGCCGCGCGCGTGTGGCGGCCGGAGAAGTCGGCCACCGTTCTGGCGAACGGGCCGAGCATCGTGGCCGACGACCACCAGCCGGCCGGCCGGGAGCCGACCGACAGCCTCACCTTCGTCCTGACGGGCAACAGGGTGGCCACCGTCGACGCACAGCAGGCGTACGCGCCCGCCGACGGGTCGTACCGCAACAAGGTGCACCTCACGAAGGACGCGAAGAGCGGGCAGTGGCGCATCGACTCGCTGCCCCAGGGCGTCGTCATGGGCAAGTCGGACTTCCAGCGCAACTACACGTCCGTCAACAAGTACTACTTCGCCTCCACCACGACCGTCGGGGCCACGGGGCAGCCGGTCGCGGTCGCCGACCCGGTGTTCGTCCGCGGCAAGGTGGACCCGATGACCCAGGTGGTGCAGTCGCTGCTGAGCGGGCCCACCGGCTGGCTCGAGCCGGTGGTCAGGTCCAGCTTCCCGACCGGAACGGCCTTGCAGAAGGGCGCGTCGGGGCTGACGCCGGACGACCAGAACAGGCTGACGGTGCCACTGAACTCCAAGGCCTCCCGGGTGGGGTCCGCCCAGTGCACGGAGATGGCGACCCAGTTGCTGTTCACGCTGCGGAACCTGATGCCGACGCTCGAGTCGGTCGAGCTGGAAGGGCCCGGCGGACACCGGCTGTGCGACCTCACCGAGGAGCGTGCCGACTCCGCCGCCTGGCACGCCTCGGCGCAGCGCCCCGAGTACCTGTACTTCCTCGACGGCAAGCACCGGCTGGTGAGGTTGCCGACCGGGAGCGCCGGGACCAGCGCCGTTCCGGTGCCGGGCCCGCTCGGGGAGGGCGAGAGGGCGCTGCAGTCGGTGGCCGTCTCGCGGGACGAGCACACCGTGGCCGGGGTCGGCGCCGATGGCAGGGGGCTGTACGTGGCCTCGCTGGCGTCGGGCGGTTCGCTCGGGGAGCCGGTGGTCATCAGCCACGGGGCGACCGCGACCGACCGGCTGACCACGCCCAGCTGGGACGCCCGCGGCGACCTGTGGGTGGCCGACCGCGACCCTCGCCGTCCGAAGCTGTACGCCCTGGAGCAGGGCGTCGGCAAGCCGGTGGAGGTCACCATCCCGGACCTGTCCGGACGTATCCAGGACGTGCGGGTGGCCGCCGACGGGGTGCGGGTCGCGCTGGTCGTGGAGAAGGACGACAAGCAGTCGCTGCTCATCGGCCGGATCGAGCGCGAGGACCAGTCGGGGGCACACCCCGCGGTCGTCGGACTGCGCTCGGCCGCGCCTGACCTGGAGCAGGTCACCGCCATGTCCTGGGCGGGGGACAGCAGACTCGTCGTGGTCGGCCTGGAGCAGGGGGGCGTGCATCAGATGCGGTACGTCCAGGTCGACGGCTCCACGCTGGACGGTCCGGCGCCCGCGGCCCTGTCGGGTGTCAAGGCGATCGCCGCGTCCGAGGACGAACGGGTGCCGCTGGTGGCCTACTCGGAGGACGGGATCGTACGACTGCCGTCCGGGGCGCAGTGGCAGAAGGTGGACAAGGACGGGACGGCGCCGGTCTATCCGGGCTGAGAGCCCTGTTTGCTGAGAGCCCTGCTTGAAGAATGCCCGAGGCTCATCACTCGTGTGGGTGATGAGCCTCGGGCATTCTTCGAGAGTGTCCACAGGGCGTTTTCCACAGGGGTGGCCGGTCGTCCCGGGCGACGGCACAGTGGTGGGCATGCGGGTGTGGTGGCAGGACCTCACCGACCTGGTGCTGCCGGCCGAGTGCGCAGGCTGCGGGGCACCTCGTACGGAGCTGTGTCCGCGGTGCCGCGGCGCCCTGGGCGGAGCCGCACCGTGGCGGGCGCGGCCGGTCCCGGAGCCGCCCGGGCTGCCGGTGGTACATGCGGCGGCTGCTTACGCGGGGGAGGTGCGTGCTCTCCTCCTCGCCCACAAGGAGCGGGGCGCGCTGGCGCTCGCGGGGGCCCTGGGCACGGCCCTGGCGGGGGCTGTGCGCGCGAGTCTGGGGCCGGGCGGGCCGGGCACCGTGGTGCTCGTCCCCGTGCCCTCCGCACGGTGGGCCGTGCGGGCACGTGGGCATGATCCGGTGCGTCGGATGGCGCTCGCGGCGGCCAGGGAGCTGCGGCGTACCGGGACGTCGGCCCGGGTGGCCGCCGTGCTGCGGCAGCGGCGGGCCGTGGCCGACCAGGCGGGGCTCGACGCCCGGCAGCGCCTGGAGAACCTGGCGGGCGCGCTGGAGGTGACGGTCGACGGGGCACAGCTGCTCGGCGGCGGCCGGGTCGTGGTGGTGGACGACCTGATGACCACGGGCGCGAGCCTCGCGGAGGCGGCGCGGGCCCTGCGGGAGGGTGCCGGATTTCGCCGCGATGGGGGTACGACCGTGTATGAGGATGGTTCTCGGGAAGGAAGGGGGGAACGACGGATCAGTGTATGGCGGGTGAGGGAGAGGTGGGTGCATGGTGCACCGGAAATGGCGGCGTCGGACGCCGTCGGAGAGGTGCTCCGTGCGGCCGTGGTCGCCGCTCCTCGGGATTCTTTCGAAATAAACAGGAACTGAGTATGTACCTGCATCGTTGCAGGTAGTGAGAGGGTCAATTCACCTGAACGGAGGTACGCCGCGGTAGAGGGTGACGACATCCGTCCGGGCGAGATATGTTCGGTTGTGAGGAAAGGCGCAGGCCACACCTCTCATATCCGAATGCCGTGCTGCGGGTTATCCGCAATCACCCGCGGCGTCAGGGTGGAGATCTTGCCCATGGGGGAGGAGGAGGTGGAAGTCACCGAGTCCGAGGTTCCGGGGCTCACCGGAACCTGGTGCAAAAGGGAGATGCTCCGCCGCTGGAGCGGAGCGATCCGGGAACGGAGTTCTGCGTGGACATCGTCGTCAAGGGCCGCAAGACCGAGGTGCCCGAGCGGTTCCGCAAGCACGTGGCCGAGAAGCTGAAGCTGGAGAAGATCCAGAAGCTCGACGGCAAGGTGATCAGCCTCGACGTCGAGGTGTCCAAGGAGCCCAACCCCCGTCAGGCCGACCGGTGTGACCGAGTGGAGATCACGCTCCGCTCCCGCGGTCCGGTGATCCGGGCGGAGGCAGCGGCCAGCGATCCGTACGCGGCACTCGACCTGGCGGCGGAGAAGCTGGACGCCCGGCTGCGCAAGCAGCACGACAAGCGTTTCTCGCGCCGCGGCGCCCGCCGGATCTCGGCGGCCGAGGTTCCCGACCATGTCCCGGGCGCAGCGACGCTCAACGGCAACGGCCTCCCCGTCCACGAGGACGAGTCGGACGGAGTGCCGACCAAGAAGATCGGCTCGCTGGAGGTCAAGGGCGAAGGACCCCTGATCGTCCGCGAGAAGACCCACGTCGCCTCCCCGATGAGCCTCGACCAGGCCCTCTACGAGATGGAACTGGTCGGCCACGACTTCTACTTGTTCGTCGACTCCGAGACCAAGGAGCCGAGCGTCGTCTACCGACGCCACGCCTACGACTACGGCGTCATCCACCTCAGCACGGACCCGATGGTCGCTGAGGCGCAGTCCCCGGCGGCAGGGGGCACGCTGGGTGGCTGACCCACCCGGCCGAAGCTGAGCCGGTGCCCCTGGGAGCGCGTGTGCGCCCCCAGGGGCACCGGTGTGCGACCAGTTCGCGCCCCGCTCGTCACCTCGGTGTCGTCCGGGCATGAAATCATGACCGGACCGGCCCAACCGGTGGGCCGCTGCCTTGGGTTGGCGATGGCACAGGACCACAGGCCACAGCCTTCAGGGGGAGGAACGATGGCGGACACCTTCGGACCGATGCGAGACGCTGACGCCGACGACGGTGTCATGGGCACCGGCCCGGACGCGGGCTCCTCGCGCAAGGAGCCGATCAGGGTCCTGGTCGTGGACGACCACGCCCTCTTCCGCCGTGGCCTGGAGATCGTGCTCGCGGCCGAGGAGGACATCCAGGTCGTCGGCGAGGCGGGCGACGGCGCCGAAGCCGTCGACAAGGCCGCGGATCTGCTGCCCGACATCGTGCTGATGGACGTACGGATGCCCAAGCGGGGCGGGATCGAGGCCTGCACCTCCATCAAGGAGGTCGCCCCCAGCGCGAAGATCATCATGCTGACGATCAGCGACGAAGAGGCCGACCTCTACGAGGCGATCAAGGCGGGCGCGACCGGATACCTCCTCAAGGAGATCTCCACGGACGAGGTGGCCACCGCCATTCGTGCGGTGGCTGACGGGCAGTCGCAGATCAGCCCGTCCATGGCGTCCAAACTCCTCACCGAGTTCAAGTCGATGATCCAGCGCACCGACGAACGCCGACTGGTGCCCGCGCCGCGGCTGACCGATCGCGAGCTGGAGGTCCTCAAGCTCGTCGCCACCGGGATGAACAACCGGGACATCGCCAAGGAGCTGTTCATCTCCGAGAACACCGTGAAGAACCACGTCCGCAACATCCTGGAGAAACTGCAGCTGCACTCCAGGATGGAAGCGGTGGTCTACGCGATGCGGGAGAAGATCCTCGAGATCCGCTAGCTCCTAGCCGAGCAGGATGGCGAGTTCCCTGGTCAGGGGCTCGCGGAGTTCGGGTGCGTCGACGCGCTCCACGCGGACGTCCATGCAGTTCACCCAGCTCGCCGCCTCGACCAGGGCCTGTGCCACCGCCGGGACCGCCTTCGGGCCGTCCAGGGTGACCTGCCGGGCCACCAGCGTGTGCCCCTCGCGGGCCGGGTCGACTCGGCCGACCAGCAGGCCGCCGGCCAGGACCGGCATCGCGAAGTAGCCGTAGACCCGCTTCGGCTTGGGGACGTAGGCCTCCAGACGATGGGTGAAGCCGAAGATCCGCTCCGTGCGCGCCCGCTCCCAGATCAGGGAGTCGAACGGGGACAGCAGCGTGGTGCGGTGACGGCCGCGCGGCGGGGCGGCGAGGGCCGCCGGGTCCGCCCAGGCCGGCCTGCCCCAGCCCTCCACCTCGACCGGCACCAGACCCGAGTCGGCGATCACCGCGTCGACCTGCTCGCCCTTGAGGCGGTGGTAGTCGGCGATGTCCGCGCGCGTGCCGACGCCCAGAGCCTCGCCGGCGAGCCGGACCAGACGGCGCACGCACTCGGTGTCGTCCATGTCGTCGTGCAGCAGCGCGTCCGGGATCGCGCGCTCGGCGAGGTCGTAGACCCGCTTCCAGCCGCGGCGCTCGACGCACACCACCTCGCCGTACATCAGCGCACGCTCGACGGCGACCTTGGTGCCGGACCAGTCCCACCAGTCGCTGGTCTTCTTCGCACCGCCCAACTCCGTGGCCGTCAGCGGGCCTTCCGCGCGCAATTGCTTGATGACCTGCTCGTAGGCGCCGTCCGGAAGCTGGTGGTTCCAGTGCGGGCGGTCGCGGTAGGCGCGGCGGCGGAACGCGAAGTGGGGCCACTCCTCGACCGGGAGGATGCACGCCGCGTGCGACCAGTACTCGAAGGCGTGGGGTCGCACCGGAGGCGCGCCAACGGATGCAGGCTTCCAGTAGGCGGCCTCGACGGTCTTGCGGCCGACCGCGCCGAGACGGGCGTACGGGATCAGCTCGTGGGAGCGGGCAAGGACCGAGATGGTGTCGAGTTGGACCGCGCCGAGGTGGCGGAGCACCCCGCGGACACCGGACCGCCGGTCGGGCGCCCCGAGGAAGCCCTGGGCGCGCAGGGCGATTCGGCGGGCGTCGTCCGCGGTGAGGGTGGTGGTGGGGCGCGGCAGGGTCGTCATGCGTCGGACCCTAGAGGGTGGCACTGACAATGCGGGATGACCTGCGGTTTCGTCCGGGTTGGGGTCAGGTCCGGGCGGGCAGGTACGGCGCTGTCGACGGCAGGCCCAGGTCCGACGGGAGCAGGGAACCCACCCAGCAGTCCCGGCGCACTCCCTTGTTGTTGATGGCCGACCGCAGCGTGCCCTCGATCGTGAATCCGACGCGCTCGGCCACCGCGCGCGAGGGGCCGTTGCCGACCTCCGCCCGCCACTCCAGGCGGTCGACGGACAGCGCGGTGAAGGCCCAGCGGGCGGCGGCGAGAGCGGCCTCCGTGATGTAGCCGCGGCCGCGGTGGTCCTTGACGGCCCAGAAGCCGACCTCGCCGACACCCAGCGCGCGCATGGTGATGCCGAGCATCCCCGTCAGCTCTCCCCGGGGGAGGAACACGCCGAAAACGAACATCGAGTCGTGCGCCCAGCCGTCGGGCACCATCTGTCCGGTGAAGCTCTCGGCGTGCTCGCGGAGATAGGGCGACGGGAACTGCGAGATCCAGCGTTGCATGGCGGGGTCCTGGGCGGCCTCGTACACCGCTTCGGTGTCGTCCGGGCCGACAGTGCGCAACACGAGACGGTCGGTGGCGAGCGTGACGGGTTCCATCGGCCGATTCTGTGCGGGTGACCGGTGCGACGCCAGGGCTTTTCGCAGTGTGTGAGCATGTGATCACAATTCGCGCAATTAGTTGGAGCGACGCGGCACTATCCGCGCGCCCCGCCCGTTGGACCGTATGAAGCAGCCGTCGAGCCGCCAGGCCTCCCGGCGCGGCCGGGTCCTCGCATACGATGGCCGTTGCTCAGTACGTCCGAAGAAAAACCGACCGTCCCAGGCCCGACCGGCAAGGAGACCAGCCCCCGTGTCCGTCCTCTCGAAGATCATGCGTGCAGGCGAAGGCAAGATCCTGCGCAAGCTGCACCGCATCGCGGACCAGGTCAACTCCATCGAAGAGGACTTCGTCGACCTCTCCGACGCCGAGCTGCGGGCCCTCACCGACGAGTACAAGCAGCGGTACACCGACGGTGAGAGCCTCGACGACCTGCTCCCCGAGGCGTTCGCCACTGTCCGCGAGGCCGCCAAGCGCGTCCTCGGCCAGCGCCACTACGACGTGCAGATGATGGGCGGCGCCGCCCTCCACCTCGGCTACGTGGCCGAGATGAAGACCGGCGAGGGCAAGACCCTCGTCGGCACGCTGCCCGCATACCTGAACGCCCTCTCCGGAGACGGCGTCCACATCGTCACGGTCAACGACTACCTGGCCGAGCGCGACTCCGAGATGATGGGCCGCGTCCACCGGTTCCTGGGTCTCAGCGTCGGCTGCATCCTGGCCAACATGACGCCGGCCCAGCGCCGCGAGCAGTACCAGTGCGACATCACGTACGGCACGAACAACGAGTTCGGCTTCGACTACCTGCGCGACAACATGGCGTGGTCCCAGGACGAGCTGGTGCAGCGCGGCCACAACTTCGCCATCGTCGACGAGGTCGACTCCATCCTGGTCGACGAGGCCCGTACGCCGCTGATCATCTCCGGCCCGGCCGACCAGGCCACCAAGTGGTACGGCGACTTCGCCAAGCTGGTCACGCGCCTGAAGAAGGGCGAGGCGGGCAACCCGCTCAAGGGCGTCGAGGAGACCGGCGACTACGACGTCGACGAGAAGAAGCGCACGGTCGCCATCCACGAGAACGGCGTCTCCAAGGTCGAGGACTGGCTGGGCATCGACAACCTCTACGAGTCGGTGAACACCCCGCTCGTGGGCTACCTGAACAACGCCATCAAGGCCAAGGAACTCTTCAAGCGCGACAAGGACTACGTCGTCATCGACGGCGAGGTCATGATCGTCGACGAGCACACCGGCCGTATCCTCGCCGGCCGCCGTTACAACGAGGGCATGCACCAGGCGATCGAGGCGAAGGAAGGGGTGGACATCAAGGACGAGAACCAGACGCTCGCCACGATCACCCTGCAGAACTTCTTCCGCCTCTACGGCAAGCTCTCCGGCATGACCGGTACGGCCATGACCGAGGCCGCCGAGTTCCACCAGATCTACAAGCTCGGCGTGGTCCCGATCCCGACCAACAAGCCGATGATCCGCAAGGACCAGTCGGACCTGATCTACCGCACCGAGGTGGCCAAGTTCGAGGCGGTCGTCGACGACATCGCCGAGAAGCACGAGAAGGGCCAGCCGATCCTCGTCGGCACGACGTCCGTCGAGAAGTCGGAGTACCTCTCCCAGCAGCTCAGCAAGCGCGGCATCCAGCACGAGGTGCTGAACGCCAAGCACCACGAGCGCGAGGCGACGATCGTCGCCCAGGCCGGCCGCAAGGGCGCCGTGACGGTGGCCACCAACATGGCCGGCCGTGGTACGGACATCAAGCTCGGCGGCAACCCAGAGGACCTCGCCGAGGCGGAGCTGCGCCAGCGCGGCCTCGACCCCGAGGAGCACATCGAGGAGTGGGCGCACGCCCTGCCCGCCGCCCTGGAGAAGGCCGAGCAGGCGGTCAAGGCCGAGAAGGAAGAGGTCGAGAGCCTCGGCGGCCTGTACGTGCTGGGTACCGAGCGGCACGAGTCGCGGCGCATCGACAACCAGCTGCGCGGTCGTTCCGGCCGTCAGGGCGACCCGGGCGAGTCCCGCTTCTACCTCTCCCTCGGTGACGACCTCATGCGGCTCTTCAAGGCCCAGATGGTCGAGCGCGTGATGTCGATGGCGAACGTGCCGGACGACGTGCCGATCGAGAACAAGATGGTCACGCGCGCGATCGCGTCCGCGCAGTCGCAGGTCGAGCAGCAGAACTTCGAGACCCGTAAGAACGTTCTGAAGTACGACGAGGTGCTCAACCGGCAGCGCGAGGTCATCTACGGCGAGCGCCGCCGCGTTCTGGAGGGCGAGGACCTGCACGAGCAGGTGCAGCACTTCATGGACGACACGATCGACGCGTACGTCGGTGCGGAGACCGCCGAGGGCTTCCCCGAGGACTGGGACCTGGACCGGCTGTGGGGTGCCTTCAAGCAGCTCTACCCGGTGAAGGTCACCATCGAGGAGCTGGAGGAGGCGGCCGGCGACCGGGCCGGTCTGACCGCCGAGTTCATCTCCGAGTCCATCAAGGACGACGTCCGCGAGCAGTACGAGGCGCGCGAGGCGCAGCTCGGCTCCGAGATCATGCGGGAGCTGGAGCGGCGGGTCGTGCTGTCGGTCCTCGACCGCAAGTGGCGCGAGCACCTCTACGAGATGGACTACCTCCAGGAGGGCATCGGCCTGCGCGCGATGGCGCAGAAGGACCCGCTGGTCGAGTACCAGCGCGAGGGCTTCGACATGTTCACCGCGATGATGGAAGGCATCAAGGAGGAGTCCGTCGGCTACCTGTTCAACCTGGAGGTCCAGGTCGAGCAGCAGGTCGAGGAGGTCCCGGTCGAGGAGGCCCAGCCGGTGGCGGAGGGTGTCGTCCAGGACACGGTGCCGGCGCAGGCGGGCGCGCGTCCGGAGATCCGGGCCAAGGGGCTGGATGTTCCGCAGCGGCGGGACATGCACTTCTCCGCGCCGACCGTGGACGGTGAGGGCGGCATCCTGGAGCGCGACCTCGAGGACGACGAGCCGGTGCGGTCCGAGTCGGATGGGCTGACGCGGGCTGAGCGGCGTCGGCAGGCGAAGGGTGGGCGGCGTCGCAGGAAGTGATCTGACCTGCGGTGCGTCAGCCGGTGATTGTGGGCCGGGTCTCCTTTGGGGGCCCGGCCCTTTGGCTGTGGTGCGGGGGCGTTGTTTTGGTGCTCTGGGCTGCGGCTGAGCGGGGGGTGGGTTTCGCTTGCCCGCGCTGGCAAGGTGCCTCCCACTCTCGGCTTCGCTTGAGCGGGGGGACCCCCATCGCCCACCCGTGCCGCCCCAGCCGCACGACTGCCGGCAGCTACGCGGGTGTGACGGACGCTGATGGGTGGGTGTCGCCCAGTGGCGCGATTGCCCGCAGCTACGCCGGCATCAGTCCTCGGTTGCGCGTGGTGGCCTTGGGGTGCCCAGTTCTACTGCTGTGCAGCGCCAGCGGTGGTCTGAGCCCAGTTCCAGGCGGAAGGCCATGGCACGTAGTCGGTTGCCGGCGGCGATGCGTGCGAAGACCTCCAGGGCGCCGGAGCGGGGGACGTAGTAGCCGATGTCGTCTACGACCGGGCGGGTGCCGTGGGAGCGCAAGGGGCCGTACTCGGCGAGCCGGGCGAGGTCGTCGTAGGCTCGGCCGGCGGTGTGCCGGAGCATCGAGTGGACGGGACGCTGGCCGCTGAGAACGGCCAGCAGACGGTCCGCGAAGAGGTCGGTGGGGCGAGGCCGCGGCACGGCTGTCGTCGGCGTTGTGACAGGCGTACGCGCCCCCCGCGCCACAGGGTGGGCGGCGCCCCTGCCCGGCATCGTAAGAGTGACCTCCGGCGCGGGTGCCGTACCTTGCGTCTTCGCCGTCGTGTCGCCCTTGCCCCTGACCGGCGTCCGGGGCGGCGTGCTGCCGGGGCGGCGGGAGTCATGGCGGGTTGGTGGGCGGTGGCGCGGGCGAGGGTGGGGCTTGCGGCTCATGACCTTGTTCATGGGAGTCCCCGTTCGGTTGGCCCGGAACGTACCGGGCGGTAACTCGCTGCTGGGGATCTTGTACGGGGGGTGGGGCGGCCGCTGCAAGGAAGGTGGGGCGGCTGGTGAGGGGGCGGATGCGTTCCCCTATCCGGGTGATGGGGGCCCGCGAAACCCCGTGGTTGCGCGGTGGGACCGGGTGAAGTCCGGGCGGAGAGTGGACGCAGCCGGGGGTGCGGGTGGGGACTCGAAAGGGGACGGCCGCACGTATCCTGAAGGCCCGTCGGTGACCAGGAAAGAGCGGCCAGCCATGCGCGTCTACGTCCCCCTGACCCTCCCCGGTCTCGCCGAGGCGTACAAGACGGGCGAGCTGGGGACCGGCCCCTTCGTCGCGTACGCCGTCACGCCCGCTCTGCGTGAGTGGTACCTCTCCGACGACATCGAGGAGCTGGAGTACGCGGCTCTCGGCCGGGCCGCTCTGGCCTCGCTGCGGCTGCTGGCGGCCGATGCGAGTGCCGCACGGCGCCGGGTCGTGGTCGCCGTCGACGTGCCCGACGGCGCCGCCACGGCGGACCCGGACCGTGGGCTCGATCCGGCCGCGCTCGGCGAGGTGACGGTGGCCCCGACGGTGGCGCTCGCGAAGGCGGCTGCGGTGCACGTCGACGCCGACGACGCGGAGGAGGACGTGGCCGCGGCGGCCCGGGCGCTGGAGGCGGCCGACGGTGGGGACGACGACGCGCAGTTCGTCGTGGACGGGGCCGACGATCACGAGCTGCTGTGGTTCGCGACGCAGGAGATTCCCAACCTGGTGGACCAGGCCTGAGTGGTCCTGATCTCACCGGCGCCTGGCCTGGTCGGGGCTCGGGTGATCGGCCGTCGTGAATGTCAGTGGGGGCGGGTACGGTCTTTGGCATGGGGATGCACGGAAGCGCACACATTGTCTGGGACTGGAACGGGACGTTGTTCCACGACAATGACGCGATCATCGGGGCGACGAACGCGGCCTTCGCCGAGCTGGGGCTGGACCCGATCACGCTGGAGCAGTACCGGGCGCTGTACTGCGTGCCGGTGCCGAAGTTCTACGAGCGGCTGCTCGGCCGGCTGCCCACGGATGCCGAGTGGGACCGGATGGACGGGGTCTTCCACCGGTACTACGCGCAGCAGAGGACGCTGTGCGGGCTGACCGACGGGGCGGCAGAGCTGCTCGCGGGGTGGCGGTCGGCGGGGCACAGCCAGTCGCTGCTGAGCATGTACGGGCACGAGGAGCTGGTGCCGCTGGTGCGCGGCTTCGGGATCGAGGCGCACTTCCTGCGTGTCGACGGGCGTACGGGGCCGTCCGGTGGCAGCAAGGCCGAGCACATGGTGCGCCATCTGGAGGCGTTGTCCGGAGCGGTGGAGGCTGGGCGGACCGTGGTGATCGGTGATGCCGCGGATGATGCGGTGGCTGCGCGGCATGTGGGGGCGCGGGCTGTGCTGTACACGGGGGGTTCGCACAGCCGGGCCAGCCTGGAGGAGGTAGGGGTGCCGGTGGTGGACACGCTGGCCGAGGCGGTGGCGGAGGCGCAGCGAATAGCGGCGTAGCGGCGGGGGCTGGGTTGCGAGGCGCCGTGTGCTGAGGCTGGGCGGGGGGTTTCGCTGGCCCGCGCTTGCGGGGTACCTCCTCCACTCTCGGCTTCGCGCGAGCGGGGGGACCCCCATCGCCCAACCGTGCCGCCCGTGGGGTCCCCCAGGTCCTTGAGGCACTGGGGGAGGCATGACTGCCCGCAGCTCCGCGCGAGCGACGGCCGTGGCTACGCAGGCTCGACGGCCGCCGCCGGGGTGGGCGCCAGCCCTGCGGCATGACTGCCCAGCAGCTACGCAATCGTGGCGGCCGCGGCTATGCAGGTGTGACAGCCGCTGCTGGGCGAGCGCCGGCCCGCCTGCACGACTGCCCGTAGCCACGCAGCCACGACGGCCGCTGCCAGCAGGGGACCCGCCCGAGCGGCGCGACTGCCCGCAGCTGCGCCCGGCAGCCGCTGTGGGGAGGACGCCCGCCCGAGCAGGCCCCACTGCCCGCACCTGCGCCCGACAGCCACTGCCCTAGTGGTCGCCGCCCGAGCAGCGCGACCGCCCGCACCTGCGCCCGGAAGCCGCCGCGGGGAGGACGCCCGCCCGAGCAGCCCCGCGGCCCGCACCTGCGCCCGCCAGCCACTACCGGAAGGGCGCCACCCACCACTCCCCGCAGCTACGCCCAGACACCCGCCCCACACACCCGCCAATCCACCCCCCAGCCCCCCAGCCACCCCTCAGCTCGCCGGAGCCTTTGCTCGCAGGACCTTGAGGAACTCTCGCATCCAGGCCGGATGGTCCGGCCAGGCGCGGGACGAGATCAGGGTGCCGTCGACCACCGCTTCGGTGTCCTCGAAGTGTGCTCCGGCGGCCTGCATGTCCAGTTCCAGGGCCGGGTACGCCGTCACCCGGCGGCCGCGGAGGCCGTCGATCGCGGCGGTGAGCAGGGGGCCGTGGCAGATCTGGGCGACGGGCTTGTCCGCGTCGAAGAAGGCCTTGAGGATCTTGCGCAGCTCGGGGTCGTTGCGCAGGTATTCGGGGGCCCGGCCGCCGGGGATGACGATGGCCGCGTACTGACCGGGATCGACTTCGGAGAAGGCGAGGTCGGCGGGGAAGGTGTAGCCGGGTTTCTCGGTGTAGGTGTCGTAGCCGGGCTCGAAGTCGTGGACGACGAAGCGGAGCGTCTTGCGGGTGGGGGCCGCGATGTCGACCTCGTAGCCTTCCTCGCGCAGGCGCTGGTAGGGATAGAGGACTTCCAGGGACTCCGCTGCGTCGCCGGTGATGATGAGGATCTTCGCGGGCATGTCGGTTCCTCCCGGGCGGCACGGTCCCCTCCACGGGGGACGGGCACTGTTGTGGGCAAACGTGCCGTCCAGAGGCACGCTTGCCAAGAGGGCCCGTCGCTTTCAGGGTGCCGCCCGGGTCGTCCACGCGCGACCCGATGCACCCAGGACACCCCAGGAGACCCCAGGACACCCCCGGGAAACCCAGGACACGCGACCGATGTGGCCGGATCCGCATCCGTGTGTGGCCGAATACGGCACTCGCCTCCGACCTGCCGCTGTGCAGAACGTCAAACTTCACCCCTCGGTTTTGTACACATACGGCTCATGACGGGCCCCGGGTGAGGAGCGATAGCCTTGTGGCGTGATCAGCGCGATATCCCGCGGGGGCGATCCTGCTCCTGCCCTGCGCCCGGGTTGCACGGAACACCTCCGTGACCGGGCGGCGGTCGCTGGTCTTCGCGGGCGGGACGGGGGCGCCGAAGCCCCCAGGACGCCGATGACGGCCCGGGAAGCGGCGGTGCCGACAGCACCGTCACATCTGACGGGCGTGCCAACAATGGCCGAATACCCCCCGTTCATCTCACCTCGCGGCATAGCGTCGGATCGGACCGGACATCCCGGGCCGTGGCGTCGAGCCGGAGGGGAAGAGACCGTTTTTCCTTCTACGTCACGCAACGGCGCGCGACAGGAGCCAGAGGACAATGCAGACCAAGCTGGACGAAGCCAAGGCCGAGCTGCTCGAACGGGCCGCCCGGGTAGCTGAGAACAGCCCGGTCGGGGGGCACCTACCGACCGGGACGACAGGCGAGGGCACGGCCGGCGCTCCCGACACCGAGTCCGTGCTCGCGTTCCTCCAGCGCTACTACCTGCACACCGCCCCGGAAGACCTCTCGGACCGCGATCCGGTCGACGTCTTCGGTGCCGCGGTCTCGCACTACCGCCTTGCCGAGAACCGCCCCCAGGGCACCGCGAACGTCCGGGTGCACACCCCGACCGTGGAGGAGAACGGGTGGACCTGCAGCCACACCGTCGTGGAGGTCGTCACCGACGACATGCCGTTCCTCGTCGACTCGGTCACCAATGAGCTGACCCGGCAGGGGCGTGGCATCCACGTCGTCATCCACCCGCAGATCGTCGTGCGGCGCGACCTCACCGGCAAGCTCATCGAGGTCCTGCCCACCGCGCCCACCGGCGACCTCCCGCACGACGCGCACGTCGAGTCCTGGATCCACGTCGAGACCGACCGTGAGACCGACCGCGCCGATCTGAAGCAGATCACCGCCGACCTGCTGCGCGTCCTGTCCGACGTCCGCGAGGCCGTCGAGGACTGGGAGAAGATGCGGGACGCGGCGATCCGGCTCGCCGACGGCCTGGAGAGCGAGCCCAGGCCCGGCGACCTGCCCGCGCCCGAGGTCGAGGAGGCCCGCGAGCTGCTGCGCTGGCTGGCCGCCGACCACTTCACCTTCCTCGGATTCCGCGAGTACGAGCTGCGCGACGACGACACGCTGGCCGCCGTCCCCGGCACCGGCCTCGGCATACTGCGCTCCGACCCGCACCACGCCGAGGACGACCAGCACCCGGTCAGCCCCTCCTTCGAGCGGCTGCCGGCCGACGCCCGCGCCAAGGCCCGCGAGCACAAGCAGCTGGTGCTGACCAAGGCCAACAGCCGGGCCACCGTGCACCGGCCGTCGTACCTGGACTACATCGGCGTCAAGAAGTTCGACACGGACGGCAACGTCGTCGGCGAGCGCCGCTTCCTCGGCCTGTTCTCCTCCGCCGCCTACACCGAGTCCGTCCGCCGGGTCCCGGTCATCCGGCGCAAGGTCGACGAGGTCCTGCACCGCGCCGGCTTCTCGCCCGAGAGCCACGACGGCCGCGACCTGCTCCAGATCCTGGAGACCTACCCGCGCGACGAGCTGTTCCAGACCCCCGTCGCCGAGTTGCAGGCCATCGCGACGAGTGTCCTGTACCTGCAGGAGCGCCGCCGGCTGCGGCTGTACCTGCGCCAGGACGAGTACGGCCGCTACTACTCGGCCCTCGTCTACCTCCCGCGTGACCGCTACACCACCGGCGTCCGGCTGCGGATCATCGACATCCTGAAGGAGGAGCTCGGCGGCATCAGCGTCGACTTCACCGCCTGGAACACCGAGTCGATCCTGTCCCGGCTGCACTTCGTCGTCCGCGTCCCGCCGGGCACCGAGCTGCCCGAGCTGTCGGACGCCGACAAGGACCGTATCGAGGCCCGCCTGGTCGAGGCCGCCCGCTCCTGGGCGGACGGATTCGCCGAGGCGCTGAACGCCGAGTGCGGCGAGGAGCGCGCGGCCGAGCTGCTGCGCCGCTACTACGGTGGCAACTCCTTCCCCGAGGGCTACAAGGCCGACCACACCCCGCGCGCGGCGGTCGCCGACCTGGTCCACCTGGAGCGGCTCACCGAGGAGAAGGGCAACGACTTCTCGCTCAGCCTGTACGAGCCGGTGGGCGCCGCCCCCGGCGAGCGCCGCTTCAAGATCTACCGCAAGGGCGACGCGGTCTCCCTGTCCGCCGTGCTGCCGGTCCTCAACCGGCTCGGCGTCGAGGTCGTCGACGAGCGGCCGTACGAGCTGCGCTGCGCGGACCGCACCGTCGCGTGGATCTACGACTTCGGCCTGCGCATGCCCAAGGCGCTGGGCGGCGGCAACGGCGACTACCTCGGCGACGACGGCCGTGAGCGGTTCCAGGAGGCGTTCGCCGCGACCTGGACCGGCCAGGCGGAGAACGACGGCTTCAACGCCCTCGTGCTGAGCGCCGGGCTGAACTGGCGGCAGGCGACGGTGCTGCGCGCGTACGCCAAGTACCTGCGGCAGGCCGGCTCCACCTTCAGCCAGGACTACATGGAGGACACCCTCCGCAACAACGTCCACACCACCCGGCTCCTCGTCTCCCTGTTCGAGGCGCGGATGTCCCCGGACCGGCAGAAGGCCGGCCTGGAGATCACCGACGCCCTGCTGGAGGAGCTGGACGCGGCCCTGGACCAGGTGGCGAGCCTGGACGAGGACCGCATCCTGCGCTCCTTCCTGACCGTCATCAAGGCGACCCTGCGCACGAACTTCTTCCAGGAGGCGCTCGGCGGCAAGCCGCACGCCTACGTGTCCATGAAGTTCGACCCGCAGGCCATCCCGGACCTGCCCGCGCCGCGCCCGGCGTACGAGATCTGGGTGTACTCGCCGCGCGTCGAGGGCGTGCACCTGCGCTTCGGCAAGGTCGCCCGCGGCGGCCTGCGCTGGTCGGACCGCCGTGAGGACTTCCGTACCGAGATCCTCGGCCTGGTCAAGGCGCAGATGGTGAAGAACACCGTCATCGTGCCGGTCGGCGCCAAGGGCGGCTTCGTCGCCAAGCAGCTGCCGGACCCGAGCGTGGACCGGGACGCGTGGCTGGCCGAGGGCATCGCCAGCTACAAGACGTTCATCTCGGCGCTGCTCGACATCACCGACAACATGGTGGGCGGCGAGGTCGTGCCGCCGCAGGACGTGGTGCGGCACGACGGCGACGACACCTACCTGGTGGTCGCCGCCGACAAGGGCACGGCGACGTTCTCCGACATCGCCAACGGGGTGGCCGAGAAGTACAACTTCTGGCTCGGTGACGCCTTCGCCTCCGGCGGCTCGGCCGGCTACGACCACAAGGGCATGGGCATCACCGCGCGCGGCGCCTGGGAGTCCGTGAAGCGGCACTTCCGCGAGCTGGGCGTGGACACGCAGACCGAGGACTTCACGGTCGTCGGCATCGGTGACATGTCCGGTGACGTGTTCGGCAACGGCATGCTGCTCTCCGAGCACATCCGCCTGGTCGCCGCCTTCGACCACCGGCACATCTTCATCGACCCGACCCCGGACGCGGCCACCTCCTACGCCGAGCGCCGCCGCCTGTTCGAGCTGCCCCGCTCCAGCTGGGAGGACTACAACACCGAGCTGCTGTCGGCGGGCGGCGGGATCTTCCCGCGCAGCGCCAAGGCGATCCCGCTCAACCACCACATCCGTGAGGCCCTGGGCATCGAGGACAAGATCTCCAAGATGACCCCGGCCGACCTGATGAAGACGATCCTCCAGGCCCCGGTGGACCTGCTGTGGAACGGCGGCATCGGCACGTACGTGAAGTCGTCGGCGGAGTCCAACGCCGATGTCGGCGACAAGGCCAACGACGCCATCCGCGTCGACGGCCGCGACCTGCGCGTCAAGGTCGTCGGCGAGGGCGGAAACCTGGGCCTGACCCAGCTCGGCCGCATCGAGTTCGCGCTGCACGGCGGCCGGATCAACACCGACGCGATCGACAACAGCGCCGGCGTGGACACCTCCGACCACGAGGTGAACATCAAGATCCTGCTCAACGGCCTCGTCGCGGACGGCGACATGACCGTCAAGCAGCGCAACAAGCTGCTCGCCGAGATGACCGACGAGGTCGGCGCACTGGTGCTGCGCAACAACTACGCGCAGAACACGGCACTCGCCAACGCCCTCGCCCAGTCCAAGGACATGCTGCACGCGCAGCAGCGGTTCATCCGCCACATGGTCCGCGAGGGCCACCTGGACCGGGCGCTGGAGTTCCTGCCCGCGGACCGCCAGATCCGGGAGCGCGTCGGCCAGGGCCAGGGCCTGACCGGCCCCGAGACGGCCGTGCTGCTGGCGTACACGAAGATCACGGTCGCGGATGAGCTGCTGCACACCTCGCTGCCGGACGACCCGTACCTGCGCACCCTGCTGCACGCCTACTTCCCGACGGCGCTGCGCGAGCGGTTCGCGGACGCCGTCGACAGCCACCCGCTGCGCCGCGAGATCACCACGACGGTGCTGGTCAACGACACGGTCAACACGGGCGGTACGACGTATCTGCACCGGCTGCGCGAGGAGACGGGTGCCTCGCTCGAGGAGATCGTCCGCGCTCAGACCGCGGCCCGCGCGATCTTCCGCTCGGCCCCGGTGTGGGACGCGGTCGAGGAGCTGGACAACAAGGTCGACGCGGCCGTCCAGACCCGGATCCGGCTGCACTCGCGCCGCCTGGTCGAGCGCGGCACGCGCTGGCTGCTGAACAACCGGCCGCAGCCGCTGCAGCTCGCGGAGACCGTCGAGTTCTTCGGCGAGCGGGTCGAGCGGGTCTGGCAGGAGCTGCCCAAGCTGCTGCGCGGCGCGGACCTCGAGTGGTACCAGCACGTGTACGACGAGCTGTCCGCGGCCGGGGTCCCGGACGAACTGGCCACCCGCGTGGCCGGGTTCTCCTCCGCCTTCCCGACGCTGGACATCGTCTCGGTGGCCGACCGCGTGGGCAAGGAGCCGCTGGACGTCGCCGAGGTCTACTACGACCTCGCCGACCGGCTCAGCATCACGCAGCTGATGGACCGCATCCTCGAGCTGCCCCGCGCCGACCGCTGGCAGTCGATGGCCCGCGCCTCCATCCGCGAGGACCTGTACGCGGCCCACTCGGCCCTCACGGCGGACGTCCTCGCGGCCGGCAACGGCTCCGCGAGCCCGGAGCAGCGCTACCAGGCCTGGGAGCAGAAGAACTCGGCGATCCTGAGCCGGGCGCGCTCCACGCTGGAGGAGATCCGCGGTTCGGAATCCTTCGACCTCGCCAACCTGTCGGTGGCGATGCGCACGATGCGGACGCTGCTGCGCTCGCACTCGTAGCCGTACGGCGATGAGGGCGCCCCGGGCCGGTGACGGCCCGGGGCGCCCTCTTTCTTGCACGCGACTTGCCGATGGCTTGCCCATGTTTTGGGAAAACTGTGCGGTGAATTTACCGTTTCCTGCTTATCGGTGCGTTTCGGATAGGGTCGGGGTTGTGACAGTGAACCTCACCGAGACCCGGCTGGCGGCACCTGCGCCGGTGCAGGCCCGGCCGGATGAGCGCCTCGCCGCCGCCTAGCGCCGCGAGCCTGCGACGGTCGCTGCCGCAGGCTGCCGCCGCGCTGGTGCTGGCCCTTCTGTTGCTGGTGATCGTCCGCCTGCCGTGGGCGGGCGATCTCGGCATGCACGCGGCGACCGTGCAGCGGCTGCGGCACAGTCTGCTGCACCCCGGGAACCCGCTGGTCGACGCCGACACGCCGAGCCCGTACTACTCGCCGTGGATGCTGCTGCTGGGCGGCATCGCCAGGATCACCAGCCTGTCGGTGTTCGACGTGCTGCGGATCGGTGCGCTGGTCGGGCTCGGGCTGCTGGTCACCGGGGTGTGGCGGTACGTCCGCACGCTCAGCACCCATCGCGCCGCACCCGCGCTGGCGCTCCTGTGCCTGGTCTTCCTGTGGGGTCCGCTGCTGTTCAACTGGAGCGGCTTCCTCGGCCTCAACTCGCTCGCGCTGACGGTGTCGTACCCGAGTGTGTTCGCCCTCGGGCTCTCCTTCCACTTCTGGGCCTGGCTCACCCGGGCGCTGCGTGCCGAGACCGGCTGGGGCGTGTGGCTGGGCCTGGGTCTGCTGTGGGGGCTGATTCTGCTGTGCCATCAGTTCACGGGCGTGGTGGCGTCCCTCGGCGCGCTGGCCATGGTGATCGCCGCGCGGCCGGGCCGTGAGGTACTGCTGCGGCTCGGCGCGGCGCTCGCCCTGGGCGTGGTGCTGCTGTGGCTGTGGCCGTACTACGACTTCTTCGCGCTCTTCTCCGCGGGCGCGGATCTCGAGGCGATCCACCGGCCGTTGTACGACGACCTGGCCGAGCGGTTCGGACTGGTCCTGCTGGGAGTCGTCGCCCTGGGCCTGCGCCTGCGGCGGGACCGCTGGGACCCTCTGGTCCTCTTCTTCCTCCTCGGTGCGCTGATGTTCGCCGCGGGCGGGCTGACCGGCCACTACTCGTGGGGCCGGACCCTGCCGGCGGTGCTGATCCCGGCGCAGCTCGCCGCCGCCCTCGAAGTCGTGTCGGCGGGGCGGCGGGCCGTGCGGGTGGGATGGGCGTGTGTGCTCGGCGCTGCGCTGGCCGTGGGGGCGTGGACGCAGGTGGGGACGCTCGGGTACGTGGTCGATCGGGACGCGCTGCCGAGCGCGGTCGCGGCCAGGTACCGGACGCCGTGGGTGGGATATCAGTGGATCACGCCCTGGGTGAAGTACGGGGACGTGGTCATGGCGCGGACGAACGCGTCCCGGCAGATTCCCGCCTACGGGCCGTACACCGTGGCTCCCGGCTATCCCGATGTGTTCCTGCCGGACGAGGCGGGGCGGGAGGCGGCGGTGCGGCGGTATTTCGCGGCCGACACGTCGGCCGAGGGGCGGCGGGCCGTCCTGCGGGAGTACGGGGTGCGGTGGGTCGTGGGCGGCAGGTCGTCCGCGGAGCCGTGGCTTCGGCAGGTGGCGACGGGACCGGGTGGGCAGGTCCTCTACCAGGTGCTGCGCTGAGGGATACCCGGTGCGGGTGCGGGTGCGGGTGCGGGTGCGGGCCGGGGGCGGATTGCGCTCACCGGCGCCGGCCGGGTGCCTCCCCCCACCCCGGCCGGCATCGGCCCGGCTCTCTACCTCAGCACGCTCGCCACCAGCCGCACCGCGCTCCGGACCTTCGGGCGGGCCAGCTTCCGTACCGCCGGGCGGATCAGTCGGGCCGTCACGCCGGTCGGCTGCCAACGGATCTGCAGGCGGCCGGGGTTGCTGCCCTCCGGTTCGACGGTGACGTGGTGGGGGGCTGTGCCGGAACGGTAGGCGATGGCGGCCGTGACGGGCGGGAAGTCCAGCGGGGCCAGGAGGAGGCCCGAGTGGGCCAGGCCCTGTTGCTCCAGGCGCAGGACCGGGTGGCGGATGCCGTCGAAGCCCTGGACGGGGACGGGTGCCGTGGACAGGTCCAGGCGGACCCGGCCCTCGAAGACGCCCGGTCGGACCGGGTCCAGGCGGAACGGGACCGTCAGACGACGGCGGCCGGGCGCCAGCAGGAGCGCGGCGCGCTGGGGGCCGACGGGGAGCCGGAGGCCGGGGTCGTAGGTGCGGACGGCGAGGGTGAGGGAGGCGCCGGGGCCCGGGGTCAGCTCGGTGATCTCGTGGCGGAAGTGCGCGCTGGGGAAGGGACGGGTGTCCAACTCCAGGTCGGAGAGGTCGAGTTCGCGACGGGACCGGTCGGTGGTGGGGACGGTGTCGCCCCAGTACATGGCGCCGGACGGGTCGGTCGTCACGTGCCGTGGCGCCACCCCGTGGCCCAGGCCGCGCGCCGCAATCCGGAGGTCGGACAGGCGGCCGTCGCGCAGGAGCTGCAGGAGCACCCGCTCGGGGCGCGGCAGGCGGTCGTACGCGCCCGGGGAGAGCGTCTCCAGGTACGGGTTCATGATCTCGGCGAAGGCTTCCAGCCACTCGTCGTCCCGGTAGGGCAGGTCGCCCGCGTACATCCGGAAGTCGTGCTTGAGGAACTTGTAGTCCTTGTCCTCCTGCAGTGCCGCATGGCCGCTCTCCACCAGGAAGTCGTCGATCAGGCGCTGGACGTGGACCCGGTCGCGGACGTTCGTGACCTTGTGCCGCTGGTTGGAGATGGACGCCGAGGCCGCGGCCGCGTACGGGTCGATGTACCAGACGTACACCGGGTCCGGGATGATCGTGAACGCCTTCGCCAGGCAGTACGCCTGCGCCGAGAACAGCTGGTCCTCGTAGTGGATGCCCTCGGGAAAGCGGAGTTGGTGCCGGTCCAGGAAGGACCGCGCGTACATCTTGCTCGTGGACAGGTGCTCGAACAGCAGGCTCGGGTCCGCCTCGATGCCGTCGAGGGTGCGGTGCTCGGCGACCAGGTGCGGCATCCAGGTCGAGCGGCGCCCGTTGTCCACCCGGACCCGGCGGACCGCACCCATCGTGAAGTCCACCTCCCGCTCGCGGTGCGCGGCCAGCAGCAACTCGACGGCGTTCGGTGGGAGTTCGTCGTCGCTGTCGAGGAACATCAGGTACGGCGCCCGGGCGATCTCGATGGCCCGGTTGCGCGGCGCGCTGCACCCACCGCTGTTCTCCGGCAGCCGGAGGTAACGGATGCGGTGGTCCTCGGCGGCCAACTGCCGGGCCACCGCAGGGGTGTCGTCGGTCGAGTGGTCGTCACTGATGACGATCTCGATGTTGGCGTGCGTCTGGGCGCGCAGGGAGGCGACCGCCCTCGGCAGACGGGCCGCGTCGTTGTAGACGATGACGGTGACCGTGACGTCGGGGGTCGTCATGCCGTGGCCTCCTCGGGGGTCGGGGCGGGGGTGCGTTCGTCGAGCGGGATCACCGGCGGCAGCGCCTCCTCTGGTTCGCCGAGGAAGACGCGTCGTACGACGCGCTCGGCGGCGCGCCCGTCGTCGTACTCGCAGAACCGGCGCCGGAAGGCGGCCCGCGCCTTCGCGGCGCTCTCGTCGCGCCAGGCGCCCGAGGTGAAGATCTCCGTGAGCTCCTCCTGGGTGCGGGCGACCTGGCCGGGCGCCTCGGCCATCAGGTCGAAGTAGACGCCCCGGGTGGTCCGGTACGTCTCCCAGTCGTCGGCGTGGACCACGATCGGGCGGTCCAGGTTGGCGTAGTCGAACATGATCGACGAGTAGTCCGTGACCAGTGCGTCGGCGGCCAGGCACAGCTCCTCGACGGGGTCGTAGGAGGAGACGTCGATGAGCCGGCCGGAGCGGCGCAGGCCGGTCAGCGGGGAGGCCGCGCCGCCGTAGAAGTAGTGGGCGCGGACCAGCAGGACGGTGTCCTCGCCGAGGCGGTCGGCCAGCGCGGCGAGGTCGAGGCGGGGGGTGAAGCCGGCCTCGTAGTCGCGGTGGGTGGGGGCGTAGAGGACGGCGGTCTTGCCGGGTGCGATGCCCAGGCGCTCGCGGGCCGCGCGGACGTCCGCGGCCGTGGCGGTGTAGAAGACGTCGTTGCGCGGATAGCCGTGGTCCAGGGAGGTGTAGCGGGCCGGGTAGGCGCGCTCCCACATGCGGGTGGAGTGGCTGTTGGCGCTGACGCTGTAGTCCCACTTGTCGATACGGGCCAGCAGCGCGGCGAAGTCCAGGCCCTTGGCGGCGGCCGGGTGCTCCATCTGGTCCAGGCCCATGCGCTTGAGCGGGGTGCCGTGGTGGGTCTGGAGGTGGATGGCGTCGGGGCGTTTGACCACCGCGTTGGGGAAGTTGACGTTGTTCGTCAGGTACTTGGCCGTCGCCAGCGTCTCCCAGTAGCGGCGGGTGCCGGGGATCACATGGTCCGTGCCGGGCGGCAGGAGGGCCGCGTTGTCCTTGCTGACCACCCACACTCGGTGGATGTGCGGGGCGAGTTCGGCGAGCTTCGCGGCGATCGCGGCCGGGTTGCAGGCGACCCCGCGCTCCCAATAGGCCGCGAACACGGCCAGGTTCGGGTCGACCGGGCTGCTGAGCGCCCTGCGGTACTGCTGGTCGCGGAGCTTCGCGCCCGCTTGGCGCTTACGGGTCCGTACGGCCTTCCGGGCGGCGCGTCGGGCGCGGTTGGCGGTCTGGAAGGCGCGGTACTTGGTGTAGGCGCCCTCTTCGAGCAGGGCGTGCCGGACGCCTTCGAGGCCGGCCGGGCGCTGATGGCCCTCGGGGCGCCAGCGGACCGTGGCCAGGGAGGCGCGGCGGAAGAACTCGCGTGCCACGGGGTCGGGCAGGTTCTCGCCGGCGAAGGTGCGCACCAGGTCGCGGACCATCAGGTCGTACAGGACCGAGCGGGCTGCACGGCGGTCCCGGGTGAGGGGGAGCAGCGACTCGTAGCGGTCGATGAGCGCGAACCGGTCCTCGGGGGCGAGGGGCGGCAGGCTCTCGGGGCGCAGCACGCGGTTCTCGTACGCCGCCTGGTTCAGACAGGCGACGCGGCCGGCGTGCAGCAGGGCCGCGCGGGCGGCGTACGGCTCGTCGTCGGTGGTGAGTTGCTCCTCGTGCGCGTGCCAGAACGCGGCGCGCAGGACGCGGGTGCCGAGCAGCGGGGTGAGGCGCAGCAGCTCGGGGGCGTCGTCGAGGGCGAGGTCGGCGCGGCCGGCGGCGGCGAGGAGGCGGCCGTCGCGGGAGGGGGTGGCGGCGGTCTGCCAGGTGGTGGTGACGTGGCCGAGGAGGAGCGCATCGACCGGGGCGCCCGGGGCGCCGGTGGCGTCCAGTTCGGCGGTCCGCTCGGCGATCAGCCGGGACGCCCCGGCGGGCAGGCCGTCCTTGGCCTGCACGAAGTGCAGCCAGCGGCCGGACGCCCGCGCGGCCCCCGCCGCCCGGGCCGCCGCGTCACCGGTGCCGTCGGGCAGGGGCACGACGACCGTGTCGGGGGCGTGGCCCTCGGCGGTCTCCCGCGCCCACGCGCCGACCGCGGCGACGATCACCTCGACGTCCGGGAGCGGGCGGGCCTCCAGCGAGTCGAGCAGTTCGGTCAGATGCCCCTGGGCGTTGGGCCCGTAGACGATGACGCTCAGTTGGGGCATCGCAAGGTACTCCTTCGTCTCGTCGTCTCAGGGAAGCACCCTTCATAACATACTGTCACTAGACGGATGAAAGGGATAACCACGCCTGAGGGCAATGCTCAGGAAGGAAGAGGCACTTTCGGCGTTTCCGGTTTCGTCGTCTCCGGTTTTGCCGTCTGTTGCTTCGGAGTCTCCTTCTTGGGCGAGGGCTTCTTCGCCGTCTTGTCGCCGGTGAAGGCCTCGTACTCCTTCAGGACGTCCTCGGTCGGCCCGTCCATGCGCAGTTCACCGCGTTCCAGCCACAGCACCCGCTCGCAGGTGTCGCGGATCGACTTGTTGTTGTGGCTGACCAGGAAGACCGTCCCCGCGTGCCCGCGCAGCTCGCGGATCCGCTCCTCGGAGCGCTTCTGGAAGGAGCGGTCGCCGGTGGCCAGGGCCTCGTCGATCAGCAGGACGTCGTGGTCCTTGGCGGCGGCGATGGAGAAGCGCAGGCGGGCGGCCATGCCGGAGGAGTACGTCCGCATGGGCAGCGTGATGAAGTCGCCCTTCTCGTTGATCCCGGAGAAGTCGACGATGTCCTGGTAGCGCTCCTTGATCTGCTCCCGGGACATGCCCATGGCGAGGCCGCCGAGGAAGACGTTGCGTTCGCCGGTGAGGTCGTTCATCAGGGCCGCGTTGACGCCCAGCAGGGAGGGCTGGCCGTCGGTGTAGATGTGGCCGCTCTCCACCGGGAGCAGGCCGGCGACCGCCTTCAGCAGGGTCGACTTCCCGGAACCGTTCGTCCCGATGAGCCCGATCGCCTCGCCCTTGTAGGCGACGAACGACACCTTCTTCACCGCGTGCACCTTGCGCACGCCGGCCGCCTTCTCGGCCTGCTTGCGGCGCAGCATGCGGTTGAGGGCGGCGGTGGCGGTGCCGCGGCCCGCGCCGGTGCCGTTGACCCGGTAGACGATGTCGACGTTGTCGGCGACGACGGTGGGGATCTTCTCGTTCACGGTGTCAGCCACGGCCGTACGTCTCCTCAGCCTTCCAGAAGTAGATGAAGCCGCCGACGCCGGCGAGCAGGGCCCAGCCGGTCGCCGCGGCCCACACGTGCGGGGGCAGCGACTTGGCGTGGAAGCTGTCGATCAGCGCGTACCGCATCAGGTCGATGTAGACCGCGGCCGGGTTGATCTGCAGCAGGAGGGTGACGATGTGCGGCAGCTTCTCGCCCTTGGTGATCTTGTCGATGCTCCACATCACGCCGGACACGTACATCCACGTCCGCAGCACGAACGGCATCAGCTGCGCGATGTCCGGGGTCTTGGCGCCCATGCGCGCCATGATCATCGACACGCCGGCGTTGAAGGTGAACTGCAGGACGAGCACGGGGGCCGCGAGCACCCAGGAGGCGGCGACGGGGATGCCGAAGCAGAGCAGGATGACGATCAGCGCGGCCATCGAGAACATCAGCTGCTGGAGCTGCTGGAGCGCGAAGGAGATCGGCAGGGCGGCGCGCGGGAAGTGCAGGGCGCGGACCAGGCCGAGGTTGCCGGAGATCGCGCGGGTGCCCGCCATGATCGAGCTCTGCGTGAACGTCCAGATGAACACGCCCGTGACCAGGAACGGCACGTAGTCGGGCACGTTGTGCTTGGTGCCGAGCAGCACGCCGAAGATGAAGTAGTAGACGGCCGCGTTGAGCAGCGGGGTCATGACCTGCCAGACCTGGCCGAGCTTCGCCTGGCTGTACTGGGCGGTGAGCTTGGCGGTGGCGAAGGCGGTGATGAAGTGGCGCCGGGCCCACAGCTGGCGGACGTACTCCGACAGGGAGGGGCGGGCGCCGCTGACCGACAGGCCGTGCCGGGCGGCCAGGGTCGCGAGGTCGTCGTCGGTGTGGACCTGGGTGGGGGGCGGTGTGTGGAGGACCTGGCTCACATCCGCTGCTTTCGCTCGGGGGAGGGGGGTTGTCCGGCTGCCGCCGGGCCAGAGCGGGCCCCGTTCGTAGTCCGGCGTTTCCTTACGCTTCTCTTCACGTTCTCTTACGTCGGGACGGGACCGTATCGTCGCAACGTGAGCGTAGAACCATCGACCGTCGGAACGCAACCGTTTCGTCGTAACGCCCCTATGCTGGTTCGCATGACGACCAAAGCCGACGAGCCTGCGCCGCGTCCGCGCCGGCGGACCCCCGCCGGGGCCGCCGTGCTGCGGGAAGATGTGACCGAGGCCATCCGTGCGGCGGTCTTCGAGGAACTCGCGGCCGTCGGCTACGCCCGGATGTCCATCGAGGGCATCGCGCGCCGGGCGGGGGTCGGCAAGACGGCCGTGTACCGGCGCTGGCGCTCCAAGCTGCACCTGGTGCTGGACGTGGTGTCGGCGATGGCGGTCCTGGGCCTTCCGGTCCCCGACACGGGCTCCCTGGAGGGAGATCTGCGACTGCTGTACGAGGTGACCTCGCGGGCGCTACGGCATCCGGTCGCCTCGCAGATCATCCCCGACCTCCAGGCGGAGGCGGCCCGCAATCCCGAGATCGCCGAGGCGATGCAGAAGGCTCTGCGGGACGGTCAGGAGGGCGTGGCCAGCAAGATCGTGGCGGCGGCGGAGCAGCGGGGTGAGGTGCGGGCCGGCCTCGACGCCGACCTGGCCCTCGACCTGATCTCCGGCCCCCTGTACTGGCGCTCGATGGTCATCCGCTCCCCAAAGCTCCCGAAGGGCTACCTCGAAAAGCTGGCCCGGGCCACGGCGGGGGCGCTCAAGGCGCTGTGAGGGTGGCTGGGCGGGGGCGCTTGCCCGCGCTGAGAGGGTGCCGCTGCCTGCCTGCCCGTTACGCCAACCGCCGGGCGAGATCGACCAGTTCCTCTGCCCGCAGTACCCGGCCCTCGAACCCCGGGAGCGGTACGTGCAGAGCCTCGGTCCAGCGTTCCGGTATCGCCGCGGCCCCGTACACCGCCCCCGCCAATGCCCCGGTCACCGCCGCCACCGTGTCCGTGTCGCCGCCGAGGTCGACCGCCGCGCGGACCGCCTCCTCGTAGCAGGTCGTGGTGCGCAGAGCCCAGACCGCCGAGCCGAGGCAGGGCCAGACCGCGCCGTTGAACTCCGTGGCCAGGTCCGGATGCCAGTCGGGGGAGAGGACCGTCGCATACCGGGCCCGGTGGTCGGGGTGGAGCGCCGTCAGGGTGGCCGGTACGGCGGTGAGCGGGTCCGCGCCGGTCAGGGCGACCCGGATGAGTTCGTGCAGGACGGCCGTGCCCTCCCAGGCTGCAGGGTCGCCGTGGGTGAGGGCGGAGAGCCGGCGGGCGGCAGCCATGGTGGCTGGGCGGCCGTAGCGGGCGAAGTGGATCGCCGAGGGGGCCGCCCGCATCAGTGCCCCGTTTCCGGCCGCCCGTTGGCTGACCTGAAAGTGCCGAGCGGCAGCCGTGTCCCATGGATCGCCGCTGGTCAGTACCGCTTCCGTCTGGAGGCCGATGTCCTTCGGGTCGGCCGCCGCCCAGCGCTGGAAGCGGCGGAACACGTCCGGGAGGTCCAGTCCGCCCCGCTCCAGCAGCGACTCGGCCGTCAGCACGGCCAGCTGCGTGTCGTCGGTCGCCTCGCCCGGCTCCCAGCCGCCGCCCCCGCACATCTCACCGCCGTGTCCCGGGCGCGGGAAGCGGGCCGAGAAGGCGCCTTCGGGACCGAACCCGAAGGGCGCCCCCAGGGCGTCGCCCACGGCTGAGCCCAGCACCGTGCCGGCGGCGCGTTGCGTGGGGGAGGGGGCGGGCATGTCGGGAGCCTACGACCGTGGTGCCTCCGGGTGCAGGCGTACCCAGCCCTCCCAGGCCGAGGTGATCATGTCCTGGACGTCGTACTTGGCCTGCCAGCCCAGTTCCTTGGCGATGCGGTCGGCGGAGGCCACGACGCGGGCGGGGTCGCCGGGGCGGCGCGGGGTGACCGTCGGAGGGCGGTCGTAGCCGGTCACCGCGTTGATCTGGTCGATCATCTCGCGGACCGAAACACCCTCCCCGCGGCCGATGTTGAGGGTCAGGTCGCGGCCCGGTGCGGAGCGCAGCGCGCGGGCGACCGCCACATGGGCCTCGGCCAGGTCGACCACGTGGATGTAGTCGCGGACACAGGTCCCGTCGGGGGTCGGGTAGTCGTCGCCGAAGATGCGCGGCGCCGCGCCCTCGGTGAGCTTCTCGAACACCATGGGGACGAGGTTGAAGACGCCCGTGTCGGCCAGGGCGGGGGTGGCCGCGCCGGCCACGTTGAAGTAGCGGAGCGACGCGGTGGCGAGGCCCGTGGCCCGGCCCGTCGCGCGGACCAGCCACTCGCCCGCCAGCTTGGTCTCGCCGTAGGGGGACAGGGGGCGACAGGGGGTCTCCTCCGTGACCAGGTCCACGTTCGGCATGCCGTATACGGCGGCCGAGGAGGAGAAGACGAAGGACGGGATGTCCGCCTGTGTCACCGCCTCCAGCAGGACGCGCAGGCCCTCCACGTTCTCCCGGTAGTAGTGCAGCGGGAGGTCCACGGACTCGCCCACCTGCTTCTTGGCCGCCAGGTGCACGACCCCGGTCACCTCGTGCTCGGCGAGGGTGCGCGCCACCTTCTCGCCGTCCAGGGTCGAGCCCCGCACCAGCGGGACGTCGTCCGGGACGCGCTCGGCCACGCCGGTGGACAGGTCGTCGTAGACCACGGTCCGCTCGCCCGCCTGCGTCATCGCGCGGACGACGTGCGCCCCGATGTATCCGGCGCCGCCGGTGATCAGCCAGGTCATGGTGTACGGACGTCCCCTCGTCAGTGGTCTTTCGGCGGCCGGTGGATCCCGGTTCCGCGGCTCTCGGCTCTGGAACTCTCGACCGGCCGCTCTGAGTTCCCTCGGCTCTCAGTGAAGCAGGGCTCTCAGTGAAACAGGGGCTCTCAGCGAAGCAGACGGCGGAGCCGGCCGCGGACCACCGTCATGACTCCGTGTATCCCGGTCGCCACCCGAAGTGCCAGCGCGCCGGAGTGGGTGGCGTACGGCTGCACCAGCAGTACGCCGTGCCGGGCGCTCGGGACGGCGTGCCGGCGCAGCCGGCCGGCGCCCGCGAGGGCGTGTGCCGTGACGTGCCGGGATGTGCCGTCCGCGAAGCGCACGGTCAGGCGCAGGTCCCAGGTGCCCGCGCCGAGCGCGGCCAGGTCGACGGCCACCTCGGCCGACCAGCTGTCCGCGCCGGAGGGCGTGAACGGGGTCGTCGCGCGCTGCGCCGTGCGCCCGTCCTCCCGGGACTGCCACTCCACGTCCACCTCCTGCGGCCCGGCCTCGGCGACCCGCCCGTACAGCTCGTGCAGCCGAAGGCGCAGACGTGCGGCACGCGCGCGTGGGTGCAGTTCCGCGTCCACCGCGAGCGGCAGCACCCGCGTGGGACGGGTCAGGAAGGGGGCAAGGTCGACCTGGGGGAGGTCGGAGGACCAGACGGGCGTGCCGTCGGGGGTGCAGGCGTAGGGCGGGAGCAGCCGGGCCGGGCGCGCGGCCAGCTCCTTCAGGCGCGGCAGGTCGCAGGGCTCGGGGGACTCCAGGACGACCCGCCCGAGCAGCCGGCCGGGCGCAGTGGGGTTCGGCTCCCAGTCGGCGGCGTCGTAGCGCGCGAGGTACTCCTGGGTGTGCGTCCACCACGCGCGCCGGTAGTGCGCATCGCGCAACCCCAGCTCGCGCGCGTACATCCGCACGTCGTGGTCGAGGAACTTCGCCCGCGCAGCGCGCGCCAGCTCCTTCTGCCCGGCGCCCAGCAGGATCTCGTACGCCAGCGCGCACGCCTCTGTGCGCGCCTTCCAGTTGTCTATGCGCTCCCGGTCCAGGGAGAGCGACAACCGCTCGGCGGACCGGCGCACATGCCACACGTACACGCGGTCCGGCACGAGCGCGATGCGCGGCGCGGCGGCGTACACGCGCGCGGTGAAGACGAAGTCCTCGTAGAGGAAGCGCCCTTCGGGGAAACGGATGCCGTGTTCGCGCAGGAAGGAGGTGCGGTACAGCTTGTTGACGCACAGCGTGTCGTGGACCAGACGCGGGCGCTGGGAGGGGCGCGCGAGGACGGTGTGCGCCGTGTAGAGGGTCTCCTGCCACGGCTGTTCACGCCCCGAGGGCAGCTCCCGGCGCACGCACAACCCGCTCGCGACCTCGGCGTCCGCCCCCGTGGCGGCCGCCAGCAGCGCGTCCACCGCGCCGGGCGGCAGCACGTCGTCGCTGTCCAGGAACATCACGTACGGCATCGTCACCGCGTCGATCCCGGTGTTGCGCGGGCTGCCGCAGCCGCCGCTGTTGACGCTCCGCCGCACCACCCGCAGCCGGGGCTCCTCGGCGGCCAGGCGGTCGAGGAGGTCGCCGCTGCCGTCCGTGGAGCAGTCGTCCACGGCGACGACCTCACCGACGGCGGCCCCCTGGCCGAGCGCCGAGCGTACGGCGTCGGCCAGATGGACGGCGTCGTTGTAGCCGATGACGACGACACCGACCTGGGGCGTCGGGTGTGGTTCTCGCGAGTCTGGATGCATGGGGTCCACGGGTCGGAGCGTAGAAATGGCAGGTAATATTCCGTTAAGAGACGCTTATTGCTCGGTTCGGTAGACGATCGGAATCGGGTCGGGGTTGTGTTGCGGGCAGCGGTTTTCCGGCCGGCGGCCGCGCGGAGCGCCACAGCCGGACGAAGGAGAGCACGGCGGCGGCGGCCAGGAGCCCGTTGCGGGCCACCATCAGCAGACAGCCGGTCCAGGTGCCCGCGACCACCTCGCGGTAGTACATCGGGAAGACCACGGAACTCATCGCGCTCGCCGCGAGGATCAGCACGGCCACCGGGCGCTGGCTGGTGTGACGCGAGGTCAGACAGACGGCGGCCAGCCCGATCAGCCAGATCATGTACTGGGGGCTGATGACCCGGCTGGTCACGGTGAACAGCAGTACCGCGGCGAGCGCGGCGTCGTACGGCGTGGCCGGGCTCCAGTGCCGCGCCCGCAGCCGCCACAGCAGCAGCAGCCCGAACGCGGCCCCCGTGAACGCGAGGGAGGCGGTGGCGACCGCGTGCACGTACGGGCCGACCATCTCGATCGCGCCGTACTGATAGCGGGACCGGCCGGACCAGCCGGCGTGCCGCGCCAGGTTGAGCGCCGTGCCGCCGAGCGACTCGATCTGCACGCCCCGGCCGCTCTGCTCCCGGAGGAAGGCCAGCGGATTGTTGAACGAAACGGCGAGGAGCGCGAGACAGGCAGCCCCCGCGGCCGCCGCCCAGCCCCACGCTCTCCGCGTCGCCGACCCCCGGGGCGTCCCCAGCACCACCAGCGCCGGCCACACCTTCACCAGCGCGCCCAGCCCTGCGAAAACGCCGCCCGCGCGCGGGGAGCGCCGCAACGTCAACAGGGAGATGACGGCGACCGCGGTCACCTGGACGTCGTACCGGGCGAGCGGCACATGCAGCAGCAGCGGCAGACCGCAGGTCCACACGACCGCGCCGAACAGGCTCCGCCCGGGGCGCGTCCCCACAAGAACCAGGGCCGCCGCGATCAGCGCGTCCGCGACCAGGGTCAGCGCCACGAACGCCTGAAAGTACGTCAACCACGGCAGCAGACCCGGCGCCAGCAGCACCGCACCCGCGCCGGGCGGGTACTGCCAGGTGCTGTCGTGCGCGGGGAACGCGCCGTGCGACAGGACGCCGTACCAGTGGAAATACAGCCGCCACACCTCGCGCGGCACCGAACCCCCGCCCAGCAGGGGCGAGCTGTCGTGCGTGAGCAGCCATGACATCAGGGCGCGGGTGGCGAGCCATACGGCGGTGAGGGCGAGGACCGGGCCGGGGGTGACACGGAGACGGTTCATCACGTGGGAGCCTAATCTGCGCGGATGGTGTATCCATGCCGATACGCCGTCAATGACCGGCAAAGGTTGGCTAATCGCAAAAGATCGGGCCATGGTGACCATCGGGCCTCGTGTGAAACCGCAGTCGCGCAGGGCGGCTGACACAGCAGCCGTCGCACCGGCCGATGCGCCGCGTGCACCTGGTACAACGACGCACCCGGCACAAGGTGCGCCGAATGCACCCCAAGCGTCCGGCGCGCCGCGCCGCGTCCCGGCGCGCGGCCGGCACGCCCTCGCCGTGTCCGTGCCCGTGCTGGTGATGCTCGCGCTCGGGCTCTGGGGCCTGGACCGCGGTGGGATGTGGCGGGACGAGGCCGTCACCTTCCAGGTCGCGCGCCGCACGGTGCCGCAGATCTGGCGGCTGCTGCACGGCGTGGACGCGGTGCACGGCCTGTACTACCTCCTCATGCACGTCGTCCTCACCGTCCACCCCGGAGAGGTCGTCCTCAGGCTGCCGTCCGTGTGCGCGGCGGCGGCGACCGCGGGTCTGGTGGCCGCGCTCGGTGCGCGGCTGGTGCGGCTGCGCGTCGGGCTGTGGGCCGGGCTGCTGTACGCGGTCACGCCGATAGCCGGTCACTACGCGCAGGAGGGCCGCTCGTACGCGCTCGTCGCTGCCGGGGCCACCGCGGCGACGCTGCTGTTCGTGCGGGCCGTCGACGGGGCTTCCTGGCGGGCGTACGGGGCCGTCCTCGGCCTCACCTGCTGGCTGCACGAGTTCGCGGTCCTGCTGCTGCTCGCCCACGCGGTGTCGCTGGCGCTGGCCCGGGTGGGGGCGCGGGTATGGCGGGGCTGGGCGTGTGCGGCGGGTGCGGTGGGGCTCGGGCTGGTGCCCCTGGTCGTGGTGTCGCGGGCCCAGGCGGCACAGGTGGCCTGGTTGCGGGAGCCGACGCTGGAGACGGCACAGGGCTTGTTGCGGACGTTTCTGGGGCCCACGGACGAGGTCTACTGGGTGTGTCTGGGGCTGGCCTTGGTGGGGCTTGTGGGGTTGGTGGGGCGGCGGGGGGAGCTGACCTGTGCGGGGGTTGCCCTGCCGGTGGTGGTGGTGCCGCCGGTGGTGCTGATGCTGGTGTCTCAGGTTTCGCCGTTGTACGTCGACAGGTATGTGCTGTACGCGCTGGGTGGAGCGCCGTTGCTGGTTGCTGCAGGGGCTGAGCGGGCGGTCGGGGTGCTGGGTCGCCTGCGGGTCGGTGGTCCCCGCAGCTCCCCTCTCCTCTCCCTCACCGGTGTCCTCGCCGTCCTCCTCGCCTTAACCCACCAGCTGCCCCTCCTCCGTCACGACCGCAACCCGGCCCACCGGCCCGACGACCTCGCCGCCGTCTCCCGGGTCGCGGGGCGGGAGGTGCGGGCCGGGGATTCGGTGTTGTTTCTGCCGGCGCAGGCGCGGAATGCGGCGCTGACGTATCCGGGGGCGTTCAGGGGGGTGCGGGATGTGGCGCTGGCGGAGCCGGGGGCCGGGTCGGGGAGCCTGTACGGGCGGGAGGTCGGCGCGGAGGTCCTGCGCCGCCGGCTGGCCCGGCTCGACCGGGTATGGGTCGTCGCCGACCGGGATCTGCTCGCCGGACGCTGGAGGCCGGGCAGCCCCGTCGAACGGGCGAAGCTCGCCGTCCTCGCCCGGCATTTCGTGCCCGGCGAGGAGTCCGTGCAGGGCGATGTGACCGTACGGCTCTACGTTCGCCGGCCCGCCGTCAGCGGCGGTCTTCGGCCTCTTCCAGGGCCGCCGCGTCCAGTGCGGCGGTGAGTCGGTCGAGGCGTTCGCGCAGTTCGCCGATCTCCTCCAGCTCGAAGCCCGTCGCCGTCATGATGCGGCGCGGCACCTCGAGGGCCCGCTCGCGCAGCGCAGTGCCCTCCTCGGTCAGCTTTACCTGCACCGAGCGCTCGTCCTGCGCGCTGCGCTCGCGCCGGACCAGACCGGCCCCCTCCAGCCGCTTGACCAGCGGGGAGAGCGTGCCCGAGTCCAGGCGCAGATGCTCGCCGAGCTTCTTGACCGGCAGGTCGCCCTGCTCCCACAGCACCAGCATCACCAGGTACTGCGGGTAGGTGAGCCCGAGATCCTTGAGGATCACGCGGTAGACGCCGTTGAAGGCGCGGGACGCCGCGTGCAGCGAGAAGCAGATCTGGCGGTCCAGGCGGAGCCAGTCCGCCTCGGGGGCGGGAGTCTGGGTGGCGGTCATGGCTCCAGAGTAGCTCTTGCGAGCCATTTGATTGTGCACAACTGAATTGTGTGCTCTACTTGTGGTCGTGAAGGCGGCCGGACAGGAGCCGCCGGACCGCACATGACTTCGAGAGGGATGGTCTTCATGGACGCGCTCTACACCGCTGTCGCCACCGCCACCCACGGCCGCGACGGTCGTGCCGTCTCCTCCGACGGCAAGATCGACCTCAAGCTGGCCCCGCCGGTCGAGCTCGGCGGCAACGGCGAGGGCACCAACCCCGAGCAGCTCTTCGCCGCCGGTTACGCCGCCTGCTTCGGCAGCGCCCTCGGTCTCGTCGGCCGCCAGGCGAAGGTGGACGTCAGCGACGCCGCCGTGACCGCCGAGGTCGGCATCGGCAAGCAGGGCGAGGGCTTCGGCCTGAAGGTGACGCTGCGCGTCGAGCTGCCCGAGACCGTGGACGAGGCGACCGGCCGCAAGCTGGTCGAGACCGCCCACCAGGTCTGCCCCTACTCCAACGCCACCCGCGGCAACATCGAGGTCGACCTCGTCATCGAGTAAGGCCCCGGCACAGAGGTGATCTGCGCGGCCTCACGTCGAGGCCAGCAGGTCACCTCCGACGTTCTGGCCCGGGATCCGCACGGCAGCGCTCTCGGGCATCGACTCGCCCAGCAGCAGCGTCCGCACGACCCGCTCGGCGGCCCGGCCGTCGTCGAACTCGCAGTACCGCTCCCGGAAGTCCGCCCGCAGCCGCGCCGACTCCTCGTCCCGCCAGGACCCGGAGGCGAACAGCCAGGCCAGCTCCCGGTAGGAGTGGGACACATGGCCCGGCGCCTCGGCGGTGATGTCGAGATAGGCGCCCCGGCTCGCGGTGTACGCGGCCCAGTCGTCGGCGTGGACCACGATCGGCCGGTCCAGATTGGCGTAGTCGAACATCAGGGCCGAGTAGTCGGTGACCAGCACGTCGGCGGCGAGCAGCACCTCCTCGACGTGCGGCTCGTCCGTCGCGTCGACCACGATCCCGCGCCGGGCCAGCTCGGTCAGGCCCATCCCGCGCGCGGGACCGGTCGCCAGCGTCGGGTGCAGCCGGACCACGAGCGTGCAGCCCGTGCCCAGGTCGGCCGCGAACCGCGCCAGGTCGATCCGGTCCACGTGCCCCCCGCGCCGGTAGTCCCGGCGGGTCGGCGCATACAGCACCACCCGGTGGTCCTCGGGGATGCCGTGCCGCTCCCGGAAGTCGCTGGAGCCGCCGTTCACCAGCACGTCGTTGCGCGGGCTGCCGGTGCGCACCGAGCGGAAGTGGCAGGGGTAGGCACGCTCCCACACCAGCTCGGAGTGGCGGTTGGCGACCAGGCTGTAGTCCCAGCGGTCGGCCCGGCGCAGCATCTGCGGCACGTCGAAACCGAGCCGCGCGCCGGGCTTGTCCAGCAGGTCGGCGCCCATGTACTTCAGCGGGGTGCCCTGGTGGGTGTGGATGTGCACGCTGCCGGGCCGCTTGGCCAGCGAGCCCGGCCAGTTGACGTCGTTGACGAAGAACGTCGCCCGCGCCGTGACCTCCAGATAGCGCCGGGAGCCCACGAGCACGTGCTCGACCCCGGGCGGCAGCCCGGCCGCGGTCTCCTCGTCGCGGACCACCCACACCCCGCGCAGCTGCGGGGCGATCTCCCGCGCCCTGCGCCAGACGGCGGCCGGATCGCCCAGCACACCCCGGTGCGAGGACGCCGAGTACACCACCAGATGCGGGTCCAGCGGCCGGAGCGCGTGCAGCCCGGCCCAGCCGCTCCGGGCCCGTCCGGCGGCCGCCCGGCGCGCCGGCAGCGCCCGTCGCCCGGCCTCGCGCCCGGCCTGCGCCGCCTGCCGGCGCAGCCGGTACGCCGCGTAGCCGCCCTCCAGCAGGGCGACCTCACCGTCCACGAGAGCGCCCTCGGGCCGGTGCCTGCGGAACATCTCCGTCGTACGCCGGAAGAACTCGGCCCGGTCCGCGGGCGGCAGCCGGTCCGGCTTGGCGAGGATGTCCAGGCAGTGCTCGCCCATCTTGCGGTGCAGATACGGCCGCCAGCTCCACAGCTCCTCGCGCTGCTCCACGAAGGCGAACACCCGCTCGTACTGGTCGTGGATGTCGAAGTGCTTGCGGCTGGTGGTGGACAGGATGTTGCCCTGCCGGCGCTGCCGGTAGTTCAGGCAGATCCGGTCCAGGGCCGCGATCCGGCGGGCGCTGAGCATCACCGGGAAGGTCCAGGGGGTGTCCTCGTAGTACCCGGGCGGGAACGCGAAGCCGTTCTCCTCGACGAAGTCGCGCCGGTAGACCTTGTTCCACACCACCATCAGCAGGTCCAGGATCTCCGGCCGGTCGGCGACCGTGAAGGTGTCCGCGCCGGCCTCGGCGAGCACGCGCGCGAGCACGTTGCGCCGGGTGCCGCCCCACCAGTAGGTACGCGCGTAGTCGAAGACCAGCACGTCCGGGTCGGCGGCCTCCGCCAGCCGGTCGGCGACGGCCCGCAGCGCGCCCGGGGTGAGGGTGTCGTCGCTGTCCAGGAAGAACAGGTAGTCGCCGGTCGCGTGCGGCACACCGGCGTTGCGGGCCCGGCCGAGGCCGACGTTCTCCGGCAGGTGCAGCACCTTCACCCGCGGATCGCGGCCCGCGTACTCGTCGAGGATCGCGCCGCAGCCGTCGGGCGAGCAGTCGTCGACGGCGATCAGCTCCAGGTCGTTGAAGGACTGGAGCAGCACCGAGTCGAGGCACTCGCGCAGAAAGCCCTGCACCTTGAAACAGGGCAAGATGACACTGAAGCGGGGCACGGCGGATCAGCTCCTGACGAGGGTCGCGGCGGCGGGTGCGGGGATGCGCTCGGCGAGCGGGATCACCGGCGGGATCGCCTCCGGCGGCTCACCCAGCAGGACCCGCCGTACGACGCGCTCGGCGGCCCGTCCGTCGTCGAACTGGCAGAACCGCTCGCGGAAGGCGGCCCGCAGCGCCTTGGCCTCCGGGCCCGCGTACGAGCCGTCGCGGAAGACGCGGGCCAGTTCCTCGGGGGTGCGGGCGACCGGCCCCGGCGGCTCGCTCATCAGGTCGAAGTAGACGCCCCGTGTCTCCTGGTAGACCTCCCAGTCGTCGGCGTACACGACGATCGGCCGGTCCAGGTTGGCGTAGTCGAACATGATGGAGGAGTAGTCGGTGACCAGCGCGTCCGCCGCCAGGCACACGTCCTCCGAGGAGCGGTGCGCGGATACATCGATCATGCGGCTCATCCGGGCGGAACCCCCGGCGCGCCCCCGGTCGTAGAAATAGTGGGCGCGCAGGAGTACGACGACGTCCTCGCCGGCCGCCGCGCAGAACGCCTCCAGGTCGAGGCCGGGCTCGAAGCCGGTGTGGTGGTCGCGGTGGGTCGGCGCGTACAGCACGGCCGTGCTGCCCTCGGGCACGCCCAGCTCCCGCCGGATGCGGGCGACGTCGTCGGCGGTCGCCGTGTAGTAGACGTCGTTGCGCGGATAGCCGTACTCCAGCTGCTCGTACGAGCCGGGGAAGGCCCGCTCCCACATCTGCGTGGAGTGGCGGTTGGCCGAGAGGTTGAAGTCCCAGCGGTCCACCCGCCCCAGCAGCCTGGAGAAGCTGCCGGTCTGCGCGGCCACCACCGGGTACGTCGACTGGTCCACGCCCATCGTCTTCAGCGGGGTGCCGTGCTGGGTCTGCAGATGCACGCTGCCCGGCCGCTTGACGACGCCCTCGGCGAAGTTGGCGTTGTTGACCAGGTACGTGGCGCGCGCCAGCACCTCCCAGTAGCGGCGGGAGCCGATCACCGCGTGGTCGACGTCCTTCGGCAGCGCATGGGCCTGGTCGGCCTCGACCAGGAACACCGAGCGGATGTGCGGGGCGAGTTCGCGGGCCTTGGCGTGGATCGCGGCCGGGTTGCAGGCGTAGCCGCGGCCCCAGTAGGCGCAGTACACGGCCAGGTGGGGGTCGAGGGGGCGGCGCAGGTCGCGGGCATAGCGCAGCCGGGTGCGCAGCATGCGCGGGCGCGGCACGCCCGTGCCGACCCGGGCCGCGGCCTGGTTGGCGCCGCGCAGCGCACGGAACGCCGTGTACGCGCCGGCCGCCAGCAGCCGGTGCTGCACGCCGAGACTGCCGTCCGGCACCTGGTAGCCGGCCGGCCGGTACTGCCGGTACAGACGGCGGGCCCGGCGGAAGAACGCCCGGTGCCCGGAGGGCATCCGGTCCGGCCGGGACGCCGTCTTCAGCACATGCGCGAACAACTGCTCGAAGAGCGCCCGCGTCCGCTCGGCCGACAGCCCCCTCCCGGCCGCTCGGGCCAGGACCAGCTCCACCTGGTCCAGCAGCCCGTGCTGGTGCGGTCCGGGCAGGTTGAGCCGGCTGCCCTGCCGGCGCAGCCGGTGCCGTACGACGACCCGGCGCAGCACCGCGGTCCGCGCGGCGGCGATCATGGTCAGCCCGCCCCAGCCCAGGTCCGTGAAGTGACCGTCGGGAAAGACGAGGTCGTGCTCGGCGAGGAAGGCGCGGCGGTAGACGGTGCCCCACGCCGGAAGCTGCACGCCGGTCAGCTCGGGGAACGCGTCCGGAGCGAAGGCGCCCTTCGGCGCCCCGGCCAGCAGCGGGGCCGCCGGGTTGCTCGGCTCGCCCTCCCACCAGGGGGTCCGCTCGTGCTCGACATGGAGCACGTCCACGCCGGCGGTCTCGGTCAGCCGCGTGTCCAGCGCCGCCAGCGCGCCCGGCAGCAGCAGGTCGTCGCCGTCGAGGAACAGCACGTACGCGCCGGTCGCCGCCCGCATCCCGGCGTTGCGCGCCCCGCTCAGACCGGCGGACGGCGGTGAGTTGACCGGTGTCACCCGGGAGTCCCGCTCGGCGTATCCGGCGGCCACCGTCGCGGCAGGGGCGTCGGGGGCGTCGCAGACCGGGATCAGCTCCAGGTCGCCGAAGGACTGGCCGAGGACCGAGTCCAGCGCCTGGGACAGCCGACCAGCGACCCCGTGGGAAGGGACGATGATGCTGAAGCGGGGCATTCTGCTCTTTCTGTCGTCTTGCGGACGCGGCTGGGCCGTCCGGCGGGACGCCAGGTGGACGGCCGGACCGGAGTGGGCCGCGTCGTGCTGAGGGGCATGGGAACTCCCGGTAGGACCAACGCTGTTCAGCGGCTCTCGGTGACGGGGAGCGAGCCGGAAGGTTGCGGCGCGGTGGCGAGCGGGCTGCACTCCGACACGGCCGACGGCACCGGGTGGCGCTCGGCGAGCGGAATGAACGGCGGCAGCCCCGCCGTCTCGCCCAGCACGACATGCCGTACGACGCGTTCGGCGGCGCGCCCGTCGTCGTACGGGCAGAACCGCTCCCGGAACGCCGCGCGCAGCTGGGCGGAGCGCGAGCCGCGCCAGTGGCCGGTGGCGAAGATGTCGATCAGCTCGTCCTCGCTGCGGGCGACCGCGCCCGGCGGGACGGCGCGCAGGTCGAAGTAGGTGCCCCGGGCGGCCTCGTACGCGTCCCAGTCCTCGGTGTGGACGACGATCGGCCGGTCGAGGTTGGCGTAGTCGAACATGACGGAGGAGTAGTCGGTGACCAGCGCGTCCGAGGCGAGGCAGAGGGAAGCGATGTTCGGGTGGTCGCTGACGTCGATGACCCGGTCGGCGCCCTCGGCGAGCGGGCCGGGGTGCCCGTAGTGGGAGCGGGCCAGGATCACGAAGCGCGGGCCCAGACGGCGCACGATCCGGTCCAGATCGAGGGCGGGGCGCTGGGTGCGGCGGTAGTCGCGGTGCGTGGGGGCGTACAGCAGCGCGACCGTGCCCTCGGGGATGCCCAGCGACTCGCGGATCCGGGCCACGTCGGCCGACGTCGCCCGCTGGAACACGTCGTTGCGCGGATAGCCGTACTCCAGCGTGGTGTAGCCGCCGGGGTAGACGCGCTCCCAGGTCAGGGTGGTGTGGCGGTTGGCGGACAGCACGTAGTCCCACTTGTCGACGCCCCGCAGGAGCTCCTCGAAGTCCATGTCACCGGCGGCCGCCGGGCGTTCCTGGAGGTCGAGGCCCATGTGCTTGAGGGGCGTGCCGTGCTGGGTCTGGACGAAGACCTGGCCCGGGCGCTTCCTCAGCCGGCGGTCGAAGTTGACGTTGTTGACCAGGTACTTGGAGCGGGCCAGCGCCGTCCAGTAGGCGAAGGTGCCCGGACGCAGCCGGCGCGGGCCCGGCGGGATCGTGTGCTGGTGCTCGGGGCGGGCGATCCACGCGGTGCGGATGTGCGGGGCGTGGGTGCGGAACGCCTCCTCCAGGGCGCCCGGATTGCAGCCGTGTCCACGGTTCCAGTAGGCGGCGAAGACGGCCCGGTCGGCGCGCAGCGGAAGGCGCAGCTGGATGCGGTAGTGCAGCTGGAGGACGGCCGCCCTGAGGGCCCGGGCGAGCTTGTGGGTGGCCTTGAGGGCGCGGCGGCGGGCGGCCATCGCCAGCCGGAGGGCGCGGTAGGTGCGGTGCAGGCCGAAGTGGACCAGGGTGTGGCGCAGCCGGGTCCGCAGCGGGACGGAGGCGCCCCGGACGTGGTGACGGCGGTAGTGGGCGCGGGCCTTGCGCAGGAACTCGCCACGGGTGCCGCGCGGGAGCCGGTCCCGCTTGGTGAACACCGTGGAGAAGTGATCGACCATACGGCGGAACAGCACCGGGCGCCACCGGGCCAGGTCGGGCCGCGCGTCGAGGAACGCGAACACCCGGTCGTACTGCTCGAAGATGTCGAAGTGCTTGCGGCTGACGGTGCCGAGGATGTTGCCCTGCCGGCGCTGCCGGTAGTGCACGCACACCCGGTCGAGGGTCGTGATCGACTCGGCCGCCATCAGGACCGGGTAGGTCCAGGGGGTGTCCTCGTAGTAGCCCGGCGGGAAGCGGAAGGCGTTGTTCTCGACGAACTCCCGCCGGTACGCCTTGTTCCAGGCCACCATGATGACCCTGAGGAGCCCTGGGCGGTCCTCCAGGCGGAAGGGCGCCGGGCCCTGCTCGGCCAGCTGCGTCGCGACCTTGTTGCGCTCCGCCTCGCCCGTCCAGTACGTGCGCGCGTAGTCGAAGACCACGACGTCCGGCTCGCCGGTCTCCTTGATCCGGTCGGCGATCGCCCGCAGCGCGTCCGGGGTGAGCGTGTCGTCGCTGTCCAGGAAGACCAGGTAGTCGCCGGTCGCCTCGGCCATGCCCGCGTTCCGGGCGCGGCCAAGACCCTGGTTCTCCGCCAGGTGTACGGCCTTCACACGCGTGTCGCGGGCGGCGTACTCGTCGATGAGGGCACCGCAGGCGTCCGGTGAGCAGTCGTCCACGGCGATCAGTTCGAGATCGGGGTACGACTGTGAAAGCACCGAGTCCAGGCACTCCGGCAGGTACGCCTGGACCTTGTACGCGGGGACAATGACACTGAACCTGGGCAAGGGGCATCCATCGGTCGGTCGGCGCGGGGGTTCTGCCCGGGAACGGCCGATGGAGTGAATTGGTTACGGTTCGTACGGCATGTGGGGGACATGGGGTGAACGGGAAGAGGCGGGCTTTTTAAGGCCCGCCCCTCGAAAAAGTGTCCCTTTTATTGCTACTTGACCGCGCCCGCCATCACTCCGGACACGAACTGCCGCTGGAACGCGAAGAACACGACCAGCGGGACCACCATCGAGATGAAGGCGCCCGGCGCCAGCACGTCGATGTTGTTGCCGAACTGCCGTACCTGCGTCTGCAGGGCGACCGTGATCGGCTGCGAGCCGGACTTGGTGAACACCAGCGCGACCAGCATGTCGTTCCACACCCACAGGAACTGGAAGATGCCGAGGCTCGCGATCGCGGGCCCGCCGAGCGGCATCACCACCCGGGCGAACAGGCGCAGTTCACCGGCGCCGTCCAGGCGGGCCGCCTCCAGCAGCTCCCTCGGGATCTCCGCGAAGAAGTTCCGCAGCAGGAACACCGCGAACGGCAGTCCGAATCCGACGTGGAACAGGATCACCCCGAAGATGGTCCCGAACAGGCCGATCCGGCCGAACAGTTCGGCGATCGGGATCAGCGCCACCTGCACCGGCACCACCAGCAGGCTGACCACTCCGAGGAACCACCAGTCCCGGCCCGGGAACTCCATCCACGCGAACGCGTAGCCCGCCAGCGAGCCGATCACCACGACCAGGATCGTCGCCGGGACCGTGATCAGCACGGTGTTGACCAGCGAGTTGGTGATGTCGCTGTTCTCCAGCAGCTTCTGGTAGCTCTCGAAGGTCAGCTGGGACGGCTGGGAGAACACCTTCCACCAGCCGCTCGCACTCATGTCCTCCGGCGCACGCAGCGAGGAGATGAGCAGGCCTACCGTCGGCACCAGCCAGAACAGGCCCACGAGGACGAGGAGGACGCGGACCAGACCGCCGCTGAGCTTCTCGGTGATCCTCGAACCGAGCGACCGCCGGGCCTTCACCGTCATGTCGGCGGGTGCCGTCTTCCCGATGCTTCCGGCGGCGGTCGTCATCGCCGCACCTCCCGCCTCAGCCTGCGAATGTTGAACCACATCACCGGGATCACCAGGAGCAGCAGGAACACCGCGATGGCGCTCGCGATGCCCGGCCGGCCCTCCGAGAAGCCCTTCCGGTACAGCTCCAGGGCCAGCACGTTCGCGTCGTCCTGGGAGGAGCCCGGCGCGATGATGTAGACGAGGTCGAACACCTTGAGCACGTTGATCATCAGCGTCACGGTGACGACCGCGAGGACCGGCGCGAGCAGCGGCACGGTGACCCGGCGGAACACCTGCCACTCGCTCGCACCGTCCACGCGCGCGGCCTCCAGCAGCTCCCGGGGCACGCCCGCGAGACCGGCCGCGATCAGCACCATCGCGAAGCCCGCCCACATCCACACGTACGACCCGATGATGGCCGGGGTGACCAGCGACGGGCCGAGCCAGTCGACACCGTTGTACGGCTCCCTGAAGTTGCTCGCGGGAAGCCTCAGCCGAGCCCCGTCGGCCTTCGCGGGCAGCGTGAAGGTGCCGTCGCCGGCCGCCTTGGCGGTGGCCACCACCGTGCCGTCCTTCACCGCCTCGATCCGCATCCCGGCGTAGCCCAGCTCCGACGGGTCGGGCGCGCCCAGCTTTCCGACGCCCTTGCCCCGGGTGAAGTCCTGCCAGGTGGTGCCGGTGATCTTCGCCGGCTCCGGCTTGGCCGCCACGGCCTGCTTCGCACCGTCGGGCATCTGGTCGGGGGCGACGCCGACCAGCGGGAGCGTGACCGTCCGGCCGGTGTGCACCGTGGCCGTGGTGATGAAGCCGCCCTGGTCGGGCTTCAGCGGCGACTCGCGGCCCGGGTGTGCCTTCGGGAACGCCGACGCCTGCGCGAAGCTGTCGTGCACGCCCACCCACACCGCGTTGGCGACGCCCTTGTCCGGGTCCTGGTCGTACACCAGCCGGAAGATGATCCCGGCCGCCAGCATGGAGATCGCCATCGGCATGAAGACGACCAGCTTGAACGCCGTGCCCCAGCGCACCCGTTCGGTCAGCACGGCGAAGACCAGACCGAGCGCGGTGGAGACCGTGGGCGCGAACACCACCCAGATGATGTTGTTCTTCAGCGCCGTACGGATGCCGTCATCCGTGAACAGCGCCTTGTAGTTGTCGATGCCGGCGAAGCCGTCGCCCGAGGCGTTGTAGAAGCTGCGGACGATCGAGTACCCGATCGGGTAGACCACGAGCGCGCCGAGCAGCACCAGGGCGGGCAGCAGGAAGAGGGCTGCCACCGCCCTGCGGGTGCCCGTCACGCTCTTGCGGCTCTTCGGTGCGGCGGGGCCCGGTGGGGCCCCGGCCGCCGCTGCCGACGCCATCGCCGGCTCAGCTCCCGTTCCCGTAGGCCGCCGCCGCGTCCTTCTCCAGCTTCGCCTGGGCGCCCGCCACGTCCTTCGGGTTCTTCAGGAAGTCCTGCAGATCCTTCCACTCGCCCTTGCCGGGGGTGCCGCCGAAGGCCTGCGGGGCCTGGTCGGACATGTCGAAGCGGAAGTCGTCGCCGGACGCGATCAGCGCCTTGGCGATCTTCTGCTGCACCGGGTTCGGGTAGGCCGACTCCGGCACGTTCTTGTTCGGCGAGAGGTAGCCGCCGAGCTTGGCCTGGATGGTCGCCGCGTCCGGGGAGGCCAGGAAGGTGGCCAGTGCCTGCGCCCCCTTGGAGTCCTTCAGGATCACGGCCGCGTCACCGCCGGAGACCACCGGCGCCGACGAACCCACCGCCGGGAAGGGGAACACCTTCGCGTCCGTGCCCACCTTCGCCTTGGTGTCACCGATGTTGACCTGGGCGAAGTCGCCCTCGAAGACCATCGCCGCCTTCGGCTGGTCGCCGCCGGTGAACGTCTGCGTGACCGAGGCAGGGAACTCCGTCTGCAGAGCGCCGTCCGCACCGCCCGCCACATAGTCCTTCTTGCCCCAGATCTGGCCGAGCGTGGTCAGGGCCTGCTTCACCGAGGGATCGGTCCACTTGATCTTGTGCTGGGCGAGCTGGTCGTACTTCTCGGGCCCGGCCTGCGACAGATAGACGTTCTCGAACCAGTCCGTCAGCGTCCAGCCGTCGGCACCGCCCACCGAGAACGGGGTGACACCCGAGTCGTACACCGCCTGCGCGGCGGTCAGCAGCTCCTGCCAGGTCTTCGGCTCCTTGGCGCCCGCGTTCCCGAAGGCCTGGGCGTTGTACCAGATCAGCGACTTGTTGGCGGCCTTGTAGTAGACCCCGTACTGCTTGCCGTCGACCTTGCCGATGTCCTGCCAGCTCTGCGAGTAGTTCTTCTGCAGTTCCTTGAGCGCGTCCGCGCCGAGCGGCTTGGCCCACTTCTTGTCCACGGCCTGCTTGATCGCGCCCGGCTGCGGCAGCAGGGCGACGTCCGGCGGCTGACCGCCCGCGATCTTCGAACCGAGGAAGTTGATGATCGGGTCCTGGGCGGGCACGAACGTCACCTTCGCGCCCGTACGCTTCTCGAACTCGGCCAGGACCTTCTTGAAGTTCGCCTGTTCGGTGCCGGTCCAGACGGCGGCGACCTCCAGGGTCGTGCCGTCCAGCTTCGGCAGGGTGAGCGTCGAGCCCGGGGCGGTGCCCCCGCTGCTCTTGCCGCCGTTGTCCTTCTTGTCGTCGCTGCTGGAACAGGCGGTCAGCGCGAGCGCTCCCGCGAGCAGGGCGACGAGTGCGGTGACGGCCCTGTGTGTCCGGATGGTGCTGCTGTTGCCACGCATCACTTCCCCGTTCGTCGTTCTTCGTTGAACGTCAGAACTCACTCCCGTGCGGTCCGGTGTACGCCGGGCCGCACAAGGGCGGCAAGAGCGCCTGCGCCGTCCGGCGGTTCATCGTGACCGGCTCGTGATCAGGGAGGTATGCGTACGGATTTTCGCTACAGCAGTGAGGGGACTTCCGCCGCCGCGACCTCCCTGGCCGCCCGCTCCACCGCGCTCGCCAGCAGGGCCAGGTCGGTGGGGCCGTTGCCCAGTTCGCGCACGGGACGCCGGGTGGGCGGATCGCCCATCCGCTGCCACTCCAGCGGCACGACCGTGGGCCGCTGGGTCGCGGTGCGCGGGATACGGCCCGTCACCCGGCCGCCCTGGAAGCCGACGGTCCGCCCGTCCGCGTACGTCAGCCTGCCCCGCCCCGGCGCCGGCTCGTCAGGTCCTGCCGCCGGTGCGTCCAGCGTGACCCGCAGGCCGGCCCGCCGGGCCGGTTCCGTCTCCGCCGTACGACCGCCCGTCCCGGCCGCGGTCACCAGGTGGACGCCGAGCCGCTCGCCCTCCCTGGCCACCGCCTCCAGGGCCCGCATCACCGACCCGGCGGCGGGCCGGCCCGGCGAGCCGAGCGCGGGGGAGACCAGTGCGTCCAGGTCGTCGACGACCACCACGAGCCGGGGCAGCGGGGGTGCGGGCTCGGTGCGTCGCCGGGCCGCGCCGGGCCGCAGCCGCAGTGTGGAGCTGGGCGGCGCCTCTATGTCCCCCGCGCCGTCCCCCGCACCGGAAGCCGCCGGCCGCCCGTTCGGGCCGCGCTGGGCGACGATCCGGCCCGACACCTCGCGCCCCGCGTGCCACTGGGCGAAGTCCGTCCGGCCCAGCAGCTCCGCGCGCCGCTTCAGCTCGGCGCTCAGCGACTGCGCGAACTCCCGCATGCGGACGGGGTCGTTGGCGATGAGGTGGGTCGTCACATGGGGTATGTCCGTGCAGACGCGCAGCCCCTCACCGCGGCCCGCGCCGGTGCCGACGCCGTCCCGGCCGTCGATCAGCACCATGCCCAGCCGGTCCGGGCGCTCGGCGGCGGCCAGCGAGGCGACCACGGCCCGCAGCAGCTCGGTGCGGCCGCTGCCGGCCGGTCCCTCGATCAGCAGATGCGGCCCGTCGGCCACCAGGTCGGCGGTGAGCGGGCCGCGCGGACCGGCGCCGAGCACCGCCCGCGCCCGGCCGCCCAGCGACTCCGTGTCGTCGGCCGCGTCCGCCCAGCGGGCCATCAGCGAGGCCGGGGTGGCCCGGGCCAGGCCCAGCTCGTCCAGCAGCCGCGCCGACTGCGGCAGCGGTACGGCCACGCGCGCGTGCCGCTCGCCGACGGGTCCGTCCGGCCTGAGCGGCGCAAGAGCCCGCGCGAACCGCTCCGCCCAGGCGGGGGAGACGGCGTCGACGGTGGCGAGGGTGCCCGGGCCGACGGGGCCGGTCGGCGCGACCCGCATCACGTGCAGCGTGCCGGCGATCTCACCGCTGAGCAGGGCCACGGCCCCGCAGTGCCGGAGGGTGGGCGTGACCGCGCAGGCCGCCTCGTAGGTCTGCGCCACGGGCGAGGCGGGGGTCGCGGCCGTGGTCTCGGCGAGGCAGACGACATGGATCCCGGCCCGCGGGCCGGCCACGGCCAGCCGCGCCAGGGACTCCTGCAGAGAGGCCCCGCCGGGGTCCCCGTCGACGACGACAACGGTGTACGGCCCCGGGAAGCCGGTCCTTCCCTCCAGCTCGGCGCCGTCCCTGGCCCAGGAGGGGCGGCGGGCGGAGGTGGTCTGGTGCGAGGCGGTGGGGTGTGTGCCCTGGCCGGGGGCGGCGTGGGCCGTCGTACCGCTCGCCGCGTCCGCCGTCGCGGCCGGGACGGGTCCGGTGGGGCCGCCCGCCTGCGCCGGCCTCGCCCCGGCGGGCTGGGCCGCGCCGCGGCCCGTCGCCGCGAACTCCTCGACCCGGCGCAGCAGTTCGGCCGTGCGGGCCGCCGCCTGTTCGCGGTCGTAGGCCAGCAACAGGCGGCAGTCCTGGCCGTGGCCCGGGCGGACATGCGGAAGCCAGCCCAGCCAGGACCACTCGGCCGTGCGCTCCTCCTCCGGGCGGGTGCGGTCCGCGCTGATCAGGACGACCTCGAGCAGGTCGGGGGAGTGCAGCGCGACCAGCTGGGCCAGCACCGCGCGGGCCAGCCCGGACAGCCGGGGGCGCGGGCCGGCCAGGCCCAGCGCACCCGCCTCGCGCAGCGCTGCGGTCACCGGTACGGCGGGCAGCACGCCCGAGCCGTCCGGCGCGCTCCGGTCGGCCGTGCCGAGCCGCACCGTCAGCGCCTCCGGGTGACCCGACGCCCGCTCCCACAGCCGGGGCCCGGGACCCAGCGCCGTCAGCAGCAGCGCGGCGGGGTCCGGCCAGGTCTCCGGCAGCTGCGGCAGCTCTGCCGCCGGGGTACGGGCCTCAGCGGCGCCGTACTCCTCCTGCCCGGCCGACGGCTGCTCCGCGCGCCCGCCGGCCAGCCGCCGCGCCCACGCACCGAGCCCGCCCCGACGACGTCCGCCCTGGGGAACGTCGGTGCCCCGGAGAGGAGTGTCCTTACGGCCTCGGCCGCTTCCCGCGGCGGCGCCGGAGGACGCACCGTCCGGCACCGGGCGCGCCCCACAGGCGTACGCGCCCTCGACACCACCCGGGCCGCCGACGCCGAAGCGCCCCGCATGCGTGTCCCCACCGCGGGGTTCACCGCCAAGTCGGCTGGTCCCGAGGAGGCCTGTGTCCGCATTCCCGTCACCGGATGCCGGGGATGCGACGCGTGGGCCGCTGACCTCGTAGCGCCCCGCATGCATGGCACTGTCGGAGGAGACCACCCCGGCAGCCCCGAAGCGGCCCGCGGTCCCGCCGCCGGAAGCCGAGCCCGGCGCCCCCGCGCCTCCCGCCCGGCTCTCGATGCCCGGCGCCCCGGCCTGACCGGGTACCGTCGACCGTTCCCCGCGCCGGTGCTCCTGACCCTCCGCGCCCCCGCCCGAGGCGCCCCAGCTCGCCGTGCCGTATGCGTGCTGCGTCGGCCCGGAGGGGCCGTAGGCACCCGCGCCCGGCGCGGAATCCACGCGCGCGTGCCCGGCGGCGCCTGTCACACCGGCCCCGGCGCCCGCAGCCCTGGTCCCGGCGCCGGTCGCCCCGGTCCCCGCGCTTGCCGCACCGGCCCTGGCGCCTGGCGCCCCGGCCCCGGCGTTCGCCGCCCGAGTTCCGGCGCCCGCCGCATCAGCCCCGGCGCCAGCCGCACCAATCCCCATGCCTGTCGCCCCGGCCCCGGTGTCAACTGCACCAGCCCCGACGCCCGCCGCACCGGCCCCAGCGCCCGGACCCGTCACACCGGCCCCGGTCCCCAGCGCAGGATCCCCCTCGAAACCCCCTGCCGCCCCCGGACCACTGCCCTCTTCGCCCCCCAGGGCGATCCGTACGCACCCCTCCCCGTCCGGCACCGTCCGTACCCGTGCCCCGGGGCCCGCGGACGGAGTGACCCGCAGGGCGGACTCGCCGATCCTCAGGAGGGCGCCCGGAGGGAAGCGCAGCGGGCGGTCGGTCACGCGGGTGCCGTCCAGGGCCGTGCCGTTGGTGGAGCCGAGGTCGGCGACCGAGACGCGGCCGTCGGCGGCGACCGTGACCGCACAGTGGAGGCGGGAGACGTCCGGGTCGTCCAGCGGGACGTCGGCGTCGGCGGAGCGGCCCACGGTGATCCGGCCGCCGTGCAGCAGATGGACCCCGCCCGCGTCCGGGCCCGCGACCACGTGCAGTTGGGTCGGGGCGTCGTCCAGCTCGGGATGCGGCTCGGGGGCCGCCGGGGCGCCCAGGGACAGCACGGCGCCGTCGACCAGGGGAGGCTCGCCGAGGGTGCAGCGGCGGGGGTCCAGCCGCTCCGCGCCCGCGTACAGGACGACCGACGCGCTGCCGGTGTCCCGGCCCGTGGCGCCGTCTCCGGTGACCGCCGTGGCCAGTGCCGACGCCACCGCGGCCAGGTCCGTGCCCGCGGGCGCCGTCACCAGCACGTCACGGCTCGCGGCGCGGCCCCGCTGCGGGGACGGGCCCAGCGGGTCTACGACGGTCAGCCGGATCTGCATCGCCGTCAGCGGTCCCTTCTGCCCGGGCGCGGACATCCCCCACCCCCGCACGAGCACGTCGGCCAGTACTGCACGCATCCTCGCACCTGTCACTGACAACGCGCCCGCGGCCCGGTGCCAAGTGATCTTGATTGGTCAGCTCTGCCCCCAAAAGTGCCTGACCAGGAATCCATCGGTGATCAGTTGAGATCGGTCACGTCCGGCCCTGGGCAACCAGGAGACCGAGGCGAGCGTCTTTCCTTCGAACATCGACGGGAACGCTTACGTAGTGCCCTCGGGGGCGGCACTACAGTGGGCCGGAACACCGGAACACAGGCGAACAGACAGCAGGGAGCGCGGAACGTGCGGCCAGTCGGCAGCAAGTACCTGCTCGAGGAGCCGCTCGGACGCGGCGCCACGGGCACCGTCTGGCGTGCCCGCCAGCGCGAGACCGCGGGCGCCGAGGCGGCCGTGGCCGGCCAGCCCGGCGAGACGGTCGCGATCAAGGTCCTCAAGGAGGAACTGGCGAGCGACCCGGACATCGTGATGCGGTTCCTGCGGGAACGCTCCGTCCTGCTCCGGCTCACCCACCCCAACATCGTCCGGGTCCGCGACCTGGTCGTCGAGGGCGAGCTGCTGGCCCTGGTCATGGACCTCGTCGACGGCCCCGACCTGCACCGCTACCTGCGCGAGAACGGCCCCCTCACCCCGGTCGCCGCCGCGCTGCTGACGGCGCAGATCGCCGACGCCCTCGCCGCGAGCCACGCCGACGGCGTCGTCCACCGCGACCTGAAGCCCGCCAACGTGCTGCTCCAGCAGTACGAGGGCCAGATGCACCCGATGCTGACCGACTTCGGTATCGCCCGCCTCGCCGACTCCCCGGGCCTGACCCGCACCCACGAGTTCGTCGGCACGCCCGCGTACGTCGCACCGGAGTCCGCCGAGGGCCGCCCGCAGACCTCCGCCGTCGACATCTACGGCGCCGGCATCCTGCTGTACGAGCTGGTCACCGGCCGCCCGCCGTTCGGCGGCGGCACCGCTCTCGAGGTGCTGCACCAGCACCTCAGCGCCGAGCCGCGCCGCCCCTCCACCGTCCCGGACCCGCTGTGGACGGTCATAGAACGCTGCCTGCGCAAGAACCCCGACGAGCGGCCCAGCGCCGAGAACCTCGCACGCGGGCTCCGGGTCGTGGCCGAGGGCGTCGGCGTGCACGCCAACGCCGCCCAGATCGCCGCCGCCGAGGGTGTCGCCGCCCTGCTGGCCCCGGACCCGGCCCCGACCGCCGTCCCGGGCGTGCCCGGCGCCGCCGACCCCACCCAGGTGCTGCCGACGAACGCGCCGCAGGGGGCCTACGGCCAGCACGATCCCAACGCAGCGACCAGCGTCCTGCCCCACACCGGCGGCCCCGCCGGTGCCGCCGACCCCACCGCCGTCCTGCCGAACACCGGCGCGGCCGACCCGACGGCGGTCATGCCGCCGATGCCCCAGGGCGGGCCCGGCCAGCAGCCCGAGCAGCCGCACCCCTGGCAGACCCAGCTGCGCGCCGCCCGGGACCGCAACGAGCAGACGCAGATCCAGTACCTCGACCCCGACGAGGACCCGCTGCGCCGCCGCCCCCAGCGACAGGTCGCCCGGCCGCAGCAGCCGCCGCGCCAGGCCCCGCAGGCGCGCCCGCAGCAACCGCAGCCGCGCGGCAGGCAGCGCCCGCCGGCGGGGTACGGCCACCCGCAGCAGCAGCCCCAGCAGTACGCCCCGCCGCAGCCGCAGCGGTACGCGCCCCCCGCCCCGGAGCCGCAGCGGCCCGCGCGCGAGCCCCGGCCGGCCCGCCAGCGCAGCGCCAACCCGATGAAGATCCCCGGCCTCGGCTGCCTGAAGGGCTGCCTGTTCACGATCGTCATCCTGATCGTGGCCGGCTGGCTGGTCTGGGAGCTGACCCCGCTGCACACCTGGGTCGGGCACGGCAAGGGCTACTGGCACCAGGTGACGGACTGGGTCCGCTCGGTGAGCCACTGGGTCAAGGAGCTGGGCTCCTCCTCCGGCAGCGGCGCCTGACCGCTGGTTTAGGGATTTGTCGACATCTGGCGGGTGATTTCCGTCTCCGCGGTGAAGGTTGGCTCCTCGGACGCGTAGTTTTAGCGACAACACGCGGCAGTAGGAGCAGTCTTGGCACGGAAGATCGGCAGCCGGTACACCGCCAACCAGATCCTGGGGCGGGGCAGCGCCGGCACGGTGTGGCTGGGTGAGGGACCTGACGGTCCCGTCGCCGTCAAGCTGCTGCGCGAGGACCTCGCGTCCGACCAGGAACTCGTCGGACGCTTCGTCCAGGAGCGCACCGCCCTGCTCGGCCTGGAGCACCCGAACATCGTCACCGTGCGCGACCTCGTGGTCGACGGCAACGACCTGGCGCTGGTCATGGACCTGGTGCGCGGCACCGATCTGCGCACCCGCCTCGAACGGGAGCGGCGCCTCGCACCCGAAGCGGCCGTGGCGATCGTCGCGGATATCGCGGACGCGCTCGCGGCCGCCCACGCGGCCGGGGTCGTACACCGGGACGTGAAGCCCGAGAACGTCCTGCTGGACATGCAGGGCCCGCTCGGCCCGGGCGGCGCCCACCCCGCGCTGCTCACCGACTTCGGCGTCGCCAAGCTGATCGACTCCCCGAAGCGCACCCGGGCCACGAAGATCATCGGTACGCCCGACTACCTGGCGCCGGAGATCGTCGAGGGCCTGCCGCCGCGGGCCTCCGTGGACATCTACGCGCTCGCCACGGTCCTGTACGAGCTGCTCGCCGGCTTCACCCCCTTCGGGGGCGGCCACCCCGGCGCGGTGCTGCGCCGGCACGTCACCGAGACCGTCGTACCGCTGCCCGGCATCCCCGAGGAGCTCTGGCAGCTGATCGTGCAGTGCCTGGCGAAGGCGCCCGCCTCCCGGCTGCGCGCCTCGGAGCTGGCCTCTCGGCTGCGGGAACAGCTGCCGACGCTGGTGGGGATGCCGCCGCTGGACGTGGACGAGCCGGACGCCGAGGCCGCCGGGGAGGAGACCGAGGAGCCGGCGCCGGCTCCTCGGTCCGGGAGCGAGCCGGTACGGCGGCGGGGAGCGGTGTCCCTCGTACCCGGCGCCAAGCCGGACTCCAACCGGGACACGCACACGTCGATGCGGGTGCCGGGACCGGACGAACTGGCAGGCGGAGCGCACGGTACGGCGCGGGTGCCGCGTACGGCCGGTGCGCCCCGGCCGGGGTCGGCCCGGCACCGTGCCGCGGTGCGGCGGCGCCGGATCACGCTGGGCGTGGCGGGGGTGGCCGTGGCAGCGCTCGTGGGAGTGGGCGCGTGGCTGGCCACGTCCGGTGAGGACCAGGCGCCGAAGGAGACCCACAGCACGTCGACGCCGTGACCGGAACATGCAGGGCCCAGGTCGGTTGCCGGAGCCGTTACGCTGGAGGCGTGGCAGTCGTCGATGTATCCGAAGAGCTGAAGTCCCTCTCCTCGACCATGGAGTCGATCGAGGCCGTCCTGGACCTCGACAAGCTGAGGGCAGACATCGCCGTGCTCGAGGAGCAGGCGGCCGCGCCGTCCCTGTGGGACAACCCGGACGAGGCGCAGAAGATCACCAGCAAGCTCTCCCACCTCCAGGCCGAGGTCAGGAAGGCGGAGGCGCTGCGCGGCCGGATCGACGATCTCGCGGTCCTCTTCGAGATGGCCGAGGAGGAGGACGACCCGGACACCCGCGCCGAGGCCGAGTCCGAGCTGGCAGCCGTCCGCAAGGCGCTGGACGAGATGGAGGTCCGGACGCTCCTCAGCGGCGAGTACGACTCCCGTGAGGCGCTCGTCAACATCCGCGCCGAGGCCGGTGGCGTCGACGCCGCCGACTTCGCCGAGAAGCTGCAGCGCATGTACCTGCGCTGGGCCGAGCAGCGCGGCTACAAGACCGAGCTCATCGAGACGTCGTACGCGGAAGAGGCCGGCATCAAGTCGACCACCTTCGCCGTGCAGTCGCCGTACGCCTACGGCACCCTCTCCGTCGAGCAGGGCACGCACCGCCTGGTGCGCATCTCGCCCTTCGACAACCAGGGCCGCCGTCAGACGTCCTTCGCGGGCGTCGAGGTGCTGCCGGTCGTCGAGCAGTCCGACCACGTCGAGATCGACGAGAGCGACCTGCGGATCGACGTGTACCGGTCCTCCGGCCCCGGCGGCCAGGGCGTGAACACGACCGACTCCGCGGTCCGCATCACGCACCTCCCCACCGGCATCGTGGTCTCCTGCCAGAACGAGCGGTCGCAGATCCAGAACAAGGCCACCGCGATGAACGTCCTCCAGGCCAAGCTGCTGGAGCGGCGCCGTCAGGAGGAGCAGGCCAAGATGGACGCCCTCAAGGGCGACGGCGGCAACTCCTGGGGCAACCAGATGCGTTCGTACGTGCTGCACCCGTACCAGATGGTCAAGGACCTGCGCACCGAGTACGAAGTGGGCAACCCGGAGGCCGTGTTCAACGGCGAGATCGACGGCTTCCTGGAGGCCGGCATTCGCTGGCGCAAGCAGCAGGAGAAGTAACTTTGTCGACATGACAACTGCCGCCCCCGAGGCGGCAGTTGTCATTTGTCTGGGTTTTACATCACACTCACAGGCTCCAAGTCTCCGCAAACGCCACCCCATCGGACATTGCGCGCGCAACGGCCTTGACGTTGCTTTGAAAAATGGGAAGGGTGAAGCGTGGCATGCGTATCTCTGGGGCGCATGTGAACCGGGGGAATTGGCGCGGATCTCGTCACAGCTACCTCCGTCGATCACGGCAAGCCCCGCACGCCGCCTCATTGACGAACAGCTACTGGGGGTAGCAACCATATGACGAAGAAGACGCGGATCCGGGTCGCGCGGATAGCCGCCGGCGCTGTGATCGCGGCCGGCGCCTCGCTGACCGCCGCGGGCGCCGCCTCGGCCCTGGACCTCGGTGTCCAGGCCGGTCCGATCAACATCGGCGTGAGCACGGACGGCGAGGCCGACGGCGGCGAAACCGGCGGCGACTGCCCGATCGGCATCTGCACCGATGGTGGCCAGGCCGGTGGCAATGAGACCGGTGGTAACGAGACCGGTGGCAACCAGACTGGCGGTAACGAGACCGGCGGCAATGAGACCGGCGGTAACGAGACCGGTGGCAATGAGACCGGCGGTAACGAGACCGGTGGCAATGAGACCGGCGGTAACGAGACCGGCGGCAATGAGACTGGCGGTAACGAGACCGGCGGTAACGAGACCGGCGGCAATGAGACCGGTGGCAACCAGACTGGCGGTAACGAGACCGGCGGCAATGAGACCGGCGGTAACGAGACCGGTGGCAACCAGACCGGCGGTAACGAGACCGGTGGCAACCAGACCGGCGGTAACGAGACCAGCGGCGGTGGCAGCTCCTCCGGCGGCTCCAGCAGCACGGGCGGCTCCAGCAGCACGGGCGGCTCCAGCACCGGCGGCGGCTCCAGCACCGGCGGCGGTTCCAGCACCGGCGGCTCCAGCACCACCGGCGGCACCACCCCCGACGGTGGCGGCAACGACAACGCGTCCCAGGAGGAGGGCTCCTCGGCCCTCACCGACACGGGCTCGGACACCTCGGCCAAGGGCGGCGACAAGCAGCTCGCCGAGACCGGTGCCGGGCAGACCGCGTTCCTGCTCGTCGGCGCCGCGACGATGATCGCCGGCGGCATCGGCTTCCGTGTCCTGCCGCGTCTGGTGAACGGCCGGGGCGGCGCGGCCGCCTGAGCGTAGCCTCGCGGTCACGCACGGTAGAGAGTGTGTAGACGGAAGGGCCCGGAGCATGGCGCTCCGGGCCCTTCCGGTATTCCTGCGCTCTTCTTACGCGGTCTGGTGCGCCAGCAGCGCCAGCGCTGCGATCAGCACCGCGAGCAGCGCGATCAGCGCTACGGGGTTCAGCCCCGTGGCGAAGCCCTCCTGCTGCAGTCGCGCGCGGTTGGCACGGCACACCGGGCACCGGCCCTCGCTCACAGGCGACGCGCAGTTCGCGCACACCAACCGGTCGTACGTCATGCGCTCGCCCTCCTTGCACCGGCCATCACACATATAACGCACACAGGAACGAGAACGTTCCCCCTCCACTGTGCCAGGTTCCCCCGGAAAGGGCTCGGGCGCCCGGAGAAACCGGAATCCAGGCCCGTACAAAAACGCACAAGTCTTGCCCAAGCGCAACCGGCGACTGCACTTGTACACCAGGTTCGCGTATGGTCACGCTCATCTACCCCCGGCGACCCGTGGTGCATCCGTGATCCGATTCGACAACGTCTCCAAGGTCTACCCCAAGCAGACCCGCCCAGCCCTCCGGGATGTCTCCCTGGAGGTGGAGAAGGGCGAGTTCGTCTTCCTCGTGGGGTCCTCCGGCTCCGGAAAGTCCACCTTCCTGCGGCTCGTCCTCCGCGAGGAGCGGTGCAGCCACGGTCAGGTGCACGTCCTGGGCAAGGACCTCGCACGCCTCTCCAACTGGAAGGTGCCGCAGATGCGCCGCCAGCTGGGGACGGTCTTCCAGGACTTCCGCCTCCTGCCCAACAAGACGGTCGCCGAGAACGTGGCCTTCGCGCAGGAGGTCATCGGCAAGTCGCGCGGCGAGATCCGCAAGTCCGTGCCGCAGGTGCTCGACCTCGTCGGGCTCGGCGGCAAGGAGGACCGGATGCCGGGCGAGCTGTCCGGTGGTGAGCAGCAGCGCGTGGCCATCGCGCGCGCCTTCGTCAACCGGCCCAAGCTGCTGATCGCGGACGAGCCCACCGGCAACCTCGACCCGCAGACCTCCGTCGGCATCATGAAGCTGCTCGACCGCATCAACCGGACGGGCACCACCGTGATCATGGCGACGCACGACCAGAACATCGTGGACCAGATGCGCAAGCGCGTCATCGAGCTGGAAAAGGGCCGCCTCGTCCGCGACCAGGCCCGCGGCGTCTACGGCTACCAGCACTGACGAGGAACGGAAAGGCTTAACCAGACGCCATGCGCGCCCAGTTCGTCCTGTCGGAGATCGGTGTCGGTCTCCGCCGCAACCTGACGATGACCTTCGCCGTCATCGTCTCCGTCGCCCTGTCCCTGGCACTGTTCGGCGGCTCGCTGCTGATGAGCGACCAGGTGAGCACCATGAAGGGCTATTGGTACGACAAGGTCAACGTCTCGATCTTCCTGTGCAACAAGAGCGATGCACAGTCGGACGTCAACTGCGCCAAGGGCGCGGTCACCGAGGACCAGAAGAAGCAGATCCTCGCCGACCTCCACAAGATGACGATCGTCGAGAAGGTCGCGTACGAGTCGCAGGACCAGGCGTACAAGCACTACAAGGAGCAGTTCGGAAACTCCCCGCTGGCCGGCTCGCTGACGCCGGACCAGATGCAGGAGTCGTACCGGATCAAGCTCAAGGACCCGCAGAAGTACAAGGTCATCGCGACCGCGTTCAACGGGCGGGACGGCGTGCAGTCGGTGCAGGACCAGAAGGGCATCCTGGACAACCTCTTCCAGCTGCTCGGTCTGATGAACCAGGCGGCGCTCTTCGTGATGGCGCTGATGCTGCTCATCGCGCTGCTGCTGATCGTCAACACCGTGCGCGTCTCGGCGTTCAGCCGCAGGCGCGAGACCGGGATCATGCGCCTGGTCGGTGCCTCGGGCTTCTACATCCAGGCGCCGTTCATCATGGAGGCCGCGGTCGCCGGTCTCATCGGCGGCGGCCTCGCCTGCATCTTCCTGGTCGTCGGGCGGTACTTCACCATCGACCACGGCATGGCCCTGTCCCACAAGCTGACGCTGATCAACTTCGTAGGCTGGGACGCGGTGTTGACCAAGCTTCCGCTGATCCTCGCCACCAGTGTCCTGATGCCTTCGTTGGCGGCCTTCTTCGCGTTGCGCAAGTACCTGAAGGTGTGACACATGCCAAGAGGGCCGTACAGTCATCCGGCCGTACGGCCCTTCGAGTTGTCCTAGACTCACCGCCATGTCAGGCCGTGACCTGTTCTGTCAGCCCCGCCGCTTCGGCCGCGGGGCCGCCCTGACCTTGGTCTTCGCCGGCGTCCTGGTCGCGGGCGCCGCCACCGGCTCCCTCCCGGACAGCGGCCAGGCGGTCGGCGCCGACCGCGGGACCGCTGCCGGTTCTGCCCCCACGGCCCCCGGACACGAGGACGTCCAGCAGGCCGCCCGCGAGGCGATGGCCGACGGGAAGTCCCCGATGGAGGCCGCGGAGCGGGCCGTCAGCCGCAGCGGCGACCGCTGGGGCGCCGTCTACTCCGAGGGCGAGTACGAGGAGTTCCAGGAGGCCCTCGACGGCCAGTACACCGGCGTCGGCCTGTGGGCCCGGCGCCAGCAGGACGGCCGTATCGAGGTGACGAAGGTGCAGCCCGGCTCGCCCGCGGCGGACGCCGGGATCCGCAGCGGGGACCGGCTGCGCAGCGTCGACGGCAGCAAGGTCGACGGACGTCCGGTCACGGAGGTGATCTCCTTACTCCGTGGTGACGCCGAGGACGCGCCCGCCGGTACGACGGTCACGCTCGGCCTCCAGCGCGGCACGCGCGCGTGGAGCGAGACCCTGCACCGGGTCCGCCTGTCCACGGACTCGGTGACCGTCCGCAAGCTGCCCGGCGGGGTCGCCGTCATCCGGATCGCCGCCTTCACCAAGGGCACTGGCGACGCCGTCCGCGCCGCCGTACGGCAGGCCCCGGTCGGCGCCGGCATCGTGCTCGACCTGCGCGGCAACTCCGGCGGTCTGGTCACCGAGGCGGTGGACACCGCCTCCGCCTTCCTCGACGGCGGCCTGGTCGCCACCTACGACGTCGACGGCGCCCAGCGCTCCCTGCACGCCGAGACCGGCGGCGACACCGCCCGGCCCCTGGTCACCCTGGTCGACGGGGGCACGATGAGCGCGGCCGAGATGCTCACCGGCGCCCTGCAGGACCGGGGACGCGCGGTCGTGATCGGCTCCCGCACCTTCGGCAAGGGCTCCATCCAGATGCCGACCGAGCTGCCCGACGGCTCGGTGGCCGAGCTGACCGTGGGCCACTACCGCACCCCCTCCGGCCACGCGGTGGACCGCCGGGGCATCACCCCCGACCTGGAGGCGGGGCCCAAGGCCGTGGAACGGGCGGAAACGGTGCTCATGGGTCTCGGCGATCCCTCCTAGCCCCTAATACGCTTCCCACCCACCCCCTCCATGGTGCGAAAATGGTCGGCACTATGGCTAAGGAAAAAGGGCGCAAGCTGATCGCGCAGAACAAGAAGGCGCGGCACGACTACCACATCCTCGACACCTACGAGGCCGGTCTGGTCCTCATGGGGACCGAGGTGAAGTCGCTGCGCCAGGGCCGCGCCTCGCTGGTCGACGGCTTCGTGCAGCTGGACGGCCACGAGGCGTGGCTGCACAACGTGCACGTCCCCGAGTACAGCCAGGGCACCTGGACCAACCACAGTGCCCGCCGCAAGCGGAAGCTGCTGCTGCACCGCGTCGAGATCGACAAGCTGGAGTCCAAGTCCCAGGAGACGGGTCACACGATCGTGCCCCTCGCCCTGTACTTCAAGGACGGCCGGGCCAAGGTCGAGATCGCGCTGGCGAAGGGCAAGAAGGAGTACGACAAGCGCCAGACCCTGCGCGAGAAGCAGGACCGGCGGGAGACGGACCGGGCGATCTCGGCGGCGCGCCGGCGCCAGCGCGCCTAGGGCCCCTCCGGCGGGAATACGCTGGCACGCGGGTGCGTTGATCCCGTACGATGGCACCAACACCGGGCGAAGACCCGGTGCGCGGATTGAAAAATGAACATGGGGATGATCGGTTTCGACAGCGGCTGTCGAAGCAGGGGAAGCGTGTCGAGGAAGCGGCCATGATCTCGTAAACCACAGGCCGAAAAAAATAATCGCCACTGTTAAGAGCGATTCTCCCGAGCGTTTCGCGCTCGCTGCCTGATAAGTAGCGACTCGCGAAACTCTCCTTAATGGGAGTGTCAGCCCGGGGCTGTTCCCGACCCGGATCCTGGCATCAGCTAGGGGACTAAACCTTGATCCCGGTCACGGGGTGAAGAGGGAAACCAAACAGTGACTGAGCCCGTCGGCGACTTGTTCGCGTGATCGCCGGGGCTGAGAAAAGCACAGCGAACTGCACACGGAGAAGCCCTGGTTCCGCACCGTTGGACGCGGGTTCGATTCCCGCCATCTCCACCACCCCATGTGGCCCCTGATCTGCGGCGATAGCCGCGGGTCAGGGGCCTTCCGCATGTTCGTGGGGCATTCGGGAACGTAGGCGACCGTTCCGCTTGCGGCATGCATCTTCCCTTGTCTACCGACCGGTAGCACTCTGTCGCGCGCACCACACCCTCATCTCCTGCTCGGGAGGAGTTCTCCGGATGCGCGCAAGACATCTGGCCGCCTCCGTGTGCGCGATGGCGCTCGCGGTGCTCGGCCTCACCCCTGCCGCTGCCCACGCCGATGAGCCCAAGCCGACTTCGGTCGTCTCGCTCGGCGACAGCGAGATCTCCGGCGAAGGTATCGGCACCTACACCCCGGACACCGACGGCACGGGCGGCAACTGGTGCCACCGCTCACCCGATGCGGCCATCCATCGCATCGGCCTGACCGACAAGTCGTTCAACTTCGCCTGCTCCGGTGCCACCGCCGACAACATCTGGGCCGGGGGGAACAAGCAGTACCCCAGTGAGCAGGTCCAGAGCGACTCCCTAGCCGAGGCCGCCCGCACCACCCAGGTGAAGATGGTCGTGGTCATGATCGGCGCGAACGACGACCTTCAGTTCGGGCCGGTCGTCACGGACTGCGTGGAACGCTGGTTCCTGTCCAAGGGCGCCTGCAACAGCGGTTACGCACCGGGCTGGCAGGCCCGTGTGGACGGTCTGGTGCCGAAGGTCGTGCACGCCCTGACCTCGGTGCGGCAGACCATGCGGGACGCGGGATACGCGGACTCCTCCTACAAGCTCGTCATGATGGGCTACCCGTCGCCGATGAGCCCGGACATCGGCGACTACTCCTACGGCACGAAGCTGGGCGGCGGCTGCACCGGCTATGACGCCGATCTGGCGTGGGGCCGTAACAGCGCGGTCCCCCTGTTCGAGACCGGGATCCGGAAGGCGGCCGAACAGGCGGGCGTCTCCTACCTGGACGCCTCACGGCTGTTCCACGGGCACGAGGTGTGCACCGACAACACATGGGCGCGCGGCCTGTACGTCGACCTGTCCAAGAGCTGGGACGCGAACGCGGTCCGGCAGTCGTTCCACCCGAACTACCGGGGCCACGGCGCGTTCGCCGCGTGCCTGGCCGCGTTCTACCTCCGCACCGTGAACACCGCCACCTGCGTCGACCCGGCGTCCGCCGGCCAGCCGGTCCTCTACGACGGGCTGATGGACCTGAAGCCGGTCACCGGAGGATCCGGTCAGTGCGCGGACGCCAAGGGCGCACAGACGCTGAACGGGACACCGGTCATCGGCTGGCCCTGCCACGGCGGCCGCAACCAACTGTGGTGGTACGACGCGAGCCGGCGGCACACCCTCCACGCGGCGCTCACCCATGACCGGTGCTGGGACGTGAAGGGCGCCAGCTACCAGGCCGGGACACCGGTCATCCTGTGGAACTGCCACGGCGGCGCCAATCAGGCGTTCGTACGCACGGGTGCGACGCTGCGCCCGGAGGCCGCGCAGGACCTGTGCGTGGCCCAGCCGCAGGACGGGGCCGGGCTGGTGCTCGCCGCGTGTGACGGAACCGCACGTCAGGAATGGGCCCTCTGACAGCGCAGCCTCCCGTACCGGCTCAGGCGAGCGGCGCGGGGGAGCGAGCAGGTGGACCTCGCTGACGGCCGCCCGTCCGGGATCCTGAATCCGCCGGGTGTCTCAGGCCCCGTCGAGACCGAGTCGCCGGTGACTCGGGCTCGGCGGGGCCTGTCGCGTGCGTGCCCCGATCAGCAGGGCCACGGTGGCCGCCGTGGCCGGGACCGCGAAGGCGAGGGCGGTGGAGAGGTGCTCCGCCGCCCAGCCGCCCGTCGCCGAACCGCACGCGATGCCCGTGAGCAGACCGGTGACGACCAGGCTCATGCCCTCGTTGAGCCGGTCGGCAGGGGTGCGGGCCTGTACGAGGGTCATCGCGGTCACCATCGTCGGCGCGGTCGCCATGCCCGCCACCAGCAGCGCGCCCGCCAGGACCGGGAGCGAACCGGCGGTGGTGGCCGCCAGCCAGGGCAGGGTCATCAGCACGGCCATCGCGAGCAGGCAGCGGGCGAGGGTGAGCCCGGCCGGCTTCAGCGCCCCGTACAGCAGGCCCGCCACGCACGAACCCGCCGCCTGCAGCGCGAGGACCACACCGGCCGCTGTCCGGTGCCCCTGCGCGTCGGCGTAGGCGATCGTGACGACCTCCATCGAACCGAACACCGCCCCGGTCGCCACGAAGCAGGCCAGCAGGGGCGGCATCCCCGGGCTCCGCAGCGGCGACGGCGCCTTCGAACGGGCCCGCGGCGGCGGCTCGGTCGACCGCTGGGCGGTGAACAGCAGCATCCCGGCCAGCAGCAGCGCGGCCCCGGCGAGCGTGCCCGCCTCCGGGAAGAACGCGCCGGTCAGGAAGGACGCGAGCACCGGGCCGAGCATGAAGCACAGCTCGTCGGCCGCCTGCTCGAAGGAGTTCGCGGTGTGCAGGGCGCCCGGCTCGTCACGCAGCAGGTGGGCCCAGCGGGCGCGGGACAACCCGCCGATGTTGGGGGTGGCCGCGGTCGCGGCGTACGCGGCGAACAGGGTCCAGTCCGGGGCGTCGTAGTGCACGCACAGCAGCAGCGCGAGGCTGCCGAGCACGGCGGTGAGGGTGGCCGGGACGGCGACCCGGGCCTGCCCGTACCGGTCCACGAGCCGCGCGATCCAGGGCCCGGCCACCCCGGTCGCCGCGAGCCCGGTGGCCGTGACGGCACCGGCGAGGGCGTACGAGCCCCGGGACCCGGCGATCATCACGACCGCGCTCACCCCGAACATGCCCATGGGGAGGCGGGCGATCAGGTTGCCGGCGGTGAAGGCACGGGTGCCGGGGAGGGAGAAGAGGCGACGGTATCCGGTGAGTTGCGGCGAACTATGCTGTATTCGGGTGTCTTCGGTGGTCTGTTGCGGCATGGCTCAACATTCGCCCGGAGTGGATCACCGGGTCCAACACCTTCTCGGCACCGATTCACGCAACCACGTTGTAAATTCGCCGTCATGTCTGCCCCCGTTCACCTGGACCCCCGCCTGCTGCGGGCCTTCCTCGCCGTCGCCGAGGAGCTGCACTTCACCCGGGCCGCGGCCCGCCTGTACGTCGCCCAGCAGGCGCTGAGCCGGGATGTGCGGCGGCTGGAGCGGGAGTTGGGCGCCGAGCTGTTCGTGCGGACCACCCGGCAGGTGACGCTGACCGCGGACGGCGAGCGGCTGCTGCCGCACGCCCGCCGGGTCCTCGCCGCCCAGGACGAGCTGCTCGCCGCCTTCGGGCAGGCCCGGCCGCTGCTGGTCGACCTCAACTCCGCGGGCCTGGCCACGGGCCGCCGCGTGCTGCACCGGGCCAGGGAACTCGCCCCCGACTGCGAGCTGATGGCCCGCTACGAGAGCGGCCTCACCGGAGCCGCGGCCGAGCTGCTCGCCGGCCGGCTGGACGCCTCCTTCGGGCGCTTCGCCGGTCTGGACGCGGCCGTGCGGTCCGGTCTGGAGCAGCAGCCCGTGCGCTACGAGCCGATGGCGGTCGTCCTGCCCGAGGACCATCCCCTGGCCGCCCGGCCCGAGGTGCCGCTGGCCGCGCTGGCCGGGGAGACGGTGTACGCCGGTGCCGGGAACCCGCGCACCCTGGAGTGGACCGACCTGGCCCGTCGTCTCTTCGAGGGGCGCGGCATCCGGGTCGCGTCCCCGCTTCCACTCGCGGTCGGGGACGAGGAGTTCGAGCGGATCATGGCCAAGACCCGCCACCCGATTCTGGCCGTGGTGGGCTTTCCGGCCCTGCCCGGCACGGTGCTGCGGCCGCTTGTCGATCCCGTTCCGCTGTCGGCTGTGTCGCTTGTCTGGCGTAAGGGGCTGGTGCATCCCGGGTTGGACGCACTTCGGAGGGCTGCGGCCGAAATCGCCAGGTCTGATGGGTGGCTACGACATCCCGCCGACCGATGGATTCCGGCCAGTGATGATGAGGTGATGAGCGTGCACAAGTGACACGTGGTAAGTACCGAGCCTCCGCGTGCGCTACATTCATGGCCCAAGCACAGTGTGGTAATCGGGGGCGCCCGGACCGGGCCGTGCCTGGTTCGATCGACGGGTGCTCGGGGTCGTAGGCGCACCCGGAACTGTCCCGTGGGGGGATGCGCGCGCGTGAAAGAGTGGCGAGAAGACGCCCAACCGGAATGCTCCGAAACCGCATCCACGGATCGGGAGCTGCCGGTGACGGGAGACGACACCGAGGTCCTGCCGAAGACCGGAATGATTCCGGCCACCTCGGGCTCTGCGGGTGACGGATCGATTCGGGAGGCCGGAGCCGAGACGGCTGATGCGGCGTCGGCTTCCGGCTCCCGTGCGGCTGATGCGGCCGCGGTGGCTTCCGGCTCCCCTGCGGCTGATGCGGTCGCGGCGGCTTCCCGCTCCGAGACGGCCACCGCCGACCCCGCGGACGACTCGCAGGAGACGACGGCTCAGCCCGACGCCGTCCAGCTCGATGACGTCCAGCTGAGCCCGGCCGCGGGTGACCCGCGCGGCACCGGCCGCGACGGCTCCGACGGGCCGGTCTTCGTGGACGAGTCGGGCCGGCGCGGCCGCCGCTTCCGCCGCCTCGGCATGCTCGTCGCCGTCGCCTGTGCCGGTTACGCCGGCGTCATCGTCGCCACCCTGCTGTCCGGAAACTCCGACGCGCCGTGGCTGCCGGTCCCCGGCCAGGACGACGACAAGCCGGCCGTCCAGGTGCGCACCTCGCCGCTGCCCACCGCCTCCAAGGGCCCGACCACCTCGGCAACCGGGCCGGCCCTGTCTCCCACGGCGGGCGCCGCCTCCGTCCCCGGCGCCGGTTCCCCCGACGGCCCCGGGGCCAGTGGCTCGGCCACCGCTCAGCCGACGGCGGCCGCCTCCTCCGCCCCCGGCGCCGTCGGCGGTGCCACGAACTCCCCGTCCGCGTCGGCCGCTTCCCCCGCCGCGTCCCCGGACCCGTCCCCCTCCCTCAGCGGCACCCCTCCCACCCCCTCGCTGTCCCCGTCGGCCACCAAGCGCACCCCCGGCGGAAAGCGCCGCCACCCGCATCCCACGTTCTCACTCTGACCAGGGGAAACACCCTCTGATGGCTTCACGCTTCCGCCGCCGTACCTCCCCGTCCGGCCGGCGTCCCCGGCTACCGCTGCGCCACCTGCTGGCGATCCTGGTCCTCGGCGCGACCCTGGCCATGCTCATGCTGCGCGGATACGTGCACAACGAGATCCTCGCGGACCACCGGGTGCGGCCCGCGGCGCCGAACGACAAGGTGCCGCAGAAGATCCTCGACGGCGGTCCGGTCATCGACACCCGGGGCGGCCGCGTCACCAGCCTGCGGGTGCCCGACCACCGCATCGTCCTCACCTTCGACGACGGCCCCGACCCGGCCTGGACGCCGAAGGTCCTCGACATCCTGAAGAAGCACCACGCGCACGCGGTCTTCTTCGTCACCGGCTCCATGGCCTCGCGCCACCCGGACCTCGTCAGGCGCATGGTGGACGAGGGCCAGGAGGTCGGCGTGCACACCTTCGACCACCCCGATCTCTCGTACCACTCCAAGGAGCGCATCGACTGGGAGCTGTCCCAGAACCAGCTGGCGCTCGCCGGAGCGGCAGGCATCCGCAGTTCGCTGTTCCGGCCGCCGTACTCCTCCTTCGCGGACGCCATGGACGACCGTTCCTGGCCCGTGACCGAGTACATCGGCAAGCGCGGCTACCTCACCGTGGTCAACGACGCCGACAGCGAGGACTGGCGCAGGCCGGGCGCCGAGGAGATCATCCGCAACGCCACGCCCAAGGGCGGCAAGGGCGCGGTGGTCCTCATGCACGACTCGGGCGGCGACCGCCACCAGACGGTCCAGGCGCTCGACAGGTTCCTGCCCCGGCTGCAGAAGCAGGGCTACGCGTTCCAGACCCTCACCGAGGCACTGAAGGCACCGGACGCGGACACCCCGGTCACCGGCCTCGACCTGTGGAAGGGGAAGGCCTGGATTCTCCTGGTGAAGGCGTCGGACAACATCACCGCGGTCCTCGTCGTCGGCCTCGCGGTCGTCGGCTTCCTGGTGTTCGCGCGCTTCGGCCTGATGCTGCTGCTGTCCGCCGCGCACACGCGCCGCACCCGCCGTCCCGGCTTCCGCTGGGGCGAAGAGCCGGTCACCGAGCCCGTGTCGGTGCTGGTCCCGGCCTACAACGAGGCCAAGTGCATCGAGAACACCGTCCGTTCGCTGATGCGCAGCGAGCATCCGATCGAGGTCCTCGTCATCGACGACGGCTCCACGGACGGTACGGCCCGTATCGTGGAAGAGCTGGGGCTGCCCGACGTACGCGTGATCCGGCAGCTCAACGCGGGCAAACCCGCCGCCCTCAACCGCGGTGTGGCGAACGCCCGGTACGACCTGATCGTGATGATGGACGGCGACACCGTCTTCGAGCCGGCCACCGTGGGCGAACTGGTGCAGCCCTTCGCCGACCCGCGGGTCGGCGCCGTCGCCGGCAACGCCAAGGTCGGCAACAAGGACACACTCATCGGCGCCTGGCAGCACATCGAGTACGTGATGGGCTTCAACCTCGACCGCCGCATGTACGACGTCCTGCGCTGCATGCCGACCATCCCCGGCGCGGTGGGTGCCTTCCGGCGCTCGGCCCTGGAGCGGGTCGGCGGCATGAGCGACGACACGCTCGCCGAGGACACCGACATCACGATGGCCGTCCACCGGGACGGCTGGCAGGTCGTGTACGCCGAGAAGGCCCGGGCCTGGACCGAGGCGCCTGAGTCGGTCCAGCAGCTGTGGTCGCAGCGCTACCGCTGGTCGTACGGCACCATGCAGGCGATCTGGAAGCACCGGCGCGCCCTCTTCGAGCGCGGCCCCTCCGGGCGGTTCGGCCGCGTGGGCCTGCCGCTGGTGTCCCTCTTCCAGGTCGTCGCCCCGCTCCTGGCCCCGCTGATCGACCTCTTCCTCGTCTACGGCCTGGTGTTCGGCCCCACCGAGAAGACGATCGTGGCCTGGTTCGGCGTCCTCGCGATCCAGGCGGCCTGCGCGGCCTACGCCTTCGTCCTCGACCGCGAGCCGCTGACCCCGCTGATCTCGCTGCCCCTGCAGCAGATCCTCTACCGCCAGCTCATGTACGTCGTGCTGCTCCAGTCCTGGATCACGGCCCTCACCGGCGGCCGGCTGCGCTGGCAGAAGCTGCGCCGCACGGGCGGCATCACGGCTCCCCCGAACCCGCCCGCCCGGCGCCGGCCCGGCACGGACGGGGCACCGGTCGGATGACCGCCCCGCTCGTCGAGGACCGCCCCGCAGCGGAGCAGCAGCGCGACGGTACTGCTCCTCCTCCACGTCAGCCCTGCCTGGAGCTTCCCTCACCGCCCGCCCACTCGGTGAGTGAGAGCAAAGTTCCTTTCCGGTCACCCACAGCCACAGGCAGGAAACGCGTCCTCCCTACCTTCGGGACTCATCACCGGAGCACCGTGGAGGCGTCATGACAGCCCCTAGTACAGCCCCCTCCCCGAGCAACAGGAGGGGAGGCCGCTGGATCGAGCACTGGGATCCGGAGGACGACGCATTCTGGAACGCGACCGGCGAGAAGGTCGCCCGCCGGAACCTGATCTTCTCCGTCCTGTCCGAGCACACCGGCTTCTCGATCTGGACCATGTGGTCCGTGCTGGTGCTCTTCATGGGCCCGGAGTACGGGCTGACCCCGGCGGACAAGTTCCTGCTGACCTCGATGGTCACGCTGGTCGGCGCCGTCGTCCGCGTCCCCTACACCTTCGCCGTCGCGATCTTCGGCGGCCGGAACTGGACGATCGTCTCGGCCGGCCTGCTGCTCGTGCCGACCGTCGGCGCGTTCGCGGTGATGAAGCCGGGGACGTCCTTCGACACCTTCCTCCTCATCGGCCTGCTCGCGGGCATCGGCGGCGGCAACTTCGCCTCCTCCATGACCAACATCAACGCCTTCTTCCCGCTCAGGAAGAAGGGGTGGGCGCTCGGGCTGAACGCCGGTGGCGGCAACATCGGCGTGCCGGTCATCCAGCTGGTCGCGCTCGCCATCATCGGGGCCAGCGGCGGCCCGCGTGTGCTGCTCGGCATCTACATCCCGCTGATCGTGGTCGCCGCCGTCCTCGCCGCCCTCTTCATGGACAACCTCTCCTCCGTGAAGAACGACACCGGCGCCGCCAAGGACGCCGCGAAGGACGCCCACACCTGGATCATGTCCTTCCTCTACATCGGCACCTTCGGGTCGTTCATCGGCTACGCCTTCGCCTTCGGGCAGGTGCTGCAGGTCCAGTTCGGGCGTACGCCGCTGCAGGCCGCGTACCTCACCTTCATCGGCCCGCTCCTCGGCTCGCTCATCCGGCCCGTCGGCGGCTGGCTCGCCGACCGGTACGGCGGCGCGAAGATCACCCTCTGGAACTACGTCGGCATGGCCGCCGCCACCGCCGTACTCGTCGTCGCCAGCATGCAGAAGTCGCTGCCGCTGTTCGTGTCGGTCTTCGTCGTGCTGTTCGTGCTGAGCGGGCTCGGCAACGGGTCGACGTACAAGATGATCCCGGGGATCTTCCAGGCCAAGGCCGTGGCCAAGGGGCTCACCGGTGAGGAAGCGGCCGCCTACGGCCGGCGCCTCTCCGGCGCCTCCATGGGCCTCATCGGTGCGGTCGGCGCGCTCGGCGGGGTCGGCATCAACATGGCCTTCCGCCAGTCCTTCCTCTCCTACGGCTCCGGCACCGGCGCCTTTGTCGTCTTCCTCGCCTTCTACGGCGTGTGCTTCGCGGTCACCTGGGCCGTATACCTTCGCCGCCCGGCCGCGCAGGTTCACGCAGGCGCAGCCGCCTCGGAGGCGAAGCCGCAGCTCAGCTACGCCGAGGTGTGACGTAACACCGGCGACATCAAGCCGAACCGAGCCTGTCACGAGCCGTTGACAGGCTCGCTCGGCATGCGGGCCAGCTAGGAGGGCAGCCATGTACGACCGACAGCAGCAACCCGAACAGGGGCCCCTCGCCGGGTTCACCGTGGGGGTGACGGCCGCGCGCCGCGCCGACGAGCTGGGCGCGCTGCTCCAGCGGCGCGGCGCCACCGTGCTGCACGCGCCCGCCCTGCGCATCGTGCCCCTTGCCGATGACGGCGAACTGCTCGCAGCCACCAAGGAGATCATCGACCAGCCGCTGGACGTCGTGGTGGCCACCACCGCGATCGGCTTCCGGGGCTGGATCGAGGCCGCCGACGGGTGGGGGCTGGGGGACCAGCTGCTCGATCGTCTTCGGGGCGTGGAGCTGCTCGCCCGCGGGCCCAAGGTGAAGGGAGCCGTCCGGGCCGCCGGGCTCACGGAGGACTGGTCGCCGTGCAGCGAGTCCATGGCGGAGGTCCTCGACCGGCTGCTGGCGGAGGGCGTCGACGGCCGCCGTATCGCCGCACAGCTGCACGGGGAGCCGCTGCCCGGCTTCGTGGAGGCGCTGCGGGCCGCGGGAGCGGAGGTCGTGCCGGTGCCGGTGTACCGCTGGATGCCGCCGGACGACATCGGCCCCATGGACCGCCTGCTGGACGCGGCCGTCTCCCGCGGGGTGGACGCGCTCACCTTCACCAGCGCGCCTGCCGCCGCGTCCCTGCTCTCGCGGGCCGAGGAACGCGGCCTGCTCGGCGAGGTCCTGGTCGCGCTCGGCCATGACGTGCTGCCCGCGTGCGTGGGCCCCGTCACCGCGCTTCCGCTCCAGGCCCGGGGCGTGGACACCGTACAGCCGGAGCGCTTCCGCCTCGGTCCGCTGGTGCAACTGCTGTGCCAGGAACTGCCCGGGCGGGCACGGGCGTTGCCGATCGCCGGGCACCGGGTGGAGATCCGGGGCCACGCGGTGCTGGTGGACGGCGACCTGAAGCCGGTGCCGCCCGCGGGTATGTCCCTGCTGCGGGCACTGTCCCGGCGCCCAGGCTGGGTGGTGGCCCGAGCCGAGCTGCTGCGGGCGCTGCCGGGCGCCGGGCGCGACGAACACGCCGTGGAAACAGCCATGGCCCGCCTCCGTACGGCACTGGGGGCACCGAAGCTGATCCAGACGGTGGTGAAGCGGGGGTACCGGCTGGCGCTGGATCCGGCGGCGGACGCGAAGTACGCGGACGCGTAGCGCAAGGAATCTCGCTCGACCTGGGTGCCTCCCCGGGGAGATCCTCCGGGCATGGAGTTCCTCTGCTACCACCGCGACCGGCCTGGTTCCGCAGCACTGCGAGACGAGCTGCTGGAAGAGCACTGGTCCTACATGGACCGGTACGCGAGTCAGATGATCGCCCGGGGCCCGACCATGGCCGACGACGGCGACACGCCCACCGGAAGCGTGCACATCGTCGACCTGCCCGATCCCGCCGCCGCCCGCGTGTTCGCCTTCGACGAGCCGAACTACCAGGCCGGCGTCTACCGGGACGTGCTGCTGCGACGGTGGCGCAACACGCTGGGGCGCACCATGTGGGACTTCCCGGGCGGCCCGACCGACGGCAACCGGTACCTGGTGCTCGGTCTCGGTACGGGGCAGGCCGCTGACCTGGCGGTGCCGCCCGACCGGGCCGAACTGATCGCCTACGGACCGCTGCTGTCCGACGACGGTGCCGCCTGGCTGGGCACGGCGGCACTGGTCCGGGCGCCGGACCCGGGGACGGCACGCGCCGTCCTGACCCCGGACCGGTACGCGGACATCGAGGTGCACAACTGGCAGTTCGGCGGGCGGCCCTCATGACCTGAGGGCGTCCGGGCGGACGAACCTGGTGGGATCCCGTCAGTTCGCGCTCCGCCGGGCGGCGTTCGCCTGCCAGGCGCGGCCGATGGAGCGCATCAGCGCCGGGTACACCCCGAGGTGGCGGAAGGGCTTGATGGCGGCCATGTAGAGGGTTCCGAACAGCCCGTTCGGCTTCACCAGGACGGCCATCTGGCCGCGGAAGCCGCCGGATCCGTCCGGGACCCAGCCGATGTGCATCACCGCGTGCACGGTCTTGTTGCCCATCTCGGCGGCCCACTCGTCGTCCCTCTGATAGAGGGAGGTGAACGGGGACGAGCCGAGGTCGGGGCCCTGGGGACCCCGGCGAAGGTCCGCCGGCAACCGGTCGTGCAGGGAGGGCAGTCGGGTGCCGATGCCGGTACCGGACCTGTCCCAGCCGAGCAGCGCTCCGAGCTTCCAGCGGACGGCGAAGAGCACGCGGGAGACGAGGCCTTCTCCGGTCACCCCGCTCCTGAGGTTTTCGGCGAACTGGCGCACCAGCCACGCAAGGTCGTCGGGTCCGCCGGGGGTGGGCAGTGCCCACACGTCCTCCACCGTGAAGTCGCCGGTGATCTCGTGGATCCGCCAGGGGCGGTCGGTGTGGGCGGTTCGGGGAAGTCGCATGAGCAGACCCCTGTCTATACGGTGGCGTATAGATCCAGCGTAGGGCCATCTATACGCCCCCGTATACTCGATGGGGACGTGAGGAGGCACACACCATGGGCGCGACCCGCACGCCACGGGGCAAGTGGATCGAGGAAGGCTTGCGGGCACTCGTCGCAGGCGGCCCCGAAGCGGTCCGGATCGAGGCACTGGCGCAGGCGCTCGGCGTCAGCAAGGGCGGCTTCTACGGGTACTTCCGCAACCGGGACGCGCTGCTCACCGAAATGCTCGACACCTGGGAGTACGAGGTGACCGAGAGCGTGATCGAGCAGGTGGAGAGCGGCGGGGGAGACGCCAGGGCCAGGCTGGAGCGACTGTTCACGATCGTCGCCGCCGCAGCCGACGGGCCGGTGCTGGGCAGCACCGCCGACATAGCGATCCGCGACTGGGCCCGTCGCGACGCGGCCGTCGCCGAGCGCCTGCGCCGCGTCGACAACCGCCGTATGGACTACCTGCGTTCCCTGTTCTCCGCCTTCTGTCCCGACGAGGACGAGGTCGAGATCCGCTGCCTGATCGCCGCCTCGGTGCGCATCGGCAACCACCTCTACGCCGCCGACAACGGCAAGCGCAGCCGCGCGGAAGTGATGGAGCTGATCAGACAACGGTTGCTGGCATAGCCGGGCTCGAAAGACTGACCCGAGCCAGAGGGGCCTTGACCGGAGACACCCGGTCAAGGCCCCGCGTCGGTGGCTCGCTCACCCCGGCGCCGCGACGCCGGCGTCCTCCTCGCTGCGCATGGCTCGAAGACGACCAGCGAGTCGGTGAACCGGTGGTGGGATGGTGCGGACGTCCCGGTTCAAGGTCAGGGAGCCGGCGTCACGTCGATGATGACGGCCCCGGACCCGCCGGCGTTACCGCCCTCGCCATTCGTCCCGGTACCACCAGCAGACCCGACAAAGCCGCTGGTGGCGCCGGTGCCTCCTTGACCGCCGGCGCCACCACTGCCGCCAGCGCTTCCGGGTCCGCCCCTACCGCCACTCCCGCCGGCGCCGTAGGCGCTGCCGTTGGCGTTGACGGCGGCGCCACCGCCCCCGCTGACGCCACCATTGCCGCCGGCACCACCGGTGCCGCCAGCCCCGCCCGTGGTGGTCACGTGGCTGGCGCCCGAGTTGCCGGTCATACCGGAACGGCCTCCGCCGCCAACGCCACCATTGTTTCCATTACGTGAGTCTCCGGGGACACCCACACAGACTCCTTGCTGGCCGCCGGTACCGCCGCTCCCGCCGGTACCGCCGCCACCGCCACCGCCGCCGGCACCGCCGACACCGCCGAGTAGGCCTGCGGAGCCACCTCTGCCGCCGCTGCCACCTGTCCCGCCGGTCGCGGCACGGGTACCGGCGGTGCCGCCCCTGGCAGTGGCCAGGTTGACCGCGGCGAGGGCCACCCGGCTGTCCGCACCGTTTCCGCCGAGGGTGGCGGAGGCGCCTCTGTTGCCGGGACTGCCGGTAGCTCCGCTGAGGGAGAAAGTGCTGCCGCCGGCGCCACCGGCGCCACCGCTCCCGCCGGCCCCTCCGCCACCGACACTCCCCCCGGCCCCCACCACGACCGTCAATGTCTGGCCGGAGCGAGCTACCACAGCACACTCCAGGAAGCCGCCGGAGCCGCCGCCGCCTCCACCGGCGCCACCGCCTCCACCGCCGCCTCCGCCCCCTCCTCCGCCGCCCACTCGCGGAAGGACGCTGCCGGCCCCGCCGCCCCCGCCGCCGCCCCCGCCGGCACCTCCTCCGCCACCGCCCCCGCCGGCCCCGCCGCCCCAGAGGGAGATGGTCAGGGTTTTCAGAACGCCAGGACCGCTGGGAACCGTGAAGGTGTACCGGCCAGGGGTCGTGAACGTGAAACGCGCCTGCCTCGTCTGCGCAGCAGCGCTGTCAGCGATCACCATCGGTGGGATCAGTCCGCCGACCAGCACTGCCGCGCCTACGCCGGCCCGCATTCCCAGGCCGGCGCGCCTCTGCACGCTTCTCGGATCTATTCGCCCAGGTGTCTGGCTTGGGGGCATGGTCACCTCTCTCGTCAGCGGCCTCTCTCGGATTGATACGGCCGTGAAGAAGACGTGAAGAACACGTCATACGACCCGTTCTAAGAGAAAGCAGGCATCGCTGCTCGATGGCCGACCCATACGAGTGACAGGGCACCTGGCGGGACTGCCGGTCGGGAGAAAGGCATCCGCATGGCTGGCGACGGCGACACTCGGGCACAGCCACCCGTACGGCGGCCTTCCGGCAGCCCTCCGGTGGGAACAGTGGGGATGTCCGTCGAGGAAAGGACGTCCTCATGGCGAAGAACGCCCATGTCTGCCACAGCGGTGACGGTAAGGCCTACTGGTTGCTGAACAGCCTCTATGAGGTCAAGGCGTCCGCTGACCAGACAGGCGGCGCGATGACCGTCATGGAGATGACCATCCCGGAGGGGATGGGTCCACCGCCCCACGCCCACCCCGGTGCCGAGAGCGTCTACGTCATCGAGGGGACGCTCCGTTTCCACATCGGTGACGAGATCGTCGAAGGCGGCCCCGGGTCCTTCTTCCACATCCCTGAGGGCACCTGGGAGCGGTTCGAGCCCACCAGCACGGTCCGGCTCCTGCTCACCTACACGCCGGGCGACGCCGACAAGTTCTTCGACGAGGTGGGCGAGCCGGCCCAGCGGCGGGAGCTGCCGCCCTGGTCGGACGAGCCGCCCGACATCGAGCGCCTCATCGAGGTCGCCGGGCGGCACGGAATCCAGATGCGGCCGATGCCGAATGCCTAGCCGCAGCGTGGCGGCGATCGCGGGCACGGACGTGCACGCCGCCGTGGCTACGCGATGCGCGTCAGCATGATCGAAACAGTTCACCCGCCTGCCGCTCACCCGAGCAGTGCCGCCGCGCACTCCTCCGCCAGGTCCTCCGCGTGCGGCGGCAGCGGCTCGTCGGCCCGGAAGTGGCGGCGGACCAGGGAGAGCGGAAGGTCGACGAGCGCGAGCCTGACGCGCTCGACGGCCTGGGGGCCCCTCGCGCCGAGCGTCTCGGCGAGTGCGGTGACGGCGCCGAGCGTGCGGCGATTGCCCTCGGCGGCCCGGGCGACGTACTGCTCGGACCAGTCGGCGCGGCCGAACTGTCCGGCACCGTAGAGCAGCAAGGTGGCCTCGTCCGGGTGGGCCCGGCACCAGGCGACGATGTGCCGGGCGGCCGCCCGGCCCGCCCGGCGGGGGTCGCTCTCGGTGGTGAGGACGGCGTAGTACCCCTCCTGGAAGCGTTCGAGCGTCCGCAGCCACACCTCGGCCAGCAGGGCCGTCCGGTTCGGGAAGCGGTGGTAGACCGAACCGCTCGGCGCGCCGGTCTCCTTGGCCACGGCGGACATGGTCACGCCCAGGGGGCCTGCTGTGGCGGCCAGTTGCACGGCGGCGTCGAGGAGAAGCGGGGTGTCGAAGCGGGGTGGCCTAGGCATGTAATAGAGAGTACTCTCTACATCATTAGAGAGGCATCTCTATAACGAGCGGGGGAGTGCGTCCCATGAGCGTCTTCAATGTGCACGAACGCGTCCTGACGGCGGATGCGGGCCAGGTCGGCGCGCTGATCGACACCCTGGGCAGCCGCGAGGACCTGCTGTGGCCGCACGGCGGCTGGCCTCCGATGACCTTCGACCGGACGCTGTCCCGGGGCGCCAAGGGCGGGCACGGCCCGGTGCGCTACACCGTCACCGCGTACGTCCCCTCCACCTGGGTGCGCTTCACCTTCCGCGCGCCGCACGGCTTCCACGGGTTCCACGAGTTCACCGTGCTTCCGCTGGACGAGGAGCGGACGGTCCTGCGCCACACCCTCGCCATGAACACCCGGGGCGCGGCCCGCCTCACCTGGCCCCTCGCCTGGCGGCCGCTGCACGACGCCTGCGTGGAGGACGGCCTCGACCGGGCCGAGTCGGCCTGCACCGGGGCGGTGCAGCGGCCGGCGCGCTGGAGTCCGTACGTACGACTGCTGCGGGCTCCCGGCCGGCGCGCGCACTGAGCTGGAGGGCGCCGGTTTCAAACGGGGGTACCGGCGCCCTCCGTCCGCGACGCCGGCCGAAGCGCCCGTGAACCAGCAGCGCCCGCGCCAGGCACCCCAACGCCACCGTCGACAACACCGTCCGTACGACGTTCCACATCACCCAGGGGTTCTCGAAGTGCCCCCGTAGGGAAGAGGGATCGCCCTTGCCCGCAAGGGCGTTGTTCAGCGGGATGTTGAACGCCAGGGTGACGAGGAACGCGAGCGCGTAGGCCGCCAGGGCCGCACCCGCCCAACGGCCGCTCGCCGAGCCCCGCAGCTGCCACGCCGACACTCCCGTCAGCACCAGCGCCCCCATGAAGCTCAGGAAGAACACCGGGTTCTGGATCACGTCGTTGATGGTGCGCATGACCTCGACGTACGTCCGGTCGTCGCTGCGTGCCAGCGCCGGCATCACCGCGCAGGCGAAGATGTAGAAGACCCCCGCGATCAGGCCCATGGCGACAGTGGCGGCGCCCAGGACGACCGTGCCGGTCCGTGTTTCCCTCGTATGCGTCGTTTCCCTCGTATGCGTCATGCCTTCCAGCCAACCCGAGCGGCCCTGGCCCCGGACATGGCTCAAGCGCGCACCCGCATACGCGGGCGTCCAGCTACGCCGGCGCCTGAACAGCCGTACGGCGTTGTGGGTACCGGCTCACGGCACCGGGCCCGGCGGCGCAGGCAGCGCCCCGCCGCAGAGGGCGCCCGGCTCGCACCGTACGACCGCGCGTGCTCCGGGTTGCCGGGCGCGCGCTCTGCCGGACGGCTTCGGCCGGGCATCAGGCTGACGCCGGACCATGGCGGGGACGGGCCGCACCCGGAGACGGGGCGGCGGGCAATCGGGGGGACGACGATGACACGCTGGCAGCCTCTGCCGGATTCGCTGCCCAGAGAGGCACGGCACCTGGTCGAGCAGTTACGCGTCCTGAAGGGCCGTACCGGACTCAGCCTCGCCGAACTGGCCCGGCGCACCGCGTACAGCAAGTCGTCGTGGCAGCGCTATCTCAGCGGGGCCAAGCTGCCGCCGCGAGGAGCGGCACAGGTGCTGAGCCGGCTGGCGGGCGCGGACCAGGCGCGGCTGCTGGCGCTGTGGGAGCTGGCCGAACAGGCGTGGCCGCAGGGCGGGTCGGAGGCCGAGGCGGAGCCGCAACCTGAGCCGGAGCCAGAGGCGCTCGTCGTCGAGCACCGGCGGTGGCGGACGGCGGCACTGCTCGCGTTCGCCGTCATCGTGCTGCTGGTGGCGGGGGCGGGGCTGCTGTGGAAGCGGCCCCGGGGGCGGGCGACCGTACGACCGCCCGCTCCCGAGCCGTAGGCCTCAGCCGCGCTTGTCGTAGTACGCGAGCTTCCAGGGGCCGGTGCCCTTGATCCGCACCCGGTACTTGCCGCTGATCCGCTTGAAGGTGACGTCCTGTGCGTCGCCCTTGTAGGTGACGACGCTGCCCGAGGACGGGCCGACGAGCCACCGCTGGGCGAACCTCCAGCTGTTGTCGGTGACGACGCCGTCGTTGTCCGAGAGGTGGTAGTGCTCCTGCCACCACTGGGTGGCCGATTCCGTCTCGGGGCCGAACGAGCCGTCGATCTGGTTCTTCTGGAAGGTGTGCCAGTCGCCGTCGTCGTCCTGCCACTGGGCGCCGTCCGCGTACAGGACGGTCTCCCACAGAGCGGTGGCGTTGCTCTCGGCGTAGTCGTCGACGCCCAGGTTCTCCTCGTCCTGCCAGTCGTCGGTGACGAGGCCGCCACCGTCGATGCCGTGGTACGAGGCGGCACTCGCGGTGGGTGCCAGGGCGATGCCGGTGGCCCCGGCGCCCAGCAGCGCGGCCGTCGCCATCGCGACGACCCGGATGCGCATGCTCATGAAGTTTCCTTTCTGAACCGCCGTCCCCCGTGGGTCCCCCCTGGGGCGGCTCCCGGTGCTTTCGCAGGACACAGCGTCACGGCCCGGGGCGGGGGCGGCGAGGCATGACGGCGTTTCTGGACCGGAGGGGACCGACCCACGCGCCGGGCACCGGCATCCCCGCCGGGGACGGGTCGGCCGGCGAACCCTGTGGGCCGGGCGGGTCGGCGCGACGGACGACGGGCGCGCCGTCGGCGGTTCGAGGGGTTCCTCGGACGTGTGCGGGCATGCACTGTGAAGAGAAGCGACGGAACGGTTCCCCTGTCCTAGGCGGTGACAGGCACATGGCACTGGGTACGGCCACGGTCCCGAACGAGCTGCGGTTCGACGCCGGGCGGATCTGTCTCGATCTCCTCGCGACCGCGCACCCGGCCGAACGGCTCGACGCCGTCGAGCCGTTGCGCGCCTGGATCAGCGGGTCCGGGCTGGTGCCGCCCGGCACCCCGCTGGGCCACGCCGACGCCTCCTGGCTGCCGGGGTTCAGGGAACTGCGCGGACACATCGGGCAGTTGGTGCGCACCGCCCACCCGGCGGCGGACGCCCGGCCGCCGTACGGGCACGCGCTCGGCCGGCTCAACGAGGTCGCCCGCGTCGCGCCCCCGGCCCTCTGCGCGGTGCCCGGCGAGGACGGCACGCTGGTGCGGGAGTTGGCGCAGGCGCCCGGGTGTGCGGGGTTGCTCGCCCTCGTCGCACGGGACGCCGTGGAGCTGCTCACCGATCCCGTGGCGCGGGCGGCGGTCCGGGAGTGCGAGGGGGACAACTGCCCGCTCGTGTACCTGGACACGTCCCGCGGGCGCCGGAGGCGCTGGTGTTCCAGCGAGGTCTGCGGCAACCGCGAGCGGGTGGCCCGGCACCGGCGGCGGGCGGCTCTCGCCCGGACCTGACAGCGAGCGCCCGGAACCAGACTGTCCGGTACGGGCCTTCTGTCGCATTGCGCCCCTGCGCCGCCCGACGTGATTTCCGCAACACCGAGTTTGCTGTCCACCTTGCGCGGGCAGCTCGGCCGCCCTCGGCGATGTGTCGGAAATGTAAAGATCATGCGGTGGGAATGTGTACGCATGTCCCGGTCGTCACGTCACCTCCAAGAAATATGTCACTCCGCTTTGAACATCGCGCAGCCCCTGTCCGTACGGGTGGGCGAGCGACCGACTGGGGGAACCCCCGGACACCGGAGGTGGGCGTGCGCAAGGATGCGGCCGTGGCCAATGAACGTGGATCGAGGGCCCGACATCGCATGTCCTCACAGCCCTCGGAACCGGATGAGGAGCTGATGCGTGCGCTGTACCGCGAGCACGCCGGACCTCTGCTTGCGTATGTCCTCAGGCTGGTCGCCGGAGACCGGCAGCGCGCCGAGGACGTCGTACAGGAAACACTCATCCGTGCCTGGAAGAACGCCGGTCAGCTCAATCGGGCGACCGGTTCGGTACGCCCCTGGCTGGTGACGGTCGCGCGCCGCATCGTCATCGACGGCCACCGCAGCCGGCAGGCCCGGCCGCAGGAGGTCGATCCGTCGCCGCTGGAGGTCATCCCCGCGGAGGACGAGATCGACAAGGCGCTGTGGCTGATGACGCTGTCGGACGCGCTCGACGACCTGACCCCGGCCCACCGGGAGGTTCTCGTCGAGACCTATTTCAAGGGGCGTACCGTCAACGAGGCGGCGGAAACTCTGGGCATACCCAGCGGAACCGTCCGTTCCCGGGTGTTCTACGCCCTGCGATCGATGAAGCTGGCACTGGAGGAGCGGGGGGTGACGGCGTGATGAGCGGGCACGGGGGTATGCAAGGGTTCGGCACGGGTGGTTCGGGTATGTCTGGGTCCATGCAGGGATCACAGGCTCCGAACGAGCACGAAACCGTCGGTGCCTACGCCCTCGGGATCCTGGACGACGCCGAAGCAACCGCTTTCGAGGCGCATCTCGCCGGCTGCGAGTGGTGCGCCCAACAGCTGGACGAACTGGCCGGGATGGAGCCGATGCTGGCCGCCCTCGCGGACCTGCCGGATTCCGGCAGCACGCCCGCGATCGGCGAGTCGCTGTCCGCGCGGCCCAGCCCACGGCTGGCCGAGAAACTGGTCGACGAGGTCGCCGAGCGCCGGGCACAGAAGCGGCGCAAGGGCTTCTACCTGGTCGCGGCCGCGGCCGCGCTGATCATCGGCGGCCCGGTGGCCGTCATGGCGGCGGGCGGCGGCGACTCGGGAGGGACGACCACACCGCTGGCGGCCACCGCCCAGACGACCTTCGACCAGCTGCCGAAGAAGGTCTCCGGCACGGACGGCACCACCGGCGCCTCGGCCACCGTCGCCATGGGCGAGAAGGCCTGGGGCACCTCGACGGTCCTCCAGCTCAAGGGCGTCAAGGGACCGCTCAAGTGCTCCCTGATCGCCGTCGCCCACAACGGCGAGCGCCAGACACTGGGCTCCTGGTCCGTCCCGAAGTGGGGATACGGCATCCCGGACGCCAAGACCCCGGAGTCCAAGAACCCGCTGTACATCGGCGGCGGCACGGCCCTCAAGCCGAACGAGATCGACCACTTCGAGGTCATGACCTTCGACGGGAAGAAGCTCGTGGAGGTGGACGCGTAGCCGCCGTAGCTTTGCCGGGTCCCCTTCGCGTACGGTTGACGGCTGCCCAGCACGTCAGAAGGGGGCCCGGTGGCCGCTCAGGTTCAGCAGTCCGCGGTCGGCTCGGTACGCAGTGCACACGATTCCGTGCGTGACCGAGAGATCAGCGTCGAACAGGAACACCTGGACCGGGTGTACCGGCGGCTCGAGGAGAAGATCCACGAGGCCGAGTTCCTGATGCACGACGCGGCGAAGCGTGGCCAGGTCGGCACGCCGGGCGCGCTGGCCGAGCGGGACGCGCAGGTCTTCCGGGCCGGCATCCACCTGAACCGGCTGAACAACGAGTTCGAGGACTTCCTCTTCGGGCGGATCGACCTGCTGCTCGGCAAGGACGGGAAGAAGGGTCCCGACGGCGCGTACACGGCGGTGGAGCCCGCCGAGGGCGCGGTCCGGCCCGACAACACCGCCGACATCGCCGAGACCCTGCACATCGGCCGGATCGGCGTACTCGACCAGGACTACGCCCCGCTGGTCATCGACTGGCGGGCACCGGCCGCGGCGCCCTTCTACCGCTCCACCCCGAGGGACCCCGGCCGGGTGGTACGGCGCCGGGTCATCCGCTCCAAGGGCCGCCAGGTCCTCGGTGTCGAGGACGACCTCATGCGCCCGGAGCTGACGGCGTTCCTCGGTGACCGCGAGCTGCCCGTCATCGGCGACGGCGCCCTGATGGCCGCCCTCGGCCAGGCCCGCAGCCACACCATGCGGGACATCGTCGCCTCCATCCAGGCCGAGCAGGACCTGGTCATCCGCGCCCCCGCCGCCTCGGTGACGTACGTCGAGGGCGGCCCGGGCACCGGCAAGACCGCGGTCGCCCTGCACCGCGCCGCCTACCTGCTCTACCAGGACCGCAGACGCTACGCGGGCGGCATCCTGATCGTCTCGCCGACCCCGCTGCTGGTGGCCTACACCGAGGGTGTGCTGCCCTCGCTCGGCGAGGAGGGCCAGGTCGCCATCCGCGCGATCGGCTCGCTGGTCGACGGTGTCGAGGCCGCACTGTACGACTCCCCGTCCGTGGCCCGCGCCAAGGGCTCGTACCGGATGCTGAAGGTGCTGCGGAAGGCCGCCCGGGGCGCGCTGGAGCTGGGGCCGACCGCTCCCGTGGGGCAGCTCGCCCTGGACGAGGACAGCGAGCCGCAGGCCTTCGACGGTCCCCCGTCCCGTCTGCGCGTCGTCGCCTTCGGGCGCCGCCTCGAACTGGAGGCCGCCGAGCTGGAACGTATCCGCCGTACCGCCCTGGGCGGCACCGCGCCCGTCAACCTGCTCCGTCCGCGCGCCCGCAAGCTGCTCCTGGACGCCCTGTGGGCGAAGTCCGGCGCGGCCGGCCGGCACACCGACCCGGAGCTGGCCGCCGAGCTGCGCTCCTCCTTCGACGAGGACGTCACGAGCGAGGACGCCTTCCTCGCCTTCCTCGACGCCTGGTGGCCCGAGCTGACCCCGAAGGGGGTCCTCGCCGCCATGGCGGACGAGCGGCGGCTCGGCCGCTGGGCCCGCCGGATCCTCAACCCCGGCGAGGTCCGCAAGGTAGCCCGCTCGCTGAAGCGGGACGGCTGCTCCGTGCACGACGTCGCCATGCTCGACGAACTCCAGGCCATCCTCGGCGCCCCGGCCCGGCCGAGGAAGAAGCGCGAGCTGGATCCGCTGGACCAGCTCACCGGCCTGGAGGAGCTGATGCCGGTGCGCGAGGAGACCCAGCGGGAGCGGGCCGAGCGGCTCGCGCAGGAACGCGTCGAGTACGCGCACGTCATCGTGGACGAGGCGCAGGACCTCACGCCCATGCAGTGGCGCATGGTCGGCCGCCGCGGCCGGCACGCCACCTGGACGGTCGTGGGCGATCCGGCCCAGTCCTCCTGGTCCGACCCGGACGAGGCGGCCGAGGCCCGCGACGAGGCCCTCGGCACCCGCCCCCGGCGCCGCTTCCAGCTCACCGTGAACTACCGCAACCCGGCCGAGATCGCCGAGCTGGCCGCCAAGGTCCTCGCCCTCGCCATGCCCGGCTCCGAGTCGCCGTCCGCCGTACGGTCCACGGGGGTCGAGCCCCGCTTCTGCGTCGTGCCCGACTCCCTGGAGAAGACCGTGCGGGCCGAGGCCGAGCGGCTCCTCGGGCTGGTGGACGGCACGGTCGGCGTGGTCGTCGCGATGAACCGGCGCGCGGAGGCCCGGCGCTGGCTGGCCGGGCTCGGCGACCGGGTGGTGGCGCTCGGCAGCCTGGAGGCCAAGGGCCTGGAGTACGACGCGACGGTCGTCGTGTCCCCCGCGGAGATCGCCGACGAGTCGCCGGCGGGCCTGCGCGTGCTCTACGTGGCGCTGACCCGGGCCACCCAGCAGCTGACGGTGGTCTCGGGCGATCGGGACGAGCCGGACGCGACGGGCGTGCCGGACCTACTGCGGGACTGAAACCTGTGAAGTCCGCCGACGGGAATGGCCCTACGGGATCCGTTTGTTAGCCTTGGTGTGGCACCGGCTCGATCCAAGCCCCCGGGCCCAACCTTCGTCCCTTAGAGGGACCACTTGCCGCGAGGCGAGCATGGCGGGTCGGTGTCATGAACGTGTGGGAGGCCCACGTCACCATGTGACGTGGGCCTCTTTCTTTGCCTGATCGTTTCTCGTATGGTGGAAGTCGTTTTCCGGAATCACGCGCCCGCCATGAACAAAACGTCCGCAATTCGAGGCGACTATCACGTACTCACGGGTAGGTGCGACGATCGGACGGCACAACTCGCGACACGGTGAAAGCAGAGGAAGTCGGCCATGGCAACGGCGCCCAGCGTCTCCTACTCGATGACCATCCGGCTGGAGGTGCCCGCGAGCGGAACCGCCGTCTCGCAGCTCACCAACGCCGTGGAGTCCTCCGGAGGCTCGGTCACGGGCCTCGACGTCACCGCGTCCGGTCACGAGAAGCTCCGCATCGACGTCACGATCGCGGCCACCTCCACGGCCCACGCCGAGGAGATCGTCGGCAAACTCCGCGGCATCGAGGGCGTCACGCTCGGCAAGGTCTCCGACCGTACGTTCCTGATGCACCTCGGCGGCAAGATCGAGATGGCGTCGAAGCACCCCATCCGCAACCGTGACGACCTCTCCATGATCTACACGCCGGGTGTGGCCCGCGTCTGCATGGCGATCGCCGAGAACCCCGAGGACGCCCGCCGCCTCACCATCAAGCGCAACTCCGTTGCGGTCGTGACGGACGGCTCCGCCGTGCTGGGCCTCGGCAACATCGGCCCCAAGGCCGCACTGCCCGTCATGGAGGGCAAGGCGGCCCTCTTCAAGCGCTTCGCCGGCATCGACGCCTGGCCGCTGTGCCTGGACACCCAGGACACCGACGCCATCGTCGAGATCGTCAAGGCGATCGCCCCCGGCTTCGCCGGCATCAACCTCGAGGACATCTCCGCGCCCCGCTGCTTCGAGATCGAGGCCCGCCTGCGCGAGGCCCTCGACATCCCCGTCTTCCACGACGACCAGCACGGCACCGCGATCGTCGTCCTCGCCGCCCTGACCAACGCACTTCGCGTCACCGGCAAGGCGATCGAGAACATCCGCGTCGTCATGTCCGGTGCCGGCGCGGCCGGTACGGCCATCCTCAAGCTGCTCATCGCGGCGGGCGTGAAGAACGCCGTCGTCGCCGACATCCACGGCGTCGTGCACGCCGGCCGCGCGGACCTGGTGAACGCCCCGGCCGACTCCCCGCTGCGCTGGATCGCCGACAACACCAACCCCGAGGGCCTGACCGGCACTCTGAAGGAGGCCGTGCGCGGCGCCGACGTCTTCATCGGCGTCTCCGCCCCGAACGTCCTCGACGGCGACGACGTGGCCGCGATGGCCGACGACGCCATCGTGTTCGCGCTCGCGAACCCGGACCCCGAGGTCGACCCCGCAATCGCCCGTCAGACGGCCGCAGTTGTGGCCACCGGCCGCTCCGACTTCCCGAACCAGATCAACAACGTGCTGGTCTTCCCGGGCGTCTTCCGCGGCCTGCTGGACGCGCAGTCCCGCACGGTCAACACCGAGATGATGCTCGCCGCCGCGAAGGCCCTCGCCGACGTGGTGACCGAGGACGAGCTGAACCCGAACTACATCATCCCGAGCGTCTTCAACGACAAGGTCGCGGGCGCGGTCGCCGGAGCCGTGCGCGAGGCGGCCAAGGCGGTCGGCGCGGCGTCCTAGCCGCCCGTGACGTAGGGTTCAGATGCTGTGAGACGGACCTGTGCAGGGGCTGTGAGGAGCGACACGCGGCCCCGCACCGGCGCGTCGCGGAACCCCGCACCGGCGGGTGCCCTCTAGGGTGACGGGCGAGCAGGCGCTTTTCGGGTGACTCCCTAGGGTGTTCTCACGACTCCTACGGGTGCCGGATTGGCTTTCCCGCCGCAGGTAGGGGCAGGATGCGTCCCTGGGCGCGAGCGCATCGGCATCGATCTCACCTCACGCCTCAACGGCAAGAAGAACACGGGAGTAACAACATGAACCGCAGTGAGCTGGTGGCCGCGCTGGCCGACCGCGCCGAGGTGACCCGCAAGGACGCCGACGCCGTTCTGGCCGCGTTCGCCGAGGTTGTCGGCGACATCGTCTCCAAGGGCGACGAGAAGGTCACCATCCCCGGCTTCCTGACCTTCGAGCGCACCCACCGTGCCGCTCGTACCGCGCGCAACCCGCAGACCGGTGAGCCCATCAACATCCCGGCCGGCTACAGCGTGAAGGTCTCCGCGGGCTCCAAGCTCAAGGAAGCGGCCAAGGGCAAGTAAGCGCCCCGCTGAAAAGCGCCGATGGGGCGGCACCCGGACTTCGGGGTGCCGCCCCATCGTGGTTGCGGTCACGGCCTCAGGCGTCGCCCGGGCTGGAACTACCCAAGCGCCTTACCAGGCAACTCCACCTTCGCGCCCAGTTCCACGAGCTTCTCCATGAAGTTCTCGTAGCCGCGGTTGATCAGGTCGATGCCGTGGACGCGGGAGGTGCCCTCGGCCGCCAGGGCCGCGATCAGGTACGAGAAGCCGCCGCGCAGGTCGGGGATGATCAGGTCGGCGCCCTGGAGTTTGGTGGGGCCGGAGACGACCGCGGAGTGCAGGAAGTTGCGCTGGCCGAAGCGGCAGTCGGAGCCGCCCAGGCACTCGCGGTAGAGCTGGATGTGCGCGCCCATCTGGTTGAGCGCGGAGGTGAAGCCGAGCCGGGACTCGTACACCGTCTCGTGGATGATGGACAGGCCCGTGGCCTGCGTCAGGGCCACCACCAGCGGCTGCTGCCAGTCGGTCTGGAAGCCGGGGTGCACGTCCGTCTCCAGCGCGATGGACTTCAGCTGGCCGCCCGGGTGCCAGAAGCGGATGCCCTCGTCGTCGATCTCGAAGGCACCGCCCACCTTCCGGTAGGTGTTCAGGAACGTCATCATCGAGCGCTGCTGGGCGCCGCGGACGTAGATGTTGCCGTTGGTCGCGAGGGCCGCCGACGCCCAGGACGCGGCCTCCAGACGGTCCGGCAGGGCGCGGTGGGTGTAGCCGCCGAGCTTGTCCACACCGGTGATGCGGATCGTCCGGTCGGTGTCCATCGCGATGATCGCGCCCATCTTCTGCAGCACGCAGATGAGGTCCTCGATCTCCGGCTCGACGGCCGCGTTGGACAACTCCGTGACACCCTCGGCGAGTACGGCCGTCAGCAGCACCTGCTCGGTCGCGCCGACGGACGGGTACGGCAGCCGGATCTTCGTACCGCGCAGCCGCTGCGGCGCCTCCAGATACTGCCCGTCCGCCCGCTTCTCGATGGTCGCGCCGAACTGCCGCAGCACGTCGAAGTGGAAGTCGATGGGCCGGCCGCCGATGTCGCAGCCGCCGAGGCCCGGGATGAAGGCGTGGCCGAGGCGGTGCAGCAGCGGGCCGCAGAAGAGGATCGGGATGCGGCTGGAACCCGCGTGGGCATCGATGTCAGCGACGTTCGCGCTCTCCACGTAGGTCGGGTCCAGCACCAGCTCGGCGGGCTCCTCACCCGGACGGACCGTCACCCCGTGCAGCTGGAGCAGGCCGCGTACGACGCGCACGTCACGGATGTCCGGAACGTTGCGCAGTCGGCTCGGCTCGCTGCCCAGCAGGGCGGCGACCATGGCCTTCGGTACGAGGTTCTTCGCACCGCGGACACGGATCTCGCCCTCCAGCGGGGTTCCGCCGTGGACAAGCAGGACATCGTCGTTGACGGTCATGAATCTCGCGTTCCGATGAGTCGGGCAGGGGTCCGGCCGATCACTTAGCGCGGGGGCCGGAAAGACAGGGTAATCGCCGATCACCCCCCTGCCGTAAGCCCAAGTACCAGCCAGCAACGTCATAGCTGTGTCACAACACGAACCGTTCCGCATCGGGCACATGGGGTCACCGAAGACGGGCGTGCGCCGGGGCTGCGCCCCTGTGCCCTGAGCTGCGTTCACTCCCACACCCCCATTGGCTCCCCACTTCAGGGGAAGATGCGGGATCATGTCTGGCATGACCGAGGTGTCCTCGCTCACAGGGCGGCTGCTCGTGGCCACGCCCGCCCTGGCGGACCCGAACTTCGACCGTGCGGTGGTGCTCCTTCTCGACCACGACGAGGAGGGCTCCCTCGGTGTCGTCCTCAACCGTCCCACGCCGGTGGGCGTGGGGGACATCCTGGAAGGCTGGGCCGATCTCGCCGGGGAGCCCGGCGTCGTCTTCCAGGGCGGACCCGTCTCGCTGGACTCGGCGCTCGGCGTCGCGGTCATCCCGGGCGGTGAGAACGGCGACAGCGCCCCGCTCGGCTGGCGGCGGGTGCACGGCGCGATCGGCCTGGTGGACCTGGAGGCTCCGCCCGAGCTGCTCGCCTCGGCCCTCGGCTCCCTGCGGATCTTCGCCGGATACGCCGGCTGGGGCCCCGGCCAGCTGGAGGACGAGCTGGTGGAGGGAGCCTGGTACGTCGTCGAGTCCGAGCCGGGCGACGTGTCCTCGCCGGCCCCGGAGAGACTCTGGCGCGAGGTGCTGCGCCGCCAGCGCAACGAGCTGGCGATGGTCGCCACGTACCCCGACGACCCGTCGCTCAACTGATGTCTGTGCGCTTCAGTACTCTTGCTGATATGAGCACTCTTGAGCCCGAGCGCGGGACTGGTACGGGAACCCTCGTAGAGCCGACGCCACAGGTGTCCCACGGCGACGGCGACCACGAGCGCTTCGCCCACTACGTCCAGAAGGACAAGATCATGGCGAGCGCCCTCGACGGCACCCCCGTCGTGGCGCTGTGCGGCAAGGTGTGGGTCCCGGGCCGCGACCCGAAGAAGTACCCCGTGTGCCCCATGTGCAAGGAGATCTACGAGTCCATGGGCAGCGGCGGCGACGACAAGGGCGGCGACAAGTAAGGGTGCCCCTGCCCGCCTGAAGGCCGTGAGGCCCCCGGGACGCGTCGAGGCGCGTCCCGGGGGCCTTTGTGCTTTCTGGACACGGAGTGGTGTAGACCTCTTGTCGGCATGTTCATGTAGTCCATAGTCTCCGTGGTGTTGTGCAGAGCGAAACAGTCATTGCACATAATGCAACGCCACTCTGGTCTTGGGACTGGGCGGAGCGGAAAAGGACTGACGTGACTGACTTGGATCTGATTCCGGCTCCGAGGCGCTTGCTCCGAAGCGCGGACGGTCACGACCGCCTGGACCGGGAGACGCAGGTGGAGGCGAGGCCCGGCACCGAGGGCGTCGCGCGCTGGCTGCGGGCAACGGTCGGCGCCGCGACCGGCCTGCCTCTTCGGGAGGGCGCCGACGACGACAACCGCATCGTGCTGAGCATCGAACCTGACCTGCCCCGGGAGGGCTACCGCATCGTGGTCGACGGGTATGCGCGCCGCATTCAGGGCGGCAGCGCGGCCGGCGTCTTGCACGGAGCCCAGACCTTCCGGCAACTCCTCGGCCCCGACGCCTTCCGGCGGGCTCCCGTACGGCCGGACCGGGAATGGGACCTGCCGATGGTCAGCATCGAGGACTCGCCGCGATTCCGCTGGCGCGGCCTCATGCTCGACGTCGCCCGGCACTTCATGCCCAAGGAAGGCGTCCTGCGCTATCTGGACCTGATGGCCGCGCACAAACTCAACGTCTTCCACTTCCACCTGACGGACGACCAGGGCTGGCGGATCGAGATCAAGCGATATCCGAAGCTGACCGAGGTCGCCTCCTGGCGGGCGCGGACGAAATTCGGTCACCGCGCCTCGCCGCTGTGGGAGGAGAAGCCGCACGGGGGTTACTACACCCAGGACGACATCCGGGAGATCGTCTCCTACGCCGCCGAGCGGCATATCAGCGTCGTCCCCGAAATCGACGTACCGGGCCACTCGCAGGCCGCCATCGCCGCGTATCCGGAACTCGGCAACACCGACGTCATCGACACCACCGCCCTCACCGTCTGGGACTCCTGGGGGATCTCCTCCAACGTACTCGCCCCCACTGACACCACCCTGCGCTTCTACGAGGGGGTGTTCGACGAAGTCCTGGAGCTGTTCCCGGCGGACGCCGCCGAGTTCTCGGCGTTCGTCCACGTCGGCGGCGACGAATGCCGCAAGGAGCAGTGGCGCGAGTCGGTGACCGCCAAGACCCGTATCGCGGACCAAGGACTCGCCGACGAGGACGAGTTGCAGTCCTGGTTCATCGGGCACTTCGACAAGTGGCTCTCCGCGCGCGGGCGCCGCCTGATCGGCTGGGACGAGATCCTGGAGGGCGGTCTCGCGCCGGGAGCGGCGGTGTCCTCCTGGCGCGGCTACGGCGGCGGCGTCGCGGCCGCACGGGCCGGGCACGACGTCGTCATGTGCCCGGAGCAGTACGTCTACCTGGACCACCGTCAGGCCCCGGGCGAGGACGAGCCCGTGCCGATCGGTTTCGTGCGCACCCTGGAGGACGTCTACCGGTTCGAGCCCGTTCCGGCCGAGCTCACGCCCGAGGAGGCCCGCCATGTGCTGGGCACCCAGGCCAACGTGTGGACCGAGGTGATGGAGGACGCCGCGCGCGTGGACTACCAGACCTTCCCGCGGCTCGCCGCCTTCGCCGAGGTCGCCTGGAGCCCGCTGCCCACCCCGCAGGAGCGCGACTATGCCGGCTTCGAGCGCCGTATGGCCGCCCACTACCGGCGACTTGACGCCCTCGGCGTCGCCTACCGGCCGCCCACAGGGCCCCGGCCCTGGCAGAAACGCCCGGGTGTGCCCGGCCGCCCGGTCGACGGGCCGCCACCGAACCGATAACGGGAAAACTACGGGAACAGATAACGGGAAAACTACGGCAGGATCACCAAAGAGTGGCAATTCGTGCGCACCGGTGATGCCGTGCGAAATCGGGCCATGTCCCCGATGAGGTGGGCGAATGCCTCCTAGCGGACCCCCGCGTTCGGGCCTTGCGAAGATGTGCCAGAGTTGCCACGTCCGCCCTGTGAGCACGTACCGTACGGCCACACAGGTGGGACCAGGTGGGGCAGCGGGAAGGGGCAGCCGGTTTGACCACGCACGCACCGCAGGCGGCGCAGGCCGTCACGCTGCCCACGACGCTGGACGAGGCAGTGGCGGCCCTCGCCGCCCTGCCCACGGCCGTCCCCGTGGCGGGCGGCACCGACCTGATGGCCGCCGTCAACTCCGGCCAGCTCCGGCCCGCCGCCCTGGTGGGACTCGGGCGGATCAGCGAGATCCGCGGCTGGCAGTACCAGGACGGCCACGCGCTGCTCGGCGCGGGCCTCACGCACGCGCGTATGGGCCGCCCCGACTTCGCGGCCCTGATCCCGGCGCTCGCCGCCGCCGCGCGCGCCGCGGGCCCGCCGCACATCCGCAACGCGGGCACCCTCGGCGGCAACATCGCCTCGGCCGCCCCCACCGGGGACGCGCTGCCGGTGCTGGCCGCCCTGGAGGCGACGCTGATCATCGCGGGCCCGGGCGGAGCCCGCCGGGAGATCCCGGTGTCGCACCTGCTGGCCGGCGTGGAGATGCTGCGGGCCGGTGAACTCATCGGCTACGTGCGCGTGCCGCTGCTGCACGCCCCGCAGGTCTTCCTGAAGGCGACCGGACGCACCGGCCCGGGCCGCGCGGTGGCCTCCGTGGCCCTGGTGCTCGACCCGGCCCGGCGCGGGGTGCGGTGCGCAGTCGGTGCCATAGCGCCGATGCCGCTCAGGCCCCTCGAGGCCGAGCAGTGGGTCGCCGGGCTCATCGACTGGGACAACGACCGCGCGCTCGTCCCGGAGGCCCTGAACGCCTTCGGGGAGTACGTCGCCGCGGCCTGCATCCCCGACCCCGCCCCGGAGCCGGACGGTTCCGTGGCCCCGCTTCCGCCCGCCGTACTGCACCTGCGGCGCACCGTCGCCGCGCTGGCCCGACGAGCACTGGGGAGGGCACTGTCGTGACCGACGACCAGCACGGAGAGGGCACGCCCCAGGGCGGCGGCCGCTGGGACCCGCTGCCCCAGGGCGACTACGACGACGGCGCCACCGCCTTCGTCAAGCTCCCCGAGGGCGGCATCGACGCCCTGCTGTCCGGTGACAGCCCGCTGGCCGCGCCCGGCCACGGCTATGTGCCGCCGCGGATAACGGCGGCACCCGCCGACGGCTCCGCGGGCGGGTGGTCGGTGCCCGACGGCCGGCAATGGCCCGACCCGAACGCCGTGCCCCAGGAGCAGGCGGCGGACGACCGGTTCACGTACCACCCCGGTGCCACCCAGCAGTGGACCTTCGAGGAGCCCGCGGCCTCGCCCGCACCCGGGCACGACGTCACCGGCCAGTGGTCCATCCCGGTCGCCGGTGGCGACCTTCCGGACGAATCGGGCGAGTTCACCACGTCCTCGCTGGTCGAGCAGTGGGGCGGCACCCCGCCGGCCACGCTCCCCGGCGGCGCGCCCGCGCCCTGGGCGACGGAGACCGCGGGACAGCCGTGGGGGCAGCCGGAGCACGACGCCGGACCCCGCGCGGCCGACGCCTCCCCGGCGCCGGAGTACGCCCCGGCCGGGCCGTACGCCCCCACAGCGCCCGCACAGGCCCCTGAGGGCCCCGCTGACCGCCCGGCACGGCACGGCGCACCTGCGGCTCCTCCAGCCGCGCAGGAGGCCGTGGAAACGCCGGACACGGTCGTACCCATGGCCCCTGCGGACCTGGCGCCCTCGGCCGACGCACCCGGCACCGCCGTAGCACCGGACCCCGTGCCCGGCGCTGCCGAAGCCGACCCGGCCGGCACGCCGGAGGAGACCGAACCCGCGGCACCGGCCCCTGAGGATGCGGCACCCGCGGATCAGGACGCGGCCGAGGATCCCGTCGAGGCAGCGCCGCCGCACGACGACCACCCCCTCGCCTCCTACGTCCTGCGCGTCAACGGCACCGACCGCCCCGTCACCGACGCCTGGATCGGCGAGTCCCTGCTGTACGTGCTGCGGGAGCGGCTCGGCCTCGCCGGGGCCAAGGACGGCTGCTCGCAGGGCGAGTGCGGTGCCTGCAACGTCCAGGTCGACGGGCGCCTGGTGGCCTCCTGCCTGGTCCCGGCCGTCACCGCGGCCGGCAGCGAGGTCCGTACCGTCGAGGGCCTGGCCGCCGACGGGCAGCCCTCCGACGTGCAGCGGGCACTCGCCCGGTGCGGTGCCGTGCAGTGCGGCTTCTGCGTCCCGGGCATGGCCATGACCGTGCACGACCTGCTGGAGGGCAACCCCGCGCCGACCGAACTGGAGACCCGGCAGGCCCTGTGCGGCAACCTGTGCCGCTGCTCCGGCTACCGGGGCGTCCTGGAGGCCGTCCAGGAGGTCGTCGCCGAACGCGAGGCGCACACCGCGACCGGCGCTGAGACGGACGGGGACGGGGCACGTATTCCGCACCAGGCGGGCCCGGGCTCCGGCGGCGTCAACCCGTCGGCGTTCGAGGCACCGGGCGTCTTCGACAGCCCCGGCACCTTCGGTACACCGGGTCCGCGCGACCAGCAGTACGGCCAGGACGGAGGCCAGGCGTGAGCAACGAAGCAGCCACGGCGACCACCGCGGCGGAAGCGGTCCCCGGCGCCGAGCCGCTGCCGCACGGCCTCGGCGCCTCGCTGCAGCACGCCGACGCCCGCGCCAAGACCGAGGGCACCTTCCCGTACGCGGCCGACCTGTGGGCCGAGGGCCTGCTGTGGGCGGCCGTCCTGCGCTCCCCGCACGCGCACGCGCGCATCGTGTCCATCGACACCACCCACGCGCGCGAGATGCCCGGCGTACGAGCCGTCATCACCCACGAGGACGTGCCCGGCACCCCCCGCCACGGCCGGGGCACGCCCGACCGCCCGGTGTTCGCCTCCGAGGTCGTACGCCACCACGGCGAGCCCATCGCCGCGGTCGCCGCCGACCACCCCGACACCGCGCGGATGGCCGCCGCGGCCGTCATCGTCGAGTACGAAGTACTCGACCCGGTCATCGACCCGGAGCAGGCCTTCGAGGCCGAGCCCCTGCACCCCGACGGCAACCTGATCCGGCACATCCCGCTGCGCCACGGCGACCCCGACGCGGTCGGCGAGGTCGTCGTCGAGGGCCTGTACCGCATCGGCCGCCAGGACCCGGCCCCCATCGGCGCCGAGGCCGGTCTCGCCGTACCGCGTCCCGACGGCGGCGTCGAGCTGTACCTGGCCTCCACCGACCCGCACACCGACCGCAACACCGCCGCGGCCTGCTATGGCCTGTCCCCAGATCGGGTGAAGATCGTCGTCACCGGGGTGCCGGGAGCAACGGCCGACCGCGAGGACCAGGGCTTCCAGCTCCCACTCGGCCTGCTCGCCCTCAGGACCGGCTGCCCGGTCAAGCTCACGGCCACCCGCGAGGAGTCCTTCCTCGGGCACGCCCACCGCCACCCGACCCTGCTGCGCTACCGCCACCACGCCGACGCCGAGGGCAAGCTGGTGAAGGTCGAGGCGCAGATCCTCCTCGACGCGGGCGCCTACGCCGACACCTCCGCCGAGGCCCTCGCCGCTGCCGTCTCCTTCGCCTGCGGCCCGTACGTCGTCCCGAACGCGTTCATCGAGGGCTGGGCCGTCCGCACCAACAACCCGCCCTCCGGCCACGTACGCGGCGAGGGCGCCATGCAGGTGTGCGCCGCCTACGAGGCGCAGATGGACAAGCTCGCGAAGAAGCTCGGCGTGGACCCGGCCGACCTGCGCCTGCGCAACGCGCTCGCCACCGGGGACGTCCTCCCGATCGGCCAGACGGTGACCTGCCCGGCGCCGGTGGCCGAACTCCTGCAGGCCGTACGGGACTTCCCTCTCCCGCCGCTGCCCAAGGACACGCCCGAGGAGGAGTGGCTGCTGCCCGGTGGCCCGGAGGGCGCGGGCGAACCCGGCGCGGTGCGCCGCGGCGTCGGCTACGGCCTGGGCATGGTGCACATGCTCGGCGCGGAGGGCGCCGACGAGGTCTCCACGGCGACCGTCAAGGTCCACGACGGAGTCGCGACCGTACTGTGCGCGGCCGTGGAGACGGGCCAGGGCTTCACCACCCTCGCCCGCCAGATCGTCCAGGAGACGCTCGGCATCGACGAGGTGCACGTGGCACCCGTCGACACCGACCAGCCGCCGGCCGGCGCGGGCTGCCGCGGGCGTCACACCTGGGTGTCGGGCGGCGCGGTGGAGCGGGCCGCGAAGATGGTCCGCACGCAGCTGCTGCAGCCCTTGGCGCACAAGTTCGGCATGTCCACCGAACTGCTCCAGATCACGGACGGCAAGATCACCTCGTACGACGGCGTCCTGTCGACGACCGTCACCGAGGCGATGGACGGCAAGGAGCTGTGGGCCACGGCCCAGTGCCGCCCGCACCCCACCGAGCCGCTGAACGCCGAGGGCCAGGGCGACGCCTTCGTCGGCCTCGCCTTCTGCGCGATCCGCGCGGTGGTGGACGTGGACATCGAACTCGGCTCGGTCCGGGTGGTCGAACTGGCGGTCGCCCAGGACGTGGGCCGGGTGCTGAACCCGGCGCAGATCGCCTCGCGCATCGAGGCGGGCGTCACCCAGGGCGTGGGTGTCGCGCTGACGGAGAACCTCCGCACACCGCGCGGCCTGATCCGCCACCCCGACCTCACGGGATACGCGCTCCCCACCGCCCTGGACGTGCCGGACATCCGGATCGTGAAGCTGGTCGAGGAGCGGGACGTGGTCGCGCCCTTCGGCGCCAAGTCGGTCAGCGCGGTCCCGGTGGTGACGTCCCCGGCGGCGATCGCCTCGGCGGTCCGCGCGGCGACGGGCCGCCCGGTCAACCGCCTCCCGATCCGCCCGCAGGCCGCTGTGGTGACACCGCAGTGACCACGCCGCCCGAGGAGCCGCGCTACGAACCCCCGCCCAGCGTGGGCAAGTTGTTCCTGTGGATCCTGCTGTTCGCGGTGGCGGCCCTGGCCGTGGTCCTGGGCGGCATCTACTTCACCTGAGAAGCCGCCTCCGAGGAACCGCCCCAGAGGAATGGCTCAGAGGGATCGGCCCAGAGGGATCAGTCCAGAGGGATCGGTCCAGGGGCATTGGTCCAGACGAACTGTTCCCCGTGCGGAACGGACGTGGCTCGGCCTGCGTCCTTCACCCAGGGGCGTTGTCAGTGGTGCGGCGTAGTGTTCTGAGCAGTGGGGGACGGCCGCTTCCGACGGGAGGCCGGAGACCGCCGTGCCTGCCCTGCCCAGGGACCGACGCACCGAAGAAGATCGCGGGGGAGCGATGAGCACGACCGATGCCGGGGTGCCGGCGATCACGCTGACCGAGGCGGAGCTGGAGCGGTACGTCACGCACGCGCCGACGCGCGGCCTGCTCGCCGGCCCCGGACTGCCCACGGACACCGACCTGTTGACGTTCTCGCCCCTCCGCACGCACGGCCTGCGCACCCTCGGCGACGCCACGGACGGTCCCTTCCGCCTGGCGGAGGAGCTGCGCAACCGCCTGGTGATAGGGGAACTCCTCAACCCCGCGGGCATGGAGCGCGAATCCATCCTGCTCGACGGCGCCACGGGCGAGATCACGACGGCCTACCTCTTCGACCCGTCCGACCCGCGCCCCTTCGCCCCCTTCCTGGACACCCTCCTGCGCTTCGCGGCGGTCACGGAGGAACTCGCGGGCCTGCGAGGCCGGTTCGCCTCCCTGTCGGGCCAGTACGGCCCCAAGACGGTGACCGAGGCCTCGCGCCGCCTCCTCACCCTCTTCGAGGAGGGCACGGACGGCCAGGTCCCGGCGTACTGGAAGGCGGCGGCCCTGATCCGCCCGCTCGCCCTCATCGCCGGCCCCGGCACGCTCTCCGGCCTCACCCTGGACGTCCCCGCCCGCGTCCTCGACCAGGAGTTCGGCCAGGGCCGGGTGGCCTGCTTCGAGGAGGTCGACTTCCCCGCCACGCTCACCCACGAGCCGACCCGCCGCTTCCTGCGCGAGACGGGCCTGCCGGAGGAGGCGGTCCTCTTCCACGCGGACACCGACGTCCCGCTGCCCACCCTCACCGAGTACTTCACCGGCGAACGGGCCGACGACTACCCCCTGGACGCCCTCCCCGCCCACTCCGACCACCTGATCCGCCTCGGGTACCTGGTCGAGGACAACAGCCTGGTGATCGACGGCAGAACCGGCGCGATCCTCACCTTCAGCGAGCCCGAGGCGACGCTCTACCCCCTGAACACCGACGTCTCCACCCTGGCCTTCACCCTGTGGCTCCTGCACCACGAGCGCACCATCGACGAACACCTGGGCCACGAACTGACGACGGCCGCCTACGACCAACTGGCCGCGGCGATGATCCAGACCCTGGCCTCGACAGACCCCACGGCCCTGTCCCCGGACACCCCCTGGCACTACTGGACGGAGCAGTTCCAGGACGAGGCGGGCGGGGTGCTCTGAAGCGAAGTCGTCGCCGCTGTACGGGAGTTGGGGCAGTGAGACGCAGGGCGAGGTGACACGCGTAGAACACCTTGCGGTTGCTGGGACGAAACCTGACGCCATTACAACGTGCCTGCCGCCACGGCGCGTTCCCCCAGGCGCTCCGGGTGGTGCTCCGCGATCCCTTCCGTCTCCACATCGCGAAAGGCACCGCTCATGGAACCCCGCTCCACGCCGCGCAGACGCTCCCGCGCCTCTGTGCTGACGGCCACCGCGCTCGCCGCCGCGCTGACGGGCGCGGCGCTCGCCCTGCCCGCTCCCGCTTCCGCGGCCACCCTCACCATCGCCGCACTCCAGGGCGGCAAGCGCATCTCGCCCTACAACGGGCAGCAGGTGACGGTCAGCGGGATCGTCACCGCCATCCGCTCCATCGGGTCCTCGCGCGGCTACTGGATCCAGGACCCGGTCGGCGACGGCGACCCGGCCACCAGCGAGGCCGTCTTCGTGTACACCGGGTCCGCCACGATCTCCACCAAGGTCGGCAACAAGATCACCGTCAAGGCCAGGGTCTCGGAGTACTACCCGGGCGGCTCCACGGCCGGCGGGCAGTCCGTCACCGAGCTGACCCAGCCCCAGATCCAGTCGACCGCCTCCACGGGCAACCCGCTGCCCGCCCCCTTCGTGCTCGACGCCGCCTCGATCCCGGCCGCCTACGCTCCCAGCGGCAGCCTCGAGAGCCTCACCCTGGCCCCCTCCGGCTACGCCCTCGACCTGTTCGAGTCACTGGAGGGCATGCGCGTCCAGGTCGACAACGCCCGCGTCGTCGGTCCCAGCAACGCGTACGACGAGCTGTTCGTCACCGCGAAGCCGGGCGAGGACCCCAGCCCCCGCGGCGGCACCGTCTACGGCTCCTACGCCTCGCAGAACACCGGACGCGTCAAGGTCATGTCGCTGACCGGCGCCTTCCCGACCGCGGACGTCGGCGACGTCCTGGCCGGCAGCACCGTGGGCCCGCTCGACTACGACAACTTCGGCGGCTACACCATCCAGGCCACCACCCTGGGCGCGCTCACCGACAACAACCTCGTCCACGAGACGACCCGGGCCCAGAGCGCCGGCGAGCTGGCCGTCGCCACCTACAACGTGGAGAACCTCGACCCGACCGACCCGCAGTCCAAGTTCGATCGACTCGCAGCCGGCATCGTCACCAACCTCTCCTCGCCCGACATCGTGGCGCTGGAGGAGGTCCAGGACAACAGCGGCCCCACCGACGACGGCGTGGTGGCCGCCGACCAGACCTACAGCAAGCTGATCAACGCCATCACCGCGGCCGGCGGGCCGACGTACGCCTACCGCCAGATCAACCCGGTCGACGGCCAGGACGGCGGTGAGCCCGGCGGCAACATCCGCGTCGGCTTCCTCTACAACCCTGCCCGCGTCGGCTTCACCGACCGCCCCGGCGGCACCTCCACCAACGCGGTGTCCGTGGTGAACAACGGCGGCACCGCGGCGCTGTCCTACTCGCCCGGCCGGATCAACCCCGGTAGCTCCGCCTGGAGCAGCAGCCGCAAGCCGCTGGCCGGCGAGTTCACCTTCCAGGGCAAGACGGTCTTCGTGATCGCCAACCACTTCAACTCCAAGGGCGGCGACCAGCCCCTCGACGCCCGCGTCCAGCCGCCCACCCGCAGCTCGGAAACGCAGCGCGCCCAGCAGGCCACCCAGGTCAACACCTTCGTGAAGCAGCTCCTGACCGTCCAGCCCAGCGCCCGGGTGGTGGTCCTCGGCGACCTGAACGACTTCGAGTTCTCCGGAACCCTGTCCACCCTGACCTCGGGCACCGGCCTCACCGACCTCCCCGCCACACTGCCCGCCGGGGAGCGCTACACCTACGTGTACCAGGGCAACTCCCAGGTCCTGGACCACATCCTGACCAGCCCGGCGCTGTCCTCGTACGACTACGACATCGTCCACACCAACGCCGAGTTCACCGACCAGGCCAGTGACCACGACCCCCAGATCGCCCGGCTGATCCCCTGACCCCGTCCCACAGACCACAGACGAACAACGGGCGGCACCCCCGAGGGTGCCGCCCTTTCGTTTTGCCTGGTCAAGGCAGTAGAGGCCGTGGCGGGAATCGTTCCGGCCGTCGTCAACGTCGAGTCGCTCAGTGACACCGCAGTCAGGGTGGGCGAACAGCTCACGGCATAAATGCTGGCCAGCAGCGCGATCGCGGCGAAGCGACGCAAGGCTCATCCCGGAGGCGGACGTGAAAGCTGGCTGAGCTTACGGCCAAGAAAGCCTGAGTTGCTCCAGATCGCTGGGATTGCCTGTGCCATGAGCTTAGAGCTCATAAGGGCGTCCGCCAGTAGGTGCTGGTAGCAGGGCAGGCACGGTTCACCCGATCATGGAGTTCTCTACGCTTCATGATCAGTGGGGGATCCGTGCCTGCCGTCCCATCATGCATTCTCGACCCGATCCGCGACCAGTTCCTCGCGCTCCTTCCCGTGCGCGAGGACCGGCACCCCCTGGGCTGCCACAACCCTCGGATCAGCGATGCCGTTGTCTTCGACCGGCTGGTACAGGTCCTGGTCTTCGGCTGCGGGTACGAACGCTGTCGCCGACGATCACTGCTCGGCCACCACCTTGCGCCGACGCCGTGACGAGTGGATCGCCGCCGGCATGATGGAGAACCTGCAGCTGCTCGCACTCGCCGCATACGACCGTATGATCGGCCTCGAACTCGACCGCCTGAGTGCCGACGGCTGCATCACCAAAGCGCCATCCGGAGGTGAATGCGCCGGCAAGAGCCCGGTCGACCGCGCCAAACTCGGGCTGAAACGCTCGCAGTTGACCGACCGCACCGGCATACCCCTGGTCACCGAGCCGGCGCCCGCCAACACCCGCGACCACACCCTGCTACCCGCCACCCTCGACCGCCTCACCGCCCTCGAACAGGCCCTCGGGCCGTTCCCGGAGCATCCGCGCCTCGCCCTGGACGCCGGCTACGACTACCAGATCGTCCACGACGACCTGGCCTGCCGGAGGATCGACGCCCGCATCGCCCCGCGCGGCGCGAAGACCCCGATCCAGACCGGCGGCCGGTGGGTCGTCGAGCGCACGAACTCCTGGATGAACAACTTCGGCAAGCTCCGGCGCTGCACCGAACGCCGGAGAACGGCCGTCGAGTTCTTCCTGGCCCTGGCCGCCACCATCATCACGGTCCGCTGCCTGATCCGACACGCCTGGACCCTCTACCGCTGGAACACCCGGCCCTCGAACCCCACGCATCCGATGATCTGCTGGCGGACGCCCTTACAGAATAAACGATGCCAAAACGCCCACTCAGGCGCCCGAGTGTAGGTACGCGGCCCAGAGCGAGGGCGATCCGCTCAGGTCCATCGGGGCGGGCAGATCGTAGCCGTCGCGGATCAGGCGGACGGCCCGGTGGAGCGCGTACGCCGAGCGGTCCGGATCCAGGCCCCCGGTCCCGCGCTCCAGCGTGTCGTAGAACAACTCGGCGACGGTGACCGCGAGTTCGTCGTCGATCTCCCACAACGTGCCGATCACGTGCGGGAACCCGGCGAGCTGGAAGGCCGAGGTGAGGTGGATGGCCTCGTCGAGCAGCTCGGCGGTGTCGACGGCCGCTGTGCGGCAGGCCGAGAGGTAGGCCAGCCGGGCCCGTCCCAGCTCGACGGCGGCGAGACCCGCGACGGTCAGCGGGTCGTCCGCGTGGTCGTGCAGCAGGAGCAGGCTCCGGGAGGGATCGGAGGGGTCGCTCGAACCGTGGCAGCAGAAGTGCGCGATCGAGCAGTCCGGCAGCCGCTCCAGGACGGCGGCCTTCGTCGGCACCGGCAACCCCCGGCCGGCCGGATCCTCGCCGGGCCCCGGCTCCCGCAACAGCACCGGGGCAGGCAACCGTTCGAGCAGGACCGCCGCCTCCTTCCCGACGTGCCTTAGCCGTCCGTCGCGGGGCAGGCCGGGCGTGGTCGGCATCGCCACGACCAGGCTGCGCGCCGGCCCGGCCGCGGCGGCGACCCGGGCGCGTTCGCGGGCATGGCGCAGCGCGCGGATCGTCGGGGTGTAGGAGGAGACGACCCGGTCCATCACCGTGCGCCGGTCCGGACGGTCGCGCGGGTCGTCGTGGTGGCCCGCGGCGTGCAGGGGGAGCAGCCCCAGCAGGCCGCCCGGCACCCACCACACCCGCGGCCAGTCCTCGGTGTCGCCGGGCTGCCCGTGGAACCCCAGTGCGTGCAGCACCGGGCCCGCGGCCGCGTCCCACAGCCACCGCAGGACCGCAGCCATGGCGGCCTCCGCCGCGACCCGCTCCTTCCGGTCCGGGCTCGACGTGTCCTGCTGCGCCCGCAGGAAGGTGTCGATCCGTTCGGCCAGGGGCCGCAGGGCCAGGTCCGGCAGGTTCAGGGCCCGGACGCCGCGCTCGGTGACCAGCAGCGCGTCACTGCGGTACGCGCTGATGTTGAACACCACGACGGGGCCGTGGGCCGCCTGGGCGCGGAGTTCGGTCGGGGCGGGTGGCAGCGCGAAGGTGCGGAAGCCGTCCAGTGTGCGGATCTCCGCCAGCAGGTCGGCGAAGTCCCGGGCGAGCAGGTGCCGTTCGCGCGGCGGCCCGTCCGCGGCCGGCCCGTCCGTCGCCGTTCCGTGGCCGGTCGGCACGGGGACGGCGCTGCCGGGTGCGGCGGCGTCGGCGGGGCTGTCTAGCCGTTCCCGCAGGTCGCTGAAGCGCTCGGCCAGTTCGCGGTGGTGCTTGCGCAGGTCGGTCAGGTCGTTGCGGGTCTCCAGGGCCTGGCTGAGCAGGACGGCCCGGCCGGTCTCCAGCAGGCCCAGGGCGCGTTCGGCCCGCCCGGCGGGGGTTCCGCCCGGGGCGGCGAGGGCCAGTGCGGCGGCGTCGCCCACCAGTCCGGAGAAATGGGCCATGGCGTACTGCTGGTCGCCGCGCTCCAGGCGTCGGGGCGCCACCTGCGGCAGCAGCAGGACCGCGCTCTCCGCCGCGTTCGCCGCGGCGGCCGGGTCGCCCGACGCGGCGAGCAGGCCCGCCGCCTGGGCCGCCTCCATGATCCGGCGGCCGGGCGAGGCGGACCGCACCTTCGAGGCCGCCAGCCGGCAGGAGATCGCCTCGCGCAGGTCGGCGGGCCGCTGCGCGCGCTGGTAGCGGGCCAGCAGGCTGCCGGCGAGGTTGGACAGCCCCAGCGCGTAGTCGGGGTGGTGGGCGGGGACGGCGCTGACCGTCTCCGTCAGGTGGTCGATCGCCGCGTCCAGGTCGGCGGGCGACTCCGTCAGCTCGAACCTGCGCTGGAGCGTGCCGCCCAGGTTGTTCAGCATCGCGACCCGTTCGAGGTTGTCCGTCGGGGCGGCGGCCACCGCCTCGGCCAGGCGGTCGATCGCCGCATCCAGGTCGGCGGGCGACCGCGTCAGCTCGAACCTGCGCTGGAGCGCGCCGCCAAGGTTGGTCAGGATGCCGGCCAGGCCGGGCGTGCCCCCGGCGTGGGACGCCGCCTCCGTGAAGCAGTTGATCGCGCCCTCCAGATCCGCGACCCGGTTCGTCCGGTCGTAGCGGGAGCGCAGGGCCATTCCGAGCTTGGACAGCCGCACCGCGCGCTGGGAGTGGTCGGCGGGGGTGAGGGTGACCGCCCGGGTCAGGCAGTCGACGGCGGCGTCCGCGTCCGCCGCCGTGGCCAGCCGCTCGCTCCGGTGCCGCAGCGCGTTGCCGAGGTTGGTCAGCGGGACCGAGCGCTCATCGTCGCCCTCGGCGGCCTCCGCCGCCGCCCGGAAGTGGTCGACCGCGGCGTCCAGGTCCTCCAGTGCTCCCGTGCGGTCGAATCGGGCCCGCAGCGCCATGCCGAGGTTGTTCAGGACGCCGGTCCGGGGCGGCAGTTCGGGTGGCGTGGACTCCAGCAGCTCCGTCAGGTACCCGACGGCGGCGTCCGTGTCCGCCAGCGTCCCCAGCAGCTCGCCCCGCTTGCCCAGCGCGCCGCCGAGCGCGATGAACAGCGAGGCCCGCTCGGGGTGGTCCGGTGGAGCGGTGGGCGCTGCCGCGCGGGTCTGGTCGATCACGGCGTCCAGGTCCGCCATCCCACCGGTCAGCTCGAAGCGGACCTGCAGCGCCTGGGTGAGCCGGACCAGCCGCGTCGTCCGGTCGGGACGGTCGGGACGGTCGGGACGGTCAGGGGGGCCGGCCTGCCCGGGGGCATCGCTCGGGACGGCGGCCACGGCCTGCCGCAGGTAGCCGATCGCGGTGTCCACGTCCGCGAGCGCCCGCCGGTCCAGGGCACGCTGGATGAGCGCGCCGCCGAGGCGGAACCGCTGCGTGGCGCGTTCGTCCGGGTCGACGGCGGCGGCCACCGCCTCGTCGAAGCGGTCGATCGCCGCGTCCAGGTCGGCCGGCCGGTCCGTCCTGTTGTAGCGGAGGCGCAGGCCCTCACCGAGGTGGCACAGCCTCCTGGCCCGGTCGGGGTGACCGGGCGGGGTCGCCGCCACGGCCTCCCGGAAGCGGCCGATCGCGGCGTCCACGTCCGTCACCACGCCCGTGTGCAGGAAACGGAAGCGCAGGGCCTCACCGAGGTCGAACAGGCGCTCCGCGCGGTCGGCGGCGTCGGTCGCGGCGGCCACCGCGGCCGCGGAGCGCTCGACCAGGTCGTGCGTGCCCACCCGCACATCCCGGTCCCCGGACCGGTGCTCGGACAACTCCTGCCGGAGGGAGAGGATCCGGGACCGCTCGGAGTGGTCGGGGGCGGCGATGGCCGCCGCCTCCTCCACGTGCGCGACCGCCGCGTCCAGGTCGGCCGCCGCGCCCGCCCAGGCGAACCTGTCGCGCAGCGCCAGCGCCAGGTTGAGCAGCGCGATCGGGCGGTCGAAGGCGTCGATCGAGACGTCGGCGGCGAGGCGGAGGACGTGGATCGCCTCCTCCAGGTCCGCCGCCTGGGAGTGCCGCTCGAAGCGCCGCCGCAGGGCGTGCCCCAGGTTGTTCAGCCGCAGCGCCCGGTCGGGGTGGTCGGCGGGGCCGGCGGCCTCCGCGTCCCGTCCCACCGCGATGACGGCGTCCAGGTCCGCCGGGTCGTCCAGCCGGTTGTAGCGGTCCTCCAGGGCGATCCCGAGGTGGAACAGCCGGTCGGCGCGGTAGGGGTGGTCGGCCGGGGTGGCCCGGACGATGCGCTGCCACAGCCGCACGGCGTGAGAGAGCACGCCGGGGTCGGGGGAGAACTGCGACCGCTCCAGCAGTTCGGTGGCGTCCGGGACAGCGGCTCTGGCGAGGTTTGGCAGCAGGACCTCGGGCAGGCCGAGCAGGTCGGGCACGCCCAGTACGAAGCACAGCCCGAACGTCTCGTGGGCCGCCGCGAAGTCCTCCTCGTCCTCGCCCTCGGGCAGGGCCCGGTAGCGGAGGAAGTGGAACCAGCCGAGCACGTACGCCGCTTCGGGGTCGCCGTCCGCGAAGTGCTCGGCCAGCGTCCGGGCTTCGTCGAGCGCCGCGGGCTCCAGCAGCAGGGCCGGGTTTTCCTCGTCGGTGGACCGGTCGATCCGGGTCCGCACCGCAGCCAGTCGTGCCGCACGCGTCATGTCGCTGTCCACTCATCCTTCGCGAGGACGGTCCCACGGGACCGGGAACGTTCGGACCGGTCCGCGGCGGACGCGCCGCGCTGGGTCGATACGGGGTCAGGCCGGGAGCGTCGGCGCCGTACCGCCCGGGGACGCGGACGGGAGCGGGCGGGGGCCGAGGAGGTCGGCGAGGCGCGCGCCGTCGGCGGCGGTGAGCGGGCCCGCGCAGTCGAGGCCGAGCCGGCGCGCCAGGTCGCCCGTGTGCAGCCGGACGACGGCCTCCAGGAGCGTGGCGTAAGCGTCGGCGGCGGCCCGGAAGCGGTGGTGCCCGGTGAGGGCGAGGACCGCCGCGACGATCAGCGCGGGCCACCACCACAGTGCCAGCGGCAGGTACAGCACGGCCCAGGCGGTGAGCGTCGCCGCGCGGGCCAGGGCCTGCCGGGCGGCGGTGACCTCGGCGCGCGGGGTGTCGGGGAGGGTCAGCCACAGGTGCGGCCAGAGCGCGGCCAGGTCGAGCCCGAAGTCGCGCCGGACGCGCAGCGCGGTGAGGTGGACGCGGTCCCCGCTCCAGGTGGGCCGCACAGGGTCCTCGGCACCGACGCGGTGTACGGCCGAGCGCGCCTCGGCCGCGGCCTCCCGGGCGGCCGGGCGGGCGGCGGGGTCGGCGATGTGGGCCCTGGCCCGCGCCCGGCCGGCCAGTTCGCGCCGGCGCTGCCAGCGGGCGTGCCGCCGCCGGGTGGCGAGGTCCGCCCAGGTGCGGGCTCCGGCGGGCCAGTCGCGCCAGTCGGCGGCCAGGTGCAGCCTTTCGACCAGGGAGCCGAGCGCCTGCGCGACCACCCCGACTCCGGCGGCCGCGATGCCCACGGCGGCGAGCAGCACCGCCTGGCCGCCGAACGTGCCGAGCGCGGGGGCCTTCGCCCAGGCGCCGACCCGGTCGGCAAGCCGTGCGGCGTCGAACGGGTGCGCGTGCCCGAGCCGGTCCGCCGCCGCCCCGACGGCCAGGTAGAGCGCGCCCGGCAGGACCAGCAGTGTGAGCCACCTCTCGGCGAGTTTCTTCCCCAGTTCCGCGAGCACGCTGCCCAACCCCTCAGCCCTCGCCGCGCAGCAGCGGGTCGCCGTTCACGGCGCACCGGGGCGCCCCGGCGGGAGCGTCGGGCCGCTCGTGGCGCAGGCAGCGCCGCAGCGGGCACAGCAGCACGGGCTCGGTTGGCACAGCGTGGTCGACCCCCGCCGTGAACAGCCCCCGGCCGCTCGTCCCGCCCGCGCCGGTGTAGGCGTCCAACCCGCGCCGGTCGCCGGTGGCCCGCAGTGTCCGGTGCAGCGCCTCGAGCAGGTTGGGTAGTTCCCGGTCGTCCCGGGCCTCTGCCAGGACGGCGTCCAGGGGCCTCGCGGCACCCAGGGCGCTGTCACGGAGCCGCTCGCGGATCTCCGACTCGTACGCGCACGCCGCAGCGAGCCTCAACGCGCTTTCCTCGTCCAGCACTTGTGCTCTCCCCCCGATCGTCCGACCGGAGCCGGGCAGATCTGGCCCGCGAGCTCCCGGTCGGTCCCCACCCCCGTACAGGCACTGTGCCACGGATGTGTTGACGGCGTTGTGCTGTCCGGCGGTTCGCCGCGTGATCGTGAGGAGCCGTAGCCGATCGCGTGGAAAGCAAGGAGATCCGGTGGGCGTTGACCGGGCCGGAGCCTCCGTGTCCCCGTGCGCTAACGGTCATGACGAACACGACAGTGCCCCAACGCCCGGGACTGGCGCAACATGCGGGGGGAGGGCCACGTCGACGAGCAACTACCCGGCCTCCGGCAGGTATTTAGGGCGTCCGCCAGCAGATCATCGGATGCGTGGGGTTCGAGGGCCGGGTGTTCCAGCGGTAGAGGGTCCAGGCGTGTCGGATCAGGCAGCGGACCGTGATGATGGTGGCGGCCAGGGCCAGGAAGAACTCGACGGCCGTTCTCCGGCGTTCGGTGCAGCGCCGGAGCTTGCCGAAGTTGTTCATCCAGGAGTTCGTGCGCTCGACGACCCACCGGCCGCCGGTCTGGATCGGGGTCTTCGCGCCGCGCGGGGCGATGCGGGCGTCGATCCTCGGGCAGGCCAGGTCGTCGTGGACGATCTGGTAGTCGTAGCCGGCGTCCAGGGCGAGGCGCGGATGATCCGGGAACGGCCCGAGGGCCTGTTCGAGGGCGGTGAGGCGGTCGAGGGTGGCGGGTAGCAGGGTGTGGTCGCGGGTGTTGGCGGGCGCCGGCTCGGTGACCAGGGGTATGCCGGTGCGGTCGGTCAACTGCGAGCGTTTCAGCCCGAGTTTGGCGCGGTCGACCGGGCTCTTGCCGGCGCATTCACCTCCGGATGGCGCTTTGGTGATGCAGCCGTCGGCACTCAGGCGGTCGAGTTCGAGGCCGATCATACGGTCGTATGCGGCGAGTGCGAGCAGCTGCAGGTTCTCCATCATGCCGGCGGCGATCCACTCGTCACGGCGTCGGCGCAAGGTGGTGGCCGAGCAGTGATCGTCGGCGCTACCAGCACCTACTGGCGGACGCCCTAACACAATCTTGTGGCCTCAGAGGCGGAGCACCGAAGCTCACCTCTCGGGGTCGGACCAAGTCGCCACAAGTGCTCGCCGATCTGGAAAGCGGGGACCGGAGACAATCTCCTGGATGGGTTCACCGTTGAGCCAGCACACCTGCTCCGGGGCGCCGTCGCCAGTGTCGAACAGACAGCACACTCCACCGCTGTCGGCGGTGAGGTCGGTGAACACCTTCCTGATGTTGGCCGACCGCGCGAACAAGCGGCTCATCCCCGACGTCGCTGCCCAGCACTCCACCGACGTGTAGCCAGGGTGCAAGAGGGACTCGAACCGGATCGTCGCGTAGATGTACCCGATCTGGATGCGCCCGCCCGCCTCGGGTTCAGGGCCGTGCGTCTGCGCGTACTCGCGCAGTGCATCATCGACGTTGAACATGAGGGACATGTCGAGCTCGAGCGTGCTGCTCGTGGAACAGTCGACCGGCTCGCTCTTGAAACGGGACGTGAACGGGAGGACGAGCCGGTCACCGCCGGGCAGGGTGATCTCAATCGGCGGCACGGCACGTGCCGGTGGCGCCAGCTCGGCCAGATTGGCCAACGCCCTGGCGACATTCCGAGGTCGCAGATAGATGTCGTAGCCGTAGATCAGCCCCACACTTCCCCCCTGTCCCAGATCGAGCGGTACCCTCTCATGACCCGCCCCTCGGGCGCTTGCCGGTTTAGGAGAGGTACGCCGGTCCGGTACCACAGTGGTTTCCCGCTGCTCCTTTCCTGCGTGAGTTATTCGAACTTTGGCTGGCCGTTTGCCCCGCACCCGTAGAGCTCGCAACACGTTCATGAGTGGGTCCTGGCGAAGGTCTGCTCGACGACGTAGCGGAGCTTGCCCAGGCCCTGGATGTTCGGGGCGCCCTTGCGGGAGATCACCGGCACGATCCGGCGTTTGCCAGTTCACGACGGACAGCCCGGGAGTCGTACGCCTTGTCGCCCAGCAAGCCGGTGGTTCCGGCTTGCTGGGCGTGATTCCGGTCAGAGAACAAGGCCTGTCAGCGGTGCGGCCTCTTGCGCACCCAGAGGAAGCCGATAAGCCCGCCTAGAGTGGCCATGTATGCGGTCAGCGGTCCGTCCTTCAACAGGAGGCCGGGCAAGGAGATCACGGCCACGATGAGCAGCCATCCGCATCCGGCCACGACGAGGTCCGCTGAATCAGGGCGGTGTTGCTCGTTCTGCACCCGTTTCCCCATTCATCGGAGTGCGCCAGGCCTGTATCCCCGCGCACCCACGATAGCCGCTGGGAGGGGGGAGGGTGTTCTATGCGCAGTGGATCGTGGCCGTTTTGGACCAGACGTTGTGGTCCCCCCAGTAGCCGTTGCCGTTGCGCAGGGTCGCGTTACCGATGTCCTCGCGGTAGATCCACCCACTGGTGGTGAGCCGTGAGCAGTCGTAGTGCAGGAGGAGCGAGAAGGTCTGGCCCTGCGTGTTCGTGTATCCCCGGACGTCCTTGGTCTTCCAGATGCTGAGCCCCTGGTACTGGCGCAGCGACGCTTCGAAGTTGGCTTTGCCTCGCTGGTTGCACAGCATCTGCTCGTCAGCCTGGATGTGCGTGTAACCCCCATGCAGATAGGGTGCGTTGCTGTGGATCAGCTGGCAGTGAGGCTTGGCTGCCCGGGTGACACCCGGAGTCGGGGAGTGCGAGGCCGGAATATTCTGCTCGTCAACCGTGGTGGCCCAGCGCACCAAGTCCTCGGTGCTGTAGGTGTGCTGTGCCGAGATGGCCGGGGCTTCCCACTGGGTGAGCTGGCCGTCCTGGGACAGGGTGCTGGCCCTCACGCCGTCGTTGCCCACAGCGGTGAACAGCTGACTGCCGCTGGGCAGCGTGGTCGTCTGTGTCGTGTCGCCATCTGATCAGAGCACCGACGATGGCACGTCTCCGTGGACGGTCAGGCGAGTGATGTTGAGCGGACGCGCGACGTTCTCGTCCCCGAGACTGAACGTGAGCGACTGGCCGACCTTCTCGTAGTCCGCGACTGCGGGCGCCTGCAAGAGGTCGAGCCCGGTCGTCTTGGTCAACAGGTTGGTGAGGTCCTGGACGCTGGCGCCCTGGGCCGGTGACACCTCGCCGACAGGCGCCATGGACTGCGGGTCCGCGCCGCCTTCCTCGGTGTACTGGGCTGCGCTGACGATGTGCGGTGCCGATTTCGCGGGTGTGGTCGGTGAATCGTCGGCTGCCGATGCGCCGGCAACGGTGCCGGCCATCACCGTGGCAGCGAGCAGGGCTGTGGCGCCCGCCCGTGTGAAACGACGGACAGTTGTCCTCTTCAAGTTGTTTCCCCTCCGTAGTCCGGCCGCCCGTCGTTCAGTGCTGGTCAGGCGCGACGTCGGCCGATCGGAGGAGAAGCCATCTGATTGGCACACTTGTTCGCGGGCAATTTCTGCTGGGCCTCGATGACGGGCGGGAGCGGGGTGCAGGAGGCCCCCGACCTGGGCGTCGTGCAGACCGTGTGACGGTCTGGCGGCGTCCAGCGCTAGGACAACTGCCCACGGCCTTCGGGTTGCCAGGGGCATCGTGTGCCGCCGACGGGAAGGGCGTTGGCGTTCGCCTGCCGACCGAGACGGAAACTGAGACGGGCGACCAAAAGGGCGGCACCCCCGAGGGTGCCGCCCTTTCGTTTTGCCTGGTCAAGGCAGTAGAGGCCGTGGCGGGATTCGAACCCACGTAACTCGCTTTGCAGGCGAGCCCCTCAACCACTCGGGCACACGGCCGGGATCAAACTGATTCTTCACAGCCGTGGTGGGGATGGAACCCACGTGACTCCCCGCGAGCGGAGCTCGCTGATGGATGCAGCGCAGGCGAGCCCCTCAACCACTCGGGCACACGGCCGTGTTCGTGGGAATGACGTTAGGGGGCGGGGGAGAACCGGCTCAAGGGAAACCCCGGCGCTGCAATGGGACTGCCACACCGCGTTCATGAAACGGGGGGGGCGTACGACCAAGGTCGCAGGATGGGCGGGACTATCGACAGGAGCCAAACCCGGTTGCGGGCCTTACGCTGGCGAGCATGACCGCCCTCGAATCTCCTGATACCGCTGTTGTGGATGATGCCGCCGACAGAGAGGGCGGTGTGCTCAGCCGGGCCTATCGGGCGCTCAGTGTCGGGATCGTCTCCGTCGTGCTGCTCATCGCCTTCGAGGCGACCGCCGTCGGGACCGCGATGCCCGTCGCGGCGCGGGAGCTGGACGGCGTGGCGCTGTACGCGTTCGCCTTCTCGGGGTACTTCACGACCAGCCTGTTCGGCATGGTGCTCGCAGGGCAGTGGTCGGACCGCAAGGGACCGCTCGGGGGCCTGACCACGGGCATCGGTGCTTTTGCCGCGGGGCTCGTCGTCGCCGGTACCGCCCAGAGCATGTGGGTGTTCATCCTCGGCCGGGCGGTACAGGGCTTCGGCGGCGGGCTGGTCATCGTCGCGCTGTACGTCGTCGTCGGCCGCGCCTACCCCGAGCGGCTGCGGCCCGCGATCATGGCAGCCTTCGCCGCCGGGTGGGTCGTACCGTCCATCGTCGGGCCGCTGGCGTCGGGCGCCGTGACGGAGCACCTCGGCTGGCGGTGGGTCTTCCTGGGCATCCCGGTCCTCGTGGTGTTCCCGCTTGCGCTCGCGCTGCCGCAGATACGGCGGAGGGCGGCAGGGCCCGTGGAGGGCACCGAGGGGGCCGAGTCCTTCGACCGGCGCCGTATCCGGCTCGCCCTCGCCATCTCGTTCGGCGCGGGACTCCTCCAGTACGCCGCCCAGGACCTGCGGTGGCTCTCGCTGCTCCCCGGCCTCGCCGGAGCCGCCCTGCTCGTGCCCGCCGTCCTCGGGCTGCTGCCGCGCGGCACCTATCGCGCCGCCCGCGGGCTGCCCTCCGTCGTGCTGCTGCGCGGGGTGGCCGCCGGGTCCTTCATCGCCGCCGAGTCCTTCGTCCCGCTGATGCTGGTCACCCAGCGGGGGCTGTCGCCGACGCTGGCCGGGTTCTCGCTGGCCGCGGGCGGGGGGACGTGGGCGCTGGGCTCGTGGGTGCAGTCCCGGCCGCGCGTGGAGCCGTACCGGGAGCGGCTGATGACGGTCGGGATGGTGCTGGTCGCCGCCGCGATCATCACCGCGCCGAGTGTGCTTGTGCAGGCCGTGCCCGTCTGGATCGTTGCCGTCGCCTGGGGCTTCGGCTGCTTCGGCATGGGGCTGGTGATCGCCTCCGCCAGCGTGCTCCTGCTCAAGCTGTCCGCCCCCGAGGAGGCCGGCGCCAACTCCGCCGCCCTGCAGATCTCCGACGCCCTCTCCAACGTGGTCCTGCTCGCCGCGACCGGCGCCGCCTTCGCCGCCCTGGGCGGCGGCAGCGCCACGGCCACGACAGCCGGCACCACCCGCCCCGCCGCCTTCGCCGCCGTGTTCCTGCCGATGGCGGGGGTGGCGCTGGTGGGGGCGTGGGTGACGACGCGGCTGCGGGATTCACGATGACACCGAGTGGTACCAGGCAGTACCGTTGATGCATGGCTGGACTGAACCTGCGTTTTACGGATGAAGAGCTCGACGCACTTCGGGAGCGTGCGGCGGCAGAAGGGCGCAGCATGCAGGCCTTCGCCCACGACGCCGTGATGGCGGCCATAAACGAACACTCACGACTGTTCAACGAGGCGGCCGAGCATGTGCTGAAGGCCAGCGCCGAGCTGAACCGGAGGCTCGCCTGATGCACTACCTCACGCTCCCTGAGTTGCTGAACCTCGCGCAGCGACTCGGGGCGGACGAAGTGCGTGACTACGGGCTCCTGGACTCGGCGCTGGCACGACCCCAGTCGAGCGTGTTCGGACAGGACGCCTACCCGGACGTGTGGCACAAGGCCGCAGCGCTGATGGAGTCTCTCGCCCGCAATCACGCCCTAGTTGACGGGAATAAGCGCATCGCCTGGTACGCGACCTGGGTCTTCCTGCACATGAACGGGTATCCGCTGGACGTCGATTTCGACGTCGACGAGGCCGAGCGCTTCGTGTTGGACGTCTGCCAAGGTGCCCTGGACGTCCCCAAGATCGCAGCGCAGTTGCCGCGCTTCGCGCGCTGACTGTGACCTCGGTCCCACCCGCGGGGGACCCGGCCTCGTCCGGGCGTTGACGGGTGTGGGGCGCCGGTAGGGTGGCCCGGTTGTCATACGTAGCCGAGCCGCCCTACCCCCTGACCACGGAGACCGTGACTACCACCGCCGCTTCCTCGACGCACTCCCACCACCTCTCGCCCGCCTTCCCGGGCCGCGCGCCCTGGGGTACCGCCAGCAAGCTGCGTGCCTGGCAGCAGGGGGCGATGGAGAAGTACATCCAGGAGCAGCCACGTGACTTCCTCGCCGTCGCCACGCCAGGCGCCGGCAAGACGACCTTCGCGCTGACCCTCGCCTCCTGGCTGCTGCACCACCACGTCGTGCAGCAGGTGACCGTGGTCGCGCCGACCGAGCACCTGAAGAAGCAGTGGGCGGAGGCGGCGGCCCGGATCGGGATCAAGCTCGATCCCGAGTACAGCGCCGGGCCGCTCGGCCGGGAGTACGACGGGGTCGCGGTCACGTATGCCGGTGTCGGTGTGCGGCCGATGCTGCACCGCAATCGCGTCGAGCAGCGCAAGACCCTCGTGATCCTCGACGAGATCCACCACGCCGGTGACTCCAAGTCCTGGGGCGAGGCGTGCCTGGAGGCGTTCGAGCCCGCGACCCGGCGGCTCGCGCTGACCGGTACGCCGTTCCGGTCCGACACCAACCCCATCCCGTTCGTGACGTACGAGGAGGGGACGGACGGGATCCGGCGGTCCGCCGCCGACTACACGTACGGGTACGGCAACGCCCTTGCCGACCATGTCGTCCGCCCTGTCATCTTCCTCTCCTACAGCGGCAACATGCGCTGGCGGACCAAGGCAGGGGACGAGATCGCCGCGCGGCTCGGCGAGCCCATGACCAAGGACGCCATCAGCCAGGCCTGGCGCACCGCCCTCGACCCGCGCGGCGACTGGATGCCCAGCGTGCTGCGCGCCGCCGACCAGCGGCTGACCGAGGTCCGCAAGGCCATCCCGGACGCGGGTGCGCTGGTCATCGCCTCCGACCAGGACTCCGCCCGCTCCTACGCCAAGCTGATCCGTGAGATCACGGGTACGAAGGCGACCCTCGTGCTGTCCGACGATGCCGGTGCCTCGAAGAAGATCGACGAGTTCAGCGACAACAACGACCGCTGGATGGTCGCTGTGCGCATGGTGTCCGAAGGTGTCGACGTGCCTCGGCTCGCCGTGGGTGTGTACGCCACCACCATCTCGACTCCGCTCTTCTTCGCGCAGGCCGTCGGGCGTTTCGTACGGTCCCGGCGGCGCGGCGAGACCGCGTCCGTGTTCCTGCCGACCGTCCCCGACCTGCTGACCTTCGCCAACGAGATGGAGAAGGAGCGGGACCACGCCCTCGACAAGCCGAAGAAGGAGGGCGAGGAGGACCCGTACGCCGAGTCCGAGAAGGAGATGGAGGAGGCGAACCGGGAGCAGGACGAGGACACCGGCGAGCAGGACATGCTGCCCTTCGAGGCGCTGGAGTCCGACGCCGTCTTCGACCGGGTCCTCTACGACGGCGCCGAGTTCGGCATGCAGGCCCACCCGGGGAGTGAGGAGGAGCAGGACTACCTCGGGATTCCGGGCCTTCTCGAACCCGATCAGGTGCAGCTGCTGCTGCAGAAGCGGCAGGCCCGGCAGATCGCGCACAGCCGCAAGAAGCCGGACTCCGAGGCCGACCTGCTCGAACTGCCCGCCGAGCGGCGGCCGGTGGTCAGCCACAAGGAGATGATGGAGCTGCGCAAGCAGCTCAACACCATGGTGAGTGCCTACGTTCACCAGAGCGGCAAGCCGCACGGGGTGATCCACACGGAGCTGCGGCGGGTGTGCGGTGGGCCGCCGAGTGCGGAGGCCACGGCGGGGCAGCTGCGGCAGCGGATCGCCAAGGTGCAGGAGTGGGCCACCCGAATGAGGTGACCACCGGCGTCCGTGTGTGTATCAGTCCGTGTGCGTATCAGGACGAATGCTCGCAGTCCGGTTCTGCCCTTGCCCGGATTCTGGACGGAGGCTTCCGCTCAGCGAACCGGCTTCGCTACTGTCCCGCTACGCACACGCCCCGTGGCAGCGCCGCCGCGGAGCGCAGCCGTGAAGCGACATGGCCCGGAGCCGACGGGCCGTCCTGCCGATCGGCCGCCTCTGAGGCGCGTCGCCGTCGGGACACGGTGACGCAGTCGTCGCCCAGGGGTTGCCGACCTCACACCAAAGGAGTGGGCGTCGTGACCGCGGAGACCTCCCAGACGCTCGACCGGGGACTGCGTGTCCTCAAGCTGCTGGCCGACACGGACCACGGGCTGACCGTCACCGAGCTTTCCAACAAACTGGGCGTCAACCGGACCGTGGTGTACCGGTTGCTCGCCACGCTGGAGCAGCACGCGCTCGTACGCCGTGATCTGGGCGGGCGAGCCAGGGTCGGGCTCGGGGTGCTGCGCCTTGGCCGCCAGGTGCATCCGCTGGTACGGGAGGCCGCGCTGCCCGCGCTGCGCTCGCTCGCCGAGGACATCGGGGCGACGGCACATCTGACGCTGGTCGACGGGACGGAGGCGCTCGCCGTCGCCGTGGTCGAGCCGACCTGGACGGACTATCACGTGGCCTACCGGGCCGGCTTCCGGCATCCGCTCGACCGGGGGGCCGCGGGCAAGGCGATTCTCGCTGCGCGGCAGTCGCCGTCCGCCGACCCCGGGTACACCCTGACGCACGGGGAACTGGAGGCGGGGGCCAGCGGGGCCGCGGCGCCGCTCGTCGGGGTGACGGGGGTCGAGGGCAGCGTGGGGGTCGTGATGCTTGCGGATGCCGTGCCGGAGAGGGTGGGGCCGCGGGTGGTGGATGCGGCTCGGGAAGTCGCCGAAGCGTTGCGTTGAGCCCGTCTGCTGCCAAGGTCACCCGGTTTGGCCGTCTTGCTAATCAGAAACCCTAACGTTTGGCCGATCCCCTCACCCCCCGGCTGGCCGCCCCTCCGCATCATCAAGGGCCATACAAGCCCCAATGCGGAGGGAGCGGGACGGTGGAGAGAGTCCGGAGCCGGCCACAGGCCGGAGAAGAGACGGGTCGGTCGAGCAGGCTCACCCGGCGGCAAGCCGTAGGTGCGCTCGTAGGTGAGGCCGCCTCCAGTCCGCTCAAGCGGACCATGGGAGTCGCCCAGCTGACGTTGCTCAGCGTGGGGGCGACGCTCGGTACCGGCATCTTCGTCGTGCTGGGGCAGGCCGTCCCGGAGGCCGGGCCCGCGGTCGTCGTCTCCTTCGTGCTCGCCGGGGTCACGGCCCTGTTCTCGGCGCTCTCGTATGCCGAGCTGGCCGGCATGATCCCGGGCTCGGGATCGTCGTACAGCTATGCCTACGCCACCCTCGGCGAGCTGGTCGCCTGGGTGTGCGGGTGGTGTCTGATCCTGGAGTACGGGGTGTCCGTGGCCGCCGTCGCCGTGGGGTGGGGGCAGTACGTCAACGAATTGCTCGACCTGACCTTCGGCATCACCCTGCCCGAGTCGTTCAGCGCGCCGCCGGGCGCCGGCGGGACGCTCAACATCCCGGCCGCTCTCATCGTCGTCCTCGCCATGGTCGTGCTGCTGCGCGGGGCCAAGGAGAGCGCCGTCGCCAACACGATCATGGTCGGCGTCAAGATCGCCGCGCTCGTGATGTTCTGCGCCGTCGCCTTCACCGCCTTCCGCGCCGGGAACTTCCACCCCCTGTTCCCGCTCGGCGCCGCCGGCATGAGCGCCGGAGCCGCCTCCCTCTTCTTCTCCTACATCGGCTTCGACGCCGCCTCCACCGCCGGCGAGGAGGCCAGGAACCCGCAGCGGGATCTGCCGCGCGCCATCATCCTCTCCCTGGTGCTGGTCACCGCCCTGTACGTCCTCGTCGCCGTCGCCGCGCTCGGCGCGATGCCGTGGAAGCAGTTCGCGGGGACCGAGGCGACCCTGAGCGAGGTGCTGGTGCGGTCCGTCGGGGGCGGGAGCCTGTGGCCGATCCTGCTGTCCATCGGTGCCGTCGTCGCCACCACCAGCGTCGTGCTCACCGTGCAGTACGGGCAGATCCGCATCCTGTTCGCCATGGCCCGGGACGGGCTGGTGCCCCCGCTGTTCGCCCGTGTTCACCCGCGTACCGGGGTGCCGCGTGCCAACACCGTCATCGTCTCCGGCTTCATCGCCGTACTCGCCGCCCTCGTCCCGCTCGGCAGCCTCGCCGACGCCACCAGCATCGGCACCCTCTTCGCGTTCATGCTGGTCAACCTGGCCGTCGTCATCCTGCGCCGGCGCAGCCCCGGCACCCCGCGCTCCTTCCGGGTTCCCCTCTCGCCCGTCACGCCCCTGCTCGGCGTCGGCTTCTGCGTCTACATGCTGGGCAGTCTCGGCGCCGACACCTGGATCGCGTTCGGGGTGTGGATGGCGGCCGGGCTCGTGATCTACGGCTTCTACGGCATCCGGCACTCCAAGCTGAACAAGCTCGACGCACCGCACGAGGAGCTCGCATGACCGCCCTCGACCTCGCCGCCGACGTCACCACCCTCACCCGCGCCCTCGTCGACCTGCCCTCCGAGAGCGGGGAGGAGGAGGGGATCGCGGATGCCGTGGAGGCGGCCCTGCGTGCCCTGCCCCACCTGACCGTCGAGCGCGTGGGCCACTCCGTCGTCGCCCGTACCACCCTCGGCCGACCCGAACGCGCCCTGCTGGCAGGCCACGTGGACACGGTTCCGGCTGCCGGGAACCTCCCCTCCCGGCTCGCGGACGGCCGCGTCCACGGGCTCGGTGCCTGTGACATGAAGGGCGGGGTCGCGGTGGCGCTGCGGCTCGCCGCCACCGTCACCGCGCCCGTCCGCGATCTCACCTACGTCTTCTACGAGTGCGAGGAGGTCGAGGGTGATCGCAACGGGCTGGCGCGGATCGCCGCCGCCCGGCCCGGGCTGCTCGAAGAGGCCGCTCTGGCGATCCTCATGGAGCCCTCCGACGCCGGTGTCGAGGCCGGCTGCCAGGGCATCCTCACCGCCGACATCGTCGTCAAGGGCGCCCGCGCCCACACCGCCCGCGCCTGGCAGGGCGTCAACGCCGCGCACAAGGCCGCCCGGGTGCTCCAGCGGCTGGACGACCACGCCCCCGAACGGGTCGTCGTGGACGGGCTGGAGTACCGGGAGGGGCTGAACGCCGTCGCGGTGCGCGCCGGGGTCGCCGGGAACGTCGTACCGGACGAGTGCGTCGTCACCGTCAACTGCCGCTTTGCGCCCAGTCGTTCGGCCGAGGAGGCGGAGGCGTACGTGCGCGGGCTCTTCCCGGAGTACGAAGTCCGTGTCACCGAGGTCGTCACGGGCGCCCTGCCCCATCTGGACCGGGTCCGCGGGCTCGTCGCCGCGCTCGGCGCCGAGCCCCGGCCCAAGCTCGGCTGGACGGACGTGGCCCGGTTCGCCGCGCTCGGCATCCCCGCGCTCAACTACGGCCCCGGCGACCCGTCGCTGGCCCACACGGCGGGGGAGTACGTGCCCGTCGCGCACCTGGAGCAGTGCGAGGAGAGGCTCAGGCGGTGGCTGAGCTGAGCCCGGCCAGCGTCCGCAACTGAAGCCACAGCACCAGCCGCTCGTCGGGGTCGTCCAGGTCGACCCCGGCGTGCTGCTGGAGCTGCTTGAGGCGGTAGCGGCAGGTGTTGGGGTGCACGGCGAGCAGCTTCGCCGCGCCCGCCATGTCGCAGCCCGCGTCGAACCAGCAGATGAGCGTGCGGGCGTACTCCGTGCCGTTCTCGGCGTCGTAGGCCAGCACCCGGTGCCAGGCGCCCGCGCTCAACTCCCGCCGCTCGCCCATCACTTCGGCCAGCCGCAGGAGTGTCACGCGCGGGCGGACCTCGTCCACCGTGGCGACCGGCAGGCCTGCGTCCAGCACCCGCAGCACCAGGTCCGCGTCCGCCCGGGAGCCGGCGAGGCCGTCCGCGTCCGGCACCACCTCGCCCAGCGCCGCCCGCACCGGCACCCGCAGCGCCTGCCCGGCCTGCCCGACGATGTCCTCGGCGAGCTTTCTGTGGCTGTGTCCATTTGTTCGCCTCCGGGGCGCTCCAGCCGGTGTCGAGGGGCCGACCGTGCTCAGCCCTTCGGGCCTCCGCGCGCCCGCCCCCTCGACACCGGCGCGCCCCTGCGGCTCACGGGCGCCGGGCGCCGGGAGCACGGCGTACACCACCCCGTCCACCAGCACGCACGCGTGCCGCCCGTAGCGCGCCTCGCACTGCAGGCGTACGACGTCCAGCAGGCGCAGTGCGGTGCGTTCGGCGTCCGGGACGCTCGCGGCGGAGTCCAGGACGAAGGCGGCCACCCGGGCCGGGCCCGCGATTCCGAGCCGCTCGGCGGCCGCCGCGTCCGCCGAGCCGTCCAGCAGACGGCGCAGCAGGTCGGTGCCCCGGTGCCGGGCCAGTTCGCGGGCCGCGCGGGCCCGCAGCAGGAGCAGGGCGGCCGTGGAGGCACCCTGGGTGAGGGTGTCCTCGGCGTCGGGGGCGAGCGAGCCGCCGTCGATCACCCAGACGGAGCCGAGCGTCTCCCCGCCGGCCCGCACCGGCATCGCGAGGCGGGGCAGGTCCGAGCCGGTGAGCGCGGGCAGGCGCACCGGACGGTCCGCCGCGAACAGCCGCCGGTACTGCTCGGTGTTCTCCGCGCTGGCCGGCACCTGCAGGCCGAGGATGCCCTGCCGCCGGTCCTCGTCCACCGGCTGCCCGGGGACGGTGGAGTAGGCGAGGATCCGCTGCCGCGGGTCCTCGATGGCGGTGGCCCCGCCGGCCGCTGCCGCGATCGCGTCGGCCAGCGCGAACAGGTCACCGAGGCCGGTGTCGGTGGCGGCGGCCGGCCGGGCGCCGATGGCCGAGGCGAGCAGCAGGTGCACCTGGTGCCAGGCCGCGTCCTCGGCCACCGACAGCAGTGCCACACCGTGTGCCTCCGCCTCGCCGGCCGGTCCGTCCGGGCCCCGCACCACGACCCCGGTCAGCCCGGCCTCCGCGGCCGCCCGCACCAGCGGTCCCGCCTGGGCCGCCGGCACCCCGACGGCCAGCAGCAGCGCGCCGGGCAGCCGGGGGAGCGGCACCCGGCCGTCGTAGAGCACCGCCTCGGTGACCGGCACGCCCTGCCCGGCGGGGGCGGTGTGCAGGCGCAGGCCGGTGCCGCCGACGACGTCCAGGAGGTCGCCGAGAGTGCACGCTTCCATGGGGATCCTTGCGGGTGGGCTTGGCTGATGGTGAAACGAACGTACGCATCCCTTGGCCGCTCGCACAACACGCGGGCCCGCCCGGCCTCCGAGACTCGTCCTCATGACAGCAGGAGTGACAGCAGGGGACGTGACAGCAGGGGACGTGACAGCAGGAGTCACCGTCCGATCCGTCCACGACGTGGCCGGGATCTCGGCCGTGGCCGACTACTTCAGCGACGTCTGGCACACACCGCGTACCGCCCCGCCCTACCCGGCCGAGGTGCTGCACAGCCTGGTGCACGCCGGCGGCGCCGTGCACGCCGTGTACGACGGGCAGCGGCCGGCCGGGGCGTCCGTGGCCGTGCTCGGAGCGGAGCGCAGCACGTACTCGCTGGTGGCGGCCGCCGACCGGGGCCTCGGGTACGCCGTGAAGCAGGCGCAGCGCGACTGGGCCGTCGGGCTCGGCGCCCGCACCATGCGCTGGACCTTCGACCCGCTGGTCGGCCGCAACGCCCGCTTCAACCTGGTCAAGCTGGGCGCCGTCGGCACGGAGTACCTGGTCGACTTCTACGGCCGCATGACGGACGGCGTGAACGACGGCGACGAGAGCGACCGGCTGACGGTGACCTGGGACCTGACCGCGTCGGCACCGTCGTACGACACCGCGGACCAGGCCATGGGACCGGTCACGCGCACCGCCCCCGACGGCGATCCGCTCGCCCGCCGCGACGACCTGCGGATCTGGTGCCGGGTCCCCGACGACATAGTCAAGCTCCGCGCCGCCGACCCCGCGCTCGCCCTGCGCTGGCGGCACGCCGTGCGCGAGGTCTTCACGGAGGCCTTCGCCGAGGGCTTCCGCGCGACGGACATGTCCCGCGACGGCTGGTACACGCTTACCCGGACGAGCGGGACGGAGGAGACCGCATGAAGCTGGAGCGCGTCGAGATCGTGCACGTGGCCATCCCGCTGGTCACGCCCTTCCGGACCTCCTTCGGCACGATGACGACGAAGGACACCTTCCTCCTGCACGTCGTCACGGACGCGGCCGAGGGCTGGTCGGAGTTCGCCGCCGACCCCGAGCCCCTGTACTGCTCGGAGTTCGTGGCCGGCGCGGAGATCGTGCTGCGCGACTTCCTGCTGCCCCGGGTGGCCGCCCTCCCGCACCTCACCGTGGCCGCGCTGGCCCCCGCGCTGGCGAAGATCAAGGGGCACGAGCTGGCGAAGGCTGCCCTGGAGACGGCGGTCCTGGACGCCGAGCTGCGGTCCTACGGCATGCCGCTGGCGACCTACCTCGGCGCCGTACGGGACCGGGTGCCCGCCGGGGTCTCCGTCGGCATCAAGAACTCCGTGCCCGAACTGCTGGACGACGTCGAGCGCTATCTCGCCGAGGGGTACGTCCGCGTCAAGCTGAAGATCGAGCCCGGCTGGGACGTCGAGCCGGTCCGGGCGGTCCGTGAGCGCTTCGGCGCCGAGCTGCCCCTCCAGGTCGACGCCAACACCGCCTACACCCTGGGGGACGTTGAGCACCTGCGGCGCCTTGACGAGTTCGGGCTGCTGCTGATCGAGGAGCCGCTGGAGGAGAACAACCTCCACGCCCACGCACAGCTCCAGAAGCGGCTGGCGACCCCGGTCTGCCTGGACGAGTCCCTGCACCACGCCCGCGACACCGCGTCCGCGATCGCCATGGACGCCTGCCGGGTGGTGAACGTCAAGCCCGCCCGGGTCGGCGGCTACCTGGAGGCCCGCCGCGTCCACGACGTGGCCCACGCGCACGGCGTCCCGGTGTGGTGCGGCGGGATGCTGGAGACGGGCATCGGCCGCGCCCCCAACCTGGCCCTGGCCGCCCTCCCCGGCTTCACCCTGCCGGGCGACACCTCGGCCTCCTCCCGGTACTTCGCGGAGGACATCACCGAGCCGTTCGTCCTGGAGGACGGCCACCTCCCGGTCCCGACGACACCGGGGATCGGCATCGAGCCCCTTCCGGACGCGCTGCGGCGGTTCACCCGGGAGCGGCAGGACCTGTACGTCGCACAGCGGCCAGGGGGCAATGGCGGCCGTCACGTAGATTGATCCCGTGCTCTCACGTCTCACGCGCCCCCAGGCCGTCGCCGTCTGCGCCCTGCCCGTCGTGGCCCTGCTCGCCACGGCGGTGTTCGCGCCGCTGCCGTTCTCGGTGGCGCAGCCCGGCACGACGGTGAACGTGCTCGGCGCGAACCAGGGCACCCAGGTGATCACCGTCTCCGGTGCGCCCGTCCGGAAGACCAGCGGGCAGCTGCGGATGACGACCATCGTGGCGACCGGCCCGGACGTCCGGGTGTCCCTCGCGGACGTGCTCGGCAACTGGTTCCGCACGGACCGGGCCGTCATGCCCCACGACTCGGTCTACCCGAGCGGCAACACCGTCAAGGAGATCGAGCGGCACAACGTGCAGCAGATGCAGGAGTCCCAGGACGCGGCGACCCAGGCGGCGCTGAAGTACCTGGACCTGAGCGCCGACAAGGTGAAGGTCAAGCTGAAGCTCGCCGATGTGGGCGGGCCCAGCGCGGGGCTGCTGTTCACCCTGGGGATCATCGACAAGCTGAAGGGCGACGGCGGCGGCGGCGACCTCACGGGCGGCCGGACCATCGCCGGTACGGGAACCATCGACGCCGCCGGGAAGGTCGGCGCGGTGGGCGGGGTGGCCCTGAAGACGCAGGCCGCGAAGCGGGACGGGGCCACCGTCTTCCTGGTGCCGAAGGCCGAGTGCAGCGAGGCCGAGGCGGAGCTGCCGAAGGGGCTGCGGCTCGTCCCGGTGACCACGCTCAAGGGCGCGGTCGACTCCCTGGTGGCCCTGGAGAAGGGGAAGGACTCGGTCCCGAGCTGTTAGGCGAGCGGCAGGCGGCGACCTCGGCGGCCTGCTCCACCAGCGGGATGATCCGCAGCGGAACGGGGTTCTCCATGACGATCGCCGTGGAGGCCCGGACGATGCCGTCGAAACCGACGACCCGGTCGATCACCCGCTGGAGATCGGCGTTCGAGCGGGCCACCAGCCGGCACAGCATGTCCCCGCTGCCGGTGGTGGTCAGCAGCTCCAGCACCTCCGGCACGGTCGCCAAGTGCGCCCGGACATCGGGGCCCTGGCCCTGCCTGATCTGGAGCGTGGCGAACGCGGTGACCGGGTAGCCGAGGGCCGCCGGGTCCACCTGCGGACCGAATCCGCGGATCACTCCGTTCGACTGAAGCCGGTCCAGGCGCGCCTGCACGGTCCCCCGGGCGACCCCCAGCCGCCGGGACATCTCCAGCACGCCGATGCGCGGCTCCCGCGCCAGCAGCACGATGATCCGCCCGTCCAGATGATCGATCGCCACAGCCCCTCCCGGGGTGGTCATCCTGTACAGAAAGTCCGCCGTTACCGTCGTACCACTGGGCAGATTGCCCTGTGAATAAGCGAACTATTGCGCAGCTTGCCGAGCGGAGCCACGCTTCGCATATGACGCAGACCACACACCACACTCCCGACACCGCCCGGCAGGCCGACCCCTTCCCGGTCAAGGGAATGGACGCGGTCGTCTTCGCCGTGGGCAACGCCAAGCAGGCGGCGCACTACTACTCCACCGCCTTCGGCATGCGGCTGGTCGCCTACTCCGGACCGGAGAACGGCAGCCGCGAGACCGCCAGCTACGTACTGGAGAACGGCTCCGCCCGCTTCGTCTTCACCTCGGTCATCAAGGCGAGCACCGACTGGGGCCGCTTCCTCGGCCGGCATGTGGCCGAGCACGGCGACGGCGTCATCGACCTGGCCATCGAGGTCCCGGACGCCCGCCGCGCCTACGACTACGCGATCGAGCACGGCGCCCGCTCCGTCGCCGAGCCGTACGAACTCAAGGACGAGTACGGCACCGTCGTCCTCGCCGCGATCGCCACCTACGGCGAGACCCGCCACACCCTCGTCGAGCGCACGGGCTACGACGGCCCGTACCTGCCCGGCTTCGTCGCTGCGGCCCCGTTCGTCGAGCCGCCCGCGCAGCGCACCTTCCAGGCCATCGACCACTGCGTCGGCAACGTCGAACTCGGCCGCATGAACGAGTGGGTGGCGTTCTACAACAAGGTCATGGGCTTCACGAACATGAAGGAGTTCGTGGGCGACGACATCGCCACCGAGTACAGCGCGCTGATGTCGAAGGTCGTCGCGGACGGCACCCTCAAGGTCAAGTTCCCGATCAACGAGCCCGCGATCGCCAAGAAGAAGTCCCAGATCGACGAGTACCTGGAGTTCTACGGCGGCGCAGGTGTCCAGCACATCGCGCTGAACACCAACGACATCGTGCAGACCGTCCGCACCATGCGCGCGGCCGGCGTCCAGTTCCTCGACACCCCGGACTCCTACTACGACACCCTCGGCGAGTGGGTCGGGGACACCCGGGTCCCGGTCGAGACCCTGCGGGAACTGAAGATCCTCGCCGACCGCGACGAGGACGGCTACCTCCTGCAGATCTTCACCAAGCCGGTCCAGGACCGCCCGACCGTCTTCTTCGAACTCATCGAACGGCACGGCTCGATGGGCTTCGGCAAGGGCAACTTCAAGGCCCTGTTCGAGGCCATCGAACGCGAGCAGGCCAAGCGCGGCAACCTGTAGTCAGGAGGCGGGCAGGGGCTCGTCCGGTACGTCCCCGAGCTCCTGCAACGCCTCCCGTGCCGCGGGAACCCTGAGCGGCGAGAAGTACGGGTTGATCCGCAGCGCCTCCTGCAGATGCCGCCGGGCCGGCCCGTCCAGCTCCAGCTCGCGCTCGATCATGCCCCGGTGGAAGATGTACAGCGCACTGCGCACCCCGCCGCCCTCCGCCTTGTTCGTCGCGGTCGTGGCGTACTCCAGCGCCTCCTCGTCGTCGCCCGCCCGGTGCAGCGCCCAGCCGAGCGCGTCGGCCACCTCGATCCCGGGCTGGCGCGACCACTCCTCCTCCAGCCGCACCACCGCGTCGTCGGCGTCCCCGTGGTCCGCCTCGAACTGCCCGATCAGCAGCTCCTCGTCGACCCCGCCCGCCACCGCCTGCCGTACCCGCTCCCGCAGCAGCTCGTACTGCTCCCGAGCCGCCGGGTACTGCCCCAGCGACTCGTACAACTCGCCCAGCTCCAGCGTGTCCTGGGGATCCGGCTGCCTGGCGACGGCCGCCCGGTACGCGGCGAGCGCCTCCGCGGTGCGGCCCAGCGAGGCCAGCGCCCGCCCCTGCCCGGCGCGCGCCGCCCGCTGGTCCGGATCGAGACGCACGGCCTCCTCGAAGTGCCGCAGCGCGTCCTCCCGGTCACCCCGCTCCCAGGCCAGCTGCCCGACCCCGGTCAGATAGGCGGCCTGCTCGGCGGGGGTGCGGGCGGCCGCCGCCGCGTCCGTCAGCTGGGCTGCGGCGTCCTCGCGCCAGCCCCGGTCCCGGTAGACCGCCGAGGCCCGCGCCATCACCGCGGGCCGCTCGGCCGCGCCGGTACGCAGCCCCATCAGCTTGTCCAGCGTGCTCCGGGCCGCCTTGTAGTCGCCGAGCCCGGTGTAGGCGTCGATCAGCGGCGGATACGCCGTCCACCGCTTCGGCGCCAGCTTCAGCGCCTGCTCGCCGTACCGCTTCGCCAAGGAGAAGTCCCGGCGCGCGTTCGCCAGCGCGGCCAGCCCGCCCATCGCCGCCGCGTTGTCCCCGCCCTTCACCTCCATCGAGGTCCGCAGCGCCCGCTCCGCCTTCGGATAGTTCGCCGCGTCGGCACTGCGCCGCCCCTGCTCCAGGTACGCGGCCCCCAGCACGGCCCACGCCCGCGCGTCCCGCGGCTGCGCCCGCACCCTGCTCTCCTGCTGCCCGATGAGCGCCGCCAGCGCGGGCAGCGAGGCCGGCACCCCGGAGGTGACCGCGGCCAGCGCCTGCGCCTGGGCCTGGGCCTGCGGGCCCGCCGCCGGCGCCACGGGCGGGCGGTGCGGCTCGGACGGCAGCAGCATCAGGACCGCGCCCGCCGCGGCCCCGCCCGCCACCGCCGTGAGCAGCACCCGCCGCAGCCACCGCCGCTGCCTGCGCGGCGGACGCGGCTCGGCCGTCGGAGACGTACCGGGGACGGACCGGCCGTACTGTCGGATCTCCATGCCGCTCACTGTGCGTCAGCGTGACGGGAACGCCCGGGTGGCCCAAGGACGGCACGGACGGGGTTCACACCGATGGCCCCGAGTGCGACGCTGTGATCATGAGCCGTATCGAAGCGCGTCGCGATGAAGACATCGCAGAGACCGGCAGTCTCACCGACCGGCTCCTGGCCGGCCTGCCGCCCGGGGCCGTCCTCACCGCCCCCGACGTCACCGCGTCCTACGCCAACGACATGGCGAGCTTCTGCCCGGCCGGCGCCCCGGCCGTGGTGGTGCTGCCGCGCACGGTCGAGCAGGTCCAGCACGTCATGCGGACCGCCACCGAACTGCGTGTCCCGGTCGTCCCGCAGGGCGCCCGCAGCGGCCTGTCCGGCGGCGCCAACGCCACCGACGGCTGCATCGTGCTGTCCCTCACCAAGATGGACCGCATCCTGGAGATCAGCCCCGTCGACCGGATCGCCGTCGTCGAACCGGGCGTGATCAACGCGACGCTCTCCCGCGCGGTCGAGGAACACGGCCTGTACTACCCGCCGGACCCCTCCAGCTGGGAGATGTGCACCATCGGCGGCAACATCGGCACGGGGTCGGGCGGCCTGTGCTGTGTGAAGTACGGCGTGACCGCCGAGTACGTCCTCGGTCTGGAGGTCGTCCTCGCCGACGGCCGCCTGATGTCCACAGGGCGCCGTACCGCGAAAGGGGTGGCCGGCTACGACCTGACCCGCCTCTTCGTCGGCTCCGAGGGCTCGCTCGGCATCGTCGTCCGTGCGGTCCTGGCCCTGCGGCCCAAGCCGCCCCAGCAGCTCGTCCTGGCCGCCGAGTTCGGCTCCGCGGCCGCCGCCTGCGACGCCGTGTGCCGGATCATGGAGGGCGGTCACGTCCCGTCCCTCCTCGAACTGATGGACCGTACGACCGTCAAGGCGGTCAACGACCTCGCCCACATGGGTCTCCCGGAGACCACCGAGGCGCTGCTGCTGGCCGCCTTCGACACCCCCGACCCCACCGCCGACCTCGCCGCCGTCGGTGCCCTGTGCGAGGCCGCCGGCGCCACCCAGGTCGTCCCGGCCGAGGACGCCGCCGAGTCCGACCTCCTCCTGCAGGCCCGGCGGCTCTCGCTGACCGCGCTGGAGGCGGTCAAGGGCACGACGATGATCGACGACGTGTGCGTGCCCCGCTCGAAGCTCGGCGCGATGCTCGAGGGCGTCGAGCAGATCGCCGCCAAGTACGAGCTCACCATCGGGGTCTGCGCCCACGCCGGCGACGGCAACACGCACCCCACCGTCTGCTTCGACGCCCAGGACCCCGACGAGTCCCGGCGGGCCCGCGAGTCCTTCGACGAGATCATGGCCCTCGGGCTGGAACTCGGCGGCACCATCACCGGCGAACACGGGGTGGGCGTCCTGAAGAAGGAGTGGCTGGCACGGGAGATCGGCCCGGTCGGCGTGGAGATGCAGCGGGCGGTGAAGCAGGTCTTCGACCCGCTCGGCATCCTCAACCCCGGCAAACTCTTCTGACCCTGCCTTCTCCGACCCTGCCCTCACTGGGCGAGCAGCTGGTCGAGTGCGTCGTCGATGCCCAGCTGCCCGCCCTCAGTCCCCGGGGGCACCACCCGCAGCGTCCGCTCCAGCCAGGCGGACACCTGGGCGGACGGTGCCTCCAGCAGAGCGTCCCCGTCCGGCGAACTCAGCGCCATCAGCACGACACTGCGCCCGTCGACCTTGGTCGGCCACACCCGCACATCCCCGTGCCCGCACGGCCGGAACACCCCCTCCACCAGGAGTTCCCGGGCGAACGTCCAGTTGACGGGGTGCTCGGAGTTGATGTGGAAGGAGATGTGGATCGCGTAGGGATCGTCGGAGCGGTAGCTGAGCCGGGCCGGGACCGGGATGCTCCGCTCGGGCGACAGGATCAGCCTCAACTCCAGCTCCCGCTCCACCACGGTGTGACGCATGACCTGTGTCTCCTCTCTGCCGGGGCCGCTCGGATCGGGCCCGTACCGGGGGAGAGGGGGCGGGGGCGCGGCCATTACGCGGGTTCCGGGAAATTTTTCGGGCGCGCGTGCGCGACCTGTGTACGGCGTTGCCCGGAAAGGGGTGGGTCCGGCCGGACTGGCGGTGCGGCGTCCCCCGGTCTGATAGATGTGGGGGACCCCATTCCACCCCCGAGCAGATACGGGACGACGGACATGAGCGCCCCAACCCCGGCACCCGGTGACGACAGGCCCCGCGAGGGCTACTACCCGGACCCGTCCATCCCCGGCTACGTCCGGTACTGGAACGGCGCCTCCTGGGTGCCGGGCACCAGCCGGCCGGCGCCGAAGGACGGCGAGTCGCTCACTCCGCCGCCCGGCGCCCGCCCGGCGGCCCCGTCCGTCGAGGAGACGGGCCCGTACTTCTTCGACGAGGACCCGCAGCCCGGGCCCTCCGGGCAGCAGCAGGCCTGGGGCGCCGACGACCCGAGGCGCCCCGGGGAGTCGTCCGGCCACGCCACCGGTACGGCGTCGATCCCGCCGGCCGAGGACGATGCCCCCGACCCCGGCACGTTCATCTTCCGCCGCCCGGTCCCGGGCCCCGCGGCGGTCACGGACGACGGCACGATGACGTTCCGGCCGACGCCGGGTCAGCACCCCGGGACCTCCGGCGGGCCCTCGGCCCCCGGCACGCCCGGCTTCGGGGCGCACACCACCGACCCGCGCTCGGCAGACTCCGGCCCGGCCTTCGGCCCACGGACCTCCGGCCCGGGAGCGGGCGGCTCCGGTGCGCAGGCGCCCAACTCCGCTGCGGGTGCCTACGGTCCGGGGGCAGGCGGGGCTGCCGCGGGCGCGGGCTTCGGCGCGCAGGGCTCCGGCGCGGGTGGAGCGCCTGGTGGTCCCGGCGCGGTGCCTGGCGCTCAGGGGTCCGGCTCGGCGGGTCCGGGTGCGGCGGGCTTCGGCCATGGGGCGGGTGGCCCCGCTGCGGCGGGTCCCGGTGCTCAGGGGTCCGGCTCGGCGGCTGCGGGCGGCTTCGGCGGCCCGGGCGCAGGAGGTCCAGGCGCGGGCGCGGGCTTCGGCGCGCAGGGCGCCCCGGGTGCAGCGGCCGGTGGTCCCGGTGCGGCAGGGCCCGGTGCTCAGGGAACCGGCTCGGCGGCCGCGGGTGGGTTCGGCGCGCAGGGGGCTCTCGGATCGCCCTCCGCGCAGCCCGGGTCGCCCGCCGCGGGCAGCGGTTTCGGCGCCGGGAAGGCCGCCGCCGCCCGGGCCGCGGCCGCCCAGACCCCTCAGGCTTCCGCGGCCGCCCAGACCCCTCAGGCTTCCGCGGCCGCCCAGGCTCCCCAGGCTGCCGCGGCCCCCGCCGCCGTAGCCCCCTCGGTGCCCCAGCAGGGCGGGCCCGCGGCCACTCCGCTGACCTCGGGGCCCGGTGGCGGTCAGGCCTCCTGGGCGCAGCAGGTGCACCGGCTGGCCGGAGGCGCGGACGAGCAGCCCGTGGCGCCCTGGAAGCCGCCGGTGGAGGACCCGTTCCAGGCGGCGGCCCGTCGGCAGGCCGCGGCCCGCCCGGCCGGCCTCGGCAAGCGGTTCGCCGCCCGGCTGATCGACAGTCTGGTCGTCGGTGCCGTCACCGCCGCCGCGGCGGTCCCGCTCGGCACCCAGGCGGTCGACCACGTCCAGCAGAAGATCGACGAGGCCAAGCTCTCCGGCCGCACCGTCACCGTCTGGCTGCTCGACGGCACGACCGGCACCTCCCTCGGCATCGTCCTTGCCGTCCTCCTCCTCGTCGGCGTCCTGTACGAGGTGCTGCCCACCGCCAAGTGGGGCCGCACCCTCGGCAAGAAGCTGTGCGGTCTGGACGTCCGGGACATCGAGGCGCACGAGCCCCCGACGTTCGGCGCGGCCCTGCGCCGCTGGCTGGTCTACAGCGTCCCCGGGCTGCTCGGCATCGGGATCGTCGGCGTCCTGTGGTGTCTGTTCGACCGGCCCTGGCACCAGTGCTGGCACGACAAGGCGGCCCACACCTTCGTAGCGGGCTGACGGAAAGCGGGCCACGTACCCCGTGCGCCCGTAGCTCGTACCCCGTACGGCCCGGACCTCGTACCCGTACGGCGGCTCGCCGGATGCGGAGCCGGGGCGTTCGCGGTCCACTCGGGCCATGAGCAGCGAACCGCCCTCCGGCTCCGGAGAGCAGCCCCCCGAGGACGACCCGTTCAGGAAGCGGCCCCCGTCGGACCAGGGGTCGGGCTCGCCGTACGACACCCCGCCCGGCGGCCGGCAGCCCCCGCAGGGAGGGCAGCCCCCGCCGGGCGGGCAACCACCGCCGCCCGGCGGCCAGGAGCCGCCCCCGCCGGGAGGCCAGCCACCCCCGCCCTGGGGCGGCCAACAGCCTCCGCCCTACGGGGGTGAGCAGCCTCCGCCCTACGGCGGCGGTGGGCCCTACGGTGGCGGCGGCCCCTACGGCGGCCCCGGCGGCCCGGGCTACCCCGCCGACCCCCTCGCCGGCATGCCCCCGCTCGCCGACAGCGGCAAACGGACCCTCGCGCGCATCATCGACATGATCCTCGTGGGCATCGTCGTCTGGCTGGTCACCTGGCCCCTCGGCGTTCACGAGTACCAGGTGAACGGGGACCGGATCGAGGTCAGCCGGTCCCTGTGGCAGTCGTTCGCCGCCGCCGTCCTCTACGTCGCCTACGACACGATCCTGATCGCCAAGACGGGGCAGACCCTGGGCAAGAAGTGGCTCAAGATGCGGGTGGCCAACCTGAACGACGGCGCCACACCCTCGATGCAGACCTCGCTGATCCGCGCCCTGGTGCTGTGGCTGCCGTTCGCCTTCTGCTGCGCCTGCATCTGGACCGCGATCTGCGGTGGTTGGAGCTTCTTCGACAAGCCGTACAAACAGGGCCTGCACGACAAGGCCGCCAAGACCGTGGAGGTCAGCACCGCCTGAGCGGTGCGGGGCGCCGTACAAGCGGGAGCGGGGGGGGGGGGGGGGGGGGGGGGGGGGGGAGGAGGGGGCGATTTATTGTTTTCCTTTGTCTCGTGTTTTCTGGCACCTTCTCCT
>NZ_JBVIGN010000011.1:139320-248607 GCF_055570785.1 Streptomyces sp. NPDC031100
CCACCCCCCACCCACACCCCCCCCCCCCCCCTCCCCCCCCCCCCCCCCCCCCCTCCCCCCCCCCCCCCCCCCCCCCCCCCCCCCCCCCCCCCCCCCCCCCCCCCCCCCCCGCTCCCGTGCGCGTCGTTCACTCGTTCACAGTGCGGTGGGGACCCGCTCGCTCTCCGGTGCGGTCTCCGCCGGCGCGACGGTGCGCGGCTTGGGCAGGGGCACCGTCATCGCGACGAGCAGTCCCAGCGCGAGCGCGGCCAGGGCGATGACGGTGACCGCGAGGCCTGAACTCGTCTGGGACAGCAGCAGCATGGCGAGCGTCGAGAAGATCACGGTGCACGAACCGTAGGCGAGCTGTGCGGCGGTCGGACGAGGCATGGCAATCGTGTCCTCGGAAGATGGGGCGCCATTCGACTCTCTTCGCCTGCATGCCCGAGCCGGACGCGCGGTAAGCGTGACCTAACCCACGGTACCGGTGCACAGGGGGCGCACGGAGTCATGGGGTCCGGGAACGTGCCGGGCGCATGCGCCCGTTGACCGGAGCGTTCAGTTGTTCGTAAAACGAACGTCGACTCCGCATAGTGCACTTGTCTTGTTCAAGTCAAGGTCTGTCTTTTCTTCTAAACCTCTAGTCAAATGTCGTCACTTGACTACACGCGCTGATCATGCGCGCACGGACCCTTCCATGACCAGGACCCCCTGTCCGTGTGGCGCTGCGCGGGGGAGGAACTCAAGTGACCAGCAGACCCTGGACGTTCAGAGCCGCCGCCATCGGTGTGGCGCTCGCCGCGGCCTCCGCCACGTTTTCGACCTTCGCCGTCGCGGAGGCGAGCACCCCGGCCCGGTCCGCAGCCGCGAACCGGCACGACCCGGCTCCGGTGAAGCAGCAGGACCACGACCTCGACGGCCCGCTGAGCAAGACGCAGGATGCCCAGCGCGAGGAGGCTCTGAACCAGCTCATATCGGGCAAGGCCAAGGCTCAGGAGCGCAACGGCTCGAAGGTCGTGCAGCTCAAGAGCCGGAAGGGCGACAGCAAGTACGTCGAGCTCGGCCGCGAGAAGACCGACAAGATCTTCACGATCCTGGTGGAGTTCGGCGACAAGACCGACCCGAAGTTCGGCGGCACCGCCGGCCCGCTGCACAACCGGATAGCCGCGCCGGACCGTACCAAGGACAACAGCACGGCCTGGCAGAAGGACTACAACCAGAAGCACTTCCAGGACCTCTACTTCGGCACCGGCAAGAACGTCGAGTCGATGAAGAAGTTCTACGAGAAGGAGTCCTCGGGCCGCTACTCGGTGGCGGGCAAGGTCGCCGACTGGGTCAAGGTCCCGTACAACGAGGCACGTTACGGCAACAACGCCTGCGGTTCCACCAACTGCCCGAGCGTGTGGAACGTCGTCAGCGACGGCCTGAACTCCTGGGTCGCCCAGCAGAAGGCGGCCGGCCGTACCGACGCCCAGATCAAGACGGACGTGGCGAAGTTCGACCAGTGGGACCGCTACGACTTCGACGGTGACGGCAACTTCAACGAGCCCGACGGCTACATCGACCACTTCCAGATCGTGCACGCCGGTGAGGACGAGTCCGCGGGCGGCGGCGCCCAGGGCAAGGACGCGATCTGGGCCCACCGCTGGTACGCCTTCGGCACCGACGCCGGCGCCACCGGCCCCACGGGCAACAAGCTGGGTGGCGCGCAGATCGGTGACACCGGCATCTGGGTCGGCGACTACACCATCCAGCCGGAGAACGGCGGACTCGGCGTCTTTGCCCACGAGTACGGCCACGACCTCGGTCTGCCGGACCACTACGACACCACCGGCAAGGGCGACAACTCCACCGGCTTCTGGACGCTGATGTCCTCCGGTTCCTGGCTGGGCCGGGGCAAGGACTCCATCGGCGACCTGCCGGGCGACTTCAGCGCCTGGGACAAGCTGCAGCTCGGCTGGCTGAACTTCGACACGGCCAAGGCCGGCCAGCAGTCCACCCACAAGCTGGGCGTCGCCGAGTACAACACCTGGGACAAGCAGGCCCTCGTGGTCTCCCTGCCGGACAAGGCGGTCACCACCACCGTCGTGACCCCGGCGCAGGGCTCGGCCCAGTGGTGGAGCGGCAGCGGTGACAACCTCAAGAACACGCTGACCCGTTCGATCGACCTCACCGGCAAGTCCTCGGCCGCGCTGAGCCTGGACGGCTGGTACGACATCGAGGCCAACTACGACTTCCTCTACACCGAGGTGTCGACCGACGGCGGCGTCAACTGGACCGCGATCGACGGCACGGTGGACGGCCAGGCCATCCCGCGCGACGCCAGCAACGCCCCGGCGCTGACCGGCACGGTCGACGGCTACAAGAAGCTGTCGTACTCCCTGGACGCCTACGCGGGCAAGAAGATCGACGTCCGCTTCCGCTACGCGACCGACGGCGGCGTGGCCCAGAAGGGCTTCGCGGCAGACGAGATCACGCTGACCGCCGACGGCGCGACCGTGTTCTCCGACAACGCCGAGTCCGCGGACGCCGCTTGGACCGCGAACGGCTTCTCCCGCATCGGCTCGTCCTTCACCAAGGACTACAAGCAGTACTACATCGCCGAGAACCGCCAATACGTCTCGTACGACAAGACCCTCAAGGTCGGCCCGTACAACTTCGGCTTCTCGACGACCCGCCCGGGCTGGGTGGAGCACTACCCGTACCAGAACGGCCTGTTGATCTGGAAGTGGGACACCTCCCAGGCGGACAACAACACCAGCGTCCACCCGGGCGTCGGCCTGGTCCTGCCGGTCGACTCGCACCCGGCGGCGATGAAGTGGTCCGACGGCACGCTGATGCGCACCCGCATCCAGTCCTACGACTCGCCGTTCAGCCTCTACCGCACGGACGGCCTCACGCTGCACAACGCGGACGTGGCGACCGAGATCAAGTCGTCGGCGGGTGTTCCGGTCTTCAACGACCACACGAACACCTACTACGACCCGGCGACCCCGACCGCGGGTGTCAAGATCACTGACACCAACACCAAGATCAAGATCGTCAAGGAGGCCAAGGACGGCTCCACGATCCTGCTCAAGGTCGGCCCTGCGGTGAAGTAGCCAGCATTTTCGCAGGTCAGAAGCGTATCGGCGGTGACCCCCTGGCGGGTCGCCGCCGATCGTGTTTAGGTGCGTCCTGTGGCTCGCTTATTGACACCGACCGAAACGGGGATGTGACCGCATGGCCGCAGGAGGCTTCTGCAAGCTGCCGAACGGCACGGTGGTGGTGGCGCTGAATCTGCCCAGCCCCGCCGACACCGCCGCCGGGGTACGTGTACTGGTCCACGCCCAGAACCGCGCCCGGGCCCTGACGCGGCTGCGCAACCTCGGCCTGCGCGCGGTCTACCTGCGGGGCAACGCGGCCCCGCCGACCCCGGACGAGATCACGGCGGTGCTGCACCACCCCGACGGCCTGATATGGCGTACGGCGCCCGACAACGGTGTCACCGCGCCGGAGCTGTGGCACCCCATACGAGCGCTGCTTCGCAGGTCGGCGGTGGTGCAGCAAAGCTGACGCGGCAGGGACCCCTGGACGGGCGGGGCGCTGTCGCCGGGCTGTCTAGCCGCTGACCACCGGCTTGCCGGTCAGCTCCACGCCCGCCTCGCGCAGCTCCTCCAGGGCCCGCTCGGTCGTCTCCGGAGCGACCCCTGCGGTCAGGTCCAGCAGCACCTGGGTACGGAAGCCCTCCCGCGCCGCGTCCAGCGCGGTGGCGCGTACGCAGTGGTCCGTGGCTATGCCGACCACGTCGACCTCGTCGATGTGACGCGAGCGCAGCCACTCGGCCAGCGGGACCCCGTTCTCGTCCGTGCCCTCGAAGCCGCTGTACGCGGCCGCGTACGCGCCCTTGTCGAACACCGCGTCCACCGCCCCGGAGGCGACGGCGGGCGCGAAGTTCGGGTGGAAGCCCACGCCCTCGGTGCCCGCGACGCAGTGCGCGGGCCAGGAGCGGACGAAGTCGGGGTTGTCCGCGAAGTGGCCGCCGGGAGCGATGTGGTGGTCGCGGGTGGCGACCACATGTCGGTATCCCGTACCCGCCGCCTGTCCGATCAGCTCGGTGATCGCGGCGGCCACGTCGGCACCCCCGGACACCGCGAGGCTGCCTCCCTCGCAGAAGTCGTTCTGCACATCTACGACGATCAAGGCGCGGCGCATGGTGGGTGTCCTTCGACTGAGGTTTAAGTAACTGAGCCTAGAGACTTTGCTGCCCGTTCGGGAGGGGGCGTTGCGAGGGGACGGACGAGGGTCCCGCTCTAGCTACCCGAGCGGCCCTGGAGGTACTCCGTCGGAATGACGGGTTCCCCCCGCGAGAGCTGTGTAGCGGACAGCGGCAGATTGGCCCGCGCGGCTATGTGCCGCTCGCGGGGCACGTCGAGCGGCTCGCGCGCGACGACCTCGCCGCCCTTGACCAACTGCACCAGCAGCTGCCGGTCGGCCAGCTCGGACGGCACCGGCCCGGTCCCGACGACCTCGGCCTCCGCCACCCCCTCCTCGTCCAGCCGGCGGGCCGCCCACTTGCGTCCGCCGATGGAGGTCTTGCCCCCGCTGGCCTTCTTCGCGACCGGCACCAGCGGTGCCGCCGGGTCGGCGGACTCGGCCCGGGCGACCAGCTTGTAGACCATCGAGCAGGTCGGATGCCCGGAGCCGGTCACCAGCTGGGTGCCGACCCCGTACGCGTCCACGGGCGCCGCGGCCAGCGAGGCGATGGCGTACTCGTCCAGGTCGGAGGTCACGATGATCTTCGTGTCCGTGGCGCCCAGCTCGTTCAGCTGCTGCCGCACCCGGTGTGCCACGAGCAGCAGGTCACCGGAGTCGATGCGGACCGCGCCCAGCTCGGGTCCGGCCACCTCCACCGCCGTACGGACGGCCTCGGCGACGTCATAGGTGTCCACCAGCAGGGTCGTGCGCCGGCCCAGGGAGTCGACCTGGGCCTGGAAGGCGTCCCGCTCCCGGTCGTGCAGCAGGGTGAAGGCGTGCGCGGAGGTGCCGACGGTCGGGATGCCGTACCGGAAGCCCGCCGCGAGGTCGGAGGTGGTCGCGAAGCCGCCGACGTACGCGGCCCGCGCGGCGGCCACGGCGGCCAGCTCGTGGGTGCGGCGGGCGCCCATCTCGATCAGCGGCCTCTCGCCCGCGGCGGAGGCCATCCGGGAGGCGGCGGCCGCGATCGCCGAGTCGTGGTTGAGGATGGAGAGGATCACCGTCTCCAGGAGCACGCATTCGGCGAAGGTGCCCTCGACCCGCATGATCGGCGAGCCGGGGAAGTGGACCTCGCCCTCGGGGTAGCCCCAGATGTCCCCGCCGAACCGGTAGCCGGCGAGCCAGGTGAGTGTCGGCTCGTCCACGATCTTCCGCTCCCGCAGGAAGCCGAGGACACCCTCGTCGAAGCGGAAGTTCTCGACCGCGTCCAGGACGCGTCCGGTGCCCGCCACCACGCCGTAGCGGCGCCCGTCCGGCAGGCGCCGGGTGAAGACCTCGAACACGCTGCGCCGCTCGGCCGTACCGGCCTTCAGTGCGGCCTGCAGCATCGTCAGCTCGTACTGGTCCGTGAAGAGCGCCGTCGAGGGAACGTCCACCGGCAGCCCAAGGTCCGCTGTGTTCATGACCATGGATCGTACTCCTATTTCGTCAGTGTGACGATTTCTGTGCCGCGTGGCAGCATGGGCGTTGTGACGTCACCCGCGCCCGTAGAGATCGAACGCACCGAGTCGGCGGAGGAGGTCTTCGCCGTACCCGAGCCCGACGTCCCCTGGGTCACGATCGTCCACAACGACCCCGTCAACCTCATGAGCTATGTGACGTACGTCTTCCAGTCGTACTTCGGCTATCCGAAGGACAAGGCCACCAAGCTCATGCTCGACGTCCACCACAAGGGCCGGGCGGTCGTCTCCAGCGGTTCTCGCGAGGAGATGGAGCGCGACGTGCAGGCGATGCACGGCTACGGTCTGTGGGCCACCCTCCAGCAGGACCGGAAGTAGCGAATCTCCTCCATGCCCGGAACCTTCGAACCGATCCCCGGCGGCGGCGCCGCCGTCGCGCTCGACGATGTCGAGATCGCCATCATCCGGTCGCTGGCCGTCCAGCTCCTGGAGCTCATCGGCCCCGGCCCCGGTGCGGACGCCCCGGAGGACCCGCTGGCCGAGCTGTTCGCCGAGGGTCCGAGCGAGCCGCCCACGGACCCGGTCCTGCGCAGGCTCTTCCCGGACGCCTACAACGACCCGGAGATGGCACCCGACTCCCCGGCCGAGGCCGAGGAGCGGCTGGTGCACTCCGCCGAGTTCCGCCGCTACACCGAGAACGACCTCAGGGCCGGCAAGCGGGAGAACGCCCTCGCGGTGATCCGCACCCTGGACGAGCTGTCCCCGGTGCGGGAGGGCGGCGCGGTCCTCAAGCTCTCTCCGGAGCAGTCGCGGTACTGGCTCGGCGCCCTCAACGACCTGCGGCTCGCGATCGGCGCCCGGCTGGAGATCACCGACGAGGACGACACCGATCTGCTCTACCGGCTGCCGGACGAGGACCCGCGCAAGCCGATGGTGATGGCGTACCTGTGGCTGGGCGGCCTCCAGGAGACCCTCGTGACCACCCTTATGCCGTAACTCGTCGCTTTTGCGTGTCCGCTCAGAGGATGCTCAAATCCGGATAACGATCACGTCACCGTTGCGGCCTGTTTTGGCGCCTTAGGGCGCTCTTTGTCCGCTTCTTCCTGTGTGATGCGCCACAATGCGCTCCTGTGATCAATATTGCGGCCGTGATAAATCTTCACGACCGCCCGGCGGACACCACCCATGTCCGGCCGGGTGCGCCACCGAGCCGGCGACCGTCGGCCAGGCACGAGCGGACTCGCGAACTCCGCTCAGCTCCATCATTCCGGGGGGATCGAAACCCGATCCGAGGCCGACGAAAGGCCCGGGTCGGCATGGAGAAAGGCGCACCACAACATGACCTCTGAGAAGGTCACCGAAGTCCCTGAGGAGGGCTACGAGCGCGGGCTCGGCAGCCGTCAGGTCCAGATGATCGCCATCGGCGGCGCGATCGGCGTCGGCCTGTTCCTCGGAGCCGGGGCGAACATCGCCAAGGCCGGTCCCAGCCTCATCATGATGTACGCCCTCGCCGGCGTGATCATCTTCTTCATCATGCGGGCACTCGGCGAGCTGCTGCTCTACCGCCCGGTCTCCGGATCGTTCGCGGAGTACTCGCGCGAGTTCCTCGGCCCGTTCTTCGGTTACTTCACCGGCTGGACGTACTGGCTGATGTGGGTCGTGACCAACATGGCCGAGCTGACGGCCGCCGCGATCTACGTCCACTACTGGTTCCCGGCGATCCCGCAGTGGGTGACGGCGCTGGTCTTCCTGGTGGTCCTGTTCGTGGCCAACCTGATCTCGGTGAAGGTCTTCGGCGAGATCGAGTTCTGGTTCTCGATGGTCAAGGTCACCGCCCTGGTCGGCATGATCGTGATCGGCCTCGGCGTGCTCACCTTCGGCTTCAGCGCCGCCGGTGACACCGCGTCCGTGTCCAACCTGTGGCAGTTCGACGGCTTCTTCCCCAAGGGCGTCGGCTCCTCGCTGATGACCCTGCAGGGCGTGATGTTCGCCTACCTCGCCGTCGAGCTGGTCGGCGTCACCGCGGGCGAGTCCGAGGACCCGGAGAAGACCCTCCCGAAGGCGATCAACACCCTGCCCTGGCGTATCGCCCTGTTCTACGTCGGTGCCCTCACGGTCATCCTGTGCGTGGTCAAGTGGACCGAGTTCGCGGCGGGCGTCAGCCCCTTCGTGAAGGCGTTCGCCGTGATCGGCATCCCGGCCGGCGCCGGCATCGTCAACTTCGTGGTGCTCACCGCGGCCCTGTCGTCGTGCAACTCGGGCATGTACTCCACGGGCCGCATGCTGCGCACCCTCGCGGACAACGGCGAGGCCCCGCGGGTCTTCTCCAAGCTGTCGTCCAGCAAGACCCCGGCGCTCGGCATCACCGTGTCCGTCACCTTCATGGGCATCGGCGTGATCCTGAACTACATCGTCCCGGAGAAGGCGTTCGGCTACGTCACCTCCGTCGCCACCGCCGCCGGCATCTGGACCTGGCTGATGATCCTCGTCAGCCACGTCCTCTACCGTCGCGCGGTCGTCGCGGGCCGGCTGCCCGCCTCGTCCTTCCCGGCGCCGGGCGGCGCGGTGTGCTCGTACATCGCCATCGCGTTCCTGCTCTTCGTCACCGGCCTGATCGCGTACGACGCCGACTCCCGCGTCTGCCTGTACGTGATGGCCGGCTGGTCGGTCGCGCTCGGCATCGGCTGGCTGGTCCTGAAGACCCGTACGCCGCAGATCGCCGACCGCCGCGAGCCGGAGCTGGAGCGGGTGGGCTGACCACCGGGTAGACCATCCCGGGACGTCCGGCCGCCGGGAGTGCTCGTGGCACCACCCGCCGGCCGCCGCTCAGGACGTCCATCATGTGGGCCGTCCCGTACCACACCTCGGTACGGGACGGCCCCTCTGCTTATCCTGACGAACATGCTGACCATCACCCAGGCCCTCGTCGACCAGATCGTCGCCCACGCGCGCAAGGACCACCCCGACGAGGCGTGCGGCGTCGTCGCGGGCCCGGCGGGTTCGGACCGCCCCGAGCGCTTCATCCCGATGCTGAACGCGGCCATGTCGCCCACGTTCTACGAGTTCGACTCCGGTGACCTTCTCAAGCTCTACCGCGAGATGGACGACCGCGACGAGGAGCCGGTGATCATCTACCACTCCCACACGGCCACCGAGGCCTACCCGTCCCGGACCGACATCGGCTATGCCAACGAGCCCGGCGCCCACTACGTCCTGGTCTCCACCGCCGACACCGACGGCCTCGGCGACTTCCAGTTCCGCTCCTTCCGGATCCTCGACGGCGAGGTCACCGAGGAGGAGGTCAAGGTCGTGGAGGCGTACTGAGCTGCCTGACCGCAGTTCGGACAGAATTCATCCAGCATGCGAGATCACATGGCTGGACCCGGACCGGGAATCGATACGATGAGCCCATGGTTCTGAACGACGTGAGCGAGAAGACGCCGGGCATCCTGCTCGTGGCGCGGCTGCACGTCGACCTGTGCAGGCTGAACAGCGCCATCTGTTGACGTTCCCCGCCGCCGTACGGCCGTGAGCCGCGGCGCTCCCCCGGTGCGCAAGGCTGGGGGGACCCCCATCGCGCGCCCAGACCGAACCGACGAACCGCCCTTTTCCGACAGGAGCCCGCCACCATGGCCATCGAGGTCCGCATCCCCACCATCCTCCGCCAGTACACCGACGGTCAGAAGGCGGTGGAGGGCAGCGGTGAGACCCTCGCCGAGCTGTTCGCCGACCTCGAGAGCCGGCACGCGGGCATCCAGGCCCGCATTGTGGACAACGGCCAGCTGCGCCGCTTCGTCAACGTGTACCTGAACGACGAGGACGTCCGCTTCGTCGACGGCATCAGCACCAAGCTGTCCGACGGCGACACCGTGACGATCCTGCCGGCGGTGGCCGGCGGCATGGCCTGAGACCGGCATGCGCTACGACTCGCCGCTCGCCGCGGTGGGCAACACCCCCTTGGTGCGCCTGCCGCGGTTGTCGCCGTCCCCGGACGTGCGCATCTGGGCCAAGCTGGAGGACCGCAACCCGACCGGCTCGGTCAAGGACCGCCCGGCCCTGCACATGATCGAGCAGGCGGAGAAGGACGGCCGGCTCACCCCGGGCTGCACGATCCTGGAGCCGACCTCCGGCAACACCGGCATCTCCCTGGCGATGGCCGCCAAGCTCAAGGGCTACCGCATGGTGTGCGTGATGCCGGAGAACACCTCCAAGGAGCGCCGGGACCTGCTCGGCATGTGGGGTGCCGAGATCATCTCCTCCCCGGCCGCGGGCGGCTCCAACACGGCCGTACGCGTGGCCAAGGAGCTGGCCGCCGAGCACCCCGACTGGGTGATGCTCTACCAGTACGGCAACCCGGACAACGCCGGTGCCCACTACGCCACGACGGGCCCGGAGATCCTGGCGGACCTCCCCTCGATCACCCACTTCGTGGCGGGCCTCGGCACCACCGGCACCCTCATGGGCGTCGGCCGCTACCTGCGCGAGCACAAGCCGGACGTGAAGATCGTCGCCGCCGAACCGCGCTACGACGACCTGGTCTACGGCCTGCGCAACCTCGACGAGGGCTTCGTACCGGAGCTGTACGACGCCTCCGTGCTCACCACCCGCTTCTCGGTCGGCTCCGCCGACGCGGTCACCCGCACCCGTGAACTCCTGCAGCAGGAGGGCATCTTCGCGGGCGTCTCCACCGGCGCCGCCCTGCACGCGGCGATCGGCGTCGGACGGAAGGCGGTGAAGGCCGGCGAGAGCGCCGACATCGTCTTCATCGTCGCCGACGGCGGCTGGAAGTACCTCTCCACCGGCGTCTACACGGCGGCCACCACCGAGGAGGCCATCGAGACGCTCCAGGGCCAGCTCTGGGCATAGGGCTCATCAAGCAGCCACCAGCCCCCTCTCATGAGGGGGCTAAACGCTGCCCATGGAGCGGCAAAGATCTCCCTTCGGCACTGCCGGAGCCCTCGGGCCGGGGGCTACGTTCCTCGCGCACTCCCCAGAGTGTCATGCTCATGGCTGCGCGGTTCCGCCGCCGCTACGCGCGTCACGGGCCTGCCTGAAACCCCACCGATGGAGGCAGTACCGCAATGCGTGAGTCACGCACGAGCAGGCGCCGCCGGAGCCTGCGAAGACTCCTGGCCGCCGCCGTTCCCGCCCTCGCCCTCACCGTCGCCGGACTCGTCGCGGCGCCGACGGCCGGGGCACAGACCCCCGCCCACACCCCTCGGGCCACCCAGAACGCCAAGGCCCTGACCGCCCCGGAGCGCCAGACCTTCCACCCCACCGGCAAGCCCGGCCAGAAGGTCCCCACGACCCGCCTGTGTGCCACCGCCGAGCCGGGCCACGCGTCCTGCTTCGCCCAGCGCCGCACCGACATCAGGCAGCGGCTCGCCTCGGCGCTCGCCGCCGCCGCGCCCTCCGGCCTCTCCCCGGCCAACCTGCACAGCGCCTACAACCTGCCCTCGACCGGCGGCTCCGGCATGACCGTCGCCATCGTCGACGCCTACAACGACCCCAACGCCGAGGCGGACCTGGGCACTTACCGGTCCACCTACGGGCTGTCGGCCTGCACCAAGGCCAACGGCTGCTTCAAGCAGGTCAGCCAGACCGGCTCCACCACCTCGCTGCCGACCAACGACACCGGCTGGGCCGGTGAAGAGGCGCTCGACCTCGACATGGTCAGCGCGGTCTGCCCGAACTGCAGCATCATCCTGGTCGAGGCCAACTCGGCGAACGACACCGACCTCGGCATAGCCGAGAACGAGGCCGTCTCGCTCGGTGCCAAGGTCGTCTCCAACAGCTGGGGCGGCTCCGAGTCCTCCTCCCAGACCAGCGAGGACACCCAGTACTTCAAGCACCCGGGCGTCGCCATCACCGTCTCCTCCGGTGACTCCGCCTACGGCGCCGAGTACCCGGCGACCTCCCAGTACGTGACTGCCGTCGGCGGCACCGCGCTCACCACCGCCTCCAACTCCCGCGGCTGGAGCGAGTCGGTGTGGCACACCAGCTCCACCGAGGGCACCGGCTCCGGCTGCTCCGCCTACGACCCGAAGCCGAGCTGGCAGACCGACACCGGCTGCTCCAAGCGCATGGAGGCCGACGTCTCCGCGGTCGCCGACCCGGCCACCGGCGTGGCGGTCTACGACACCTACGGCGGCTCCGGCTGGGCGGTCTACGGCGGCACCAGCGCCTCCGCCCCGATCGTCGCCGGCGTCTACGCCCTCGCGGGCACCCCGGGCTCGACCGACTACCCGGCGAAGTACCCGTACCAGCACACGAGCAACCTGTACGACGTGACCAGCGGCTCCAACGGCTCCTGCTCCACCTCGTACTTCTGCACCGCGGGCACCGGCTACGACGGCCCGACCGGCTGGGGCACCCCGAACGGCACCGCCGCCTTCACGGCCGGCACCAGCACCGGCAACACGGTGACCGTCACCAACCCCGGCAGCCAGTCCACCACCACCGGCGGCTCGGCCAGTCTGCAGATCCACGCCACCGACAGCGCGGGCGCGACCCTGACCTACAGCGCCTCCGGCCTGCCGACCGGCCTGTCCATCAACAGCTCCTCCGGCCTGATCTCCGGTACGGCGTCCACCGCGGGCACCTACCAGGTCACGGTCACCGCGACCGACACCACCGGCGCCACCGGCTCGACCTCCTTCACCTGGACGGTCGGCTCCTCCGGAGGCACCTGCAGCTCGGCCCAGCTGCTCGGCAACCCCGGCTTCGAGTCCGGCAGCACCACCTGGACCGCCACCAGCGGCGTCATCACCAACGACACCGGTGAGGCCGCGCACGGCGGCTCCTACAAGGCCTGGCTCGACGGGTACGGCTCCTCGCACACCGACACGCTGTCCCAGTCGGTGACCATCCCGTCCGGCTGCAAGGCGAGCTTCACCTTCTACCTGCACATCGACACCGCCGAGACCGGCAGCACCGCGTACGACAAGCTGACGGTCACCGCTGGTTCGACCACCCTGGCGACGTACTCGAACGTCAACGCCGCCTCCGGGTACGCGCAGAAGACCTTCGACCTGTCCTCCTTCGCGGGTCAGACGGTCACCCTGAAGTTCAGCGGAGTGGAGGACTCCTCCCTCCAGACCAGCTTCGTCGTGGACGACACCGCCCTGACGACCGGCTGAGCCGTACGGCAATCGGGTCCCGCACACGGAAGGAAGTCTTCCGCGTGCGGGATCCGTCCGTGCCGGTGGTACGTCTCATCTGCACCAGGAGACCGGCAGGCCGGCCGACCGGCCACGGCAGAGAGGCGGACCCCATGCGCCGTACGACGACCGTCGCGCTCGCGGCGGCAGCGCTGCTCCTCGCGGGCTGCGGCTCCCAGAACGGCGGGGACAGCGGCACCGGCGACAACGGCAAGGTGTCACCGTCGCCCACCGCCACGAAGCCCGGCGGCGGCTGCGTCAGCCACGCGGAACTGACCGCCGGTGACAACGGCCGTACCGTCTGCCTGGCCAAGGGCGGCGAGCTGCGGATCACCCTCGACGGCACCAGGAGCCGCCCCTGGAAGCCGGTCGTGGCCAAGGGCACCGCCCTGAAGGCGATCAACGCCGGCTTCGTCATCCAGCCGGGCGACGCCACCGCCGCCTACCAGGCGGTCGCCGCCGGAAAGACCGAGCTGACGTCCTCCCGCCCCCTGTGCGCCGAGCCCACCGCGCCCGGCCAGGTCTCCTGCAAGGGCATCGAGGAGTGGCAGGTCACCGTGACCGTGAGCTAACCGGCGAGGTGCCTGACCTGGTCCCACAGGACCGGGTCGACCACACCCACCCGTCGCCGGAAGTCGCCGACAGGCACCTCGCGCAGCTCGTCGGTCTGCAGGAAGCTGGGCCGGCCGTGGGCGTCGCCGACCGAGCCGGGCGGCAGCGGGATCACCCCGGCGCGCTCGTCGTGGTACTTGCTGGTGATCTTCGCGACCGTGGCCCGGTTCCCGCGCACGGCCAGCACCAGACAGGGCCGGTCCTTCACGTCGGGCCGGTCCTCGTACGGCACGTTCGCCCACCAGATGTCCCCCGGGTGCGGACGTGTCGTCAGGGCCCGGTCCCGGGCGAGAGGGCGCCCCGGCGGCCGCAGCCGGTGCCCGCCGGGCCGGCGGCCCCGCCCCCAGCCGTCGACGAGCGTGGCGACCAGCGCGAGCAGCACCACCGCCGCGAGCGCCAGCCACCATGACGTGTCCATAGGCACGACGTTACCGGCGCGCGCTCGACATCGCGCGCCCTCTCGTAAGCTTCCGCGCCCTCGGTCCAGCCGAACCGGTGACACCACAGGTGAGTTCGCCCACAACAGCCCTTGGCGGAGGAGCGACCGGCCCTTTTGCGCCTTACGCTCGACAAACCGCACGACCCCCGTCAGCCCCCTGCCCGACCCTCGCTCAGCTCCCCGCCCATGGGTTTCCCGCCAACGGAGGTTTCTGCTTCATGAAGCTCACCGTCGTCGGCTGCTCAGGGTCGTTCCCGTCCGCGGAATCGGCCTGCTCGAGCTACCTCGTAGAGGCCGACGGCTTCCGGCTGCTGCTCGACATGGGCAATGGCGCCCTCGGCGAGCTGCAGCGCCACTGCGGTCTCTACGACCTCGACGCGATCTTCCTGAGTCATCTGCACGCCGATCACTGCATCGACATGCTCGCGTACTTCGTGGCGCGCTACTACCGCCATGACGGCGGCCGCTGCGGCCCGATCCCGGTCTACGGCCCCGAGGGCACCGAACACCGTTTGACCACGGCGTACGCCGACGTCCCCTCCGCGTCCTCCATGAGCGAGGTCTTCGACTTCCACACGGTCAAGCCGTCCACGTTCGAGATCGGCCCGTTCACGGTGCACACCGAGCGGGTGCGCCATCCCGTGGAGGCGTACGCCATCCGCATCGAGCACGGCGGACGGTCGCTGACGTACTCCGGCGACACGGGCGTCAGCGAGGCGCTGGACGAGCTGGCCCGGGACACGGACCTGTTCCTGTGCGAGGCCGCTTTCACGCACGGCAAGGAAGACATCCCCGACCTGCATCTCAACGGCCGTGAGGCGGGCGAGTCGGCGGCCCGCGCGGGCGCGCGCCGCCTGGTCCTCACCCACATCCCGCCGTGGACCGACCCGCAGGTCAACCTCGCCGACGCACGCGAGGTGTTCGCGGGCCCGGTGGAGCTGGCCGCTCCGCGGGCCACGTACGAGATCTAGCCGGTACGCGCACGAAGGCCCCGGAACCTGATCGGTTCCGGGGCCTCGGTCATGCCGGGGGCGGCGGGCCTCACGCCTTGGTGAGGTCCTCGACCTCCTCCTCGGGCTCGCGGCCCGGGGTGGGGAGGTTGAACTTGATGATCGCGAAGCGGAAGACGAAGTAGTAGATCGCTCCGAACACCAGGCCGATCGGGATGATCAGCCAGGGCTTGGTCGCCAGGTTCCAGTTGAGCCCGTAGTCGATGACACCCGCGGAGAAGGTGAAGCCCGCGTGCACCCCGAGCGCCCAGGTGATCGCCATGGACAGGGCGGTGAGCACCGCGTGGATCGCGTACAGGATCGGCGCGATGAACATGAACGTGAACTCGATCGGCTCGGTGACACCGGTCACGAAGGAGGTCAGCGCCATGGAGATCATCATGCCCAGCACGGCCGAGCGGCGCTCCGGGCGGGCGGTGTGCGCGATGGCCAGGGCGGCGGCCGGGAGGCCGAACATCATGATCGGGAAGAAGCCGGACATGAACTGACCGGCCGTCGGGTCACCGGCGAAGAAGCGGGTCAGGTCACCGTGGACGATCGTGCCGGACGCGTTCTTGAAGTCGCCGATCTGGAACCAGGAGACGGTGTTCACGAACTGGTGCATGCCGACCGGGATCAGCGCGCGGTTGATCAGACCGAACAGACCGGCACCGAAGGCGCCCAGACCGGTGATCCACTCACCGAAGTTCGAGATGCCCTCGCCGATCGGCTCCCAGACCAGACCGAAGAAGACGCCCATGAGCGTGCCGACGAAGGCCATGACGATCGGGACGAGCCGGCGGCCGTTGAAGAAGCCGAGCCAGTCCACCAGCCTGGTGCGGTGGAAGCGCTGCCAGATCACGGCACCGAGCAGACCCATCACCAGGCCGCCCAGCACACCCGGGTTGTTGTAGGTCGCGGCTATGTCCGCGCCCTGCTGGATCTTCGCCTCGGTGACCGGGAACGCCTTGAGGACATTGCTGTAGACAAGGAAGCCGACCAGGGCGGCCAGCGCGGTGGAGCCGTCCGCCTTCTTGGCGAAGCCGATCGCGACACCCAGGCAGAACAGCATCGGGAGGTTGTCGAAGATGGCGCCACCCGCCGTGGCGAACACCGCCGTGACCTTGTCGGGCAGGTGCAGCTTGTCGTGGATGTCCTGCTGGCCGAAGCGGAGCAGCAGACCCGCCGCCGGAAGTACGGCGATCGGGAGCTGCAGGCTGCGGCCGACCTTCTGCAGGCCCTGGAACAGGCCCGATCCCCGCTTCTTTGCGGGGGCCGCCGTGGGCGCGGTGGCGGTGCTCATGGTTCCTCCATCGGGGGTGGTCTACACCACTCAGTGGTGTAGACCTGTTGTAGCACGATGAAGGCGGTATAAGGAACCCGCGAATCCGCTCACAGTTTGGTGACGTCCTCGACCTCCTCCTCGGGCTCGCGGCCGGGAGTCCCGAGGTCGAACTTCGTGATGGCGAACCGGAAGATGCCGTAGTAGACGGCCGCGAAACACAGCCCGATCGGGATGATCAGCCACGGCCTGGTGGCCAGGTTCCAGTTGATGACGTAGTCGATGAGACCGGCCGAGAAGCTGAAGCCGTCGTGCACCCCGAGCGCCCAGGTCACCGCCATCGACACACCGGTGAGCACGGCGTGGACCGCGTACAGCAGGGGCGCGATGAACAGGAACGAGTACTCGATCGGCTCGGTGATGCCCGTGACGAACGAGGTCAGCGCAACCGAGAGCATCAGACCGCCCACCTCCTTGCGGCGGTTCGGCCGGGCGCAGTGCGTGATCGCAAGTGCGGCCGCCGGCAGCGCGAACATCATGATCGGGAAGAAGCCGGAGGTGAACTGGCCCGCGTGCGGGTCGCCCGCCAGGAACATGTTGATGTCGCCGTGCACGACCTTGCCGTCGGGCGTGGTGTAGCTGCCGAACTGGAACCAGAGGGGCACGTTCAGGAACTGGTGCAGGCCGATGACGAGCAGCCCCCGGTTGGCGAGGCCGAAGAGGCCCGCGCCCCAGGACCCCGCGTCCCGCAGCCAGTGGCTGAAGCTCTCCAGGCCGGCGCCGATCGGCGGCCAGATCCACAGGCACAGCGCCGCGAAGACGATGGCGACGAACGACATGATGATCGGGACCAGCCGCCGGCCGTTGAAGAAGCCCAGCCAGTCCACCAGCCTGGTGCGGTGGAAGCGGGCCCAGAAGAACGCGGCCAGCAGACCCATGACGATGCCGCCGAAGACACCCGGGTTCTGGAACGTGAAGGCGGTCACCGACCCGGCCTCGACCTGGCAGCCGACATCCGGGATCGCCTTCGCGTCGGCCGGGCACTGCTCGGGGAACTGGTGCAGCACGCCGTAGTAGACGAGGAAGCCCGCCACCGCCGCGAGGGCCGTCGAGCCGTCCGACTTGCGGGCCATGCCGATCGCGACCCCCACGCAGAACAGCAGCGGAAGGCCGAGCGAGCCGTCGAGCAGCGCGCCGCCCGCCCCCTTCATCACCTTCGAGACGTCCGTCCAGCCGAGGCCGTCGGCCCCGAACACATCAGGCTGGCCCAGCCGGTTGAGGATGCCGGCCGCCGGCAGGACCGCGATCGGGAGCTGCAGACTGCGGCCCATCTTCTGCAGGCCCTGAAACAGGGTGTTCCAGCGGGCGCGCACGGGGCTGACCGTGCTGTCGGCACTCATGGCGTCCTCCCTGGGCCACTCGACCGGGACGCGGTTTGGCGACCGTCCCCCGGGTGGTGTAGACCAGTTTGCGGACGGTTCCGCTGTCGTGATCGCCATCATTCGGCACGTACGGCATGACCGCTCGCGAAGATGGGCCAACTGTGGGTTACTGCGACCAATCGGTTCGGATCAGGGAGAAGGAACATGGCCAGCAAGGCTGAGAAGATCGTCGCCGGCCTCGGCGGAATCGACAACATCGAGGAGATCGAGGGCTGCATCACCCGGCTGCGCACCGAGGTGTCCGACCCCTCGCTGGTCGACGAGGCCGCCCTGAAGGCCGCCGGCGCCCACGGCGTCGTCAAGATGGGCACCGCCATCCAGGTCGTCATCGGCACCGACGCCGACCCTATCGCCGCGGAGATCGAAGACATGATGTGAACCCGCCGGGTTCGCCAGGAGAGGGGCTCTTCCCACCGGGGGAGGAGCCCCTTCCGTCACTCCGGATAGGCTCGTGCCCATGTCTCGAATCGACGGCCGCACCCCCGAACAACTCCGCCCGGTCACCATCGAACGCGGCTGGAGCAAGCACGCCGAGGGCTCCGTCCTCGTCTCCTTCGGCGACACCAAGGTCTTCTGCACCGCCTCCGTCACCGAAGGAGTCCCGCGCTGGCGCAAGGGCAGCGGCGAGGGCTGGGTCACCGCGGAGTACGCCATGCTGCCCCGCGCCACGAACACCCGCGGCGACCGAGAGTCCGTCAAGGGCAAGATCGGCGGCCGTACCCACGAGATCTCCCGGCTCATCGGCCGCTCCCTGCGCGCCGTCATCGACTACAAGGCGCTCGGCGAGAACACCATCGTCCTCGACTGCGACGTCCTCCAGGCCGACGGCGGCACCCGCACCGCCGCCATCACCGGCGCCTACGTCGCCCTCGCCGACGCGGTCGCCTGGGCCCGGGACAAGAAGCTGATCCGGGCCGGCCGCCAGCCGCTGACCGGAACCGTGAGCGCGGTCTCCGTCGGCATCGTCGGCGGGGTGCCTTTGCTGGACCTCTGCTACGAGGAGGACGTGCGCGCCGAGACCGACATGAACGTCGTCTGCACCGGCGACGGCCGCTTCGTCGAGGTCCAGGGCACCGCCGAGGCCGAGCCCTTCGCCCGCGAGGAACTGAACGCCCTGCTCGACCTCGCCGTCACCGGCTGCACCGAACTGACCGCGATCCAGCGGACCGCACTGGCCGCGGCCCTCGAGAAGTAGCGAGCACCGAAAGTAAAGGGTGCGCCAAAAAGCGGGTTACGCGGGGGCAACCCGCGGCACCCTCCCCGGCGTCCCTATGGGTACGGGCGCACGGCCCACCACCGTGCGCCCGGCCAGCCGATCCAGGGAGGGAACACCACCATGGCCGCCAACCGACGCCGAGGCCGACTCGTCACCGTCGCCGCCGTCGTAGCGACCGCCGCGCTCACCGCCGGCCTCACCACCGGCTGCGACGCCGTGAACAAGGCCCTGGACTGCGTGCAGACCGCCGAATCCATCGCCGACAGCGTCACCGAACTCCAGACGGCCGTGGAGAACGCCTCCAACGACCCGACACAGCTCGACCAGGCCCTCGCCTCCATCGACAAGAACCTCGACAAGATCGGCGACAAGACCGACAACGCCGACGTCAACAAGGCGGTCGACGACCTGAACAAGGCCGTGGCCAACGTCCGCACGGCCATCAAGAACGGCGACAACACACCGGACGTCAGCCCGGTGACGGACGCGGCGGGCGAACTGACGAAGGTCTGCACGTCGTAGGGGGGCGCGGCCCCGAAGGGGCGCGGGGAACTGCGCGAGCAACCACAACGCACCCGCGGCGAACGACGGTGCTCAGTGCCCCCGTTCCCGCCGCTGCTCGCGCAGCATCTTGCGCTGCTCCTTCAGCCGCTGTCGCTCGGCCCGGGTCGCCTTGCGCGCCACGCCGACCCCGCCCCAGAAGGCGAAGCCGCCGATCACCACCCGTGGCGCGCCCGGCTCGGCCCGGTCGTCCCCCCGAGGGTGATCGAAGCCGCCCATGATGCCGATCCCGCGGACGACGACCTCGACGCCCGGCGGCACGATCACCTGCATCCCGCCCATGATCGCCACACAGTTGATGTGGACCTCGCGGTCCGCGAAGTCCGCCTCCCTCAGGTCGATCTCGCCGCCGCCCCAGAAGGTGAACGCGGTGAACTGCCTGGGCACCGTCCAGCGCCCCTTGCGCTGGAAGCCGGACATGACCGCGAACGCCCCCGTGGACGACCCCTCGCCCCCGACGATCCGGCCCGCCCAACTCCCGCTCTCCACCGGCTCCTTGGTGAACGAGACGGGAGCGGGCGCCACCGCCCCGCCCGTCGGCAGATCGCGGGTGATCGGCGTCAGCTCGGCGTACGTACGCGCCTTGTACGTCGCCTCCAGCCGGTCCTCGAACTCCGCCATGTCCAGGCGTCCCTCGGCGAGGGCGTCCCGCAGGACCTCGGCGACCCGTTCACGGTCGGCGTCGGATGCACGGAGTTCCGGGACTGCGTCATCGGTCATGCCAGCAGCCTACGAGAAGATGCCTACGAACTGATGTCCGCAAACAGATGTCTACGAGACCGCCTTCTCCGACGGGGGTTTGGGGGTGTCCGTGTCCCCCAATGAATGCAGCATCTTCGCGATGACGGCCTCGATGTCCGGCTCCCGCACCGAAAGGTCCACCAGCGGATACGCGGCCGCGATATGGGCCACCAGCGGCGCCGCCGACTGCCCCGCCGGGAACGCCAGCCACTGCCGCGGCCCCTCCACCCGCACCACCCGGCACGGCGGCGCCTCGATCGGCGGCAGCTCCCGCTCCAGGTCCACCACCAGCGTCCGCTCGCCCTCCCCGGCCTCGTGCAGCCCGGCGAGCGGACCGTCGTACATCAGCCGCCCGTGGTCGATCACCATCACCCGCGAGCACAACTGCTCGATGTCCTGCAGATCGTGCGTCGTGAGCAGCACGGTCGTCCCGCGCTCCGCGTTCAACTCCTTCAGGAACCCCCGCACCTTGGCCTTGGAGACGACATCCAGACCGATCGTCGGCTCGTCCAGATACAGCACCTCCGGATCGTGCAGCAGGGCCGCCACGATGTCCCCGCGCATCCGCTGGCCCAGCGAGAGCTGCCGCACCGGCACGTCCAACAGGTCGCCCAGCTCCAGCAGTTCCACGCAGCGGTCCAGGTTCTCCCGGTAACGGGCGTCCGGGACGCGGTACATACGGTGCGCCAGGCGGTAGGAGTCGATCAGCGGCAGATCCCACCACAGCGTCGTCCGCTGCCCGAACACCACCCCGATCCGGTGCGCCAGCCGCGTCCGCTCCCGCGAGGGGTCGATCCCCGCCACCCGCAGCCGGCCGGCGCTCGGCGTCAGGATGCCGGTCAGCATCTTGATCGTGGTCGACTTCCCGGCGCCGTTCGGACCGATGTAGCCGACCATCTCGCCGCGCGCCACGGTGAACGAGATCGAGTCCACCGCCCGCACCTGCCGCCGCTCCCGCTTGAGAAACCCGGTCTTCTTGCGCACCTCGAAGACCTTCTCTACCCGGTCGAGGTGAATGAAGTCACTGTCCGGCACCGTGCTAGCTCCCTGTGCTCCGATACGAACGAAGTCCCGTCCGCCAGGCCAGCCCCGCCAGCGCACAGCAGCCCGCCGCCACCAGCGGTGGCGCGAACGCCACCCACTCCGGCAGGCCCAGCGGATACGGCCGCCCCAGCACATAGGAGGCGGGCAGCCAGTTGACGAAGGCCAGCGGCAGCACGAACGTCACGCCGCGCACCAGCTCCTTCGCGAACACCGTCGGCGGATACTGCAACAGCGTCGTCCCGCCGTAGGTGAAGGCGTTCTGCACCTCGGAGGCGTCCTGCGCCACGAACTGGAACGCAGCCCCCGCCACGAACACCGCGCAGAAGATCCCGAAGCCGCTCACCAGCATCACCGGCATCAACAGCAGCTTCCCCGCCGTCCAGTCGATGTCGACCCGGGTCAGCGACCAGCCCAGCACCAGCGAGCCCTGCACCACCCGGCCCATCCGCCTGAGCGCGAACCGGTCGGCCGCCACCTGCGCCAGCACCGGCGCCGGCCGCACCAGCAGTATGTCCAGCGTGCCGTCCCGCACCCGCCGCCCCAGCCGGTCCATCGAGCCGATCGCCAGATCGGCCATCCCGAACGACACGGCGGACAGCCCGTACAGAAACGCCACCTCGGGCAGCTCATAGCCGCCCAGCGCCTCCACCCGCGAGAACATCAGCATGATCGCGACGAAGTCGAAGAAGGTCGCCGCGAAGTTCCCGAACGTGGTCATGGCGAAGGAGGCGCGGTAGGCCATCGTGGACCGCAGCCACATCCCCGCGATCAGCAGATAGGCCCGCGCGCCCTCCCGCACCCGGCCGCCCTCACCCACCCTGGACCACCACCCGCCGTGTGGCCACCGACTGCACCAGCCGCCCCACGCCCAGCAGCGCCACCGCCCACGCCCCCTGGAACAGATAAGTGCCCAGCGGATCCGCATGCCCCAGCAGCACATCCGCCGGCGCCTGCAGCAGCGACGACCACGGCAGGGCCCGTACGACCTCCCCGAGCACCCCCGGGAAGACGTTCAGCGGCAGCAGCATCCCCGAGCAGAAGAACCCGAGCAGCCACGCCATCTGCTGCATCCCCGTGCCGTCCAGCAGCCAGAACGCGCTCAGCGCCACCAGGAAACGGATCCCGAAGCCGACCAGCATCGCCAGCAGCACGGCGACGAAGAAGGCGACCCAGGTGCCGGCGTCCTTCGGCAGGTACACCGGAAAGCAGAGCGCCCCGAAGGCGAACGGAACGACCCCCCGCCCGAACAACTGGAAGAACGCCCGGCCGAGATCGGCCGCAAGCCACCACAACTGAAGATCGGCGGGCCGGTACAGGTCGATCGCCACATCCCCCGTACGGATGCGTTCCATCAACTCGTCCTCGACGCCACCGCCCCCGATCGCGAGCGTCGACAGCAACGCCTGCCCCAGCCACACATAGGTCACGACCTGCGCCTGGTCATACCCCCCGAGGTGCGGTTTCTCGTCCCACAGCGCGCGATACGTGTACACGAGAATCAGCCCGAAGACCGTGTTGGTGAACACCCCTGCCGCAGTAGCCGCCCGATACGTCGCGTACCGTCTGAATCCCCCCGCTGCGACGGCCACGTACAACCGTCCCGCACCCACACCAGTCGACCTCCCTGGACAGCTCGACACCGAAGCGCAGGAGCCTAGTCCGGAGGCCCGGCGACCGGCCACGCAATTTCGCCCCGGAAGCGTGGCCGAAACCGGGAACGGAACGCCAGGTGCGAGAGTCTTCAAATGGGGGCGCAGAAGGCGTACGAGGCGTACGGGAACCGTACGACGCGAAACAGGAGTCCGTGCACGACATGAGCGACGAGCCGCAGCCGCAGCAGCAGAACAAGGGCGGGGTACCCACCACACCGCTGCCGGCTGAAGGGCCCGGAGAGCCGGGGACCAACACCCGACCCCAACAACACCGGGCACGGACCGACCAGGACGAGGCCCGGGAGGGCCGGCCTCGGGAGGGGCAGTCTCGGGAGGGGCAGTCTCGGGAGGGGCAGTCTCGGGAGGGGCAGTCTCGGGAGGGACTGAGCGAGGTTCGGGCCGAGCAGGGTCAGGACCGGCCGGGTTCGGCCGGTGGGTCGGCTCAGAGTGCCCAGGGGGATGCCGGTGCGGCGGCCGGGGCGGGCCGGACGCTCGGGGGGCAGTCGCCTTCCGGTGCCGGTGTGGACCAGGCGACGCGGGCGCGCCGGGCGGCTCTGGCTGCTCAGGCGAGCCGTGCGGGGCGGACCGGCACGGAGGGGTCTGCGGGCGACAAGGGCCCGGCGACCGCGGGGTCCCAGAGGCCTCAGGCATCCCAGCAGCCCCAAGGAGCTGAGAGGCCTCAAGCATCCCAACAGCCCCAAGGAGCTGAGAGGCCTCAGGGGTCCCAGCAGCCCCAGGGAGGAGCTGAAAGGTCCCAGGGAGCCGCGGAGTCCCAGGGGTCTGCTGACTCCCGTCAGTCCGGAAGGCAAGGTGCTGACAGGCCCCGGGGGTCCGCGCAGCCTTCCGCTGAACCCCGTCAGTCCGGCAGGCCTCAGGGTGCGGACAAGCCCCGGGGGGCTGCAGAGGCTCAGGGGTCTGGTGAGTCCCGTCAGGCCGCGCGGCCTCAGGGCTCCGAGATGTCTCAGGAAGCTGCCACGTCCCGTCAGCCCGGGAAGTCTCATGGGGCCCAGGGGGCTCCTCGCGGCGGTCAGCCCCAGGCGCCGGCCCCGGGCGACGAGTCCCGGGCGCAGGGCGAGTCGGCCCCGACCCCCCGGCGTGCCGGCGTGCCCGCGCAGGGCGGGCGGACCCCGGCTGCCCACAGGTCGCACGACTCCGAGCAGGCCAACCCCGCCGAGAGCACCCAGGTCCTCCGGCGTATCAGCCCTCCCCGGGCACCCCAGGACGCCGCGTCCGGGAACCGGTCGGACGGCACCGGCAAGGCGGCGGCCGGTGGCCCGCAGGCCTCCGGGGAGACCCCGGCACCCGAGAGCACCCAGGTCCTCCGGCGCGTCAACGCCCCGCGCCGGCCGGGCGGAGCGGGCGCCGCGGCCCAGGCAGGCATGGCAAGCGGCGCCGCCGCGAAGGCGGCTCAGGCCGCGGGCGGTGCCGCGCCGGCCGGCGCCTCCGCCGCTGCCGCCCCCAAGGCCCCCGCGGGTCCGACCGGAGCCGCATCCGGCACCGGCACCTCTCGTACCCCCCGCGCCAGCTCCACCCCCCAGACCCCCAAGACCGCCGCCGCCCTCTCCGACAGCGGCGGCCCCGGAGGACCCGGCGGCCCCGGAGGCCCCGGCGGTGGCAACGGCAAGAAGCCCAAGCGGCCCAAGCGGACCGGGTGGCGGCGGCTGATTCCGACCTGGCGCATGGTGCTCGGCACCTTCGTGATCGGCGTCCTGCTGATCGTCGGCCTCTTCTTCCTCGGCTACTCGCTCGTGAAGATCCCGCCCGCCAACGCCCTCGCCACCATGCAGAGCAACGTCTACCTCTACGCCGACGGCTCCCAGCTGGCCCGCGACGGCGACATCAACCGCGAGAACGTCACCCTCGCCCAGGTCTCCAAGGACGCCCAGCACGCCGTACTCGCCGCCGAGGACCGCGACTTCTACACCGAGTCCGCCGTCGACCCCAAGGCCATGCTCCGCGCCGCCTGGAACACGGCCACCGGCAAGGGCAAGCAGTCCGGCTCGACCATCACCCAGCAGTACGTGAAGAACTACTACCTGGCCCAGGAACAGACGGTCACCCGCAAGGCCAAGGAGTTCTTCATCTCGATCAAGCTGGACCGGAACAAGTCCAAGGACCAGATCCTCGAGGGCTACCTCAACACCAGCTACTTCGGCCGCAACGCCTACGGCATCCAGGCCGCCGCCCAGGCCTACTACGGCGTGGACGCCACCGACCTCGACCCGGCCCGCGCCGCCTACCTCGCCGCGCTCGTCAACGCGCCCAGTGAGTACGACGTCGTGGCCCACCCCGAGAACAAGTCCGCCGCCGTCGCCCGCTGGAACTACGTCCTGGACGGCATGGTCACCAAGGGCTGGCTCAGCGAGTCCGAGCGCACCGGCATGAAGTTCCCCATGCCGAAGGAACAGACCGTCTCCACCGGCCTGTCCGGCCAGCGCGGCTACCTCGTCCAGGCGGTCAAGGACTACCTCATCGAGCACGACATCCTCACCAAGGAGCAGATGGAGGGCCGCGGTTACCGCATCACGACCACCTTCCAGAAGAGCAAGCAGAACGCCTTCGTCAAGGCCGTGAACGACCAGCTGATGTCCAAGCTGGACAAGAAGAACCGCAAGGCCGACACCTACGTCCGGGCCGGCGGCGCCTCCGTCGACCCCAAGACCGGCAAGGTCGTCGCCCTGTACGGCGGCATCGACTACGTGAAGCAGTACACCAACGGCGCCACCCGCGGTGACTTCCAGGTCGGCTCCACCTTCAAGCCGTTCGTGTTCACCTCGGCCGTCCAGAACTTCTCCACCACCCAGAGCGGCCAGACCATCACCCCGAACACGGCGTACGACGGCACCACCCGGCGCCCCGTACAGGGCTGGAGCGGCGGCGCCTACGCCCCCGCGAACGAGGACGAGAAGTCGTACGGCGACATCACCGTCCGCAAGGCCACCGATCTCTCGGTCAACTCCGTCTACGCGCAGATGGCCGTCGACGTCGGCCCCGCCAAGGTCAAGGAGACCGCCGTCGACCTCGGCATCCCCGCCGACACCAACGACCTCCAGCCCTACCCGTCCATCGCCCTCGGCACCGCCACCGCCAACGTCCTGGACATGGCTCAGGCGTACGCCACGCTCGCCAACCACGGCAAGCACGGCACGTACACGATGGTCGAGAAGATCACCAAGGACGGCAAGGAAGAGGTCGAGCTGCCCAACCCGGAGACCAAGCAGGCCGTCACCCGCGAGGCCGCCGACACCACCACCTCCGTCCTGCAGAGCGTGGTCGACAACGGCACCGCCACCGCCGCCCAGGCCGCGGGCCGCCCCGCGGCCGGCAAGACCGGCACCGCCGAGGAGGACACCGCCGCCTGGTTCGCGGGCTACACCCCGGACCTCGCCACCGTGGTCTCCGTCATGGGCCAGGACCCGGTCACGGCCAAGCACATGCCGCTCTACGGCGCCCTCGGCCAGCCCCGTATGAACGGCGGCGGCCCGCCCACCGACATCTGGGCGCAGTACACGAAGAACGCGCTGAAGGGCAAGCCGGTCACCGACTTCGACCTCGAACTCCAGCCGGGCGCCGACGTGATCCAGACCCCCAGCACCCAGCCCTCCGGAAAGCCCGGCACCGGCGGCCAGGACAACGGCGGCACCACCACCGACGGCGGCCAGCACACCGGCGGCACCACCGGCACCCCCACCGGCACCCCCACGGACGGCGGCACGACCGACGGCACCACCACCGACGGCGGCACGACGACGGACGGCGGCACCACCGGAACCACCACCGACGGCGGCGGCACCACCACGGCCGGCGGCACCACCGGAACCACCACCGACGGCGGCACGACCACCGGCGGCGGCACCCCGGGCGGGACCACCGGCGGCGGCACGACCACGGGCGGCGGCACCGACGCCGGCACCACAGGCGACGGAGGCGCCATCGGAGGCCAACCGTAGGCAACCGTAGGAACGCGGCGACGACGCGGCGACAAGGTCTCCGAACCGTCAGTGACCGCTGGTCGCCTTCAGCCCCACCACGGCGACCAGCAGCAGACAGACGAAGAAGATCCGGGCGGCGGTGACCGGCTCACCCAGCACCACCATGCCGAGCACCGCCGCCCCGGCCGCCCCGATACCGACCCACACGCCGTAGGCGGTACCGATGGGCAGCGACTTGGCGGCATACGACAGCAGCACCATGCTGGCGACGATCCCCGCACCGGTGAACACGCTGGGCACCAGACGTGTGAACCCGTCGGTGTACTTCATCCCGATCGACCAGCCGACTTCCAGCAGACCGGCAACAATCAGCAGCACCCAGGCCACGACAAACACCTCCGAGACGAACGGACGACTCTTCCTCGGTGCGTCGTCTTTGCCTGCATCCCGGTACGGCGCGTCTCGTCGGGCTCCTTCGAACATAGCAAAGGAACGACGAAGGGGCTGGTGACAACAGTCACCAGCCCCTTTGAGCTGTTGAATCAGAGGTAGAGGCCCGTGGAGTCCTCCGCCCCCTCGAACCGGTCCGCGGCCACGGCATGCAGATCCCGCTCCCGCATGAGCACGTACGCCACGCCCCGCACCTCGACCTCCGCCCGGTCCTCCGGGTCGAACAGGACCCGGTCACCCGGCTCCACGGTCCGTACGTTCTGCCCCACCGCGACGACGTCGGCCCAGGCCAGTCGCCGCCCGACCGCCGCCGTCGCCGGGATCAGGATGCCGCCGCCCGACCGCCGCTCGCCCTCACCGGCGTCCTGCCGCACGAGAACCCGGTCGTGCAGCATCCGGATGGGCAGCTTGTCGTGCTGAGGGTTGCTGTTTCTGTTGGCGCTCACGCCTCGAACCTACCTGCCTCGGACCGGCCCGTACGACCCGGGCCACCGCTCGACTCCGCCCCCGTCAGCCCTTGCGCCGCCGCCGCGAGCCCAGGGCGAACAGCCCCACGACCCCCACCACGACCAGCGCGACCGGCACGATCCGCTCCGGCCGGGGCGAGCCCTCCTCGTCCACGAACCGCGCCCGCACCTCACTCACCACCCGGTTCACCTGGACGTAGGCCCGCCCCACCGTGTGATCGATATTGGCGACGACCTTGGCCTTGGCGTCCGCGACGATCGTCTGCGGATGCACCCGCACCCCGATCTCGTCGAGCGTCTCGGCCAGCACTTCACGACGGCGCTTGATGTCCGCCTCGATCTGCGCCGGGGTTCTGGTGTCCGACGTCTCCGCCACCGTACGGCCTCCGAAGTCTCCTGATGCTGTTCTGGACAGTCTGTCAGCTCCAGCCTCCACCGCACCGCAACGCCCCCCGTTACGCTGGACCGATGAGCGAGCGACTCCAGCCCGGGGACGTGGCCCCCGCCTTCACCCTCCCCGACGCCGACGGCAACGAGGTGTCCTTGTCGGACCACAAGGGCCGCAAGGTCATCGTGTACTTCTACCCCGCGGCCCTGACCCCCGGCTGCACCAAGCAGGCCTGCGACTTCACGGACAACCTGACCCTCCTGGCCGGCGCCGGCTACGACGTCATCGGCATCTCCCCCGACAAGCCGGAGAAGCTGGCCGCATTCCGCGACCAGGAGTCCCTGAAGGTCACCCTCCTCGCCGACCCCGACAAGAAGGTCCTCGACGCCTACGGCGCCTTCGGCGAGAAGAAGAACTACGGCAAGACGTACATGGGCGTCATCCGCTCCACGATCATCGTGGACGAACAGGGCAAGGTCGAACGGGCCCTGTACAACGTCCGCGCGACGGGCCACGTGGCAAAGATCATCAAGGACCTGGGGATCTGACTCCTCCTCTCGCAACGGCCCGCACCGGACACTCCGCTGCGGGCCGTTTCCCATTGCCGGGCGTGACTGTCCGATAACCGGTTCGTTACTCCGTACGGGCTGCGAACGCACGCCCGGAACGGAGGAGGCGTGTCCATCAGATACACCCGCGAACTGCTGGAGGAAGCCGCCCGCGAGACGGGGCACATCGACGACGCCGTTCGGTGGTGCGGCGGCACACCGACTCCCGGGAGTAGGCGCTACCTGCGCGAGAAGATGGCCGAGGCCGGCGTGGACATCTCGCACCTCGCCACGAACCAGGTCCGGCACACGGAAGAGCGCCTACGCGCGGCCGTGGCGGTGTCGACCAGCATCAAGGACGTCGTGCGCCATCTGGGAATCAGCCAGGTCGGGGGCAACCAAACGCACATCAGTCGCCGCATCGTCGCGCTCGGAATCGACACTTCTCACTTCATCCCTGCACGTCAGGGGCGCCCGAAGGGATCACTCGGCGGCCCGCTCACCCTTCGCAGGGCCGAGGACGGAAGGGTCCCTGGCGAGCGGCTGCTCCGAGAGCTTCTGCGTACCGGAGTCCGTGAAGTCTGCGCGGCGTGTGGCACAGGGCCGGAATGGAACGGCAAACCGCTCCGCCTCGAAGTCGACCACATCAGCGGTGACTGGTGGGACAACCGCCCGGAGAATCTGCGGCTGCTGTGCCCTAACTGCCATGCCACGACCGACACTTACCGGGGACGCCGGAGGCGGTGGGGCGCATGAGGACTCCCAAGTACCCCAGGGACGTACTGATGAGGACTGCCGCCGTCTCGACCAGCGTGGTGGATCTGATGCGACGGTTGGGCGCGCCATTGGGCAGCGGGCCTCGGCGCTACCTATGCCACAGGCTGGAGCACTATGGGATCGACACCTCGCACTTCGTCGAGGAGCCACTCCCGCCTCGGGAGAAGCGGTCCTACGCACGCGAACTGCTGGAAGAGGCGGCAGCCCGATCGCACAGCATCCGCGAAATGTTCGAGTACCTCGGCTATCCGCCCGAGGACAGTCCCTACGGGCTCGTCAGTAGGCGACTGGACCAATACGGCATCGACACATCGCACTTCACCCGTGGCCGCGGGCGCAGTCTCGAAGACCTTCCCCGGGACGTTCTCGCATCGGCGGCCGCCCGAGCCACCAGCGTTTCCGGCTTACTCAAGATCCTCGGCTACCGCGACACCAATGGCGCCGCTCGCGCACGAGTGAAGCGCAGTCTGGAGGCACACGGCATCGCCACTGATCACTTCACCGGGCAAGGCCACTTTCGCGGCTCCGTATCGCGGCACCGAAAGTCCCCCGACCGGATCCTGCGACGAGAGGAGCCAGGCTCGAACCGCACCAAAACGGCCCTGCTGCGACGTGCCCTCGACGACCTGGGCATGCCGCACATCTGCGCCGAGTGCGGCATCGGCGACATCTGGCAAGGCAGGCGCCTGGTCCTGGAGATCGATCACATCAACGGCGACCGGCTGGACAACCGTCGCGAAAACCTTCGGTATCTGTGCCCTTCATGCCATAGCCAGACGGACACCTACGCGAATCGATCTCGCCGCACACCGGCTCCCTGAGGCCCAGTAGAGTAGGCAGCGTTGCGGGCCCGTACCCCAGCTGGCAAGAGGGCGCCGGTTTAGGTCCGGTGTGTCGTGGGTTCGAGTCCCACCGGGCTCACAGAGAGGGCAGGCCCCGCGCCTTGGATCAAAGGTGCGGGGCCTCCCCATAAGTCTCAGCCCAACAACTCCCGCACAACCGGCACCAACGCCCGAAACGCCTTCCCCCGATGGCTGATGGCGTTCTTCTCCTCCGGACTCAGCTCAGCGCACGTCCGCGTCTCCCCCTCCGGCTGCAGGATCGGGTCGTACCCGAACCCGTTCGTGCCGACGGGCGCATGCCGCAGCACACCCCGCAGCCGCCCCTCGACCACCCGCTCCCTCCCGTCCGGCAGGGCGAGCGCCGCCGCGCAGGCGAAGTGGGCGCCCCGGTGTTCCTCCGTGATGTCGGCCAGCTGGGCCAGCAGCAGCTCCAGGTTGGCGCGGTCGTCTCCGTGTCGTCCCGCCCAGCGGGCGGAGAAGATGCCGGGGGCGCCGTTCAGGACGTCGACGCAGAGGCCGGAGTCGTCGGCGACGGCAGGGAGGCCGGTCGCCTGGGCCAGGGCGTGGGCCTTCAGCAGGGCGTTCTCCGCGAACGTCACGCCCGTTTCCTTGACGTCGGGGATGTCGGGGTAGGCGTCCGCGCCGACGAGTTCGTGGGGGAGTCCGGCCTCGGCGAGGATGGCCCTCAGCTCGGTGATCTTTCCGGCGTTGCGGGTGGCGAGGATCAAGCGGGTCATGGGGGTCAGTATCCCTGGCCCACGGGAAAAGACGGATCGGCCCGGTCAGGCTCCCAGTCCCCGCGAGATGGTGTAGATCAGCAGGCCCGCCAGTGAGCCGACCACCGTGCCGTTGATCCGGATGAACTGCAGGTCGCGGCCGATGTGGGCCTCGATCTTGCGGGTGGTGTGCTCGGCGTCCCAGCCGGCGACCGTGTCGGTGATCAGCGAGGTGATCTCCTTGCGGTAGGTCGTCACGACATGCACCGCCGCGTCCTCGACCCAGCTGTCGACCTTCCCCTGCATCTTCGGTTCGCTCGCCATCCGCGCGCCGAGGGAGAGCAGGGCGGACCGCACCCGCAGCCGCAGCTCGCTGCGCTCGTCCTCGGCCGCCGCGACGATCATGGATCGTACGGCCGTCCAGGCGGAGGCGATCAGTTCCTGGACCTCGCCGCGGCCCAGCACGTCGCCCTTGAGCCGCTCGACGCGCGCGCGGGTTTCCGTGTCGGACTGGAGGTCGGAGGCGAAGTCGGTGAGGAAGCGGTCCAGGGCGCCGCGCGCGGGGTGGGAGGGCATGTCGCGCGTCTCGGTGACGAAGCGCAGCAGCTCCTTGTAGACGCGGTCGCCGACCTTGCGGTCCACGAACCGCGGGGTCCAGCCGGGCGCGCCGCCTTCGACGGCGACCATCACGTCTCCGCGGTGCAGCACGAGCCAGTCGTGGGCGCGGGCCACCACGAGGTCGACGACCCGTTTGTGGCCGCCGTCGGCGACGATCTTCTCCAGCATCTTGCCGAGCCCGGGTGCGATCTCCTGGGCGTTCGCCCGTCGGGTGATCGCCTCTCCGACGACGGCCTGGACGTCGGAGTCGCGCAGCACGGTCAGGGCGCCTCGGAGTGCGGTGGCCAGCTCTGCCGTCACGCGGTCTGCGTGCTCGGGCTCGGCGAGCCAGGCGCCGAGCCGGCTGCCGATGCCGACGGCGCGCAGCCGCTGTCGTACGACGTCCTCGGAGAGGAAGTTCTCGCCGACGAACTCGCCGAGCGAGATGCCGAGCTGGTCTTTCTTGGTCGGGATGATTGCGGTGTGCGGGATGGGCAGGCCGAGCGGGTGCCGGAAGAGGGCGGTGACGGCGAACCAGTCGGCCAGGGCACCGACCATGCCGGCTTCGGCGGCGGCGGCGACGTAGCCCGCCCAGTCGCCGGCTCCCTCGTGCGAGCCCCATTTCGCCAGTACGTAGACGACTGCCACGAACAGCAGCAGTCCGGTGGCGGTCAGCTTCATGTGCCGCACCCCGCGCCGGCGCTCCTCGTCGGCCGGGGTGAAGGCGGTCATGGTCCGGTACGACGTCGTCCGGCTCGGTGTCTGCGCCGTTTCCGTCTCGGTATGTTCCATCAGCTCCACCCGTCCGGTGATCCCGCACACAATTGTCCCTTCCTGACCGACTCCCGGAACCGATCAGGAGTTCCCGGCGTCTGTCCGAGCGGGTTTGTGGGCAGGGTCCTGTCAGGTCTCCCGAACCCATGCCGGATCATGGGCTCATCAGATCGGAGCCTGGGGCTCCCATTCCCGGGGGAGAACAACACCAACGTGACCAAGCCTCGTGACGGGGGCGCGGGGCCTGCTGCCGCGCGGCCGGCACCCTCCGCCCCCGCAAAGCACCGTGCCGTCCTGAGTGCGCTCGTCGCGCTGGTCGTGGCCGTGTCCGCCGCCATCTACGTCACCGTGGCGGCCGACGACGGCACCCCTCGCGGCACCGTCGCCGACAACCGCCCGCACCACGACTCCTCCGCCGCCCCCGCCTCGACCGGCACCTGGGTCGGTGCCTGGTCCACGGCACCCGTGGGCGGCGAGCCGGGCACCGCGATGGAGGGTCTGGCCGGCCGCTCGGTGCGCAACGTCGTGCACGCGAGCACCGGCGGTACGAGCGCCCGGATCACGCTGTCGAACCTCTACGGCCAGTCCCCGCTGACCATCACGCACGGCTCCCTGGCCCTGTCGACGGGCGACGGCACCGCCGCGGCCGATGCGGAAACGATGCGCCGCCTCACGTTCGACGGCCGCACCGGCGTCGTCATCCCGCCGGGCGGCCAGGTGCTGAGCGACGCCGTGCGCCTGACCATCCCGCACGACACGGACGTCCTGGTCACGACGTACTCGCCCACTCCCTCCGGCCCGGTGACGTATCACCCGTACGCACGCCAGGTGTCCTACGCCGCCGAGGGCGACCGCACCGAGGACACGACCGGCACGCCGTACACCGAACAGACCCCGTACTGGCGCTATCTGACGGCTCTCGACGTCCTGAGCAACGAGGCCACCGGCACGGTCGTCGTGTTCGGCGACTCCATCACCGACGGCATAACGTCCACCGTCGGCGCCAACCGCCGCTGGACCGACGTCCTCGCCGGCCGCCTGCGCACGGCCGTCGCGAGCGGCGATGCGCTGCCCCGGTACGGTGTCGTCAACGAGGGCATCAGCGGCAACCAGGTCCTCGCCGACGGCCTCGGCCGCCCGGCGGAGAACCAGAGCGGCCTCGGCCGTTTCGGCCGGGACGTGCTCTCCCGTACGAACGTCAAGGTCGTCGTCATCGACCTCGGTGTCAACGACATCCTGCGCAACCCGGATCTCGCCGACCCGAACCGGATCGCCGACGGTCTGCGCACCCTGGTCCGCCAGGCCCACGCCCGCGGTCTGAAGGTCGTCGGCGCCACCCTCCTGCCCTTCGAGGGCCACCGCGGCTTCACCCCGGCCCGGGAGGCGGTACGTCGGCAGATCAACGCCGAGATCCGGGCCGGCCGGGTGTACGACGCCGTCGTCGACTTCGACAGGGCCCTCAAGGACCCCTACGACCCCCGCCGCCTGCGCCCCGAGTACGACTCCGGCGACCATCTGCACCCCAGCGACCTGGGCTTCCGCAGGATGGGCGAGGTCTTCGACCTGGGCGCGCTGGAGGGGGCTGGGCAGGCGGCGCTGTAGGTCACTCCGCGGGCCGGGCCGAGCTGTAGTTCACTCCGTGGGGCGCCGGTTCCGGTCCCGCCGTCGGAGCAGCAGCAGGCCTCCCGCCCCGGCGCCGACGCCCGCTGCTGCGGTCCAGCCGAGGACGCCGGGGGTGCCGGTCGCGGCGAGGTCGTGGACGGGTTTGCCGGTCGACCGTGTCTGCGGGCGGGGGCCGGAGGCTGCGGCTGCCGGGCTGGGAGAAACCGGGGTCCGGGACCGAGGGCTGCGGTCGCGGGTGAAGGCGAGAGCCCTTCCGCCGGGTGTTCGAGGTGTACGGCACAGGCTCCCCGAGGCACCATTTGGCCACGTACTGGGCGCCCTTGAGGAAGCGGGCGTCGTCGTAGCCGTAGAGGTCGATGCCCTGGTTCCAGGCCATCTCGCACACGGTGCCCATGAGTGGCACGCCGAGCAGGGCGTGCCCCTGGTCGCGGCCGGCCTCCAGCCACTCGGCTAGCCCGTCGTCGTGGACGACGGGGATGGCATGGCGGACGGAGCCGAGTCCGGAGCCGTGCTTGAAGTACGCGCAGTTCCTCACCTCGGCGGGCGCGGCCGCGGCCCTGGACATGTGCCTGCACATGATCCGCAAGGACCACGGCTCGGCGGTCGCCGCGCACGCGGCCCGGATGTCCGTGATGCCGCTGGAACGGGAGGGCGGGCAGGCCCAGTTCATCGTCCACGACCTGCCCCCGGCGCCCGCGGGTGCCGCCCTGGAGCCCCTCCTGGCCTGGCTGGAGGACCACTGCGACCGCGATCTCACCCTGGACGAGATCGCGGCCCAGGCCCGCATGAGCAGCCGTACCCTCAACCGCCGCTTCCGCGAGCAGACCGGGACGACGCCGCTGCAGTGGCTGTACCGGGCGCGGGTGCGGCGGGCGCAGTACCTGCTGGAGACGACGCCGTACCCGGTGGAACGGATCGCAGCCCAGGCGGGTTTCGGCCCCCCGACGGCGTTCCGGGAGCGCTTCCGCCAGGTGGGTGGTGGGGACGAGTCCGCAGGCGTATCGGCGGTCGTTCCGGTCGGCGGGGGAGGGTTCCGTAAAGGCGTCGTAGGGCTCGAAGGGCGAGGTAGGGCTGCTCGGTCGGCTCGGCCCCGGCGGTCGGCGACGGCCGGGGAGGCCTTTGCCGGTCAGCCCCGGGGGTCGGCGACAGCCGGGGAGGCCTCTGCCGGTCAGCCCCGGCGGTCGGCGACGGCCCAGGAGGCCAGGGCCACGGCGCCCGCGACGCCGAAGACGGACGGCCAGGCGCCGACCTTCTTCGCCAGCGGGTGGGACCCGGCGAACGCGGCGACGTACGCGGCGGTCAGCGCACCGGCGGCCTTCCCGCCCGCCTGCTTGCGCCACTGCTGCGCGGCGGCGGCCCCCGCGACGGCCAGGACGGCCCCGCCGAGCTGCCGCTTCTTGGTCCAGCGGGCGACGCCGTACCCGCCGACGAGTCCGCTCGCGGCGATCACCGAGCTGGGAACCTTGGCCATGCCTGCCTCCTTTGGTCTGTGCCCTGAGGCTAGCGCCGACCTGTGCTGCTCATGCGCGCGGACCCCTTCGAGCGGACTTGGCTCCGGCGTCGTGAACCGTGTGAACCGTCGTACCCCTGCCAACTGGACGGGCGAGTCCGGCGGCGGAAGACGGTATGTACGCTCGCGGTCGACGAACTCGACGCCGTCGAGGCCCGCCAGTGCGTTGGGTCATCCACCTCACCCCCGGTGCAGCCGCGCAACCCGGGACACCGGCCGCGCCCATGAGGGCGCTCTTGGTCAGACCCGCTCAAGCGGCCGATGCGGCCCGGCAGGCAGTTCCACGGCAATGGGATCACCGGGCCGGACAACGCCCCCCACCTTCACCACACCCATGACACCGGCCTTGCGCACGACGTTCCCGTCCTCACCCCGCCCGACAACTTCCTTCAGCAGCCCGCGCTGGAAGGTGTCGATCTGAGCACAGGGATTACGCAGCCCGGTCACCTCGACGACGGCGTCGTCCCCGATCCGCAGCAACGCCCCGGTGGGCAGCCCCAGCAGATCGATCCCCCGGGTGGTGATGTTCTCGCCCAGCTCGCCGGCCGCCACCCGAAACCCGCTCTTCGCGACGTCTTCGAAGAGCTCCTCGTGCATGAGGTGGACCTGCCGCAGATTGGGCTGAGTCGGATCCTGAGCAACCCGGGACCGATGCCTGACGGTGACCCCGGCATGCACGTCCCCCTCAACTCCAAGCCCAGCCAGGAGAGTTATGCTCTCCCGGTTCGGCTTGGTGAAGGAGTACTCCCCGTTACTGCTGACGGCAGTGACAGTCCCAGCCATACGGCAACCCCCGCTTCCGCTCTCACTCCAAGATCGGCTGAGAGCCTAACCGCGCTGCTGAGCCCGCTGCCAGGGGTCACTGGGCAGCCAACACCAGAGAACGCCGCCCTTGCCCCCCTTCCTCCCGGCCGCCCCCTGCTGTGCGCGGAGCCGAAGGCCCCGGCCGAGCTGAAGGCCCGGCCGCCACGTGCCACTCGCGCCGTGACGAACGTGGTCGTGGGCGTGGCAACCCCATGCGCGCAGACGGGTTTCGTGCCCCGTACCCGTGCGCGCTTGAGGTTGCCACGCGTGTCCCGTGTCGGCGGTGGGCAAGTCGGCCGGCCCACGGACGCCTGCCGTGCCGCCGCTTTCCGCCGCCAAGGGGTACTGAACCGTCCTGCTACCAGGCCTTGTTGCTGCAGCCCATGGACGAGCCGAGATGGGTGTTCTGCGCCCCCGGGTCGCCCTCGCCGTTGAGCCCGTTGCCCAGCAGGCCGTTGAGGATCCCGACCTCGCCGAGGACGTCGACGTTCAGGTCGTGCGACTTGCAGTTGGAGCTCTGCAGGACCTGGTTGTCACCGCCCCCCGCGTGGGCGGTGCCGGCCGTCAGGAACCCGACGCTGCCGAGGGCCGCGACCAGGACGGCAGCCTTGTGAAGCTTGTGCATGTCATCTCCATAGAGGTGGTGTGGGTGCGATCTGTCACGGATCGTCTCCTTACAGTCACGAAAATTATGTGAAAATGCCCCAAAGTGGATAGCGACACGCCGTATCATGATCTCGTAGCATCTGCATCTCGAAATCCCACTGCCGACGTGGGTGGCCACAGCCCCTTCCCGCCAGGTGGTCTTGCTTGGCCTGGCCGTTCGCTGGTCCGGGTGGTGGTTTGACTGATGCGCAAGGGGCGCGCATTCGGCCCCCACCCCGGCAACCAACGCAGCCAACCGGACGAACCATCGATCTCACCCCCGGCCTACGGCAACTGGTCTCCAGCGGCACACCGACCTGGACCGGCCGGAGCGCCACTCCAAGCCCGTGGCATCCTTCCCCACGACCGCCCCCGAACAGACCGGCGGAGAAGCCCCGTGAACGACCAAGACCCGGCCCCCGATCCGGCCCCGAACCAGGCCCAGGACTTGGGCTTGGACTTGGACCTCGACCTCGACCTCGACCAAGCCCTGGCAGTCGCGACCGATTTGGCCGTCTTGGCGTCAGAGGCGATCCGCCGCCCGCGCGGCGGCGGGGTACGGGAGAAGGCGAGCCCCGCGGACATCGTCACGCAGACGGACGAGACGATCGAGGCGCACGTCCGCTCGGTCCTGCGGACCGCCTTCCCGACGCACGGCATCGAGGGCGAGGAGTACGGCACCCAGGAGCCGGCAACCCCGAACGCCCCGTACTGGGTCGTGGACCCGGTAGACGGCACGACGAACTACGCCCACGGCATCGGCTGGTGCTCCTTCTCCCTGGGCCTGGCGGCCCCCGACGGCACCCCGTTGCTCGGCTTGGTGGCCGACCCCTGGCGAGGCGAGACCTTCACGGCGATCCGAGGAAGAGGCGCCCACCTGAACGGCATCCCGATCCGGGCGGCCACCCACACCACCCTCACAGGCCACCTCTTCCTGACGGAATGGGCAGCCCACGCCCACTGGCCGGGCCTGGACACCCTCCTCGCCGCCCTGTCCGCCCGCCATTGCACGGCAAGGGTGATGGGCTCGACGGCACTCTCCCTGGCCCAGGTGGCCGCAGGCCGAGCCACCGCCGCAGCCATCGGCGAATTCCACGCGGTGGACGGCCTCCCAGCGTACCTGATCGCGATGGAGGCGGGAGCGGTGGCCCTGCCTCAAATTCCCGCGTACGACGAGCCGTTGCTGCTGACGGCACCAGGGGTGGCGGAGGAGTTGGCCGAGCTGTGGCACACGATCCAGAACGGAGAGATCTAGACCCCTGTCCGTGGCCGAGATGATCGCACTTCCAACTGAACGAGTGGTTTCTCCAGACTGCGCCTGGAGCGGCGTTTTTCTGTCGAGTGCCGGGAGAGCTATCGAGCGACCGCCCTCCACACGAAGGAGAACACCATGCGTGGACGTATCGCCCTGGCCGCCGCCGCTCTCGCCACCACCGCAGTCCTCGGATGCGCAGGAGCCGCAGCCGCCCATGCCGGGGCCGAAGGCGCCGCCGTGCATTCTCCCGGAGTTCTGAGCGGCAACGTGGTCCAGGTGCCCGTACACGCGCCCATCAACGTGTGTGGCAACACCATCAGTGTCATCGGGGTTCTCAACCCCGCGTTCGGCAACGTCTGCATCAACGAGTAGGACTTGTCCCCCGATCCGGCACGCGGCACCTCGCCGCGTGCCGGATCGCGTGTGTACGGGCGCGGACCCGCCGCCTCAGGAGAGGGCATCCTGAGTGGCCTCCGCCGACCTACTGCCGCGCTGCTCGGCCTAGTACTGCAGCCGCAGTTGCTGTGACCGGTCGGCGGGCTGCTCGTTGGGCTGGGCATGGGTGGGGATGTCACGGTTGATGAGGTGCACCGCTGGGCGGCCGGTCTGGAGGCTCTGCACGCTCGGATCGGTGGGCATTTCCGGAGGTCGGAGCCGCGTCGGCGGGCAATGGAGTATCTGCGCGGGTTGCTCGCGCCGTTGGAGCGCAAGAACGGCTGGACGCTGGCCGAGCAGGCCGGGGAGCTGTGCCCGGACGGTATGCAGCGGCTGCTGAACCAGGCCGGCTGGGACGCCGACGCGGTCCGGGACGAGGTGCGCGGCTTCGTGCTGGATCATCTGGGCGCCGAGGACGGCGTGCTCGCCGTGGACGAGACCGGCTTCATCAAGAAGGGCACGCGGTCGGCCGGCGTGCAACGGCAGTACACCGGCACCTCCGGGAAGATCGACAACTGCCAGTTGGGGGTGTTCTTGGCCTACGCATCCACGCGGGGGCGGGCGTTGATCGACCGGGAGTTGTACCTGCCCACCTCCTGGATCGAGGATCCGGCCCGCCGGGCGGATGTGAAGATCGGCGGCGAGGTCACCTTCCACACCAAGCCCGCGCTGGCCCGCGCGATGTTGGAGCGGGTGGTCGCCGCGAAGCTGCCGTTTCGCTGGGTGACCAGCGACGAGGTCTACGGCCAGGACCCGGTCCTGCGCGGCTGGCTGGCCGAGCAGCGCCTGAGCTACGTGCTGGCGATCGCCTGCAAGCATCGGTGTGGGCCGCGCGGGCAAAACGCCCGCACCGTCTCGGCGATCCTGCCGGATCATGTCTGGGAGATCCGCTCCGCCGGCGACGGCGCCCACGGCCTGCGCGAATACGCCTGGGCCCTGGTCCCGCTGCCCGGGGGCAGCGACGACGGCTTCGACGACGCCCTGCTGATCCGCCGCAGCCTCGCCGACGGTGAACGTGCCTACTACCTCACCCACACCCCAGCAAACACTCCTCTGGCGGAGATCGTGCGGGCAGCCGGCGCCCGCTGGGCGATCGAGGAGTGCTTCCAGGCCGCGAAGAACGAGGCCGGCCTGGACCACTACCAAGTACGCCAGTACCCGGCCTGGTACGGGCACATCACCCTGGCCATGGCCGCCGCCGCCCACCTGACCGCCATCCGCGCGACCGAGCACGAAAAGGGGGAGCCAGCCGCGACCTGATCCGACTGAGCGTGAACGAGATCCGCCGCCTGCTGAGCAGATTCGCCCACGCCGTCCGGCACGAAGCCGGTCACATCCTGCACTGGTCACGCTGGCGCCGACGTCATCAACACCGCGCCCGTCTCAGCCACTACCGCCGCCGAGGCCACCGACCCCCGTAACATCGGCTGCGGTAGTAGGCCGCGGGTGCGGCCATATTCCGATGGCGGGCGGGGCGCCACTCGGACATGATCGCGCGCATGGCCTCAACGGTGACGAACATAGCGATCGACTGTGCGAACGCCTACCAACTGGCGCGGTTCTGGAGCGAGGTGACCGGACACCCGCTGGATCCCGAGGACAAACCGGGTGACGACGAGACCGAGATCATGCTGCCCGGCGGCCCGGCTTTGCACTTCAACGAGGTTCCGGAGCCGAAGTCAGCCAAGAACCGGCTCCATCTGTGCCTGCGCCCGGACACCTCGCGGGACGCAGAGGTTGAGCGGCTGCTGAAGCTGGGCGCCTCCCTGGTCGCCGATCGCCGCAAGCCCGACGGCTGGGGCTGGGTCGTTCTCGCCGACCCGGAGGGCAACGAGTTCTGCATACTGCTGGCCAAATCCGAGCGGGCCGCATTGTCCTCGTGACCTCAGCCCTTGCTCAAGCCCAGCGTCAGCCCCGCGATAAGTGCCGCTGCAGTACTAGTACGCCGCACCGAGCTGCTTCAGCAGATCGCTACCAGCGCGCTGCTGCTGGGGTGGGAACGAGAGGCGTTCGAGGTAGAAGTCGAGCGACAGGTCTCCCCGTGAACTCGGCCTCTTCATTGAGGAGTTGGACAGAAACACCGTATCGGCAATGCCGCGGTTGCTCGCGGAGGCGAACCGGGTCGCGTATTCGGCCACGTGCTCCGGGAGAGGCAGAAGCCTTCAGCGGTTCGAGGAGCTTGCACGTTCCGCGCAGCGGGGACACTGGCACGGGGGCCATTCCGGGGTGACCAGCGGGGCGAGGTCATCGGAGTTGAACACGGCCAGCTCGGGCCCCCAGGTCTGACCTGAGTCATGAGAGACCCGTACGGTCATCAAGGGGCGATCGGCAAAGAGATTTGCGCTCGCTTCCTGGCTCACGACGCGTGCCCGTTTTCTTGTCGCCGACGCAGCTCCACATTTACGTCAGACACGGAGCCTCGGAGCTGAGCGGCACACATAGCCAGATGAAGAGCCGTTGATGTGCGAAGGCTCATCCCTTCTGGCCCCATGGCTTGATCCGGCCGGTCAGCAGTACCTCGTGGTTTGCGAAGAGTGCATCGAGTGCGACGCGTCGGCGGATGTGTGCAGTCCACGTCGTGTTCGGATGGTCGTCTGACTTCACCATGCGGGCGCGGCTGGCCTGGGTGAGGATCCATCGTGCCTGCTCTTGTGTGTTGCTGCGACCGCCGAGATCGCGTGCGAGGTGCCACAGCTCCTCGCCCTCGCTGAGTTCACCGGCGATGGTGACGAGTCCGATGTCGCCCAGGCAACGCTGGTCGCTGGACTGGGTGGTGTAGGCGACGGTGAAGCCTTCGAGGAGGAAGACGGTCACGCGGCTGGTTGCGGTCAGTTCCGTGAGGGGCACGGATGTGGGTCCGTTCTGGCGGGATGGGCGGGCCAACCCACAGGAGAGTCGACCCGCCTCATCCGGGGGGCGATCGGGAGGGGTCAGCAGCAGGGACCGTCGCCGCAGCAGGCGGGCGGGTTGCATTCGGCGGCCGTCCCCCACAGCCGTTCGTCAACCTCGAAGCCGGCTTCCTGGATCTTGGTGACGACGTCGGTCATCAGGCCGCGCGTGCGGGTCTTGCTGTTCGGCTGGTGGTGCAGGAAGTACCCGAACTGCTTCTGGCACCAGTTGGCGTACCAGTCGGTGTGGAGGATGAGGGTGTGCCATCCGGGGTCGACCTGCTGAGAGGGGGCCATGGTGGCGCCCGAACCAGTCGTGCCCATCACGTAGACCAAAGCGAGGGCCTGGTCCGTGACACGGTCGGCGACGCAGCGTTCCAAGCCGTATTCGGCGGCGCAGAACTCGGCGAGCATGTCGAAGTCCGCGTCGGCGACGAGAGATCGACCCGTGCGCGTTGTGATGGCGACAGTGGTGGTCATCGCGTGGCCTCCTGCGCGCTCGTGTCGATCCTGGGAGGGGTGGGGCCTGGGGGCTGTTCGGGCGGGGTTGTGCGAAGCACGGGTTCTCCTCGCAGTGGGAGGGCCTTTGGGCTGTCGGCTGGTGCGGACGCATCCAGGAGTTGTCCATGGGCCTCGTACGCGGCTTGTGTTCGAGCCGTCGGGCGAGCTGTCACAGGTCATGACGCTATGGGCACGCTGTGCCCCACGGCGAGCGATGTGCACCAATGTGCGCACACTCTTCTGGACTGCTATGTGTCAACTTCGCGCCCTTGACGGAGGATCAGGAGTAGATCAGGTTGGTGCACATCAGCGCACAGCAACAGCGATGGAAGGTTGCCATGCACCTACAGTTCATCGGGATCGATCCGGAGACAGGCAAGAACGGGTCACCAACAGCCTGGGTAGATCTGGAGAGCGCGGACATCGTGATCCAGAGCTACACGGCCGACGAAGAGACGAGGGCCCAGTGCGTGGAGAACACGGCGCCCGGGCACGCCAAGGGAATCCCTGACCACGAGACGGTGATCCGCATCCCCGCGCGCCTGGTGTCGATGCTGAGGGAGGCATGCGATGTCGCAGAACGTGCCCACCTTTGACCAGCTCATGGAGGCGGCGCAGCACTCCGCGGTGCACCTCGAGATGCGCGACCAGTACGCGGTCGGTGACGAGGCGGAGGACTTCAACACCTGGCTTCGCACCGGACGGCGCGACTCCGATCCCACCTCGGAGTACTGGGCGCCCTGGGTCGACATGATCTCCCGTGCGGTCGCCCGTGGGGTCGCCGTACGGCGTGCTCGCATCGTGTCCGAGCCAGTCACCGACTACATCCGGTACGAGCACGCCGCCACGGCTGTCAATGTGCATGCTGGCGAACAGGTGCGTTGGCTGCCCCGTCGGCGAGCGGTGGACCTCATGCTGCCGGGCGCCGACCTGTGGATTTTCGACGGAGCGCAGGTCCTCTTCAACCACTTCACCGGCGACGGTGAGTGGGCCGATCCCGACATGGAACTGCGAACCGAGCCGGGCATCATCAAGCAGTGCTCGGACGCGTTTGAGGCAGTCTGGGAGCGCGCCGTCCCACACAATGAGTACGAAATCCACTGACAGAAAGCACCACTGGCCAGCTCATGTCCATATCCCCGTCGTCCTCAGCCCAGGCCGCGCGCGAGAGCGTGGCACGGCATCTGCGCGATCTGAGGAAAAGCGCCGGGCTGACGGTCACTGAGCTGGCCACTCAGTGCGGATGGCACCACGCCAAGACCTCTCGTATCGAGAACGCCAGGACGCCGCCATCGCCCACAGATATCCGCCTGTGGTGCCGCGCCACAGGCACCTCCGACCAAGCCCCCGACCTGATCGCAGCCTCCCAGCACGCGGAGTCGCTCTACCGTGAGTGGCGGCAGCGCGTGCGCACGGGGCTGCGGAAGCTGCAGGACAGCTACGTGGAGCTGTACAGGTCGACGAGCCTGCTGCGCGTGTACTCGCCAGTCCTGGTCCCCGGGCTGCTGCAGACAGAGGGATACGCACGGGCCTTGCTGAGCACCAACGCCCGCTTCCTCGGCGTTCCCGACGACGCGGCCGAGGCTGCGGCTGCACGTGTGCAGCGCTCGCAGGTCATCCACGAGCCCGGGCACCGCTTCGTGCTGCTCATCGAGGAGGCCGTGCTCTACTACCAGCTGGGCGATTCGGATGCGATGGCCGCACAGCTGGGCTACCTGCTCACCGCTGGGGCGCTGCCGGCAGTGTCCTTCGGCATCATTCCGATGTCGACACGCGAGCGCGCACTGTGGCCGCAAGAGACGTTCGACGTGCACGACGACACGCTCGTATCCATCGAGCTGATCTCCGCCGAGGTCAACATCACACAGCCTTCCGAGATCGCCCTGTACATCAAGGCATTCGAGCAACTGCGCAGCATGGCCGTGTACGGGGCTGAGGCACGGGCGCTGATCGTGAAGGCGATCGAGGCACTGCAGTGACCTTGTGCCCCATTCAGCCGTCTGCCAATTCCTCGTGACAGCTCATACCGTGGAACGTACCTGCCTGGCAAACCCTTGGGTACGTATAGCGTGGTGCCAGGCAGAGCCCCGGGCCTGACAGGCGACGAGGACTTCGGCCAGCGAACCGGGAACTGAGGAACCCGCCCACCTTGTCGAACTGATCGGTGCCCTGGCCGGCGACATCGACGAGTAGGCAATCCACGAGTACCGGGAGCTCCTGCGAGCCCCGTTGCGCGGTCAGCCCCTCTGAAGCTCCCCGATGACCTGCTCTGCCATGCGGCGTGCAGGCTTCAGCCGAGGGTCTTCCGGATGGGCGTCAGGCCCGAGGATCTTCGAGCACACGAACAACGTCATCAGTTTGCCGTCCCGGCTCTCGAAGTCGGACCGGCGCTCTCGCCGCACGCGATCGGCCAGGGCCGGGACTGCAAGGGAACTTGCCCACAGTGACGCGGAGTCCATCCCCATGGGCGCGATGCCCCAGTCTTCCCAATCGAAGATGCTGAACGTCGGCGCTGTCACATTGGCCCAGTTCAGATCTGCGTGGGCAGGTACCCATCGCTCGACCGTCGCATCGAATCTGTCAGGAAAGACACTGCGGATGGACTCGGTCACGAGCGTCTGGGTGATGGTGACGGTGTCCGGCGTGGCGACGCGCCTCGTCTCCTGGGCCGCGAGAGCGTCCAACGAGGCGTTGAGCGCTTGCCACCACTCGTCCAGCAGTACCGGCGCCTCGCTCAGCACGGCGGTTCCGATCGGCCTTCCAGGTAGGAGTCCCGTTTCGTCGGCCCGCCACATCGCAGGCTCGTCCGAGTCCTGCCAGACCACGCACCCGAGCCATGCGGGCTGCGCGATGCCTTCCAGACGAGCGGCGCACTCCGTACCGTTCCAGCCCTGGACCCCGATGCTCTCGAACGGCCGCCTCTCGACACGCACCCACGTGCCGCGTTCCGTTCGCGCCCCGACCGTGCGGCGCTTACGAGCCACCGTGTCGCGCTCCAGGCATGTCTGAAGCGACCGCTCCACATGACCGAGTACTTGATCAACCGGCTCCACTCGCAGGTCGACGGATCGAGCTGATACAGAGAGCGTCATAAGGGCGACCGTAGCAGCGGGACTCTCGCAAAGACTCTGCTTGCTGAGTTCGGATGTCGGGTCCCAGTAGGGCCTCACCTCAGCAGGTGGTCCGCCTTACCGGCCTTGATGTCGAGAATCATGGTCCGCAGGGCGTCTCGGCTGTCTGTGATGAAACGGTCCTCCTCGCCGTGCACCGCTATGTATGCGTTGCCGGCCCCGTCGACACCTATCCGGAAGCACGAGTTGCCTTCCCCGCAGAACGGCTCTTCCCACTGGATCTCGGGCATGGCGTCTCCTAGAGCTCGCGTGCGATGGCGTGGATGAAGTCTCTTGAGTCGTCGGGGGACAGCGCCAGTTCCTCCATCCGGTCCAAGTGAGCACCGTACTTGGCCAACTCGGTCTCCCCGTAGAGGAAGTCCGGGCCATGAGAGTTGTCGATCTGCACGGTGTCCAGTAGTTCCGTCGGCCCTTCTGCGTACAGGACGGTCTGTCCCGCGCCGGGAAAGGCTCCATGGACAAAGGGGACGACCAGCACCGTCAGGCCATCCCGCTCGGACTGGTCGAGGAGATGCTGGAGCTGTTCGCGGGCGACCCGAGGCCCGCCGAACTGCATTCGGAGCGCCGCTTCGTGCACGATGCCGGTGAAGGGAGGAGCTGCCTCGGCGGCAAGCACCTCTTGGCGTCGGCTGCGATGGGCCGCTCTCATCGTTACTTCGTGTTCCGGCAGATGTGGGAGGACGGCACGGAAGACCGCGAGGGCATAGTCGGTCGTTTGAAGCAGACCCGGAATGTGTACCATGCACGCAGCACGCATACAGATGGCTCGCGCTTCCAACTCGGCGATGTCCAGCAGGCCTTGTGGCAGAGCGCCTCGGTACTGCTCCCACCATCCCTGGCCGGCTGAGGCCATCTCGATCAATGCACCTACATACCTCTCGTCTGTGCACTGACAGTGGTGAGCGAGGGTGCGAAGACGGTCCTCGCTGACGTTCCGGACCCCGGACTCCATGTAGGAGATCTTCCCTCGGTCGACGCCGAGGAGCTTCGCTGCCTGTTCTGCAGACATGCCTGCAGCTACCCGCATCCGGCGCAACTCGTGGCCGAGGCGCTTCTGTCGCTGCGTGGGGACAGCCTTCGGAGGCATGCCGTTCCTTCCGTCGTGCTCAGACGCAGTCTGCCGTGTCTTCGCGCCGCGGACCACGATCGAGCTAATTTGCCGAAATCGATGGCAAATTTACCTCAGCCTCTCTACGTTGAGTGTTGTTCCGTTCACGCGCAGCGACCGGAAGTGCATCGCGCAGGTCTGCCCGGTTCCTCCTGCCCTGGGAGTGGCGGGCCTGCGTCAGGGTGACAGGCCACTGCTCGCTGCGTGGTACCGGGACCGACGCACACACCCACTGACTCGAGGGGGTCACACGTGAACCACGAGAACTGTCTGCCTCGGAAAGATTGGGAGGTTCCCTTTGCGGCGACACCGAGAGAGGTTCCTGCCTTGCGCCGGATCATGCGAATTCACCTGACGCACTGGGGTCTCCTCGGTGTGCTGGAGAAGGCCGAGCTCTGCGTCAGCGAACTGGTCACCAACGTAATCAAGCATGTGGGAGTCGGTGTCCCCGCCATGCTGGCTGTCTCCATGAACGGTACGAACCTGCATCTGGAGGTGGAGGACCCCGGGACGGATGAACTCCCGACGTTGGGCCGAGCGGAAGCGGACTCAGAGGGAGGGCGGGGTCTCGCCCTCATCGACGCGGTGTCCGAGCGTTGGGGTGTTCGTCGCCTCGGCGCAGAGGGGAAAGCCACATGGTGTGAGTTGGCCACAGCGCTCACGTCCTCGCACGGACACATTCGCGACCACCGCGTTGCGCGCGCTGATGGGATGCTCACTTCGTACGGCGGGGTTGCCTGTCTTACAGAGTCCGGTGGCTTGACCGTTGGCCGAGCCGCTGAGAGAGCTGTCGATCTGATTGCCGATCTCCTGCTCTGGATCCAGGCTCATGGGCTGGATCCAGAGGCCACGCTGGAGAGAGCGCAGGAGCGGTTTGAGGCTGCCGCGCCTGGACCGGTGCGATGAACGCCGGGAGTGCGGGCCCGGACTCCCATCCAGCTGGCGCCTTCAACATCGGTTGGCGCGACCCGGACTCGCTACGGGTGCTGTGCCGAGTTGCGGGGGAGGCCGGGTTCTTGGACGGCGTGGAGGTGCTGCCCTTGGCCATCGATCCCACGAGGAGTGAGTTTCTGCTGACAGTCGCTATCACGGAAGACCTCGTTGTCGCCTCAATGAGGTTCGCGTGGAGTGAAGTCGAGCCTCCCGACGGCATGGCAGGGATCGAGGCCGCACAACACGTGCTTGGACATCTGGCCGAGATTGCATGGCGCGCCAGGGCTGGATTGAACGCGTACACGTGGCTGCGGGTGGCCTCAGAACTGCAGCAGGTGCGATCGCTTCTCCAACAGGCCTGTACGGATTGACGGTTCGCCCGTCTGCTTCGTGATCGAACAGTGTGGAGAAAGGGCATGGCTGCGATCTAGGGTGTCACCATGTCTATGGATGACAACACCCTGTTCGATGACCCGCGCGAACCTACGTCTGCAGAGAATGGATCGGCAGCTGATGGGGCTCAGGACAGCGGTGTCGAGCGTGTGGCGCGCTGGTTCGAAGGTCACACTGACCTCGAGAGCCGCTTCTCTTCTGTGTTCAGGCAAGCCGTGGACGAAGTGCTGGACGGGCAGAGGACCGGAAGATACGACGTTGACACCCTTGAGAAGACGGAGAAGACCTATCTCGGCACGAAGGTCGAGATTGTTTGTCGCGCCGCCTTCAACCTGCCGTTCGGAGACGATATGGACTATCGGATCTGCGATCATGAGGTGGATGCCAAGTTCTCGCTGGAGGGGAAGTGGATGATCCCTCGTGAGGCTATGGGACACCTCTGCCTACTGATGGCTGCGAACGACCGGTCGTCCAGCTTCAAAGTCGGTCTCATCCGGATTTCGGAAGACGTTTTGACCAGAGGGGGGAATCAGGACGGAAAGCGTTCGATCTCTCTCGCCGGACGGAGTCACATAAAGTGGCTTTTCCCCAAGGGGAAGCTGAAGAGCAATCTGCTGTTGGGGCTCGATTCCGTCACTCGGGACGTATTGGAACGAGTACCTGTGGGACAGAGCAGAGTGGATCAACTGTTCAGGCACGTTCATGGGCGCATCATTGACAGGAACGCCGTGGTGACTGTCGCCAAGCAGTTGGATGCACCAAAGCGGGTGCGGGACGCGAGACGCAGACTCGGTCCGGAGGGTGTAGTCATTCTGGGGCACCAGAAGGAGAGCCCTCGTGTGGCAGCGGCTCTGGGTCTGCCGACCCCGGAGAAGGGGACGTGGATAGCGACACGTCTCGTGCCGGCTCCGAGAAGTGGGGATGACAGGCCGCTGGTTTGGATCGACGGAGTTTCCTACGTGACGGCGAGGCTGGATGAGCCGCCTCATCCAGCACCCGCCATCGACTGCTAAGCACTCAGGATGTATGGCTTGATCTGACGCGCAATGGCCTCGGCAAGGACGGTTGGGACAGCGTTGCCGATCTGCTTCGCAATCTGGATCTTGGTGCCGCACCACAAATAGGTGTCGGGGAAGGTCTGGAGCAGCGCGGCTTCTCGATGAGTGATGGGGCGATCCACTCGGTAGCCATTCGGTCCGGGCTCCCACTGGGGGTGCAAGTACTGCCCCTTCTCAGGCTTGTAGAACTCGGTCCTGATGGTCAGTGAGGGCTCGTCCCACCGCATCCTGCCCATGACGTCTGTGGTTCCGGTGGGCTTGTTCTTCCAGCAGTTGGGCAACAGCTCTTCCGGGAGGTCGAAGCGCCCTCCTCCTGGCGGAATGTGTGCGTACCGGAGCAGCGAGACGTCCGTAGGAGTGCGTCCGATGTGCAGGTCCTCGCTCTTGTAGATTCCCGGCACTTTCTCCCCGAAGAACGAAACGGTCGAGTTGGGGAGTGCCTTGACGGCCGGCACGTCGAGGAGCTGCTTCCCGTCGAGGGCATCGCGAACCGTACGCCAACTCTTGAGCCCCATGGGATTGCCCTGGCCGTGGGTCGGCTCGGGGAGTGGGATCTTGCCGATGCGAGACCCAATCACGATCGTTCGTTTGCGCCGCTGAGGCGCTCCGTAGTCTGCGGCCAGCAGCAGGCCGTAGGTCAACTCGTAACCCTCGAGCAAGCCGCCGTGGCGAACCTCGGCCTGGAGTAGTGCGAACTCGGAGGACTTGAGGAAGCGGTCGACGTTCTCGATGACGAAGACCTTGGGACGGGCGTGTCTGACGAAGCGGATGTACTCCTTCCACAGCTTATTGCGTGGGTCGTTCACATCCCTGGTGCCCAAGTTGGAGAAGCCCTGGCAAGGAGGTCCGCCGATGATTACGTCAGCAGACGGGATCTCATCGTCTTTGATGTCCTGGATGTCGCCCCAATGCATGTGGGACTCACCGAAGTTGGCTGCGTACGTCGCCGCGGCGTGAAGGTCCCATTCGACCGCCATGACCGGTTTGTATCCTTTTGCGGCGACAAAGCCGGAGGTCATGCCGCCGCAGCCTGCGAACAGGTCGATCATGGAGATGCGCTTAGCCATGCTGGATAGGTTAATCCCAGGGACTGACAGTTGCCCTTGATGGGGATGAGAACGCCGATGGGTGCCGGTGTTCAGGAGGTGGACTGGTGCTGCGAGGTAGCGGTGATGGGATGGCCCGTTGTGTTGACCGTCACAGCGTGCTCAGGTAACTCCGCAGCTCGTCGTAGTCGCGGATTCGGCGCTGATCGCGCATGCGCCTGAAGTTGTCTCTGATGGCGAGCCGGGTCTTGCGCTTGCTTCCCGAACAGTATTCGTCCAGCGCGTCGGAGAGCGCGGGCAGGTGCAGGTGGTATACGCAGTCGACGTCGCCGGTCCCTCGTGCGAGGAGTGCGAGCATCGCCGGCCTCGGCTCCATCGTCACCGCGGCGAAGTGGGGCATGCGACCGCGGCGGAGTGCAGCCATCTTGGCTCCCTGGCTCCTGCAGTCCTGGGCGCGGTCTGTTCGAAGCGTCCACTTCAAGGACAGTCCAGCCACAAGGTGTCGTAGGGGTGCGGAGGGGGCGACGGCGCTGATCAGCTCCCTTGAGACGGTGATGTCCAAGTTGAGCAGTGACTCCTCGCCCATGAGGTTCAGGAGTTCCCGACGACGTTCGTCGGCCATCTGAATTTCATTGCGAATGTTGTCCAGATGTTCGTTGAGCTTGCCGCGTATCTCTTCGTCGAGGCCGGCGCGAGCTGAGTAATTGTGCAGTTCTTGGACGGCTCGCTCGACTTCCTTCGTCATGTCGCCGCGCAGTTCTCGCGCAGCATTGATGTGCGCGAACTGTTCAAAGCTTGGGAATGATTTCTCCGGTTCTACCGTTAGGTGCGGCGCCTCGTCGTTCAGGACGTCCTGGAGATCGTTGGACATCAGGGTGGACATCAGGGTGCCGACCGTCGTCTTATTGTCGTCGCTTTCCTCCGGAGGGACTGCCTCTGTCGCGATTCCCATGGCTTCAAAGAAGAGCTTGCCCAAAGCAATTGAGCCCGAGTCGCCCTTGTCGGATGTGTTTGGCCTCCCGTCGCGATAGCCGCAGAGTGATTTGACGAAAGGTGCAGGCAAGGAACCCCCCCAATTGGCTATTGACTGATCCCGCGAGGTGCAGGCCTTGAACGTCTCGCCTCGAATGTGGGATGTTGTAAGCAAGAAGGTCATTCTGGAATTTTCTTGCTCCGAGGCGTTCCTTGTTGTAGGTTGGTCCATTTCTCGGTAACGACCTCGGCGACAGAAGTCGGAACTTCATGCTCCCAGAATCGTAGGACGGTCCAGCCCTGTGATTCCAGTTGCTGTGTGGTCTCCCGGTCGCGTGTGACGTTTTTCGTCAACTTTGTTCGCCACCATTCGGCATTCGCCTTGGGGTTGGTCGCGTGCTCGGGGCATCCGTGCCAAAAACACCCGTCAAGGAATACCGCGATCTTCGCTCGGCTGAACGCGATGTCGATCGTACGACGTGGCATGCCGGGCACCGGGTAGTTCACCCGGTAGCGCAACCCTGCCGCATGCAGGAGTTTGCGCACCGCGACCTCTTGAGCCGTGTCGCGGGAACTCTGTCGGCTCATCCGGGCGGACACGGCGGGTGATGATGGAACTGCACCTGGCACGGGAAGCATTCTGCCAGCACGTTCATGGCGCTGTTCAAGTGATGTGGCGATCTGTGTACGAAGGCGTGGCTCGTGGGGCCACTACCTGCGGAGCCTGCGCCGACGGGCATTGGTCAGCATGAGCGTCCCATCCGTCGACTGCCCGGGGCTACGCGGTGATCGTAGAGCCGCCCTCTTCTCGGCATTGTCGTGCTTCCGCGGCCCGCCTCAAGGGCGCTCCCGCTTCGCTTCGCTGCGCTCCCGCGTCGGCTGGCGCCGATGGCCCTTCGGGCCACCCTTGGCCAGGGAAGGCGGGGCCCGGGCGTTGGCGGCGGCAGGGGTCGGCTGATCAGTCGACCGGCGGAGACGGGCGCGTCAACGCTTCGGGGCACGCCGGGGCGGCATGAGGCGACGGTCGGTTTCGCCCGTTGCTTGTGATCAAGCTATGCGCTAGCGCGCCGCCCCCATCAGACAGAGTCCCCGTCACGCCCCCCTCGACTGAACCCCGCCTCCAGGGTGTGACAAGTGACGGTCGCACCCCCGAGCATCTCCGCCTTCCGTCGGACCAGGCCCATCGCCCCCGAGCCCAGCTGGCCGTAGACATCGATGGACCTGAGGCGAATGAACTCACCCAACGCACGAAATCTCGGTCCGCCGACGTCCATGTGCAGCTCCATCGACGCCGAATCAGGGTGGATGGCTACCACCGTCATCAGCGACTTGGACTCGTCGATGTAGAAGCGGTAGGCGAGCAATTGCGGCTCGCGGTTCTCCACGAAGGACGCAAGCTCGCGCATCAGTTCCCTGACCTGCGCGAGCTTGCCCTCCAGGATGTCCGAGCGGTCGATGTAGAAGATGGGCTCTGTCATGCCGTCGGAGCCTATTGACGGGGAGCCGGCCCGACCCAGCGGCGCGCGGCCCCCGTCATCCGCTCACCGCCGATGCGGCGCCTTACGCCCCCAGCCCGTGGCACTCGCCATACGCCTGGCTCGATCCGCACCAGCACCGTGCCCCCCGCTGAGGCGGCCAAGCCACAGCCCGCCCCCTCGCCGCCAACGTCGTCGCATACTGCGGCAGCAACGTCACGTCCCCCGGCGACGCCCCCTCCGACGCCGCAAACGCCTCGTACGACGGCACAGTCCCCGTCACGATGCCCAGGTTCGGGGTTCCCGAGGAGGACAGCTCGCGCAGGGCGGACTCTATGGTCGACAGGTGCTCCGTGTGGGAGGGGTACTCCGCCGCCAGGCCCGGGTACGCCGACAGGAGTTCCGACAGCTCTGCCGTCGGCCAGTGCAGCACCGCCACCGGGAAGGGGCGGGAGAGGGCCTCGCGGTAGGCGCCCAGCTCGGCCCGCAAGCGCGAGATCTCCGCCTCCAGCTCCGCCGGGTTGTCCGATCCCAGGGACCACACCCTCTTCGGGTCGTGAAGCTCGTCCAGCGAAACGGGCGACGAGTGCAGTGTGTCCGCCGAGGTGTCCCAGTCGTCGTGGGGCAGGCCCAGCATGCGGCGCACGCGGTGGCGGCCGTAGAGGAGGGGGTGGGTGGAGTACGGGGGCTCCGTCACGTCCGTCAGGAGTAGGTGTGCCGCCTCCGTGAAGGTCTCCTCCGCCGCTTCCAGCTCGTCGTGGGACTCCAGGGACTCCGCGATGATCACCCAGGGGGCCGGGTCGCGGGGAGCCGACGCGCGGATGCCGTCGATGATCGCCCTGGCCTCCGCCTCGTGGTCGTACTCCCAGAGGTTCGACGCCTTCAGGGCGCGGATGAGGTGGGGGTTCTCCAGGCCGTCGGCAGAGGACAGCAGGCGGTCGTAGAGCGTCGTCGCGGCTGGGCGGTCGCCGGAGAGTTCCAGGTGGGCCGCGGCGCGCAGGAGGAGGGCCTCGGCGTCCTCGGGATACAGGCCGGCGGTCCGCTCCAGGCGTGCCGCCTCGGCGGTGTGGTCGACATTCTCGGCAGGCGTGTCGGGGCGCATGGGTGACACCGTACTGCCGGGCGGTGACAAACGTGAGGCGCAAAGGGGAGGGAAGGAGGTGAGGGAAGGAGGTGAGGAAGGGGAGGGCGGAAGTGGGTGCCCGGCCGCGGGAGATGGCGGGGCTGTCGGTGCGTACCGCTATCTTCGACGCGGACATCGATACACGGAGTCGGCATGGAGAAGACAGGTGCCCTGGTCGACGAGGGCCAGGCGGCGGGCGGTGCCGTAGCGGACGCGGAGCACCACCACAGTGACGCGCGGCCCGAGCCGCCCCGGTACTGGCCGCTGCTCCTCGTGGGCGCCGCCGTCGTGCCCGGTACGGCCGTGCTTCTTCTTGGGCGCTGGGGGGACGCTCCTGCCGTCCAGGCATGGCGGACCGTGTGCCTGGCCGTCACGGTGCAGGCCCTGCCCTTCCTGCTCCTCGGTACGGCCCTTTCCGGCGCGATCAACGCGTTCGTGCCGGAGCGGGTGTTCAGTCGCATCCTGCCGCGGCGGGCCGTGCTGGCCGTGCCCGTCGCCGGGGTCGCCGGAGCCGTTCTGCCCGGGTGTGAGTGTGCTTCCGTGCCCGTTGCCGGCAGTCTGATCGGGCGGGGGGTCGCCCCGGCCGCCGCCTTCGCCTTCCTGCTGTCCGCGCCGGCCATCAATCCGGTCGTGCTCACCGCCACCGCGATCGCGTTCCCCGGGAATCCCGCCATGGTGCTGGCCCGGTTGGTCGCCTCGCTCGTCACCGCCGTCGTCATGGGGTGGTTGTGGCTGCGGTTCGGGCGGGCGGAGTGGTTGCGGCCCGCTGTACGGCACACCGGGCATCAAGAGGGTCGTAGTCGGTGGGACGAGTTCCGGCTCGGGTTTCAGCACGACTTCCTGCACGCCGGTGGGTTTCTCGTGCTCGGGGCCATGGCCGCCGCCACCTTCAACGTCGCCGTTCCGCGGTCCGTGCTCGACACCTTCGCCGGGGCGCCCTGGCTGTCCGTGCTGTTTCTGGCCGGGCTCGCCGTCATCCTCGCCGTGTGTTCCGAGGCCGACGCCTTTCTCGCCGCCTCGCTGACCGGGTTCCCGCCGGTCGCGCGGCTCGTGTTCATGGTGGTGGGGCCCATGGTGGACCTGAAGCTCATCGCCCTGCAGGCGGGGACCTTCGGGCGGGCCTTCGCGGTACGGTTCTCCGCCGCCACGGTCGTCGTCGCCGTCGCGTGCAGCTCGTTGACCGGTGGGGTGCTCCTGTGAAGCGATTCCTTCAGGCGGTTCTGCTCGTGCTCTGCGGGCTCGGGCTGCTGCACGTCTCCCTCTTCACCGACCTGTGCCTGCGGTACGTCAAGGAGGGGATGCGGCCCCTGCTGATCGCCTCCGGCGTGGTGCTGCTCCTGCTGGGCCTGGCGAGCGCCGTGCTCGACAAACAAGAGCAAGAGGGGGAGGGGCAAGAGCAAGAGGGGGAGGGGCATGGGGGGCATGATCACTCCTCCCTGCCCCGCGTCGCCTGGCTGCTCCTCCTCCCGGCGTTGAGCCTGCTCTTCTACGCCCCACCCGCCCTCGGCGCGTACACCGCCTCCCGGCAGCCGCCCAAGGCCGTCGCCGAGCGCAGCGACTTCGATCCGCTGCCCGCCGGCTCGCCCGTCCCCATGACCCTCTCCGACTTCACCAGCCGGGTCACGCAGGACCGGGCGCAGTCCGTCAAGGGGCGCAGCATCCGGATGACCGGGTTCGTCACACCTGGGGGTCCGGGCGGGAGCTGGGACCTGACGCGGATCATCCTCAACTGCTGTGCGGCGGATGCCCAGTCCGTGAAGGTGCGGATCCACGGCGGTCCCGTGCTGCCCGCCAACACCTGGGTGACGGTGACCGGGACCTGGCACGCCGGCGGGAAGCTGGGCACCAGCTCCGCGCCGGTCGCGCTCGACGCCCGTACGGTCGAGAAGGTCGCCCGGCCGGTGAACGGGTACCAGGACGCCCTTCCGCTGCTGCCCTGAGCCGCCGCGCTACACGGTGACCCCGTCCACCTGCAGCGTCTGCACCGACTTCGCCGCGAAGGGGACGGAGAGCGATGTGCCGGACAGGTAGGTGTCCGAGTGGGGGGTGTAGAGGTCGGCGCCGCCCGTCGTCACCGTGTTCCAGCGCGGGACCAGGCCGCCCGAGCCGCCGGTCACCGTCGTGAACCTCGACAGGTCGAAGGTGAGGGTCTGGGCGGAGGATGAGGTGTTCGCCGCCACGATCACCAGGCGTTTCGCCGACTTGTCCAGGGCTGCCGCCGCGTAGCTCACGCCCGTGTCCAGGATCGTCATCCCCGGGCGGATGTGGCGGCTGAACTGCGCCATGACGTAGTACTTCGTCTGGACTGCGCCGGGCTGGAGCGTGCTCGCGTCGTACGCGATCATCGCCCAGCCCGAGCTGGGGTCCATCACCTGCCAGTAGACCCAGGCCGTGGGGTGCAGCCAGCGGAAGTCGTAGAGGAGGTTGCTCGCGAGGGTCATCCCTGTGCCGTCGCTGTCCCCCGTCTCCGAGTTCCACAGGGCCTTGCCGGCCGTCGTCACCACGTCCGTGTAGAGCAGGTCCCTGCGGCCGCCCGAGCCCTGGTAGCCGTGGACGTTGACCCGGTTCACGTACCCCTTCGCCGTCGAGGAGAAGGAGTTCCAGGTCGTACGGGCCAGGTCGTAGCTCGTCTCGTCCGAGGCCGAGATCTTCGTGCTCGTCAGGCCTCGCTTGTCCAACTCGCTTCTCACATACGCAAGTACGGCCGACTGGACCGCCGCGTCGATGTGGCAGCCCTCCTGGGTGCCGGTCGCCGTCCACCAGGACGACGACGGCTCGTTGAAGGCCTCCACCGTCGCGAAGTCCACCCCCCAGTTCTGCTTCGCGTGGAGGGCCACCGCCGCCAGGTGCGAGGCGTGCCGGCGGTAGTTCCAGGACTGGAGGTTGTTGCCGCCGCCGGAGGCGCCGGAGGGGTTGTGGTTGAGACACATCCACCACATGGGGGAGTTGGCGAACAGTTCGGTCGTCGCCCCGCGTGCCGTCGCCTTCACCAGCATCGCCCGTTGCGTCGCGTCCGCCGTCCACTTCCAGGCCGCGGACGTGGGGTCCTCGTTGTTCCAGTCCTGCCAGTAGCCCTCGATCTGCTTGAAGGCCGGGATGTTGGGCGAGGCGACCATGGATTCGCCGCCGACGCTGTTCCAGCTGCAGGCGCCGAGGTTGTAGCGGGCGATGTTCAGGCCGAGGCCGGGCAGTGACGTGCCGTTGTACGTGGTCGTCCTGGTGGTGAAGAAGAGGTCCGCGAAGTCGTCCCGGGCGCCGAAGACGTTGGCCCACCAGGCCAGGGACGTGCCCCAGCCCTCCCACGTGCCGTAGGTGGCCGAGGGGTTGACGGCGATCGTGGCGTCGGCTCGGGCCGTGCCCGTGGCCAGGGCGCTGCCCAGGAGGCCGCCGCCCGCGGCGGCCAGCAGCGTTCTGCGTCGGATCATGGCTTCTTCTCCGCCTCTCCGTGCGGCTCGAGCGCCGGTACCCGGACCGGCGTTGACTCGTCCCACCCGCATGCCAACAGGAAGCATCGGGTGTGGCGTGTGAGGTTGTCGAGGGTTGTGACGGCCCTTTCTAAAACCCGTTGAAGAAGTCGACGTCAGGGGCCGGAAGCCTTGTACCTCTGGTGAGTTGGCGGGGCCCGTCCTATCGTGCGGGCGGCTCCTGGGGAGGTGGGTGTGCGGATGCGTGTCGTGCAGCACCGTGATCGGCGGAGGCGGGCGAGGTGGCGGCGGGGGCTGTGGGGCGGAGGTGAGGTGCTCGTCACCGTCGGGGCCGTACTGATGCTGCTCGTCGTGCATCAGCTGTGGTGGACCAACCGGGAGGCCCGACAGGGAGCCGAGCGGAAGGTGGAGGCCCTGGAGAAGGAATGGGGGAGCGGCGGCACGGGCAGCTCCGCTTCGGGGGGTACGCCCTCCAGCTCATCCCCGCCGGCGGCGATCCCGGCTCCCGGAAGTCCGCGGCAGCAGCCGTCGTACACCCCCGTCCTCGTCTCCGGCCGCCCCCGCGCCTCCCAGGCCTACGCCATCCTCACCATCCCCCGGCTGCACCTCCGCGTCCCCGTCGCCGAGGGCGTGAGCAAGCCGGGCGTCCTCAACAAGGGGTACGTCGGTCACTACCGCGGCACCCAACAGCCCGGCCAGGCGGGCAACTTCGCGGTCGCCGGGCACCGGAACACCCATGGTGAGCCCTTCCGGTATCTGCCGAGGCTCCGGCCCGAGGACACCCTCCAGGTCGAGACGCAGACGGCTGTGTACACGTACGCGGTCGACAAGATCCTCCCGCAGACGTCGTCCCGGGACTCGGGGGTCGTACGGCCGGTGCCGCGCTCGCTCGTCCGGCCCGCCTACGGGTACGGCGAGCCGGGGTACTACATCACCCTGACCACCTGCACCCCCGAGTTCACCTCGCGGTACCGGATGGTGGTGTGGGGGAAGCTGGTGTCCATGCGGCCTCGGTGAGGTGAGAGCCGCGAGCCGGCTCACGCCCGCTCGCGCAGCGCCAGCACGCTCGCCGCTCCCACCACGGCCAGCGCCGCCGACACCACGATCGCCACGTCCGTGCCCCGGGCGAGGCCGCCGGAGGAGGACGTCACGAGGGCGATCGTCAGGGCCACGCCCGCGCAGGAGCCGATGTAGCGGAAGGTCTGCTGGGCGCCCGAGCCCATGGCCGCGCGCGCCACCGGCACGGATTCCACCGCGAGCAGCGGGAGCGCCGCGTTGAGCAGGCCGCTGCCGATGCCGCCGAGCACCAGGCCGGGCAGCATCCGGGCCCACGAGCCCGCGTCGATCGCGCCCAGCATGGTCAGCGCGCCGGCGGCGTGCAGCAGGAAGCCGATGGCCAGTTGCCGGCGCGGGGGCACGCGGCCCGCCAGCCGCTTGGCCTGCAGGGCCACGCCGAAGGACAGGCCGGACCACAGCAGGAACAGCCAGGCCGTGTTCATCGCGGACATGTGGAGCGCCTGCTGCAGGACCGCGGGGAGGAAGCTGAACAGGCCGATCACCGTCAGGCCGGTGAACAGGCCGGCCGCGGACGAGGCGAGGAAGCGGCGGTGGCGCAGCAGCTCCAGGTCGATCATGGGGGTGCGGACGCGCCGTTCGACCAGCGTGAACAGTGCGAGCAGCAGCACGGCGGCCGCGAGCAGCAGTCCGACCGGTGCCCGCAGCCAGCCGTCCCGGCCCAGGGTCAGGGCCGCGACCAGGGCCACCAGTGCCGGTCCGAAGGTCAGTGCGCCCAGGATGTCGGGGCGGCCGCCCCGCGGCGAGCGGGACTCGGCGAGGGGACGGACGGCCAGTCCGGCCACGACCAGCGCCGCCGCGCCCAGCACGCCGTACGCCACCCGCCAGTCGGGGAGCGACCCGGCGACCAGTGGGCCGACCGCTATGCCGCCGCTGACGAAGGCGCCCCACACGCCCGTCGCGTGCAGCCGGCCCCGCGGGCTCGGGAAGGCGGCCACCAGCAGGCCGAGGCTGCTGGCGAGGATCGCCGCGCTGGCCGCGCCCTGGGCGATGCGGGCCAGGGTGAACTGCCAGGTGGACGTCGACAGCCCGCCGAGCGCGGTGGTCAGGCCCAGGGCCAGGGTGCCGTAGAGGAAGATCCGCCGTCGGCCGTAGTCGTCGGCCAGGCTGCCGGCCACCAGCAGGAGGGCGGCCAGGCCCAGCGGGGTGCCGTTCAGCAGCCAGGCCTGGGCGGAGGCGGGGGTGTGCAGGGCCGCCACCGTGTCGGGGAGCGTGACCACCGGGGCCGTGTACGTCATCAGGGCCACCGCGGTCGCGGCGCTGGTCAGGGCGAGCGTGGCCCGTGGGCGCGGGGGTGCTTCCGCGCCGGATGCCGTGCGGGGCGCGCCGGCCTGGGTGGTCACGTCGACCGCCTGCAGGGTTCTTTCATTGAACTCACTCATGGGTGTACCGTAACACCGTCGGTTCGGTCACTGAACCAACAGTTCGGAAAGTGGCTAAGGTGGATGCCATGGCACTGGGCAAGGACTACGCGACGCAGGAATGCTCGATCGCCCGCGCGCTGGAGATCGTCGGCGAGCGGTGGACGCTCCTCGTCGTCCGCGACGCGCTCTACGGCGTCCGGCGCTACAACGACTTCCTCGTCCACCTCGGCATCCCGCGCGCGGTCCTCTCCGCCCGGCTCAAGACGCTCACCGAGGAGGGGATCCTCGAAAAGCGCCGGTACCAGGAGTCGCCGCCGCGCGACGAGTACGTCGTCACCGAGCGCGGCATCGCGCTGTGGCCGGCGCTGCGGGCCCTCGGCCGGTGGGGGCGCGAGCACTTCCAGGAGGCCCAGCTGCGGTCCTTCCGGCACGCGGAGTGCGGCACGGAACTCGGGCCGCACGGCGAATGTCCCGCCTGCGGAACCTTCGTGCCCGTCGCGGACGTTGTCATCGTGCCGGGCCCGGGACTCGATCCCGACCCGGCGGATCCGGTCAGCAGGGCGCTGCTCAAGCCGAAGAGGCTGTTGGAGCCCCTGGAGTTCGATCAGGTATAAACGCAGGGAACAGAAGCGCAGGTCAGGGGGAGGGGAAGGCCGTGGTCCGCAGTCGTGTCGGCGCCGTGCGCCCCGTCGCCCTGCTGCTCGTCCTGGTGAGCGTGCTTCTGCTCCAGGCCGCGCTCCTCGACACCGGCAGCCTCTCCGCCACCGTCGCGCTCGCCGCGACCGCCGCCGCCGGGTCCGCGCTCGCCGTCTGCTCGCTCATGGCCGCCCGCAGCGCACCCGCCGTCCCACCCACCCGGGTCCGTACGGCGATACGCGACCGGGCCCGCCGTACGGCCTTCCTGCCCCAGCGCGACCCCGACGCCCCGGGGCGCCGCCGACCCCGGGCACCCGGACACGCCCTCGCGACGACCTGCGCGTAGGGCACCACCCCGTCACAGCCGACCCCCGCGCGGGTTCGTCATGCCGCCATGCCATCCCCGGCCATCACCGGTCATCCCGGCACGACGACACACCCCGTCACGGAGGGTCCACCCATGTCCGTTTTCGCCCGTCTGGTCGAGCAGCTCGCCGACCTGCTCCAGCCGCTCTTCCACGCCTCGGCGGCCGCCGCCGCGATCGTCCTGTTCACCGCGCTCGTACGACTGCTCGTGCATCCTCTGTCCCGGGCCGCCGCCCGCGGTCAGCGCGCCCGGGCCGAGCTCCAGCCGAGAATCGCCGAGCTGCGCAAGAAGCACGCCAAGGACCCCGAGCGGCTGCAGAAGGCGGTGCTGGAACTGCACGCCCAGGAGAAGGTCTCGCCGCTCTCCGGCTGTCTGCCCAGCCTGCTCCAGCTGCCCGCGTTCTTCCTCCTCTACCACCTCTTCTCCAGCTCCTCGATCGGCGGCGAGGCCAATGAGCTGCTCACGCACTCGCTGCTGGCCGCGCCGCTCGGCGGACGCTGGGCCGACGCCCTCGCCGGCGGCGGGGTCTTCGGGGCGGCCGGGCTCGTCTACCTGGGGCTCTTCGTCCTCGTCGCGGCCGTCGCCGCGTTCAACTACCGGCGCACCAAGCTGATGATGGCGAAGAACCCGGCCACGGTCGCGGCAGGCGCCGGGGGGCAGGTGCCGGGACTCGGGGCGGTCAACAAGGTCATGCCGTTCATGTCCTTCTTCACCCTCGTCACCGTGGCGGTGGTGCCGCTCGCGGCCGCACTGTACGTCGTCACCGGTACGACATGGAGCGCGGTGGAACGGGCAGCGCTCTACAGGTGAGCCCTGTGCCGGAGGGCCGCGGTTACGGTCCAGTACGTGAACAGGGTCTTGCGGACTGGACCAGCTGATTGGACGATCGACCAGTCCTCCGATGGCTGCACCCATCGGCCGGGCGCCCGCGATCGAGGGAGATTGTGACCATGAAGCTGCTGCGAGTCGGTACGGCCGGTGCGGAGCGACCCGCGCTGCTGGACGCCGAGGGGACCCTGCGGGACCTGTCGGGGATCGTGGACGACATCGACGGGGCGCTGCTCGCGGACGCCGGCGCGCTCGGCCGGGTACGGGCGGCGGCCGAGGCCGGCGAGCTGCCCGCGCTGGACGCGGCGGGCCTGCGGATCGGGCCCCCGCTCGGACGCATCGGCAAGGTCGTGTGCATCGGGCTCAACTACCACGACCACGCCCGCGAGACAGGGGCCGAGCCGCCCGCCGAGCCCGTGATCTTCTTCAAGGCCGCGGACACGGTCGTCGGCCCGAACGACACCGTGCTCGTGCCGCGCCGGTCCACCAAGACCGACTGGGAGGTGGAGCTGGCCGTCGTCATCGGGCGTACGGCCCGCTACCTGGAGTCGGCCGAGGAGGCGCTCGCGCACGTCGCCGGGTACGCCGTCGCGCACGACGTGTCCGAGCGGGAGTTCCAGATCGAGCGGGGCGGCACCTGGGACAAGGGGAAGAACTGCGAGACGTTCAACCCGCTGGGGCCGTGGCTGGTGACCGCCGACGAGATCGCCGACCCGCAGGATCTGCCGCTCAAGCTGTGGGTCAACGGGGAGCTGAAGCAGGACGGGACCACCGCCGACCAGATCTTCCCGGTGGGTGAAGTGGTCCGCTACGTCAGCCAGTTCATGACCCTGTACCCCGGTGACGTCATCAACACCGGGACACCGGCGGGGGTTGCCATGGGGCAGCCCGAGCCGAAGCCGTTCCTGCGGGCCGGGGACGTCGTGGAGCTGGAGATCGCCGGACTCGGACGTCAGCGCCAGGAGCTCAAGGACGCCTGAGGCACTGAGGCGCCGTGCTTGCCAAGTGACGCTTGCGGAGGCAAGCATGGCGCCGTTGCCGGCAGTGCCGAAGGGTGGGGGATGGCCGCGACGGGAGCTGAGCAGACCTCGACGACCGGTCGGAGAGGAGTCAGGCCGTTCCAGTGGGCGGCGGCTGCGCTGGTGGCACTCGCCGCGTGCGCGGCCGTCGTCCTGTTCTTCACCACCGACGTGTGCGACCAGCAGATGGCTGCGAACGGGCACGTCGTCAGGGTGTGCAGGCACCCGCAGATGACGGATCCTCCGATGGTCGTCCTCGGCCTCGTGATCCTGGTGCTCCTGGGTGTGTTCTTCTCCGAGATCTCCGGATTCGGCATCACGCTGAAGCGCCAGGTGGAGGAAGCCCGGAGTGCCGCGCAGGAGGCCATCCGCGAGACGCGGGAGGTCGAGGCGAGGCATCAGGAGACGGCGGAGGACCTGGCCGACGGGGTGAGGGAGGCGCTCAGCAGAGCGCAGCCGGGCGGCCAGGCCGCCGTACCGGCGCCGGCCGGCCCTGTCGACCGGCTCGCGGCACGCTACAACGAGATCCGGTGGACCATGTCCAGTGGGCAGGCCAGGACACAGGCGATGTCCGACGTGGCGGACGAGATGGTCGCTCTGCTGCGAGGCGCCCGGAATTTCGACGTCGAGAGCCATCTCCACAGCAGCGACCCCGGGTTGCGACTGACTGCTGCCGCATACGTGTACGCCAATCCGGACCCGGCGTGGGGACGCGCACTCGCCGAGGCGGCGGTGTCCGAGGACAAACCGTTCAACGAGTACTGGGCGCTCAAGGCACTGCGCGAGGTGTTCAGGGGGCACTGCGAGTTCCTGGACGAGGAGACGAGGGACCTGCTTCAACGCCGCATGAACCAGCTGCCCCCGGGTAACGACCGCGCCGGGCAGATCAGGAAGCTGCTGCGCGACTGCCCGGCGCGGCGCGGCGGTCAGACCGCGGTCTGAGCCACGCTTCTCAGGCCAGGAGAGAGGCCAGGCGGCGCCATGCCATGCGCGGCAGGGTGCCCCGTGCCCCGCCGTCGATCACCTGGATCGCCACGTGGTCCGCACCCGCCTCGTGGAACGCCTCGACGCGGGAGCGGATCCTCGTCTCGTCGCCCCAGGCGAAGAAGGTGTCGATCAGGCGGTCGCTGCCGCCGTCCTTGAAGTCGTCCTCGGTGAAGCCCAGGCGGAGCCAGGTGTTGGTGTAGTTGGGGAGGGTGAGATACAGGGCGAGGGTGTCGCGGGCCAGGGCACGGGCCTTGTCCGAGTCGGTCTCCAGGACGACCTTGAACTCCGGGGCCAGCAGCGCGCTGTCGCCGAGGATCTCGCGGGCCTCGGCCGTGTGCTCGGGGGTGACCAGGTACGGGATCGCGCCGGCCGTGCGGGTGCCGGCGAGCTCGAGGGTCTTCGGGCCGAGCGCGGCCAGCACGCGGCGGTGCGCGGGCACCCCGGCCGCGTCCAGGGCGTCGAGGTAGGTGACCAGGGCCGAGTACGGGCGGCGGTACTGGTCGTGGAGCTTGGCGTGGCTGATCCCGAGGCCCAGGACGAAGCGGCCGGGGTGGGCCGCCTCGACCTCGGCGAAGGCCGCGGCGCTCTCGGCGGCGTCGTACTGCCAGATGCTCTGGATGCTGGTGCCGACGGTGAGCGTCGACGTCGTCTCCAGGAGAGGGACGGCGTGCCGGGCGGCGCTGCTGCCGCCCAGCCAGACGGCGCCGTAGCCGAGGTGTTCCAGCTCGGCCGCGGCCTCGCCGATCTCGGCACGGCGGGCGGGGTCCTCGTCGCGCAGGCCGTGGCTCCAGATGCCGTACCGCCCGACGGACTCCTTCAGCAGGTTCGGGGTGTCGCTCATGGGTGTGGTTCCCTCCGGTCGGGTGCGCTGCCGTGACGGGTGTGACGTCAGTGCCAACCGGAGGGAGCCTCCGGGTAATCCCCGGTCAGCGTTCCAGGAACTGCTCCAGCGCCTCCACCACGAAGCGGTGGTCCTGCAGCTGGGGCAGACCGGAGACGGTCACCGTGCCGATGATGCCCACGTTCTCGACGTTGACCGGGAACGAACCGCCGTGTGCCGCGTAGGTGTCCGGGTCCAGTCGGGAGGACTCCTCGAACGTCGTGCCCTTGGCGCGGAAGCGGGCGCCGACCAGATAGGAGGAGGCGCCGTAGCGCTCCACCACCCGGCGCTTGCGGTCGATCCAGGCGTCGTTGTCGGGGGTGGAGCCGGGCAGCGCCGCATGGAAGAGCTGCTGGCCGGCGCGGTGGATGTCGATGGCCACCGGCGCCTGGCGCTCCCGGGCCAGCTCGACCAGGAGGGAGCCGAGGGCCCAGGCGTCGTCGTACGTGAACTGCCGGAAGACCAGGCGGCGTTCCTGTGCCTCCAGCTCCGCCACGCTCGGGGTGATCTCGGGGGCGAACTTCGGGGTGATCTGCGGGTGGTGCATCAGAGGGTCACCGTCACCTTGTCGCGGGCGGAGCGCCGGGCGGCCTCCAGTACGTCGAGTGCGGCGGCCGCCTCGAGGGCGGTCACCGGGTTGGGGCCGGCGCCGGTCAGGGCCGCCGCCACGGCCGCGTAGTAGGCCGGGTAGTCGCCGGGGAGGGTCGGTACGGGGCGGCCGCCGCCGGTCAGCGGGGACTCGCCGGAGCCGATACGGCCCCACAGGGACTCGGGTTCGGCTCCCCAGCGGGGGCCGGGGCGCAGGCCTTCCCTGAGGGCGGCCTCCTGCGGGTCCAGGCCGTACTTCACGTAGCCCGCCTGCGAGCCGAGCACCCGGAAGCGCGGGCCGAGCTGGGCCGTCGTGGCGGAGACGTAGAGGTGGGAGCGGACGCCGCCGGCGTGGGTGAGCGCGATGAACGTGTCGTCGTCGGTCTCGGCGCCGGGGCGGCGGAGGTCCGTCTCGGCGTACACCTCGGTGGCCGGGCCGAAGAGGACCAGGGCCTGGTCGACGACATGGCTGCCGAGGTCGTAGAGCAGACCTCCGATCTCTGCCGGGTCGCCGGACTCGCGCCAGCCGCCCTTGGGCTGGGGGCGCCAGCGCTCGAAGCGGGACTCGAAGCGCCAGACGTCGCCCAGTCGGCCCTCGGTGATCAGCCGGCTCAGGGTCAGGAAGTCGTTGTCCCACCGGCGGTTCTGGAACACCGAGAGCAGCAGGCCGCGCTCCTCGGCGAGGGCGGCCAGCTCGCGGGCCTCGGCTGCCGTACCCGCCACCGGCTTGTCCACGACCACCGGCAGGCCCGCCTTGAGGGCGGCGGTGGCGAGCGGTACGTGCGTCCTGTTCGGGGAGGCGATGACGATCAGGTCCAGCTCGTCGGCGCGGTCGAACAGCTCGTCGGGGGTGCGGGCGACGCGGACGTCCGGGAACTCGGCGCGGGCGTGCTCCTGCCGCTCGGCGTTCGAGGTGACCACCGTGTCCAGGGCGAGGCCCTCGGTCGCGGCGATCAGCGGGGCGTGGAAGACGGAGCCTGCGAGGCCGTAGCCGATCAGGCCGACGCGGAGGGGGGTACCAGTCATGCGTGCTACTTTCGCAACGCTGTTGCCAAAGTGCAAGCGGTGGGGAGAATGGGTGGCGTGAACAGGACGAAGAGCGGCGACGGGCCGGTGGGAGCGAATCTGCTCGCGGTGCGCAGCCACAACACCGCGCTGGTGCTGGATCTGCTGCGGTCGGCCGGGGCGGAGGGCATCAGCCGGCTGGAGCTGGCCGAGCGGACCGGGCTGACCCCGCAGGCCGTCAGCAAGATCACCGCGCGGCTGCGGGAGGAGGGGCTCGCGGCGGAGGCCGGGCGGCGGGCGTCCACCGGGGGCAAGCCGCGCACCGTGCTGCGGCTGGTGCCGGAGGCCGGGCACGCGGCGGGCGTGCACCTGGACCGGGACGAGCTGCGGGCCGTGCTGGTGGATCTCGACGGGACCGTGGTCGGCGAGCGGCGCGGGGTGGTCGGCCTGGGGGCCGGGGCGGAGGCGGTGCTGGGGGTGGTGGCCGGCGTGGTCGAGGGGCTGGTGGAGGGGGTCCTCGGGGGGCGGGAGCTTGCTGCTGTCGGGTCGCTGCTCGGTGTGGGGGTCGCTCTTCCCGGGCCGCTCGATCATGCGCGGGGGGTGCTGCATCGGGTGACCGGGTTTCCCGAGTGGGAGGGGTTTCCGCTGCGAGAAGCGCTGGCCGAGCGGCTGGGGGTGCCGGTCGTGGTCGACAAGGACACGAACGCCGCCGCGCTCGGACTGGCGGTCGGGAGCGAGGGCGGGTCCTTCGCGTATCTGCACCTCGGTACCGGGCTGGGTGCCGGGCTGGTGATCGGCGGGAGCGTGCACCGGGGGGTGCGGACCGGGGCGGGGGAGTTCGGCCACCAGGTCCTTCAGCTGGACGGGCCTGCGTGCGAGTGCGGGGACCGGGGGTGCGTGGAGGCGCTGTGCCTGGCGGCCGTGCGGCGGGGAGAGACGGCGGAGGCGGCGCGGGCGCTGGGAGTGGGGGCCGGGAATCTGGTGGCGTTGCTGGACATCGACCTGGTGCTGCTCGGAGGGCGGACGATCGCGGCGGCGCCGGAGGCGTTCGTCGGCGGTGTGGCGAAGGTGCTCGACGCCCGGGCCCGGCGCGAGGGGGCCCTCGGGGTGTCGGTACCGGTCCGGCTTGCTCCTGGCGGCGAACGGGCCGTGGCGGAAGGCGCCGCGCAACTCCTCCTGGCACCCCTGTTCGGCCGGGCGGACGGCTGACAGGCCCGGCCGGCGGGCCCCCCTTGGGAACGCTAGGCGTCCTTGTTGGCCTTGAGCTTCTGCCACACCGTGCTGAGCGCTTGCAGGTCGTCCTCGTCGAGGAGATCCGTGAAGACGGGGGCGAGGCAGGCGCGGCGGGTGGCGTCCGCCGCCTCGAAGAGCCGGTGGCCCTCGGGGGTGAGCGAGACCTCGACGGAACGGGCGTCGCGCGACGAGGGGGTACGGGTGACCAGACCGCGGCTCTGGAGGGCGTCGACGACGCGCGAGACCTGGCTGCGGCTGAGCATGGTGCTGTTGCCCAGGACCGAGGCCGGAACGGGGTCGGGGCTGGAGGCCAGCCAGAGCAGGACCTCGAACCAGGAGACCGGCAGGTCGTGCGCCTTGCTCAGGGCACGGTCCACGCGGTCCGTCAGGACGGTCCCGGCCCAGACCAGCCCGTAGAAGGCATGGTCGGCCACCGGCATCTCCGCCTGTGTGAGCTTCTTCTTCGGCATGTCCCGAGTCTAGCGGTTGCGTGTACACACACGCATGTGCATGATGGTGTGTGTACACGCACTCAAATGTGCGACATCCTCTCGCCACTCGCCACGAAAGGCTCCCCATGTCTTCCCGCTCCCCCAAGGTCGTCCTCATCACCGGTACCTCCTCCGGCATCGGCCTCGCCGCCGCCGTCTCCGCCGCGCGTGCCGGCTGGACCACGGTCGCCACGCTGCGTGACCCCAGCCGCTCGGACGCCCTGCGCAAGGCCGCCGCCGAGGCGGGCGTGCAGCTCGACGTCCGTCGGCTCGACGTCACCGACGAGGCCTCGATCACGGCCGCGATCGACGGCGTGCTCGCCGACTACGGGCGCCTGGACGCCGTCGTCAACAACGCGGGCGCCGGACACCTCGGCACCCTGGAGAACGAGTCCGTGGCCGAGGTCCGCAAGGTCATGGAGGTCAACTTCTTCGGCGTACTGAACGTCTCGAAGGCGGCCATGCCCCACCTGCGTGCCTCCGGTGGCCGTCTGATCACCGTCACCAGCGTCGGCGGTGTCATCGGACAGCCCTTCAACGAGGCCTACTGCGCGGCCAAGTTCGCCGTCGAGGGATACATGGAGAGCCTGGCCCCCGTGGCCGCGGCGCACGGCGTGGCCGTCTCCGTGATCGAGCCCGGCGCCGTGGCCACGGAGTTCGTCGCCAACGTCGGCGTCGACCTCGAAGGAGCCGTCGCCGACGCCGGGGTGTACGCGCCTCAGCTGAACGCCTACCTGAACCGCACGGTCGCGCAGTTCCTCGACGGTGCGCAGAGCGCCCAGGGGGCCGCCGACTCGGTGATCGAGGCGCTGACGGCGGACCGGCCTCCCTTCCGCCTCCAGACCTCCGACTGGGCCCGCGGCTTCGTGGGCACCAAGCTCACCGACCTGGACGGCTCCGCGGTCCTCGCCGTCACCAATGGCTGGGTCGCCTGAACAGGGAGCTGCATCGTCACCGAGCCATGAGTGTCACGGAACTGCTCGCATCCTGATCACGGGTCGGCTGACGGAACAGACCGCGTGCGCCGACAGCCAGCGTCCAGAGCAGGAGGGGGAATGCCGCAACCCGCTCCATTCCTCCCATGCCCAGTCCCAGGTAGTGGTGGGAAAAGAAAAGCCCCAAGGCCGTGAGCGCCGTTGTTCCCAGCAGGCCGGCGGCCCAACGCAGTGGACTCGGCACATCGTTCGACAGACCGCTTCCCGCAAGCAGAAGGCCGATGCTGCCCGTTCCCATGATGAGCAGGGCACCCAGGACGTGCTGGTTCTCGTGGACGTCCGCAGGCGCCAGCCCGGCGAGCACAAATCCCAGGCCGGCACCGGCCAGGAGAATCCGGGCCACAGCGGCAGTCGCGCCTCGGCGCCACATGGGACCGGTCAGGACAGCGCCGACAACGATGAGCATCCCCAAGGCGACGAACGAGACGTTCATAAGGCCGTGTTCGGGCGAACAGACATACCGTGGCTCAGGTTCCTGCTGCACAGCGCAGTGAGCATTACCCAAATCACTGATGTTGTTCCGCGCCCAACTGTACGGTCTCGCCCAGGCTGATTCCACGATCCCGTGGATCACAAAGAACTGCACCACACCCGCGATCCATGCGGAATATCCGATCCGAGCCCTCACCTGTCCACCTTCTGTCGCACGAATCTCGTACGAGCCAGCGGATCATGCGGCTCAAGCCTCAGGCACTCCGGTGAGCCCCCGAAACGGGGGTAGGGCAGACCCTACGAACGCGAGGCCGGCCGATTGTCTCTGGAACCTCACCCCCGCCGCCCCTTCGCCTCCTCGGCCTTCACGTCGGCCGCGTACCGATCCACGTACTCCTGGCCCGACAGCCGCAAGATCGCGTACATGATCTCGTCGGTGACGGCCCGCAGCACCGCCTCCTGGTGCTCCATCCCCGCACAGCGCGAGAAGTCCAGTGGTTCCCCGAAACGGATCGCGACCGGCCGGAGTCTCGGCAGGACACGTCCCGCAGGCCAGATCTCGAACGTCCCCACCATCGCGCACGGAATCACCGGAACCTGCGCAGCCAGCGCCATCATGGCCACCCCGACCTTGCCCTTGTACAGCCGGCCGTCGGGGGAACGCGTGCCCTCCGGGTAGATCGCGAGTACCTCTCCCTTCGCCAGCAGCCCCAGCCCCTCCTGGATCGCCGCCTGCCCCGCGGCCCTGCCTGACCTGTCCACCGAAATCTGCCCGGCACCGCGGAGGACCAGCGCGGTCAGCCGGCCCCTGAGACCCGGCGCTGTGAAGTACTCGGCCTTGGCCAGGAACGTGATGCGCCGTTTCAGAACCGCGGGCATCAGGAGGGGGTCCGCGAAGGACAGGTGATTCCCGGCAACGATCGCCGCGCCCTTGGCCGGAACGTGCTCGACCCCCTCGGCCCGCGGACGGAACAGCAGCCGCAGCAACGGCCCCAGAAGGACGTACTTGAGCACGTAATAGAACACGGGCGGCTCCCCACTGCCGAGTCGGCTCCCCGGTATGTCTGTGCCGGGCTGGCAGGTCAGATCCTCCCCGCCCCGGGCCGGCTGCACGGTCACCGGCGCGACGGTGTGCGTCCGGCCTACCGGGAGCGGGGCCTCCTGATCACCCGTTGGCAGTCCGCTGATCGAGCGGACTTGCCCCCGCCCCCGGAGTGGCACCCCGATCCCCCCGCCCCCACCAGGCATCTCATGTGCTTATGCGACTGTGCACGTCCCTGTCCCCCCTGTGCCTCGCCGCGGCCGCCGTTCTCGTCCCCCTGTCGTCCGGCGTCGCCCACGCGGACGCCGCTTCCTGTGCGGCGTCCGGCGCGCGTGCGTTTCCGCTGGCCACCCGGATCCACGGCGGGCCCGGCTCGTACGAGGCGGGCGGCGGCTACGGCACCTGGTACATCGATCTCACCAACGGCACCCGCCGGACCTGTACCCGCATCCACCCGGTCGTCGTCCTCGCCGACGACAAGCGCGCGCTGAAGCCGTCCCAGCCCAAGCTGGACTTCTACGACGGCTCCCGTGCCCGGCCCGTCACCTTCGAGAGCACCGACGAGCAGGAGCTGGTCGGCGTGCTGGACGCGGAGGGGTTCGACGGGTTCACCGTGGCGCCCGGCAAGACCGTGACGGTCAAGGTCAGGCTCTCGCTCACCTCCGACGCCGCCCCCGACCAGGTCACCGCCAACGCGGCCGTCGTCCAGCGCCGGGGCGGGGACGGGGACTGGGTCGGGGAGTCCAACGACTACCGCTTCGGGATCGGGGAGTACCCGGAAGACGGGGACGGCGGGGCGGGGGTGAAGGACCCCGGGGGCACGGAGGCGAGCCCGGCCGGTACTCCGCAGGCCACCCCGAGCAGTGCCGCCCCGGACGGCGACAGCTCTCTCTACCTGGCCGAGGAGGCCGAGGAAGCGGGAGAGCGGGCCCGGGAACTCGCCCGGACCGGCCTCGGGCTCGCCCACGGGCTCGTCGCGGCCACCCTCACGCTCCTCGCCGTCGGCGCGGGCGCGTTCCTGCTGGCCCGCCGACGCCGCTGAGGCGCGAGCGCCGTCGTACGACACGGGCCGGCCCGGGGGTCGACCAGAGGCCGGCCAGAGGTATGCCCCGCGCCGCCGACCCGCAGGCCGCCGTACGGCGAACCACCCCCCGTCTGCGACGATCCCTGCGTGGACTACCCGAACGACCAGGCACCCGGCGCCCCCGTCCGCTCCGGCATTCCCGAGCACGGGCGCATCCCCAAGTACTACGCGGTCAAGGCACGCATCGCCGGACTGCTCGACGAGCTGGGGGAGGGCAGCCTCATCCCCACCGAGCGCGATCTCGCCGAGCGGTACGACGTCGCCCGCGAGACCGTGCGGCAGGCCGTACGGGAACTGGTGCTGGAGGGGCGGCTCAGACGCCGGGGCCGCGGGACCGTCGTCGCCGGGCCCAAACTGGCCCAGCCGCTGTCCCTCGCGAGCTACACCGAGGGCGTGCGCAGACAGGGCCGTACGCCCGGTCGTACGCTCGTCACCCTCGACCGCTTCCCGTGCCCGGAGCCCCTCGCCGCCGAGGCCGGGCTCACCCGGGGCGAACCCGTCTGGCATCTGGAGCGCGTGCTGCTCGCCGACGACGAGCGGGTCGGTCTGGAGAGCACCTACGTCGCCGTCGACCGGGTGCCGCGTCTCGACCTCGACTTCGATCCCGACTCCTCCTTCTACGCCTATCTGAAGGCCCAGGGCATCACCTTCGGCGACGCCGACGAGCGCATCGAGACCGTGCTGGCCACCCCCCGCGAGGCCCTGCTCATCGGTACCCCGCCCGCCCTGCCGATGCTGCTGATCCACCGGGTGTCCCGGGACACGGAGGGGCGGCCGCTGGAGCGCGTGCGCACCCTGTACCGCGGCGACCGGTTCTCCTTCACCGCCCACCTCAAGGGCTGATACGGCCCACTTCAAGGGATCAAAACGGCCTGAAACCATCCATCGGCACCCTCCTTGAATATCACGAGAAGATAACGGGTCTAGCCCAAACGTGATGGGTCGTTCACGCTCTCGTTGTCAGCCGGACCTTTCCGGTTCCCCGTGCGCGAGGAGCGTTGCCGTCGTGAGAGTGACAGTCGTCGGAGCAGGCGTGGTGGGCACCATGCACGCCCTGCATGCAGTGGAACGCGGCCACCAGGTCGTCCAGATCGAGCGTGAGACTCAGGCGCGCGGCGCCTCGCTGCGCAACTTCGGGCAGATCTGGGTGAGCGGGCGCGCCGGTGGAGAAGAGCTGGAGACCGCGCTGCGGGCGCGGGAGTTGTGGGAGGAGATCGGCGGGCGCGTGCCCGGGCTCGGCTTCCGGGCCAACGGGTCGCTGACCCCGGTGCGCGGGGACCTCGAACTCGCCGTCGCCGAGGCCGCCGTGGCCCGCCCCGACGCCGCCGCCCGCGGCTACAAGCTGCTGACCCCTGGCGAGGCACGCGCCCTGAACCCCGCCCTGCGCGGCGAGTTCACCGCGGCCCTCTACTGCGAGCGCGACGCCGCCGTCGAGCCGCGCACCGCCCAGCTCGCCCTGCGCGAAGAACTGCTGAAGTCCCCGGACTACACCTTCCTGCCGGGCCGCGAGGTCCGCGAGGTGGTCGGTGCCGGGGCCGTCCGCGACGACCACGGCGACGTCCACCACGCGGACGCCGTCGTGCTGTGCACCGGCGCCTGGCTCGGCGGACTGGTACGGGAACTCGCCGGGCCCGAGCTGCCCGTGCGCCGGGTCCGCCTCCAGATGATGCAGACCGACCCGCTGGGCGAGAAACTCACCACCTCGGTCGCGGACGCCGACAGCTTCCGGTACTACCCGGCCTACGCCTCCCCGGCCCTGGACGCACTCAACGCCGGCCAGCCGCAGCCCGAGACCGCCGCCGAGCACAAGATGCAACTGCTCATGGTGCAGCGCGCCGACGGCGGCCTGACCATCGGCGACACCCACGAGTACGAGCACCCCTTCGCCTTCGACACCCTCGAGGACCCCTACGACCACCTCACCGAGGTCGTCGAGTCCCTCCTCGGCCGGCCGCTGCCGAAGATCCGCCGCCGCTGGGCCGGCGTGTACGCGCAGTGCACCGACACCAGCCGGGTCGTGCACCGGCAGCAGGTGAGCGACGGAGTGTGGCTGGTCACCGGGCCCGGCGGGCGCGGCATGACCTGCTCGCCCGCGATCGCCGAAACCACCGCGAACGAACTGGGCTGGTGAGTCAGTTGACGACCGATATCCGCGACATCCGTCTCGTCGTCCTCGACATGGCCGGCACCACCGTCGCCGACGGCGGCCTGGTCGAGCGCGCCTTCGCGGCCGCCGCCGCCGAACTGGGCGTCGAGCCCGGCTCGGCCGACCACGCAGAGAAGCTGGACTACGTCCGCGCCACCATGGGCGAGTCCAAGATCTCCGTCTTCCGGCACCTGTTCGGCGCCGAGGACCTCGCCCAGCGCGCCAACACCGCCTTCGAGAAGGCGTACGGCGACCTGGTCGACGCGGGCCTCATCGCCCCGGTCCTCGGAGCCCGCGAGGCCATCGAGGAACTCGCCGGCAGCGGCCGTACCGTCGTCCTGACCACCGGCTTCGCCCGCGTCACCCAGGACGCCATCCTCGCCGCCCTCGGCTGGCAGGACCTCGTCCCGCTCACCCTCTGCCCGGCCGATGCCGGCGGGCGCGGGCGGCCCTTCCCGGACATGGTCCTGGAGGCCTTCGTGCGGACCAAGGCCGCCGAAGACGTCCGGCAGGTCGCCGTCGCCGGCGACACGTCGTACGACGTGCTCAGCGGCGTACGGGCCGGAGCGGGCCTCGTCGTCGGCGTCCGCACCGGCGCCCACGGCGACGACGCGTTCCGCGCGGCCGGTGCCACCCACGTCCTCGACTCCGTCGCCGGCCTGCCCGCGCTGCTCACGGGAGCCCGGTGAGATGGGTATCCGCTTCGACTCCGTCACGGTCGCCTACGACGGCAACGTCGTTCTCGACTCGCTCGACCTGACCGTCGAGCCCGGCGAGGTGATGGCGCTCCTCGGGCCGTCCGGCTCCGGCAAGACCACCGCACTGCGGGCGGTCGCCGGGTTCGTACGGCCCGCCTCCGGGCGCGTGTTCCTCGGCGACCGGGACGTGACGGACCTGCCGCCCCACCGGCGCGGCATCGGCATGGTCGTCCAGAGTTACGCCCTCTTCCCGCACCTGCGGGTGGACGCCAATGTGGCCTTTGGTCTGAAGGCCCGCAAGGCCCCCAAGGGCGAGATACGGGGACGGGTCGCCGAGGCGCTGGAGATGACCGGCATGGCCGCCTACGCCCGCCGCTACCCGCGGGAGCTGTCCGGCGGACAGCAGCAGCGCGTCGCCATCGCCCGCGCGCTCGCCATCCGCCCGGACGTGCTGCTCCTGGACGAGCCGCTGTCCGCGCTGGACGCCCAGCTGCGGTCCGGGATGCTCGCCGAACTCGCCCGGCTGCACCGGGAGTTGCCGGACGTCTCGATGCTGTACGTCACCCACGACCAGGTCGAGGCGCTGACCCTGGCCGACCGGATCGCGGTGATGGACAAGGCGAGGCTGCGCGCATGCGGGACGCCGAGGGAGCTGTACCGGGCGCCCACCGACGCGTTCACGGCGTCTTTCGTGGGCGGCGCGAATCTGGTGCCGGTGACCGTGGGCGCCGGGGGTGTCGCCTTCGCGGGCACGGAGCTGAAGGTCGACACGGGGGATGTGGTCGCGGGGGCGCGGGCCACGCTGTGTGTACGGCCGCACCTGGTCGGGCTGGGACAGGGTCCCAACCAACTCGCCGGCGTCGTACGGGAGATCCAGTGGCGGGGAGCCACGCACCGGCTGTACGTGGAGGTCGACGGGCACACGGTCACGGCCGACCTGCGTGAGCTGAGGGATCCGCCGGCGTACGGGGACCAGGTGACCCTGCACTTCGCGTCCGAGGACGCGGTGCTGCTGCCCGCCGGAGTCACCCATGAGTAGGCGCCTGTTGTGGGCCCTGCCCCCGGTGGCCCTCCTCGCCCTCTTCTTCCTCTACCCCCTCGCCCTCGTCGTCCAGCAGTCCTTCCAGCCCGACAGCGGCGGGACCTCGCTCCAGCCGTACGCCGACGTCTTCGCCTCCGAAGCGTTCCGGCACGCGCTGTGGACCACCGTGTGGCTGGCACTGGCTTCCACGGCCGGGTGCCTGGTCCTCGGCTTCCTGCTGGCGCTGGTCATCGCGTTCGTGCCGTTTCCCGGGGCGAAGGCGGTGGCGCGGTTCATCGATGTGTACCTGTCCTTCCCGTCCTTCCTCATCACGCTGGCGCTGCTGTTCATCTACGGCACCACCGGCATCATCGGTTCCTTCCAGTTCCTCACCACACCCTGGGGAGTGCTGCTGGCCGAAGTCACGTACTTCACGCCGTTCGTGATGCGGCCGCTGCTCGCCGCCTTCTCCCAGCTCGACACCGCGTCGCTGGAGGCGGCCAGTTCGCTCGGTGCCCGCGCGCCCCGCATCGTCCGGCAGGTGATCCTGCCGGAGGCGCTGCCCGCGCTCGCCGCCGGCGGGAGCCTCGTCCTGGTGCTGTGCCTCAACGAGTTCGGCATCGTGCTCTTCACCGGCGCGAAAGGGGTCACCACCCTTCCGATGCTCGTCTACAGCAAGGCGATCCTCGAGTCCGACTATCCGGGCGCGTGCGTCGTCGCCGTCGTCAACGTCCTGATCTCCGTGGGGCTGTACGGCCTCTACCGGGTGGTGAGCCGTCGTGCTGGTGCATAGCCGTAAGGCCAAGTGGGCCGTGTGGGCGGTGTTCCTCCTCCTCTTCCTGCCCCTGTTCGCCCTGCCCCTCCTCGTCGTCCTCGGCGCCTCCTTCGCCACCCACTGGTCCGGCGTCCTGCCCTCGGGCCTGACCACCGCCCACTACCGCACCGCCACCCGCGGCGAGGCCCTGCAGGCGCTGACCACCAGCCTGGTCACGGCCGTCACGGCGAGCCTGCTCGCGCTGGCCGCCGGCACCTGGGCCGCGCTGGCCGGGGCGGCCCTGAACAAGCGCCACCGCCGGGTCCTCGACGCGCTGTTCGTGCTGCCGGTCGCCGTGCCGTCCGTGGTGGTCGGACTGTCGGTCCTGGTGGCCTTCTCCAAGCCGCCGATGCTGCTCAACGGCACCCGGTGGATCGTGATCCTCGCCCAGACCGTGCTGGTGACCGCCTTCGCCCACCAGTCCGTGTCGGCGGCGATCACCCGCCTCGACCCGGCGTACGAGCAGGCCGCCGCCTCTCTCGGCGCCCGGCCCGCGTACGTCCTGTGGCGGGTGCGGCTGCCGCTCCTGCTGCCCTCGCTCACCGCCGCCGCCGGCCTCTGCTTCGCCCTGTCCATGGGCGAGCTGAGCGCCACGATGATGCTCTATCCGCCCGACTGGACCCCGCTTCCCGTCCTGATCTACGCGGCCACCGACCGCGGCGCCCTGTTCACGGGTTCCGCCGTCGCGGTGGTCCTGATGGCCGCGACCCTGCTCGCCCTGTTCGCCGTCTCCCGGATCCGCACCAGAGCCTCCTACCGCTGACCGCTCCGAACCTCCCAAAACGCCTTTCCCCGCAAGGAGTTCATCCCGCCATGCCCAGAAACACCCTCAAGCTCGCCATAGCCGTCTCCCTCGTGGCCACCCCGCTGCTGTCCGCCTGCGGCGGCTCCTCCGCCGCCTCCGACGAGAAGGTCGTCACCGTCTACAGCGCCGACGGACTCAAGGGCGAGAACAACGACGGCTGGTACGACAAGGTCTTCGCCGACTTCACGAAGCAGACCGGCATCAAGGTCAAGTACGTCGAGGGCGGCTCCGGCGAGATGGTGCAGCGCGCCGTCCGCGAGAAGAACAACCCGCAGGCCGACGTGCTGGTCACCCTCCCGCCGTTCATCCAGCAGGCCGGCAGCAAGGGCCTGCTGCAGAAGTACGAGCCGAAGGACGCCGTGATGGTCAGCGGCGGCGACAAGTCCTCCGACGGCACCTGGACCTCCGTCGTCAACAACTACTTCGGCTTCGTCTACAACAAGAAGGAGCTGAAGCAGGCGCCGAAGACCTGGGAGGAGCTGCTGGACGCCAAGTACAAGAACAAGCTCCAGTACTCCACCCCGGGCGTCGCCGGTGACGGCACCGCCGTCCTGATCAAGGCGGTCAACGACTTCGGCGGCAAGGACCAGGCCCTCGCCTACCTGAAGAAGCTCCAGGCCAACAACGTCGGCCCGTCCGCCTCCACCGGCAAGCTCGCCCCGAAGGTCGACAAGGGCGAACTGCTGGTCGCCAACGGCGACGTGCAGATGAACTACGCCCAGTCCAAGGACATGCCGAACCTCGGCATCTGGTTCCCGGCGAAGCAGGGCGGCAAGCCCACCACGTTCGCCCTGCCCTACGCGGCCGGCCTGGTCAGCAAGGCCCCGCACGGCGAGAACGGCAAGAAGCTCCTCGACTTCATGCTCGCCCAGAAGCAGCAGCAGGAGGTCAGCGAGATCGGCGGCGGCTTCAGCGCCCGCTCGGACGTCAAGGCCGTCGATGCCAACGCCATCGCGCTCGCCAAGCTGATGGACGGCGTGGACATCTTCACGCCGGACTGGAACGACATCGACCACAACCTCGCGTCGTACGTCGAGGACTGGAAGTCCGCCACCGGCAGCTGAGCCCTCCGGGGGTTCAGCCGCCCGACTCCGTCCCGCCGTACGTGTTCACCTCCGCCGTCGTGGCTGGTCGCGCCCACGCGGCGGAGCCGCATATCGACACAGCCCCGCGCCCCTGAGGGAGTCGCCCGGCCCGTCGGCTGTTCCGCACCGCCCCTGGAACCACCGGGGGCGGTGTCATGACCACCGCCCTGCACGTCCACCCTCTCCTCCGGAGGACTCCGTGCCCAGCCTGTCCCGCCGTACCTTCCTCGTCTCCGCCGCCGCGGTCGCCGCCACCGCCGGCCCGCTCACCGCACTCGCCCGAGCCGCCGCCACGACCCCCAAGGTCCTGGTGATCGGCCTGGACGGCGCCCTGCTGACCCGCATCAAGGACGCCGACGCCCCGAACCTCGACGCCCTGATGGCCGCCGGTCTCACCGCGCCCAGCAGCATCTACGCCAACCCGCTCGCGCCCACCATGTCCGGCCCCGGCTGGTCGACCATCATCACCGGCGTCTGGCCCGACAAGCACAACGTCAAGGACAACACCTTCACCGGCGCCAAGTTCGCGCAGTACCCGGACTTCCTCACCCGCGTCGAGACGGCGAAGCCCTCCCTGTCCACGTACGCCGTCTCCTCCTGGGCGCCGATCACCGACACGGTCTTCTCGTCCAAGGTCGACACCCGGGTCTCCACCCCGAGTGCCGAGTACGACACCGGCACCACCTCCCGCGCGGTCGCCCAGCTGCGGGACGGCAACCCGGACGCGGTCTTCGTCCAGCTCGACAACATCGACCACGCCGGCCACAGCTACGGCGCCGCCTCCCAGCAGTACCTGGACGCCATCCACGGCGCCGACGCCCAGGTCGGGCAGATGGTGGCCGCCGTCCGGTCCCGGGCGACCTACGCCACCGAGGACTGGCTGATCATGGTCACCGCCGACCACGGTCACACCGACGCCGGCGGCCACGGCGGCTCCACCCTGCAGGAGCGCCAGACCTTCCTGATCGCCACCGGGCCCACCCTGGCGGCCGGTTCGGTCCGCTACGACGTGAAGATGCCGGACGTCGCCGCCTCCGCGCTCGCCCACCTGGGCATCGCGATCGACCCCGCCTGGGGCCTGGACGGCCGCCCGGTCCAGCAGCCCGCCCCCGACGACTTCGACGCCCTGCGCGGCCAGTTGCAGTCCCGCGTGGACGAGACCGGCATCCCGGCGAGCATCCTCGGCTTCACCCACACCCCGCCCGCCGGCTGGTCGGTCGACAACTCCGCGATGGGCACCGGCGGGGTCACCGAGTGGCGCGGCTGGTCCTTCACCACCGACGAGTTCTGGACCCAGGCCCAGCGCGACCAGAACCGCGAGTGCAACGTCCGCGCCCGGAACGTCTTCGCGGTCGCCGACGGCGACGAGTGGAACGACAAGGCCCTCACCGGCACCTTCGACTCCACCCTCGTCAGCCCCGCCTACCCGGTCACCGGCGGCCGCACCGCCACCCTCGGCTACATCACCTACTACCGGCAGGAGTCCCCGCAGAAGGGCGAGGTCCTCGTCTCCTACGACGGCGCCGCCCCCGTCTCCGTCCGCACCTACACCGCCGACGTCCCCTCCCGCACGGAGACCGTCACGCTCCAGGTCCCGGCGGGTGCCACCTCGGTCCGCGTCCGCTTCCGTTACACCGGCGGGAACAACTGGTACTGGGTGATCGACGGAGTACGGATCACCCAGTCCTGACCAGGGTCAGGATCAGTCGTTCTGATTAGGCTGGGGGGCGTCGGTACGCCGTGGTTCCGGCGCCCCCGCTTCTTGGTCCGTACGCACGCAGGAGACCCAAGCACATGGCAGACCGCAAGCCCATCGAGTCGTGGCTCACCGACATGGACGGCGTCCTGATCCACGAGGGGGTTCCGATCCCCGGCGCCGACGCCTTCCTGAAGAAGCTGCGCGAGTCCGGGCGGCCCTTCCTGGTGCTCACCAACAACTCCATCTATACCGCCCGTGACCTGCACGCCCGGCTGCGCCGGATGGGCCTGGACGTGCCGGTGGAGAACATCTGGACCTCCGCCCTGGCCACCGCCCAGTTCCTGGACGACCAGCGGCCCGGCGGCAGCGCCTACGTCATCGGCGAGGCGGGCCTGACCACCGCACTGCACGACATCGGCTACATCCTCACCGACCACGACCCCGACTTCGTGATCCTCGGCGAGACCCGCACCTACTCCTTCGAGGCCCTGACCAAGGCCGTACGCCTGATCAACAACGGTGCCCGGTTCATCGCCACCAACCCCGACAACGTCGGCCCCTCCACCGAGGGCGACCTGCCCGCCACCGGCTCGGTCGCCGCGCTGATCACCGCCGCGACCGGCAAGCAGCCGTACTTCGTCGGCAAGCCCAACCCGCTGATGATGCGGGCCGGACTCAACGCGATCGGCGCCCACTCCGAGACCTCCGCGATGATCGGCGACCGCATGGACACCGACGTCCTCGCGGGCCTGGAGGCAGGGATGCGCACCTTCCTGGTGCTGACCGGCGTCACCCAGCCCGAGGACGTCGACCGCCACCCCTTCCGCCCCTCCCAGGTCGTCGATTCCATCGCGGACCTCGTCGACCTCGTCTGAGCAGGCACTTCAAACCCTGCGCGCGCCCCGTACCACCCGAACGGAGCAATCGCGCGCCTCCCGAGGATGCGGAGGCGCGCCGTACGGGGGAGCCTCCCAGTATCTGGAGGTTCACGATGGGCTCACTACGCCTCACTCTTTGTACAGGACTCCTGGCCGTCGCCGCCCTCACCCCGGCGGCGCACGCGGCCGACGACGGCCACGGAGTCGCCGTGACCCCGGCCTCCCCGGTCCCCGGCGGCGATGTCTCGCTGCGGGTCAGCGGCTGCACCGGAGCGCAGGGCACCGCCGCCTCGTCCGCCTTCGTCTCCGACGCACGGCTGACGGGTGGCCAGGGCACGCTGACCGGCGAGACCCGCATCCGCTCCGCGCTGGAACCGGGCGCCTACACCGTGCGGATCAGCTGCTCCGACTCCGTCATGACCGGCACGGTCACCGTCGTGGACAAGTCCTCCGGCCCGGCCGGGCAGCCGTACGGCGCGTCCGCCTCGCCCGTCGCCCCGGTCCACGCCGGTGGCGGCGGCACCGCGCACTTCGCCACGGTGGCCACCGACGAGTCCGGCCCCGACACCGCCCAGGCGGTGACCGGCCTGACCCTCGCCGGGGTCGCCGCGGCCGCCGTCGGGCTGCTCAAAGCCCGCCGGAGCCCCGGCACGGACTAAAGGCGCGCCGCCGCCATGTCCGACGACGGGCGCAGCTCCGGCACCGGGCGCCTGGTCACCGTCCTGGCCTGGGCGGTCCTGCTGGCCGGGCTGTGGCTGTGGGGCCGCAGCGTGACCGGCGTACCGCAGAGCCCGGCCGGGCCCGGCACGGGCGACGTGGCCGGGCTCGGCACCGCGACGGCCCCGCTGCCGCCCCCGGCCAAGCCGCTCGGCGCCGCGGCCCCGCAGCGCATCGACATCCCCGAACTGGGCGTGCAGGCCCCCGTGATGGCCCGGGGTCTGGACAACCGGGGCGCCGTCGATCCGCCGCCGCTCAACCGGCCCGGGGTGGTCGGCTGGTACGCCTCCGGGACCGCGCCCGGCGCGGCCGGGGCCGCGCTGATGGTCGGCCACGTCGACACCGAGACCCGGCCCGCCGTCTTCTACAAGCTCAGCACCCTCAAGCCCGGCGAGACGGTCCGCGTGTTCCGCGCGGACGGCCGGATCGCCCGCTTCACCATCGACGACATCCGCGTTTTGGCCCGCGACGACTTCGACGCCCAGCAGGCCTACGGCCCCCGCAAGCCGGGCCGCGCCGAACTCCGCCTCATCACCTGCGGCGGCACCTTCGACCGGACGAGCCGCAGTTACACGGCGAACGTGGTGGTCTCGGCCTACCTCACCGGCACCGGACCCTAGAACTTGCGCGACCCAGTGACCGCCCGCGCGACCTCGTGTCCGGCACGGGCGGTATGCCACGATTGGCACCCGGAACAATGCGCCCAGGGGGGAATCGCATGTACGAGACCAGGGGGGTCCGGACTTCGGCACGGGCACGGGCGTCCGCGGCGGTGCTGGGGGCGGCACTGCTGCTCGCCGGATGCTCGTCCGGAGACGGGGGCAAGCCGGCCGATCCCGGCGCCGCGATCACCCAACAACCCAAGTCCGCCGACCCGTTCTGGGTCAACCCGGACGGCACCGCGGCCCGCCAGCTCGCCGCCTACGAGAAGGCCGGGAAGAAGAGCGCGGCCGAGCAGATCCGGAAGATCGCCGAGCAGCCGACGGGGGAGTGGATCGGCTCGGAGAACCCGCAGGCGGAGGCCCGCGGCTTCACCGAGGCCGCCCAGAAGTCCGACCGCACGGCCCTGCTCGTCCTCTACAACATCCCGCACCGCGACTGCGGCCAGTACTCGCAGGGCGGCGCGGCCGACGGCAACGCCTACCGCGCCTGGATCGACGCCGTCGCCCGGGGCATCGGCGACCGCCCCGCCACCGTCGTCCTCGAACCGGACGCCGTACTCCACCTCGTCGACGGCTGCACCCCGGCTCGGTTCCACGAGGAGCGCTACGACCTCCTCAAGGGCGCCGTCGCCAAGCTCAAGTCCCTGAAGAACACCAAGGTCTACCTGGACGCGGGCAACGCCGGCTGGGGCCACCCCGACCAGATCTTCCAGCCGCTCCGGCAGGCAGGCGTCGACCAGGCCGACGGCTTCGCCGTCAACGTCTCCAACTTCTACTCCACCGAGGACTCCCTCGCCTACGGCAGGCAGCTCTCGGCGAAGGTCGGCAACCGGCACTTCGTCATCGACACCAGCCGCAACGGCAACGGCCCGTACGCACAGGGCAACCCGGCCGAGCGGTGGTGCAACCCGCCGGGCAGGGCGCTGGGGGAGCCCCCGACGACGAAGACGGCGGACCCGCTGGTGGACGCCTACCTGTGGGTCAAACGACCCGGCGAGTCCGACGGCACCTGCAAGGGAGGCCCGAAGGCGGGGGAATGGTGGGCGAGTTATGCACTCGCCCTGGCCAGGAACAGCAAGTAGCTACGGAACCCTGACCCACTGGGCCTTCGACGGCGTCCCCTGGTCGTCGTCCACGAACAGCATGTACCACCCGGACTGCACCAGGTTCCGGTTCGTGGGGACGGTCACTGTGATCTTGTCGCCGGAGGTCCTGAAGTCCAGGGCGATCGACCGCTGATCCACATCCGTCACATGCGTCGAGGCGCTCGGCCGGATCAACCGCACCTTCTTGATGCTCGACGCATGCCGAGAGGTGAACGTCCCGGAGGCGCCGCGGGCGATCGTCCGCGGCCCTCCGCTCAAGGTCGGCCGCGCGTTCCGGTACAGATACGGCGGTGTGTAGATCTCGATCCGCTGCTCGAACTTCCCCGGCTTGGTGTTCGCCTTGTCGCCGTAGAGCGAGTCGGAGCCGAAGAACATCACCCGCCCGTCCGGCAGCAGGATCGACCCGGAGTGGTAGTTGCGCCCCACCAGCGGATCGGCGACCCGCGTGAAACGGTTGCCGTCCGGGTGGTACAGCCGGGCCTGCAGGATGTTGGAGTCGCTGCGCCCCCGGTAGTCCTGAGAGCCGCCGGACACCAGCACGGAGTCGTCGGGCAGGATCGAGGACTGCGGATACCGCGTCCCCTGCGCCAGCTCGGGCCCGTCGGTGAAGCGCGGATTCCTCGCCTTCAGGTCGATCAGCCGCGTCCTCCTGCTCGACAGCTTCGACTCACCGACCCCGCCCCCGCCGACCACCAGGTACTTCTCGTCCTGGGCCGGAGGCAGCAGCACGGTCCCGGACGTCTCCATCATGGTGGGGTCACTGAGCCCGGGCAGCTTGGTGAACCTGTTGGTGTCGACGTCCCAGATCCCGGGATCGCGGCCCACGTCGTCCGGTCCGTACCCCGCGTTGGACCCCGAGTAGAAGATCTTCCCGTTCTGCATCAGGAACAGCGCCGGATAGGTCGGGAACTGCCGGATCGTCCTTGTGTACGTCCACTTCCTGGTCTCGGGGTCGAATATCTCGTTCTTGCCCGGGACCAGCTGGCCGATGTCGTCGAGCCCGGAGACGCTGAGGATCTTCCCGTCCGACAGCGTCGTGAGCGTCGGGTACCAGCGGGCCTCGTTCATCGGGTCGACCTTGATGTACCGCTCGGCGACCGGGTCGAACTCGTAGGCGTCGCGGATGCCCTGGAAGTCCTTCTTGTCGAGGGCGAGCTTCTGCGCGATGCCGTACGTGTTGCGCGCGTCGACGCCGGTCAGGCCCTGGATCCGGTAGTTGTCCTGGGTGCCGGTCTCGTATCTGGTGCCGCTGCGCTGCGCCTCGACGTAGATACGGCCGAGCCCCGGGTCGTTGCGCAGCCACGCCCCCGTCTTCGGGTCGAAGACCTTCTTCGCGCGCGGTACGAGCACCGGGTCCTTGGAGACGAACGTCTTGCCGTTGCTCTTGCCGGTGAACGTCGTGCCCGCGGGCAGCGTGACCGGTTTGTCCGGGTTCTCGTTGTGGACGATCATCAGGCCGCCGGCCTTGGTGACGTCGCCCTTGAGCTTCTCGTACCGCCTGGTGCCGCCCGCGATCAGCAGATTGCCGTTGGCCAGCTGGGTGTGACCGGTGCAGAACAGGTCGCTGGGCGTGGGAATCCTCTTGATCGTGCCCTTGACCGGGTCCCAGATCCGGGTGTCGAACTTCTTCGCGTCGAAGTTGTCCTGGTTGTTGCCCGAGCCGGCGACGAGCAGCACCTTGCCGGTGTGCAGGAGCGCCGCATGGATGGTGTCCTGGCGGTACTCCTCGGGGAACTCGATGATGTCCCAGTGGCCGTTGGCGGCCTTGTACTCCGGCTTGTTGATCTTGTACTGGTGGTACTGCTCGGTTCCGAAGCGGTACAGCCACGGCCCGTTCATCCCGGCCAGCGCGAGGACCACCGCCGTGCCTACGGCGAATCGACGCGCACGGCGGCGGCCGGCCTGGTCCTTCATTCCTTACGTCCCCCCAGTCCACCCAGAGCGATCTGCATGGTCTGTTCGTCCTCCCCAGGGCCCCCGCCCGCTCCCCGCGGCGAGGCCGCCCAGGTGGGCCGCCGCTGCGGGGCGTGCGGCGCACGGGCCGCGTAGTGCGCGGGCACCGCGTCCTGCGGCTCCGGCAGCGCCGGTGCCGACGCAGGTGCGCCCGCGGCCACGGCCGCCGCCTGCCGGGACTTCTTCTTCTCCTGCCGCAGCGCGTGCCGCCAGGCGACGATCGGTGAGGCGGTGATCAGCAGGGCGAAGGCCGCCCAGACGGTCATCGCCGGGTGGGAGTGCCCGAACGCGAAGCCGGCGGCGAGCGAGCCGGCGAAGACCAGGATGAAGAACCAGTGGATCCGGAAGGTCCCGAACAGCGTGTCGGGGCTGGCCGATTCGCCCTTGGGCGTCACCACGAACTTGCTCTTGCGGCGCAGTACGGCGTCCATGAGGGAGCGCGCGTAGATCGGCGCGGACAGGGCGGACATCACCATGCCCGCGACACCGCCGGAGCCCTCCGGCTCGTGCGGGGAGACGTTGTGCCGCCGGTTCCAGATGTACAGGCCGATCTGGAGTGCGGAGGCGTTGCCGTACAGCATCAGCCAGACAGTCGGGTCGATGTTCACACCCGATGCGCCGAGGCCCAGGAACAGCGCGCAGCTCAGTGCCGCGAGGATCCAGTTGAGGGCGGACATCGGATAGAAGATGATCATCATCGTGTAGTTGAAGAGCTTGCCGGGCGGCAGCGAGAAGAAGCCCTTCCAGTACTGCTTGAGGATCGTCTCGTACGTGCCCCGGGACCAGCGCAGCTGCTGGGTGAAGAAGTCGGTCCAGGCGTTCGGCCCCTCCCCGACGGCGAGGACGTCCGGGGTGTACACGGACCGCCACTTGCGGCCCGTCGCCGGGTTCTTGGCGCGGTGCATCTCGAACCCGGTGGCCATGTCCTCCGTGATGGAGTCGTACAGGCCGCCGATCTGCTTGATGGCCCGGATGCGTACGGCGTTCGACGTACCCACGAACATCGGGGCGCCGTAGCGGTTGCCGGCGCGCTGGATGAGGGCGTGGAAGAGGAACTGCTGCGACTCGGCGGCCTTGGTGACGAACGTGTCGTAGTTGCCGTAGACCTGCGGGCCGATGACGAAGCCGACGTCCGGGTCGCGGAAGTAGCCGAGCATCCGCTCCAGGTAGTTGGGCAGCGGTACGTGGTCGGTGTCGACGGAGGCGAAGAAGTCGTACGCCTCGCCGTGCGCCTCCAGCCAGGCGTTGTAGTTGCCGTGCTTGGTCCTGGCGCGGTGCGGGCCCTTGGGCTGGTTCCACCTGGCGACGCCCTTGCGGGAGAAGTGGTGCACGCCGAGCCGTGCGCAGACCTGCTTGACGGCCGGGTCGTCGCCCTCGTCCAGCAGCCAGACGTGCAGCAGGCCCCGGTGACGCAGCCGGACCGCCGCCTCCAGGGTCTTCGTCACCATCTCCAGCGGCTCCTTGCCGGGCACGAAGGAGGTGAGGAAGGCGACGCGGGTGCCGCTCTCGGGCACGACCGGTATCGGGTCGCGGGCGACGAGGGTGGCGTGCGCGTTCGACAGCACGTTCATACAGCGGAAGAACTCGATCAGACCGATCGACACCAGCATGACGACGTCCAGCGCCGGCAGGAAGTCGTAGGCCGGGTAGTCCCGTTCGGTCCAGTGCTCGGGCTGGAGCAGCCAGGCCAGCAGGACCAGCGACAGCAGCGGGGCCGCACTCAGCATGAGGGCGGCGCGTATGCGGTGCGGCTCCTGCGAGAGCAGCGACCGGTACTGCACCTTGTACGGCTTGCCCGGGTCGGGCTGGGTGAGGGGGCCGGCGAGCCGGCTGTAGTGCTCGTAGTCGTATCTCGGCAGGCTCTTCTTGATCCTGCGGAACGCCCCCGTGGTGCCGGTCCGGTACCCGGACGGCCGAAGATGCATCGTTTGTGATCGATCGTGCGCGTTCTGTGACGTGCCAGGGCTATGCCCGGCGCCCCTCGGCGTCGACGTCATGACTCATCCCCCCACACGCGGCTCAGCGCGTGTCTGCTGCGGTCCTGGTGGTCACCGTCCCCATGTCTTCCACGCCTCGGCGACATGGAACCGTGCCGTTCCGGTTACGGACTGCTCCCCTCGGCATCCGGTCACGAAACGGGACCCCCCGTCCCAAAGAATCCGCAACCGGTTACTTGCCCCCCAACCACCGCCAATCGGCGGCACGTTGCACATCAAGGGTTCTACGGCGTCCAGTGTGATCGCAAGTCGCGCAACGCGATGTTTACCGGTCAAACACGGCTGCAGGGGACAGCCGGGCACGGATGTTGCCGAAGTGATCTCTTATGGCCTTCTCCGCCCGTATGGAATCACCGGAGCGCACGGCGTCGAGGATCTCGCGATGCTGGCGGCAGGTGACCCGCGGATCCTGCGGCACGTCCACCAGGTCCTGCTGGACGCGGTGAAAGGCGTCCCAGAACGCCTCCAGCACCTCGCTCAGCAACACGTTGTCCAGCCCCCGGTACAAGGTGGCGTGAAACGCGCGGTCGGTGTCGGCGAGGCTGCGTCCCCCGGCGGCCTCCCGGTCCATCCGGGTCACGAGGTCGTCCAGCGCGACGAGGTCGGCCTCCGGCAGCCGGCCGGCCAGCCGCGAGACCAGTCCCGTCTCCACGGCCTCGCGCAGTTCCAGCAGCTGGAGCAGGGAGTCCTCGCCGCGGTAGTGCCCGGCGACCGTGCGGAAGGCGAGCCCCTCGATCATCGGGGCGAGCGACATCGGGCCGACGTACGTCCCGAACCCGTGCCGGATCTCCACGATCCCCATCGCCTGGAGCGCCTTCAGCGCCTCCCGCACCGAGTTCCGGCTCGCCCCGAGGAACTCCATCAGCTCGGGCTCGGTCGGTAGCGGGGCGCCCGAGGGCAGCCTGCGGTCGATGATGAGCCTCTTGATCCGCTCCTGGAGGTCACGAGCTGCCATGGCCAGAGGGTATCCGGCCAAACAGCAAGAAGGTCCCCCGCTCGCACGGGGGACCTTCTTCGATGGGGGTGTGGGTGGCGGAGCCCCCACTGCGCGCGGCGCAGCCGCGCAATAACAGAGATGGCGAGCCAGGTCCGCGCTTTCTGCGGACGTGGCTCGCCATCGTCATCGTGCGCCGCCAGGGACTCGAACCCCGGACCCGCTGATTAAGAGTCAGCTGCTCTAACCAACTGAGCTAGCGGCGCCTGCTGACAAAGAGAACTCTACCTGACGGGGAAGGGTGCTCCGGACCACGTCCGGGTGCCGGGGGAGGGGTCGCGGGGCGCTGTACATCATTCGGACCGTCAACATGCGCGCCCCGACGACAGTTGTGAAACTGATCAACGTGCACATGAGCGGACAAATCCATCCCGAATGTGAGGCAGATCGCATGACCGCCCCGATGTTCGAGGAGTTCGATCCAGTGAGCGACTGCGGCTGCCCCGGCTGCGTCCATGGACGGCGGACGAGCTCCCGGCCGCTGTCCGGCCGCCTCGGCGGCCCCCCGGCGACCCGAGGAGTCGTGGTCGTGGCCGCCGCCGCGTCCGCCGTCCTCGGCGCGGTCTCCCCGGCCGCCGCCTTCGCCGCCCCCCACGCCACGCCCCGCCCCGGCGCCCCTGCGGCGGACGGCGCACCGGCCACCCCGCAGGGCCCCCGGGCTCCGCTGCACGGCCGGGGCGGCAAGCCGGCCGACCCCTCGACCGCCCATGTCCCCGCCGCAACCCGGGCCCAGATCATCAATCGGGCCAAGGTCTGGGTCGCCGCGAAGGTGCCGTACAGCATGACCTCCTACTGGAGCGACGGGTACCGGCAGGACTGCTCGGGCTATGTCTCCATGGCCTGGGGGCTGGGCACCAACGAGTGGACCGGCAGCCTCGGCGAGTTCGGGGTGAAGATCACCAAGGAGGAGCTGCAGCCCGGCGACATCCTCCTCTTCCACAACCCGGACAACCCCGAGAAGGGCTCCCACGTCGTGATCTTCGGCGGCTGGACGGACTACACGCACAAGACCTACACGGTCTACGAACAGACACCCCCGCACGCCCGCAGCCAGGCCACCCCGTACCCCTACTGGACCAACGCCGACAAGTACGTCCCCTACCGCTACAAGGGCGTGACCGCAGCCACCGCGGCCGACGGCAAGGCGGAGCACGGCAAGCCCGCGGCGGCGGGACCCGCCCGGCCCGGCAGGCCCGCCTCGCACGGCGTCCCCGGCTATCCCGGCCGGAACCTCTTCCGCCCGGGCGCGGAGAACGAGTACGTCACCCAGCTGAGGAAGCAGCTCGTGAAGAAAGGGTTCGGCAGGTTCTACGACACCGGCCCGGGGCCCGGCTGGGGCGAAGCGGACCGGCGGGCCGTGGAGGCGTTCCAGCGCAGCCAGGGCTGGCGGGGCGGCGCGGCGGACGGCTATCCGGGCCCGGAGACCTGGCGCCGGCTGTTCGCGTAGGCGCGCCGCCTGCGCACACGGGCGTGCCGCCTGTTCGCGCAGGCCCGCCGTCCGTTCGCGTAGGCCCGCCGCCTGTCCGTGCAGGCGGCGGGCCCCCTGATCCCACTCCCACTGTCATGACGCATCTGGCGCGGAGGCTGGAGGCACCCATGAGCACGACCACGTCGCACACGTCCGAGTCGGAGGAGCAGCCGGAGGGCCCGGCGGGCTCGGAGGGCCCGGACGTCGGCCTGGGGGGTCCGGGAGTCCCGGGGGGCACGGCGGGTACGGCCGCCCGCCCGGCCCGGCTGATCCAGAACGAGGCGACCACCGAGATCCCCGTCCATCTGCTCTTCCGTGACGACACCGAGCCGCTGTCGGTGCCGCTGAAACCCGCCGTGGTGGGCCGCCGGCAGGGCACCGGAGAGCAGCCCCGCCTCAGGCGCCCGGCCCCGGCCCGCGGCCGCGCGGTGCCGCAGGTCGACCCCGAACTGGCGGAGCGTCCGGCGCGGGTGCTGCCCGGCCTCGCCGGAGTGCTGGCCGGCGCGGGCGGCATCGCGGGGTGCCTGGCCACCTCGTGGTGGGCGGGTGTGCTGCCGCCGCTCGCGGCCCAGGCGCTGCGCCTGCCGTCGTACACGGGCGCAGGGGTGGGCCCGGCGCAGTGGGCGGCGTACGCCGGGGCCGGGGCGCTCGGTGTGCTCGGCTTCGGCGGGCTCGCCCGGGGCCGGACCGGACAGGCCAAGCTGCTGGGGCTGTTCGGCCGCTACCGGGGCACGGTCCGGCGCACCGGCCTGCTCTGGGTGAACCCGCTGCTGGTGCGCCGCAAGGTGAACGTGCGGCTGCGGCACTGGCGCAGCGAGGCGATGCCGGCGACGGACGCCAACGGGGTGGCGCTGCGGGTGGTGGTGCTGGTGGTGTGGCGGGTGCGGGACACCGCGCGGGCCGTGCTCGGCATCGACGACCACGAGAGCTATCTGCGGGAGTGCGTGGAGGCGGCCCTCGTCCGGGTGCCGGTGGATCCGCCGGGCGGGGCGCCGGGCGGGGTGACGGCGGCAGGGGAGACGCTGACCCGGCTGGTGGCGGCGGACGCAGGGCCGATCGGCCTGGAGGTGTTCTCGGTGCAGCCGGTCCGGGTGGAGTACGCGCCCGAGGTCGCCGCCGCGATGCACCGGCGCCGGATGGCCGCGCTGGACGCCCGGCAGCGGGCCACGATGCTCAACTCGGTCGTGGACTCGGTGGAGGACACGGTGACCCGGCTGACCATGCGCGGCCTGGTCGAACTGGACGACTACGAGCGCAAGGTGCTCGTCCGGGATCTGACGGTCGCGTTCTGCTCGGGCCGCGGGGAGCCGGTGTGACGGCCCGGCAGCTCGGGACAGCCTCGCGATTGGTATGGACACGTCTTGATATGGACACGGCCAACTCACGGCAATAATCTGAGACTTGGTCTAGACCTACTGCACGGCTCGGCTCAGTGAACCTCCCCCACGTTCTCCAGGAGCGGCAGCATGCGCACCAAGACCAGATTGTCCGCATCATCCGCATTAGTGCTGGGCGTGGTGACCGCCGGAGCCTTCGCGCTCTCCACCGGCGGCGCCAGCGGGCACGGCTACACCGACCTCCCCATCAGCAGGCAGAAGCTCTGCCAGAACGGCACCGTGGCGAACTGCGGCGACATCCAGTGGGAGCCGCAGAGCGTCGAGGGGCCGAAGGGCTTCCCGGCCGCCGGTCCCGCCGACGGCCAGATCTGCAACGGCGGCCTGAGCCGCTTCGCCCAGCTCAGCTCCCCGAAGACACCGTCCGGCGCCGCCTGGCCCACCACCAAGGTGACCGGCGGTCAGTCGTACACCTTCCGCTGGCAGTTCACCGCCATGCACGCCACGACGGACTTCAAGTACTACGTCACCAAGCAGGGCTGGAACCAGAACCACGCCCTCGCCCGCTCGGACCTCAACACCACCCCGTTCCTGACGGTGCCGTACAACGGCCAGCGCCCGCCGGCCACCCTCAGCCACAGCGGCACCCTGCCGTCCGGGCTGAGCGGTCACCACGTCATCCTCGCCGTGTGGACGATCGCCGACACGGGCAACGCCTTCTACGCCTGCTCGGACGTCACTTTCTGAGCCCCCCTTGAGCTAGTCCGGCCCCCGGTGGGGGTACGTTTCCGCCACGCCGATCCGTCGGGGCGGCGTACCGACCACCGGGGGACCCATGGAAGCCTTCTTCTACATCGTGCCGACGCTCATGATCGCTTTTGCGGTCTTCGCTCTGGTCAGGATCCTCGGCCGCTCCCGGGAGGTGCGCAGCGCCTGGAACGGTGGGCTGACGGCCGAGGCGCGGTGTCTGCGCTCGTACACCACGACGAGCGGCGGTGGTGAGACCTCCGTGAGCACGACGCTGCACCACGTGTACGAGTTCACCACCCGCGAGGGTCGTACCGTCCGCTTCGAGGAGAGCAACGGGCCGGGGACGACGATCGAGGGTGACATCGTCATCGTGCACTACGCGGCCGATCGCCCCGAGCGGGCGACGGCGCACGCCCCGGCGCGTGGCAGGCTCGCGGCCGAATCGGGCTGCGCGATGGCGTTCTTCGGCGTGTTCATCGCGGGCTGCGTCACCTTCATGGTCGTCGCCCACCTGACGTTCTCGGCAGTGGACGAGGTCCTGCCCTAGCCATCCACATCTGATGGGGCGTTGGCCGACCTGCTGCCCGCCGGTGCCGTACCGCACATCGGCGTGCTGCTCGACAACACCGAGGAGTTCCCGCTGTGGCTCGGGGCGGCCGCCCTGGCCGGAGCGGCCGTCGCCGGGACAACCCCACCCTCCCCTACGCTCGGCTTCGCTCGCGCGGGGGGACCCCCAGGCGCCGAGCCGGCCCGGGACATCCGGCACACCGAGTGCCGGTGCTCGTCACCGAGCGGGCGCACCTGCCGCTGCTGGCCGGGCTGGACCTGCCGGGGGTGCGGATCCTCGTGACGGACACCCCGGACTACGGCGACCTGCTCGCCCCGTACGCCGGCGTCGTACCCGACCCCGCCCGGGCCGCCCCGGCCGACCGGTTGCTGCTCTACTTCACCTCCGGGTCCACCGGTGCGCCCAAGGCCGCCCTCTGCTCCCAAGGGCGGCTGGCCGCCGCCGGGTATGCGCTGGTGGGGCAGTTCGGGGTGCGGCCGGACGACGTGCACTACGTCTGCATGCCGATGTTCCACGGCAACGCGGTGATCGCGGACTGGGCGCCCGCGCTGGCCGCCGGGGCCGGGGTGGCGCTGCGGCGGCGGTTCTCGGCGTCCGGGTTCCTGGCGGACGTGCGCCGCTATCGGGCGACGTACTTCACCTATGTGGGCCGGGCGATCCAGTACCTCCTCGCCACCGAGGCGCGGCCCGACGACCGGGACAACCCGCTGCGGGTCGGTTTCGGGACGGAGGCCGGGGCGGTGGACGCGGCGGCCTTCGAGCGGCGGTTCGGGGTGCGGCTGGTGGAGGGGTACGGCTCCTCCGAGGGCGGGGCGGCGATCCAGTGGGCGCCGGGGACTCCGGCGGGGGTGGTGGGGCCTGCGGGGCCCGGCCTGGTGGTGCTCGGTCCTGGTACGGGGCTGGAGTGTCCGGTGGCCGAGTCCGATGCCGCCGGGCAGCTCCTCGACGGTGACGAGGCCATCAGGGAGCTTGTGAACCAGGGGCCCAGTCCCTTCGAGGGGTACTGGCGGAACCCCGCGGCTGAAGCCGAGCGGCGGCGGGGCGGGGCCTACTGGACCGGCGATCTCTTCTACCGGGATGCCGAGGGGTACCTGTACTTCGCCGGTCGTACCGACGACCGGATCCGGGTCGACGGGGAGAACCTGGCCGCCGCGATGATCGAGAACATCGTCGCCCGGTACGAGGGGGCGGTGGCCGTTGCGGTGTACGGGGTGCCGGATCCGGTCACCGGCGATCAGGTGATGGCGACGATCGCCGGGTCCTTCGATCCGGCCTGCTTCGCGGAGTTCCTCGCGGCCCAGCCCGACCTGGGCACGAAGATGGCGCCCCGGTTCGTGCGGGTGGTGGAGCGGATGCCCGTGACGGCCACCAACAAGATCCATCGGGCGCAGCTCAGGCGTGAGGGGTTCCGGTGCGCCGACCCGGTGTGGTGGCGGCCGCCCGGGGAATCCACCTACAGGCGTCTGAGCAGGGAAGACGTCGAAGGGCCCCTCGCTTGCGCGAAGGGCCCGTCAGTAGGGGGTGTGGGTGGCGGAGCCCCCACTGCGCGCGGCGCAGCCGCGCAATAACAGAGATGGCGAGCCAGGTCCGCGCTTTCTGCGGACGTGGCTCGCCATCGTCATCTGTGCGCCGCCAGGGACTCGAACCCCGGACCCGCTGATTAAGAGTCAGCTGCTCTAACCAACTGAGCTAGCGGCGCATGACTCTCGCCTTCCGCGGTTTTTGTTCCCGCGGCCGGCGACGAAGAAAATACTACCTGGTCCTGACGGGTGCTCGTGACCACCTAGATCGTGAGCGAGAGCAGTACCGGTGCCGCATTGCGGTTCAGCGTGTCCGCGGCCTGCTTCAGCCGGTGCGCGTGCTCCACCGGGAGGGACAGCGCCAGGCAGCCGACCGACGCGCCCGCGGTGATCGGAACGGCCGCGCAGACCGTGCCGATCGCGTACTCCTGGAGGTCCAGCACCGGCACGGTCGGCGGCTGGGACTCCAGGCAGGAGAGCAGCAGCTTGTCGCTGGTGATGGTGCGCGAGGTGAGGCGGGCCATCTTGTGCCGGGAGAGGTGGTCGCGGCGGCCGTTGTGGTCGAGCTGGGTCAGCAGGCTCTTGCCCGCGGCGGTGGCGTGGGCGGAGTAGCGGAAGTCGACCCACTCGTTGACCGCCGGGGTGGCCGGCCCGGCGGCGTACTGGGTGACCCTGACCTCGCCGTCCACGTACCGGCTCAGGTAGACGGCCGCGCCGACCGAGTCCCGCAGCCGGTCCAGGGTGTGCTGGAGCTTGTCGCGCAGGGCGCGCTCGTGGTCGTGTGCCGAGGTGAGGCGGCGCAGGGTGTCGCCCGTGACGTACGCCCCGTCGGTGATCTGCTCGACGTAGCCCTCGCGGCGCAGCATGCGCAGAAGGGCGGTCAGCCGCTCGGGCCTGAGGCGGGTGCGGCGGGCCAGCTCGGTGTCGGTGATGCCGGCGGGGTGACGGGCGACGGTCTCCAGGACGCGAAGGGCGTCCTGGGCGGAGTGGTTCGGGGCGGTCGGCTCGTGCATCAGCGCCACGGTGGTCCCCCTGCGCTCGCCTGTCTGTGGCCGCGAAATCCGGTCGGCGGATCGCTACCACGATATCGGGCAATGGGCCGTTGGGGAGAGGGTGTTGGCGAGATTGTGGTGCCCACCTCCCCTCTCCCAACTGCGGCGCAGACCCCCTGGCATATGCCAGGGGCACCACCCATCGCTCGGACCTCGACCGTTCCCGTCTTCACACCCTGTAGTCAGAGAACCGCGCTGAGGAATTCCCGGGTGCGGTCCTGCTCCGGATCGCTGAAGATCTTCTCCGGCGTACCCGACTCGATCACCCGTCCCGAGTCGAACATCAGGACCTGGTCGGAGATGTCCCGGGCGAAACCCATCTCGTGGGTCACGCACAGCATGGTGATGTCGGTGCTGCGCGCGATGTCCCTGAGCAGATCGAGCACGCCCGCGACCAACTCGGGGTCGAGCGCCGAGGTCACCTCGTCCAGCAGCAGCACCCGCGGCCGCATCGCCAGCGCCCGGGCGATCGCCACCCGCTGCTGCTGGCCGCCGGAGAGCCGGGTGGGCCGCGCGTCGCACTTGTCGGCCAGCCCCACCAGGTCCAGCAGCTCCCGCGCCCGCGCCTCGGCCTCGTCCTTGGACATGCCGAGCACCTGCACCGGCGCCTCGGTGATGTTCCGCAGCACGGACATGTTCGGGAACAGGTTGAACTGCTGGAACACCATCCCGATCTTCTTGCGGACCTCCCGGACCTGCTTCTCCGGCGCCGGGAAGAGCTGTTGCCCGTCGACGGTGATCGTGCCCTCGTCCGGCTTGGTGAGCGTCATCAGCAGCCTGAGGATCGTGGTCTTGCCGGAGCCGGAGGGGCCGATCAGGGTCACGTGCTTGCCGGGCTGGACGGCGAAGTCCAGCTGGTCGAGCACGGTGTTCGTGCCGAAGCGCTTGGTGACGCCGGCCAGACGGATCAGCTCGGAGGACGGGGCGTCGGGGACGGACGACTTCGTACGGGTCTCAACGGACAAGGCGTCGCTCCAGGGCTCGCAGAAGAAGGGAGGCCAGGTAGGAGATGAGGATGAAGGCCACCCCGATCACGGTCAGGGGCTCGGTGAACTGGAAGTGCTGCTGGGAGAAGAGCCGGGCCCGCCCGAGCATCTCCAGCACGGTGATCACCATCAGCATCGGCGTGTCCTTGAGCATGGCGATCACGTAGTTGCCGAGGGCGGGGATCACCCGGCGGATCGCCTGCGGCAGGATCACCGCGGTCCAGGTCCGCCGCCGGGGCAGGTTCAGCGCCGTCGCCGCCTCCCACTGGCCGACCGGCACCGCCTCGATACCGGCCCGGTAGACCTGCATCGTGTACGTCGAGTAGTGCAGGCCGATCGCGAAGACGCCGGTGGCCAGGGCCGAGAAGGTCAGGCCCCACTCGGGCAGCACGTAGAACAGGAAGAACAGCTGTACCAGCAGCGGGGTGTTGCGCACGAACTCCGTGACCACCCCGACCGGCCAGCGCACGAACCGGGTCGGCGTCCGCATCAGCAGCGTCCACACCAGGCCGAGGGTGAAGGACAGCAGCGAGCCGAGGGCCAGGGCCTCCAGGGTGACCAGCAGTCCGTCCCAGAAGCGCGGCATGAAGTCGCTGACGGCGTTCCAGTCCCATGTCATGCGATGCCACCCCCGCCGACGCCGGTCGTCTGCGCGCGCTTGAGCTCACGCGCCGCCGAGAACGTGCCGGCCTCCGTGCCCACTCCGGCCTTCAGCCGCTTCTCCAGACCGCGCATGAGGCGGGTGATGGCGAAGGCGATCACGAAATAGATCAGCAGCACGTACGTGTAGATCTCCGCGCTCTGCTGCAGCGCCAGCCGCACCAGGTTGGCGCTGAACGTCAGGTCGCCCATGCCCATGACCGACACCAGCGCGGTGCCCTTGAGCAGCTCGACCAGCAGGTTGCAGAAGGACGGGATCATCTCCGGCACCGCCTGCGGCAGCACGATCAGCCTCAGCCGCTGCCAGGGCGTGAAGCCGAGCGCGATCCCGCCCTCCCGCTGCGCCGGGTCGACCGCGTTCAGCGCGCCGCGCACGATCTCCGAGCCGTATGCGCCGTACGTCAGCCCGAGCGCCAGCGTGCCCGCCCACATCGGCACCAGCTGCCAGCCGAAGGCGACCGGCAGCACGAAGAACACCCAGAAGATCATCACCAGTGCCGAGGTGCCGCGGAACACCTCGGTGTAGAAGCCGGCGAGGAAACGCACGATCCACAGCCGGTGGGTGCGCGCGACACCGACGACGAAGGACACCGCCGTGGCCAGCAGCGCGCTGAACACCAGCAGCTGGACGGTGGTCCAGACGCCTTTCAGTACGAGTTCCCAGAGCCCCGAGGTCATCCGCCGCACAGCTCCTTCGCGGTGAGGTCCGTCAGCTCGGCCTTGGTGAAGCCGAAGGGCCGCAGGATCCGGAACAGCTCCCCGCTCTGCTTCAGCCTGCGCAGCTCGACGTTGAAGGCGTCGCGCAGCCTCGTCTCGGTGGGCCGGAACGCGAACGCGCCACCGTCGACGTGCGGTTTGCCCTTGACCAGCGGTGCGAACGGCTTGGTGGCCTCCGCCTTAGCGGACTTCTTCACCACCTCGCGGGTGGTCAGCGCCGTACCGGCGAAGACGTCGACACGCCCGGCCTCGACCGCGTTCAGCCCGGCGACCTGGTCGGGGACGATCAGGATGTCGCTCTCCTTGTACCCGGCCTCCACCGCGTACTGGATCTCGGCGTACCCGGTGCCGGTGGCGAACCTCGCCTTCTTCGCCACCACGTCCTTGTAGGAGTGCAGCCCCTTCGGATTCCCCTTCCGGACGATGAACGAGTCCAGCATCTGGTAGTCCGGATCCGCGAAGATCACCTGCTGGCAGCGCTCGGGATTGACGTACATCCCGGCGGCCACGACGTCGAACTGCTGGGAGTTCAGCCCGGGGATGAGCGAGCCGAACTCGGTCGGCACCGGCTGCACCCGGCCCACCCCGAGCCGTTTGAAGATCACTTTGGCCAGCTCGGGCGCCTCCCCGGTGAGGTGGCCGTCCTTGTCGATGTACCCGAAGGGGATCTCACCGGCGATCCCGAGCCGTACGACACCCTGTGCGCGCAGCCGCTCGAGCAGGTCGCCGCCCTTCTTGCCGGACGCCGAGGCCACCCGCGTACAGCCCGCGGCGCCCAGCGCGCCCACGGCACCCAGTGCCGCGGCGCCCGCGAGCACCGAGCGTCTGCTGTGTCTGTGTTCCGACCGGAATGTGTCTACGTCGTTCCCAGTTGGTGGAGCCATGGCGGCGCGGCTACCCAAGCGCACCCGTCGTATGCACCCTGGATTCCATGGCCGATCGACTCGTCACCGTCTCGCTCGACAAGCGGAACGTGCACTGCACGGCACGACTGCTGGACGACCGCGCGCCCCTGACCTGCGCGGCAGTGTGGGAGGCGCTGCCGCTCGCCGGGGACGTCTTCCACGCCAAGTACGCGCGCAACGAGATCTACGCGCTCTTTCCGCCCTTCGCCTCCACGGAACCCCCACTGGAGCACCCGACGGTCACCCCGATCCCCGGCGACCTCTGCTACTTCTCCTTCGCCGGCACCGAACTGGGCACGAAGGCCTACGGCTACGACCGCGAGGTCCGCCCCGATGCCACCGTCGTCGACCTGGCCCTGTTCTACGAGCGCAACAACCTGCTGCTCAACGGCGATGTCGGCTGGGTGCCCGGGATCGTCTGGGGTCAGGTGGTGGAGGGGCTGGAGGCGATGGCCGAGGCGTGCAACGACCTGTGGCGGACGGGTGCGGCGGGGGAGAGGCTCAGTTTCCGGAGGGCGTGAGGACCCGTGGGCCACAGCTGAATTGAGCCCCGGATCCGTGACGACCTGGGGCTCGTCGCTGTCAGGGAACGGGCGTCACGTCGATGACGACGCCCCCGTTTCCGCCGGTGTTTCCGGTCGCGCCGTTCCCTCCGGGGCTGCCGGCCGACCCGTTGGCGCTTGCGGAGCCGCCGCTGGTGGCACCGGCGCCACCATTGCCGCCCGACCCACCCGTGCCACCGCTGCCGCCACCACCGCCGGCGCCGAAGGTGAACCCGGCGGCTGTGACGGCGGCACCGCCGGCCCCGCCACCGCCGCCGCTGCCGCCGGACCCACCGTTGCCGCCGGCCCCACCCGTGCCGCTCTGTTGGCTCGCGCCGCTGCCGCCGGCCGCACCGGGGCTGCCCGTGCTGCCGGCGCTGCCGTCATTGCCGTTGGCTGCGTCGATGGGGACACCCAGGCACCGTGATACTCGGCCACCGGTACCGCCGGAACCGGTGAGGGCACCGCCGGCACCACCGCCGCCGCCGGTCCCGCCGGCCCCGCCGAGCAGGCCGGGAGCGCCGCCCCTGCCGCCGCTGCCGCCGGTCGCGGCCCTGCTGCCGGCTGAGCCGCCCGAGGCGAAGGCCAGGTCCACCGCGGTGGCGAGGGCCACCCTGCTGTCCGCGCCGCTTCCGCCGAGGGAGGCGGAGGTGCCTGCGCCCCCGGGACTGCCGCCGAACGGGCTGCCGCCGCTGCCACCGGCCCCACCGCTGCCGCCGCCGCCCCCGCCGCCGGCACCTCCCCCCGCTCCCACCACGACCGTCAGGGTCTCGCCCGCGAGAGCCACCTCGGTGCACTCCACGAAGCTGCCGGAGCCGCCTCCCCCGCCGCCGGCACCGCCGCCTCCTCCGCCGCCCCCGCCCCCGCCTCCGCCGCCCGCCGCCAGAAGGGCGTTGCCACCGCCCCCTCCGCCGCCCCCGCCGCCGGCACCGGCTCCCCCGCCTCCGCCGGCCCCGGCGCCCCAGACGCGGATGGTCAGGAGCTTGACCGGGTCCACGGCCGGGTTGCCGGGAACCGTGAAGGTGAACCTGCCGGGAGTCGTGAACGTGAACTGCGGGTCCGGCTGCGCAGCCGCGCTGTCAGCGCCCACGATCGGTGGCAGCAGTCCGCCGACCAGCACGGCCACGCCTACACCGATCCGTGCTCCGAGACCAGCGCGTCTCTGTCGATTCATCCCATGCCGCACGATGACGTACCTCCCCTACTCAAAAGCCAACCAAGGGGATTGTTCGCACGACCGGAGGGTGGGGCCAGCGCAACGAGGGGGGCGGGAAGAAGCAAAGGAAGCACTGCGAGCGGTGACTAGACCACCTCGGCCTCGTACAACGCATGCGCCGCGCGCAGCACGAGATCGTCCCGGTGCCGGGCCGCGACGATCTGCATGCCGACCGGCAGTCCGTCGCCGTCGGTGCCCACGGGGACCGTTGCCGCGGGCTGCTGGGTGAGGTTGAACGGGTAGGTGAAGGGCGTCCAGCCGGTCCAGCGCCGCAGTCCGGACCCCTTGGGCACCTCCTCGCCCGCCTCGAACGCGGTGACCGGCACGGTGGGCGTGACCAGCAGGTCGTACCGCTCGTGGAAGCGGCCCATCCGGCGGCCGAGGTCCATGCGGACGTCCGCCGCGGCCAGATAGTCCAGCGCGCTCGACCTCGCGCCCTGGGCGCAGATCTCCCGCAGGCCGGGGTCGAGCAGCTGCCGCCGGCGCGGCGAGAAGCTCTGGGTGAGCCGGGCGGCGCCGCTGAACCACAGGGTGTGGAAGGCGTCCACCGGGTCGCTGAAGTCCGGGTCGGTCTCCTCGACGTAGGCGCCGAGGTCGGCGAGGTGGGCCACCGCCCGCCGTACGGCCGCCGCGACCGCCGGGCGGACGGCCACCTGCCCGCCCAGGGACGGCGAGTACGCCACCCGGAGCCCGCGCACGCCCTGGTCCAGGCCCGCGGTGAACGACTCCTGCGGCGGGGCCAGCGCCGACCAGTCGCGGGCGTCGGGGCCGGCGATGACGTCCAGCATCAGCGCCGCGTCCGCCGCGTCCCGGGTCATCGGGCCGACGTGCGCCAGCGTGCCGAACGGGCTCGCCGGGTACAAGGGCACCCTGCCGTACGTCGGCTTCAGCCCGAAGATCCCGCAGAACGCGGCCGGGATGCGGATGCTGCCGCCGCCGTCCGAGCCCAGCGACAGCGGGCCCGCCCCGAGCGCGACGGCCGCCGCGCTGCCGCCGCTGGAGCCGCCCGCGGTGCGCGAGGGGTCGTAGGGATTGCGGGTCACGCCGGTCAACGGGGAGTCGGTGACGCCCTTCCAGCCGAATTCGGGTGTCGTGGTCTTGCCGACGAAGACCGCGCCGTGCTCGCGCAGCCGGGCCACGGACGGCGCGTCCTCGTCCCAACCGCCCTGCTCGGAGACGGTCTTCGAGCCGCGCAGGGTGGGGTGGCCGCGCAGCAGCAGGATGTCCTTCACCGTCACCGGCACCCCGTCCAGCAGCCCGGCCGGCTCGCCGCGCCGCCAGCGCTCCGTCGACTCCCGCGCCCGCGCGAGCGCGTCCTCCTCGGTGAACCGCACGAACGCGTTCACCTCCGGCTGGATCCGCCGCGCCCGCTCCAGGGCCTGTTCGGTCGCCTCCACAGGACTGAACTCGCCCTTGCGGTAGCCGTCGAGGAGCTGTACGGCGGTCAGGTCGGTGAGCTGCATGCACCCTCCTGGTGGATCAGTGACCGGGGACGTAGCCGCGTTTCTTGTCGACCACGTTCACCAGGGATCTGCCCGCCGCCCACCGCTCGTACAACTCCACGAACTGGAGGCCGAGTTCATCCCGCCATCCGACCGTGTCACCGCTCATGTGCGGAGAAACGATCAGTCCCGGAACTCCCCACAACGGGCTGTCCTCGGGCAGCGGTTCGGCGGCGAACACGTCCAGGGCCGCGCCCGCGATCCAGCGCCGGTCGAGCGCCCGGGCGAGCGCGGCCTCGTCGACCAGCTGCCCGCGGCCGACGTTCACGAAGACCGCCGAGGGCTGCATCACGCCGAACCGGTGCGCGTCGAACATGCCGTTCGTCTGCTCGGTCAGCGGGGCGGCGGCGATCACCCAGTCCGCGCGGGCGATCAGCCGGTCGAGATCGCCCGGGCCGTGCACTCCGGTCCTCGGGACCCGCCCGACCAGCGCCGTCGTCACGTCCAGGGCCTTCAGCGTGCGCGCGATCGCCCGGCCGATCGGCCCGGAGCCGACCACGCACGCGCGCGTGCCCGCCACCCGCCGGGTCTCCCGGTGCCGCCAGGTCCGCTCCCGCTGCAGCTGCAGTGTGCGCGGCAGATCCTTGGCGACCGCCAGCACCAGGGCGGCCACGTACTCGGCGATCGGCTGGTCGAAGATCCCGCGCGCGTTGGTCACCACCGTGTCCGACGCCGCGAGCTCCGGGCACATCAGATGGTCCACGCCCGCGCTCGCCGTGTGCACCCAGCGCGGCCGCGGCCCCGCCCCGGGCCAGGCCTCCCGTACGGCGTGCGAGGTGAAGTCCCACACCAGCAGCACGTCCGCCTCCGGCAGCCGCTCGGCGAGGCCGGCCGCGTCGGTGCGCACGATCCGGGCCCGGCCGGTGAGGCGGCCCAGCCGCGGCGGCGGGTCGGCGTCGAGGACCAGGAGAGTGGGCAGGGTCAGCGTCATTCGGGCCGCTCCGGGCGTCTGACATGCGCGGATTGACCACGCTCGCACCCGAATCTACCTTCGTCAACACGGGCGTCCCCACCGACCGTTGCCGTTCGTATCCTCCCAGCATGAGGGCGGGTGTCTTGCCATGGACATCTCCTTTCTCGGCGGCCCCCGCCCGCAGCGCGGTGTCGGCGTCGTGGCTCCCTTCGACTTCGCCCTCGACCGCGAGCTGTGGCGCTGGGTGCCCGACGAGGTGTCGCTGCACCTGACCCGGACCCCGTTCGTGCCGGTCGAGGTGAGCCTGGACCTGGCCCGGCTGGTCAGCGAGCACGAGACCCTCGGCGAGGCGGTGCGCGCGCTGACCGCCGTCTCCCCCGAGGTCGTCGCCTACGCCTGCACCTCCGGCAGCTTCGTCGGCGGGATCGCGGGCGAGCGGGCGATGTGCGAGGCGATGGGCAGCGCCGGCGCCCTGCCGTCCGTGACCACCTCCGGCGCCCTGCTGGAGGCCCTGGCGGAGCTGCGGGTCCGCCGCGTCGCCCTCGTCACCCCGTACACGGTGTCCGTCACCCGGGCCCTGGAGGAGTACGTCGCCGAGGCCGGCGTACGGGTCACCGGCCGCGCCTTCATGGGGCTGACCCGGCACATCTGGCAGGTGCCGTACCGGGACGTGGTCACGATGGCCCGCGAGGCGGTCCGCCCCGGCAGCGCCGACGCGCTCTTCATCTCCTGCACCAACCTGCCGACGTACGACGTCATCCCCCAGCTGGAGGCCGAGCTGCGCATCCCCGTCCTGTCGGCCAACCAGGTCACGATGTGGGCTGCGCTGCGCCGGCTGGGTACCCGAGCCGTGGGGCCTTATCAGGCGCTGCTGGACGAGGCCGCGCGTGGCTGGCCCGCGATGCCGGAAGAGACGAAGGACCACCAGGGACACGGAGAAGGGCTGACATGACTGCACTCGGACTCCTCTACCCCGGCCACTCCGGCGAGGACGACTATCCGCGCATCGAGCAGCTCCTGGGCAGCGACATCCGGGTGGACCTGGTGCACACCGACATCGGCGTGGACGCACACCGGGTGGACGCGCTGCGCGAGATGGGCTCGGTCGAGCGGCTCGCCGCCGGCGTGGAGGAGCTGCGGCTGACCGGCGCCGAGACGGTGGTGTGGGCGTGCACCAGCGGCAGCTTCGTGTACGGCTGGGAGGGTGCCCAGGAGCAGGTGCGGGCGCTGGCCCGGGTGGCCGGGATGCCGGCCTCCTCGACGTCGTTCGCCTTCGTGCACGCGGCCCGGGAGATCGGGGTACGACGGGTCGCCGTGGGCGCGACCTACCCGCAGGACGTGGCCGACCTGTTCGCGGACTTCCTGCGGGCCGGGGGTCTGGAGGTGGTCGCGGTGCGGTCGTCCGGGATCATCACGGCGGCGGAGGTCGGGACGTGGGGCGAGGAGGAGGTGCTGACGCTGGCCAGGGCCGCGGACGTCTCCGGCGCGGAGGCCGTGCTGCTGCCGGACACGGCGTTGCACACGGCCGCGCACATCCTCCTGCTGGAGAGGGCGCTGTCCAAGCCGGTGCTCACGGCGAACCAGGTGTCGGTGTGGGAGGGCCTCAGGCTCGCCGACCGGCGGGTGAACGCTCCTGCACTGGGCGTGTTGTTCACCCGTGAGCCGATCGTGCAGGTCTGAGGGGCGGCCGGAATAAGCGGAGACAGCCTCCTGTTATCGCCGGGAACGACAGCTCACGGCCGAAAACAGGAGGCACACACCGTGTCGGCAGACGAGATCCGGGGCACGGCGCAGGGCACCGCCCCCGCCCCCCTCTCCGTACTGGACCTGGTGACCGTCGGCGCGGGCAGTACCGCCACCGACGCGCTGCGGACCAGCGTGCAGCTGTCCCGGTTCGCCGAGTCGCGCGGCTTCCACCGGTACTGGGTGGCCGAGCACCACTCCATGCCCGGCGTCGCCTCCTCCTCGCCCGCCGTCATCCTCGCCCACCTCGCCGCCCACACCGACCGCATCCGGCTCGGCTCGGGCGGTGTCATGCTGCCCAACCACGCGCCCCTGGTGATCGCCGAGCAGTTCGGCACGCTGGAGGCGATGGCGCCGGGGCGGATCGACCTGGGGCTCGGGCGGGCGCCCGGCACGGACGGGGCCACCGCCGCCGCCCTGCGCCGCACCGACACCCTGAACGAGGGCGCCGACGACTTCCCGCAGCAGCTGGCCGAACTCACCCGCTTCCTGGACGACGACTTCCCCGACGGGCACCCGTACCGGCGGATCCACGCGATTCCCGGACCGGTGCAGGCCGGCACGCCGGGCGGCGTCCAGTCCCCGCACCGCCCGCCGATCTGGCTGCTCGGCTCCTCCGGCTTCAGCGCCCGCCTGGCCGGCCTGCTCGGGCTGCCCTTCGCCTTCGCGCACCACTTCTCCGCGCAGAACACCATCCCGGCCCTCGACCTGTACCGGCAGACCTTCCGGCCCTCAAAGGTGCTGGCCGAGCCGTACGCCCTCATCGGCGTGTCCGCCCTCGCCACGGACGACGAACGAGAGGCCCGCCGCCAGGTGCGGGCCGCCGCGCTGAACATGCTCCGGCTGCGCACCGGCCGCCCGGGCCTGTTCCCGGACCCGGCCGACGCCGAGAGCTACGCGTTCGGCCCGACGGAGGAGGACTTCGTCGCCTCCTGGACCGGCAACATCGTGCACGGCACGGCGGACGAGGTCCGCTCCGGCTTGGACGACCTGCACAAGCGCACCGGCGCCGACGAGTTGATGCTCACCTCGCACGCCCACCGCGGCGAGCTACGGCTGCGCTCCTACGAACTGATCGCCGACGCCTACGGCTTGCCCACCGCGTAGGCCTCCTGCTCGCCCAGCAGCTCGGAGATACGATCCGGCGGCACCGGACGGGAGTACAGCCAGCCCTGCCCGGTGTCGCAGCCGATCCGGCGCAGCCGCGTGGCCTGCGCCGAGGTCTCCACGCACTCCGCGGTGACCGTCAGGCCGAGCCGGTGGGCCAGCTGGATCATCGCCTCCACGATCACCTCGTCGGCCGGGTTGGGCGGCGCGGCCACCGTGCTCGTGTCCACCTCGTACTGGAAGCCGCGCACGAAGGCGCCGTCCAGCTTCAGCACCGACACCGGCAGCCGGCTCAGATAGGCCAGGTTCGAGTAGCCGGTGCCGAAGTCGTCGATCGCGATGCGCACGCCCATGTCGCTGAGGGCCTGCAGGGCCTGGAGCGGGCGGCCCGCGGAGCCCATCACGGCGGACTCGGTCAGCTCCAGCTGGAGCAGATGCGGGGCGAGCCCCGTCTCGGCCAGGGTCTCCGCCACGTCCGCCACCAGGTCGGAGTCCCACACCTGGCGTACGGCCACGTTCACGCTGACGAAGATGGGCGGCTCGCCCGGGTGGTCCAGCTGCCAGCGGCGGGCCTGCCGGCAGGCGGTCGCCAGGATCCAGCGGCCGAGCTGCACGATCGAGCCGTCCTCCTCGGCCAGTCCGATGAACCGATTCGGCGTCAGTGTGCCGAACTGAGGATGATTCCAGCGGATCAACGCCTCGACCCCGCTCAGCCGGCCGTCCTCCATGCCCACCAACGGCTGGTACTCGAGCGCGAACTCGCCCCGCTCGATGGCGGGGCGGAGGGTGGAGGAGAGGGCCTGGCGGGTCATCAGATGCGCGTTGCGCTCGGGGTCGAACAGGGTCCAGCGGGCCTTGCCGTCCGCCTTCGCCCAGTACAGCGTGGTGTCGGCCGCCTGCATCAGGCCCGTGGCGGTCGTACCGGACGCATGCCGTTCCACGACACCGATGGACGCGGTCAGCGACAGCCGCTGCCCGGCCAGGTCGAAGGGTGCCTCCAGGGCCTGCAGCGCGGACTCGGCGAGGTCGGCGAGCTGCTCGGTGCCGGTGGAGTCCTCGACCAGCAGCGCGAATTCGTCGCCGCCGAGCCGGGCCACCAGGGGCGTGCCGGCGCGGGCGTACCCGGCCTCGTCGGCCACCCGGGTCAGCCGCTCGGCGACGGCCGCGAGCAGCCGGTCGCCGACCCGGTGCCCGAGGGTGTCGTTGACGGCCTTGAAGCCGTCCAGGTCCAGATAGCACAGGCCGATCCGGCCGGTACCGCTCTGCTCGTACGACTCCGCCTCCAGCGCGGCCGTCAGGCGCTCGAAGAACAGGGTGCGGTTGGGCAGCCGGGTCACCGGGTCGTGCATCTGCAAGTGCCGCAGCCGGGCCTGCAGTTCGCGGCGGGCGCTGATGTCCGCGACCGAGAGCAGGACCCCGGGTCCGCCGCCTGACAGGGGGCCGACGCTCACCTGCACCCACACCGAGTGCCCGTCGGGGTGCTTGAGCCGGCGGGTGCAGCGCAGCCGCGCCTGCCGGCCGCGCAGGACCTCGCAGTAGGCGTGCCAGGTGCGAGCGTCCGAGGCCAGGTCCACCAGATCGGCGGCGACCCGTCCGGTCAGCCTGTCCGGGGCGGCGCCGAGCAGCTCGCCGAAGGCGGCGTTGGCGCTGACACAGAGACCCTCGCGGTCCACGACGGCCATGGCGAGCGGGGCAGCCGCGAAGACACGGTGATAGGTGTTGTGATCACTGTCTGTGACGGCTGACCGGTCGAGGTCTGCCGCGGGCGTCGGCCCTTCGGACGTTCCGCTCACCGCTCGCTCCCGCAGTGCACTCGATCTCTGTCCGTGCCGGAAAGTGTGCCGATCATAGAGGCTGGCCCGGAGGCCTTCCAGCCACTCTCCAGTGTCCCGGACAGACCACAGGTTCTGACAGATCGTTTCTGCCCGCACCTGGGCGGCTTCTTCAGGCCCCCGACCAGTTGTGACGTTCCGTGAGTGTTTCGGGGTGTCGGCCATTGGTGCACGCCGGCGCCCAAACGGGCGTACTCACCCTTCTGGTTCAGGCAAACAGGACGAACGGTAATGAACTACCACAATCTGGATGCGGTGTCCCGCGAACCGCATCCGGAGGTCCTTCCGTGCCCAAGCTGCGCAGCACCGCCGCCGTGTTCACCACGATGTCGGCGCTCGCCGCGACCTCGATCCTCACCGGCCCGTCGGTCGCCGAGCCCTTCTCGCCGGTCCCCTGCGCCCTGCACCGCAGCGAGGCCCACCACTCGGAGGGCGTGGACACCTGGAACCCCGACTACACCCGCCCGACCGGCACCCGCGACGCCGTCATGATCTTCCTGTCCTTCCCGGACGCCACCCCGCACACCACCCCCGCCGAGCTGGCCGCCGACCACTTCCCGGCCACCAGCCGCTTCTTCGAACAGGCCTCCTACGGCCGGTTCAGGCTGCGCCCGCACCCGCTCGCGCACTGGCTGCGCATGCCCCGGTCGTCGGCCTCGTACGCCATGAGGCGCGACTGGAGCGCCGACGACCGCGCCGCCTATCTGCGCGACGCGTTCGCCGTGGCCGACAGGGAGGTCGACTTCTCCCGCTACGACGTCGTCTACTTCGTCGCCGACCCGGACGCGCCCGGCGTCGACTCGGACGCGACGAAGGTCGTCAACCTCGACACCCCCGTGCACGTGGACGGCACCGATGTGCAGCGGGTCGTCACGGTCTTCGAGCGGCATCCGCCGGACCGGCTGGTTCTCGCCCATGAGACCGGCCATGTCTTCGATCTGCCCGACCTCTACCACCGTCCGGTCGACGGCAAGGGCGACTGGGACACCTACGTCGGCGACTGGGACCTGATGGGCAGCCAGTTCGGGCTGTCCCCGGACCTGTTCGCCTGGCACAAGTGGAAGCTGGGCTGGCTGGACCCGCGCCAGGTGGTGTGCGTACGGGGCGCCGGCCCGACCCGGCTGACCCTGGAACCGCTGGCCGCCGGGCCGGGCATCCCGGCGCAGGGCACGGCCGGCGCCCCGGCCTTCGGCCTCGGCCATGGCGCGAAGCTGGCGGTGGTGCGCACCGGCACCGACAGCGTCCTGGCCTTCGAGGCGCGCGGCCCGGCGGGCAACGACCGCGCGGGCTGCCGGCAGGGGATCCTGGTGTACCGGGTGCGCGGCAGCGCGGAGTCCGGCGCCGGCCCGGTCGAGGTGGTGGACGCCCACCCGCACGCCGAGGCGTGCTGGGAGAACTCGGTCTACCCGCCCCTGGCCGATGCTCCCGTCGCCCTCGGGGAGAGTTTCACGGTGCCCGGGGAGGGCGTGAAGGTGGAGGTGGAGGACCGGACGGTGTCCGGGGCGTGGACCGTGAAGATCACGCCAGGGACGGCCGGCTGAGCGCGCGGCGCAGGCTCCGGGTACACGAAAACGGCGAGGTATTCGAAAACGGCCAGGTATACAAAACGGCCAGGTATACGAAAACGGCGGGCCGGATTCTTTCGAATCGACCCGCCGTCGTGCGGGGGTGTGGGTGGCGGAGCCCCCACGGGGCGCGGCGAAGCCGCGCAAAAACAGAGATGGCGAGGAGGTTCGCGCTTTCCGCGAACACGCCTCGCCATCGTCATCGTGCGCCGCCAGGGACTCGAACCCCGGACCCGCTGATTAAGAGTCAGCTGCTCTAACCAACTGAGCTAGCGGCGCCTGCTGACGTCGTAGACCTTAGCATCCTGGTCGGCGGGAGGAAAAATCGATATCCGCACGGCCGCTCGGGCCGCCCGTACCGCCGCCCAGAGCACCACCTCGGGGCCCGGCAGCCAGGGGTGACGGGTGTCGGGGGCGACCAGCCAGCGGGAGCCACCGGGGATCGAGGGGTCGCCGCTGGACGGTGCCGGGACGGTCACCGCGTCCCCGGTGCCGTGGCAGAGCAGGGGCGGTACCGCCTCCGCGCGGTGGGACCCCCACTCCTCCCAGGCCAGCAGCGAGGGCAGGCGCTGGGCCGTGCCCGGGGCGGCGAACAGCAGCATCCGGCCACGGAACATCGCGACCGGACCGGATCCCGGCCCCTCGCCCCATAACCGGTCCAGCATCCGGCGCCCGAAGATCGCGGGGGCGCTCACCACGTCGAAGACGGTGCCGCAGGGCAGCACCACCGGGGCGTCCGGGCGCTCCCCCCACAGGGCGAGCGTGCTTCGCGGATACGTTCCTGCCGAGGCGAGCCAGGCGGCTCCGTCGGAGGTGGCGCAGGTGACATTCGGCGTGCTGCTCATGACACCAACATGTACCTGCCGTGAGCGTGCGGTTCCCCTGAGTTGCGGAAAACCGGGACAGGGGCGGTGGGGGAGGAGTATCTTGCCCGCCCGGCATATGCCAGAGGGGCTGGACCGGGACAGGCCCTAGACGGGATCGACGGGCGTCCGGCCCTCCGTGTCGACGCCCCGCAGCAGGTCCCGGCCGAACTCCACCATCTTCTTCGCGTAGTCCTCGGTCCACTCCGCCCGCTCGGCGATGTCCGCCGGGGTCAGCCGGTCGAACCGGCCCGGGTCGGCGAGCTGGGCCGCAGCGACGGCCTGGAACTCCACCGCCCGGTCGGCCGCCGCCTGGAAGGCCAGGGCCAGCTCGGTCGCCCGCGCCAGCAGCGCCCGCGGATCCTCCATCGACTCCAGGTCGAAGAAGTGCTCGGGGTCGGAGGCCGCCTCCGCGGGCTCGAAGATCAGAGGCGCGGGGCGTAGCCGCGGTTCGTTCCGACGCGGCGTGGGCTCCGCCATGTCTTGTCTCCTCCTCGTGCGATTCGGTGGGCGCCGCCTTCAGGTGGGCCACCGTCCATTGTCTCGCGTGCGCGCAAGGGGCCATCAGGGTCGCGGGACATCCTTCGTGCCCCCGAAGAAACTCAAGGCCGCCAGCTCACCCTGTGTTCCGCCAGATGCGCCAGCACGGCATGGTTCGCCTCCCACCCGTCCGGGCTGTTCCCATTGGCCGCCTCCGGCGGCGTGCCGGACTCCGTCCGGCGAAGTGGCGGCGATGAGCTCGGCGCTCATCGGCCCGGATGCCGGGGTGGCGGTCACGGCCGCCAGCTCACCCTGTGTTCCGCCAGATGCGCCAGCACGGCATGGTTCGCCTCCCACCCGTCCGGGCTGTTCCCATTGGCCGCCTCCGGCGGCCG
>NZ_JBVIGN010000011.1:248703-341811 GCF_055570785.1 Streptomyces sp. NPDC031100
CGTGCCGGACTCCGTCCGGCGAAGTGGCGGCGATGAGCTCGGCGCTCATCGGCCCGGATGCCGGGGTGGCGGTCACGGCCGCCAGCTCACCCTGTGCTCCGCCAGATGCGCCAGCACGGCATGGTTCGCCTCCCACCCGTCCGGAAACTTCACCAGCGTGCCCAGCTGGACCGGCTCCGTGGAGGGGTATTCGTCCAGCAGGTCGCCCACCCCGGCGCGGCACACCACGATGCAGGCGTGGCGGTGGCGGGAGGCCAGGACGCACAGGCGGCCCGTCTCCAGGTGGAAGGCGGTGGCGTCGGGGCGGCCGGACAGGGGGTGGAGGACGACCGTGACGTCGTACTCGCGGCCCTGGAGGCGGTTGGCCGTGTCGACGGTGACGTCCGTGACGCCCAGCTCCGCGAGCGCCGAGCGGACCGCCGCCGCCTGGTCGCGGTGGGCCGTGCCGACGGCGATGCGGTCGGGAGTGAGGGGGGAGGGGGCCGGGGAGGTTTCCGAGACGGCCGCGCCCTCGCGGGCCAGCAGGCGTCGTACGACCGTGGCCACCGCCCGTACCGCCTCCGGGTCCGTGCGCGGGGTGTGCCGGGCGGGCAGCTCCAGCAGGCCCCAGCCGGACTGCGCCGCCTCGTCGATCACCCGGTCCGGGCCCGAGCCGTCGGAGGGGACCGCGAAGGCCAGGCGCCGGTCCTCGTGGCCTGTGCCGCTGCGGAACGGGGTGTACGGGTAGAAGGCGTCCGAGACCAGCGGGGCCGCGGAGGCCGGCAGGCGCCAGGACACCGGGAGGCGGTGCTGGGGCAGGCCCGGGTTGTGCGCCAGGAGCGTGCTGACCGCCGAGGCCGAGGGGTCGTACGACAGTCCCGCCCACTGCTCGCTGCCCACGATCGCGAACGGGTCCAGCTGGCCCGGGTCGCCCACGAACAGCGCCCGCTCGAACAGACCGGCCACGGCCAACAGGGAGTCCGAGCGCATCTGGTACGCCTCGTCCACGATCGCGTGCCGCCACGGCTCGTCCACCGTGACGTGCGCCCACTTCGCGGCAGTGGAGAGGACCACCGGGAGGCCGGTCAGCCCGGCCGCCTTCGCCGACGGGCGGACGTTCGGCAGGTCGTCCAGCGCCTTGTCGTACGGGTCGGTGTCGCTGCTGTGCAGGCGGCCGACCGGCAGCTCGGGGTTCTTCTCGGCGAGCCGCAGGACGAGGTCGTCCACCTGGGCGTTCGTCTGTGCCACCACCATCAACGGGCGGCCCGCGTCGGCGAGTTCCAGTGCTGCCCGGACCACCAGCGTGGACTTGCCGGCGCCGGGCGGGGAGTCGACGACCACGCCCCGCTCGGTGCCGTGCAGGGTGTCGTGGAGGATCGCGTCGGTGGCGCGGGCGGCAGCGGCTCCGGGGTCGAAGTCGACCGTCGTCACAGGACGTCCTCCTTGGTCACGGTGTCGGGGGCTTCCGGCGCGGCCTCGCCCGGCGGGCCGCCGTGCGTCCACGGGGTCTCCTCCGGGTCGGGCAGTTTCGCGCCGCCGCGCTGCTCGTGCTCGAAGAGCGTGAAGCAGACCGCGTCGCCCTTCTCCGGCACCGATCCGGGCTCGGGCTCCTTGCCCCGGCCCATCTTGTCCACGATCCGGAGGACCAGCACACCCTCGGCCTCGTACCCGGCGAACTCCGCCGCCTGCGGTTTGCCGCCCAGCGAGCGGTACACCTTCGCGCGCTCCGCCAGATGCGGCCGGTCGTCCGTGCGGACCGTCACCAGCGGGCGCGGGCTCGGCCGCTTGCCCTCGCTGTACGCCATGACGACATCGGTCACCTCGCCCGCGAAGGCCTCCCCGGCCAGCCGCCGCCCGGCCATCACCAGCGGGTCGTCCAGCGCCTCCTGCGCCTCCAGGCGGGCCTGCTCACGCTCGCGCGTGGCCAGCTTGTTCGCCGCCGTCACCGCGTCGTCGCGGCGCGGCTGCGGGGGCTCGCCGGCCACGACCCGGTCCCGGTGACCGGTGAACGACCAGCGGTCCCGGGTCCAGCGCTCCTCGACGTGCGCGCCCTCCGGCAGCGCCCGCAGCAGGTCCAGGCCCTGCCACACGGCGTCCCAGGTGGGCCGGGTGCGGCTGTCGACCAGGTCGCGGATCTCCCGCTCGGCCGCGGTGAGCGCGGCCAGCCGGTCGTCCGCCTCCAGGGCGTCCTCGGCGGCGGCGAGGGCGGTGCGGGCGCGGTCGTAGCGCTCGATGGCCGGGGCAAGGAGCTTGTTGTCGAACGCCGGGTCGGTGGCCGGGCCGGCCGGCGGGCACAGCAGCTGGCCGTCGGCATCGCGCGCGAGCTCGGCCCTGCGGGCGGCATCGGCGCCGGTGCTGCCTTCGGGAGGGTCGATCCAGGCGAGCAGCGCGCCCAGGTGCTGGTCCTCCAGGCTGGACTGGCCGGTCGCCCAGTGCCGGGACAGCACATCGGTGAGGGCCAGCAGGAGCGAGGAGCCGGGTACGCGGGCGCGCTCGCCGTAGTGGGTCAGCCAGCGGCCGAGCAGGGGGATACGGGGAGGCGCCGGGTGGGGTGTCTCCGGGTCCTGCTCGGCGGTGCGGCGGAAGCGCATGGAGCGGCCGAGCAGCCGTACGTAGTCCAGGCCCGCCCGGCTCGGCACGATCAGCTGGGGCGCGTCCGCGCACAGCTCGACCTCCACCTTGACCCGCTTGCCGGTCTCCGGGTCGGTCTCCGTGCGCTCGGCCGCCTCGACGGCCTCCGCACAGGAGTCGAGGTACGGCAGGACCACGTCGGCCAGGTCGGCGAGGAACGCGAAGCGCAGGTCGCGGTCGCGGGGCTGCGGTACCACCAGCAGCCGCGGGGCGTCCCGGTCGGTGCCGACCAGCGCGCCGAGCGGGGCACCGGCCTCACCGGCGGTGGTGAGCGGCACGAACACCAGGGGGCGGTCGGACAGGTGCCGGTGGCGGACGGTCGCGGCGGGCTGGGCACGGCCGGTGCTGACGGCCTCGAGCCGGGCCAGGGTGGCGATCAGGGACACGCGGCCACCGCCCGGCCGGCCGTGGCGAGGGCCTCCGCGCGCAGCGCCGCCGCCCGGCGCAGCGCCGCCACCGCCGGGTCGTCGGGGTCGCCGCTCGCGCCGCGGGCCGCCGCGAGGACGTCCTCGACCGTGGTCAGACCGCCGAGGTCGGCCCGCAGGGGGCGGCCGAGGCGGGTCACCGCGCCGGCCGCGCGGGAGCGTTCCCGGCAGTGGAAGGCCAGTTCACAGGCCGACAGGCACTCGGGCGCGTACGTCGCCGGGACCGCCTCGACGGCCGCCGTCAGCTCCTCGGCCGGGCGGTCCGGTGCGAAGCACATGCCCTCGGGCAGGGCGTCGGCGATCTCCTCGATCCGGGTGAGCCGGGCCAGCTGCCGCGCGGCGACCGCCCGCTGCTTGCGCACGTCCACGGCGGAGGCGGTGGCCAGGTTCGAGAAGTCCTTGGGGCACACGAGCAGCACCCGGTGCCGTACCCGAGGAGCGGGATCGAGACGGGCCGCGACCTCTTCCAGGGCCAGTACGTACACCGCCGCCTGGCGGGCGGCCGCGCCCACCTTCGCCGGGTCGGCCGAACCGTCCAGCATCGGGAAGGACTTGATCTCCACGACCGTCCAGCTGCCGTCCGGGTGCACCACCACCGCGTCCGGCTCCAGGAAGGCGAGCGAGCCCGCCACGTCCAGCGCCAGCATCGGGTGGTCCAGGAGCGTCCAGCCGTTCACACCGGTGGCCTCGCGCAGTGCCAGCGCCGTACGGGCCGTACGGCCTTCGGGCCCCTGCGCGGACAGGTCGGGGACGGCCGCCCCGGCGGGCGGCTCGGCGCCCGGGTCGAGCCGGGCGTGGACCAGCCGCAGCAGCTCCGCGCCGCCGTCGGCCTTCACCCGCGCCTCGAACGCGTTGCCCCGGGTCAGTGCGAACTGCGACTGCCCGAACCCGGACGGCGCGCCCAGCGCGCCGGCGAGCGCCGCCTTGTCCACTCCGGCGCCGTCCAGGATCGCCCGCCTGCGGCACCCGGGGTTCGCGGCGAGCGCCGCGAGGGCGCGCGCGTCCAGGGCCTTGGCCGGTACGTCGGGGCCGCGCAGCTCAGCGAGCCGTTGCCGGAGCCTCGTCCCCTGCGTCGCTCGGGGAGGCGTCCGGTCCGGCTGCGGACGCGGGCTGCGACTCGCGCTGCCGTGGAATTCGCTCACCCGCGGAAGTCTGGCATCCGCCACTGACAATCGGGGAACCCGTGCCGGCGGCGGCCGCCGGGGTGCGGCGGGTGAGGCGGGTTCGCACCAGATCCGCACCGCGGATCACGCGCGGCGCGAGCAGCAGGCCCACGCCCATCACGGCGACGCCCGCGACCGCGTCCAGGAAGTAGTGGTTGGCGGTGCCCATGACCACCAGCGCGGTCACCAGCGGGTAGACGACGCCGAGGACCTTCATGAGGCGCGTGCCGCCGTACCGCCACAGCATCACCCCGCACCACAGCGCCCAGCCGACGTGCAGGCTCGGCATCGCCGCGTACTGGTTGGTCATGCCGCCCATGCCGCGCGGCGCGCTGGCCTCGCCGCCCCACCAGCCGTACGAGCTGTACTGGGCCATCGTGTCCACGAAGCCGTGGCCGTCGGCGAGCAGGCGGGGCGGGCAGGTGGGCAGCAGGGTGAAGCCGATCAGGCCGATGAAGGTGGACGTCATCAGCCAGGTGCGGGCCGCGCGGTAGTGCTCGGTGCGGGCCTTGAACAGCCAGACCAGGATGACGGGCGTGACCAGGTAATGCAGCGACGCGTACCAGAAGTCGGCGGGTACGCCGAGCCACGCCTCGCGCGTGAACAGCCGGTTGAGCGGGTGCTCGGCGTCGAGGTGCAGGGCCTTCTCGATGCGCAGGATCGCCAGGCCGTGGTCGACGGCGGAGGAGACGTCGCCGCGGGCGAGGAGGCGGCCGGCCGAATAGCAGCCGTAGACCAGCAGGATCAGGGGCAGCTCGGTCCACCACCGCAGCCGGGTTCGCGGAGCCACCTCGGTGCCCGGTGCCTCGGTCTGCGGCATCCGATCGCCCTCCCCCTACTGCTGTGCGGCGCCCCCGCCGGGCGACCGTGTCACTTTACGTGGTCCATATCCCGGCCATGCGGGCGCTTCAGCCCTCAAAGACGCCGCGATCGCCCGGCGGGTTGCCCCTGCGATGATGGAGGGACCCCTCCCTCCTTCCGGAAAGGTCTCCCATGGCACCGCGCATCCTGCTGGCCCGGCACGGACAGACGGAATGGTCGCTGGCCGGCAAGCACACCGGCAGGACCGACGTGCCCCTCCTGGAGGAGGGCCGGCGCGGCGCCAAGCTGCTCGGCGAGCGGCTGCACCGGGCGCCGTTGGAGGGGCTGCCCGGGGTGGAGGTGCGGACCAGTCCGCTGGCACGCGCGCGTGAGACGTGCGAGCTGGCCGGGTTCGGTGAGCGCGCCGAGTCCTGGGACACGCTCATGGAATGGGACTACGGCGCGTACGAGGGCATGACGCCCGCCGAGATCCAGGCCGTGCGGCCGGGGTGGCTGATCTGGCGGGACGGCGTGCCCGAGGGGGAGAGCCTCGCCGAGGTCACCGCGCGCGCGGACGAGGTCGTGGCGTGGGCCCGGTCGGCCGACCGTGACGTGCTGGTCTTCGCCCACGGGCACATCCTGCGCTCGATCGGCGCGCGCTGGCTGGGGCTCCCGCTGGACTTCGCGGCCCGCATACGCCTGAACCCGACCTCGCTGTCGGTGCTGGGCTGGGCGTACGGGGAGCCGGCGATCGAGAGCTGGAACGACTTGGGGCACTTGGCGGGCTGACCGGTTGCGCGATTGCCCGCAGCTACGGCGGCATCACCGGCCGCAGCCGCAGTCTCTTCGCTACGCCCGCCCCACCCGTGGCAATGACGCATGCCGGTCCAGGAAGTCCGAGACTCCCGACGCCCGCCGGTGCGGAAGAAGCACCCGTGCCGTCCCCGCCAGCATCGTCTGGATACGGGAGGACTGGACCTGGTCCAGGAGGGACAGGACGTGCAGCGCGGCGCTCGCCGCCTCGTCGGGACGGCCCTCGCGCGCCAGGTCGTCGGCCAGCTCGGCGGTGTAGAGGGCGATGTTGCGGGTGAAGTGGGGGTCCTGCAGCTGGGCCGCCCGGCGCGCATGGCGGGACGCGCGCCGCCAGTCGCCCAGCGTCGACCAGCACTGCGCCTCGAGACCCTCCAGCTCGGCCTCTCCGTAGAAGCTCATCCACTCGGGGTCGGCGTCCGAGTGGCCTCGCTCGAAGAGGGCCTGCGCCCGGGCCAGCGCCTGTTCGCAGCCGGCGCGGTCGGCGAGCCCCGCCCAGCCGCCCGCCTCCCGCAGGGCGAGCAGGGACATCAGACGCGGCGAGCCCAGGGGGCGGGCGACGCGCTGGGCGGCCTGCGCGGCGCGCACCGCCTCGCGGGGCCGGCCGGCGTCGCGGGCCAGGAACGCCGTGTTGCAGAAGGCGTGGGCCTCCAGAGCGGGGTCGCCGGTCATCCGGGCGGTCGCGAGCGCCTCCGCGTAGTGCGAGCGGGCGTCGTCGAAGCGGCCGGAGTCATGGGCCAGCCAGCCCACCGAGATGGCCAGTTCACCGGCGCCGGAGTGCAACCGCTCGGCGGTCGTCAGCCGGGTCGCGCCGGCGTCCAGGAGCGCGTAGGCGGCGCGCAGCGGGGCCGCCGCGCGCCGGTACAGGCCGTCCGCGCCGTGCCGGTCGTCGAGCAGCCGGATGCGGCGGACGGCTTCCTCCAGGGCGGCCGCCTCGGGGGATCCGGCGCGGCGCGGCGGCCGGACCGGCGCCGCGGCGTCGGTGGTGAGCCCCAGCGGGCTCAGCGTGGCGGCGGCAACCGTGGCGCCTCCGCCGGTCATGAATGCGCGACGCAGCACGTCGCTCTCCTCGTGGTTCAGGGGGTCGTTCTCGTACGGCTCGTGCGGGTCGTACGGGTTCTGCGGGTCGTGCCGGTCCTGCGTGTCATACGGCTCGCGACTCCCCTGTGTCTCAGCGGTGTCGAGCACCGGGGGCGCGTCCCCGGTCGTACGCGCCGCGCGTCCGCGGACGGACGAGCGCGGCGCGAAGCCGAGGTCGGTGAGCGTGCGACCGGGGAACATGTGCAGGAACACCCGTTCGTACGCGTAGTTCGGGCAGCGGATCTCACCCGCCTCGACCCTGCCGATGTAGCGAGCGTCACAGCTCACCCGCTCGCCGATCTCGCGTGCGGCCCGCCGCACCAGCGCGGCGAACTCGGCCGGTGAGCGCCGGCCGCGCAGCTGCCGGAAGGCGAGGTTCGGCCGGGGTGGCCGTTCGGGCTGCGACGAGGTCTCGGTTGACGACGCCATGGCCGGTCCTCTCGTGCGAACCGTCGAACCATGCCGGATCCAGGGTGGATTCGGGCTGAGTTGTCCGTGTGACACCCCGGTTCCGGCGAGCAAGAACGTACCTGCTGTGTCGGACCCGCCACGCAGTGTTTAGCTACAAACCGGATATCTCATCCACGATCTGCCATGAACTGCCATCCTTTGCGGCGCACTTGCACCGTAGCCGTTGACGCGCTCGCGCGTTGGACCCGACGGACTGCAAGAGGGCAGCGTGGTGGAGGTCGGAATGGAGACCAGCCAGAGCAACGATCCCTGTATGTCGTCGGGTACGTCGCCGTCGATGACGGCGGGCGACACGGCGTGCGACCTCGTGACGGTGCCCGCCCGGCAGGGCCTCGAGGCGGTCGACATCCTGCGGCGGGGGGCCGCGGAGGCGGTGGGGCCCGTACTGCACGACGACGGATGCGACACCCTGGGTTTCCTCGTACCGGCGGGCACCGCCGCCTGCTGGGACGTGCCGGGCAGCACCTGCACCGAGACGAACGGGCAGGGGCTGCGGCTGAACCCGGAGCCTCCGGTGGAGGGATCGGACTGGCTGCTCCCGCCCGGCGACGCCGACCTCGCGACCGACCCCGTGGTGCTGCGCCGGGCCCTCGGGGAGGCCGCCCGGCTGATCGAGGCGGCCGACAGCTGCCGGTGAAGCGCATGCCCTCGGCAGCTGCGAAAATGGACCGATGGGCAGGTCCAGGAACACCCGGCGCAGATCGGCCGCCGTCGAGGCCGTGGTGGAAGCGGTCGACGGCGGGCTCGCGCAGCTCATACCCGACCCGGACCGCTCCCGGGCCTGGACGCTGCTGATCGACGGGGCGCCCCAGTCGCACGTCGACCTGGACGACCCGGCGTACCTGTCCTTCGAGTACCAGCGCCGCCTCGGCCATGTCATCGACCTCGTCGCCCCGCCCGGGAAGCCCGTGCAGGCCGTCCACCTCGGCGGCGGCGCCCTCACTCTCGCCCGGTACGTCGCCGCCACCCGGCCCCGCTCCACCCAGCAGGTCGTCGAGCGGGACGCGGCCCTCGTCCAACTGGTCCGCCGCGAGCTGCCGTTGGATCCGAACGCCCGGATCCGGGTCAGGTCGGCCGATGCGCGCGAGGGTCTTGCCAAGGTGCCCGACGGCTGGGCCGACCTGGTCGTCGCCGATGTGTTCAGCGGCGCCCGGACCCCCGCCCACCTCACCTCGGCCGAGTTCCTGGACGAGGTCCGCCGGGCCCTGAAGCCCTCCGGTGTCTACGCCGCCAACCTCGCCGACGGCCCGCCGCTCGCCCATCTGCGCGGCCAGATCGCCACCGCGGCCGCCCGCTTCCCGGAACTCGCGCTGATCGCGGATCCGGCCGTGCTGCGCGGCAAACGCTTCGGCAACGCCATCCTGGCCGCCTCCGATCTCCCGCTCCCGCTCGCCGAACTCACCCGCCGCGCCGCCTCCGACCCGCACCCCGCCCGGGTCGAACACGGCAAGCAGCTCATCGACTTCACCGGCGGGGCCGTACCCGTGACGGACGCGGCGGCGGTCGCCTCACCGGCCCCGCCGCCCTCGGTGTTCCGCTGAGCCCGTCCGGCCCAGATCAGTAGGTGCCCACCTCGACACGCGGCGGCCCGTCGTGCCAGGTGCAGAACACCGAGACCCGGTCCGCGCCCCTGCCGAACTCCACCCGGATCCATGTCTGCGTCTTCCACACCTGCATCGACCAGCCGGTCCCCGGAGTCGCCGAGACGAGGGTCGCGCTCGCGCTGCCCAGGTCGAAGACCGCCCGGCCGCCGTCGGTGTCGTAGGCCTTGACCCGGCCGGAGGCGGTGGCCGTGGGGGAGGGGCTGGTGCTCGGGACCGGCGTTCGGGAGGGCGTGGGGGCCGCAGGCCTGGACGACGGGCTCTTCGACGGCGAGCGCCGCGCCGGCGCCGTGTCCGACGGCTGCGAGCGCTGCGCGGTCGTGTCCGCCGCCGCGATCGGCAGGGCGCGCGGCGGGTCGTACGCCGTTCCGGCCATCACCGTGTGCACACCCCACCACGACAGCGTGACCGCCGCTCCCGTCGCGAGCAGCCACGCCAGTACGTGTACGAGTCCTCTGCGCATCGCGGGCCATACTGCCTCAGGGGTACGGCCGTGCGCACTTGCCCCGAGTTATCCACAGGCGCCGGACCCCCTTCGGCCGCATGGCGTACGGTGCGGCGCATGGCAAGTGTGCTCGTGGTCGAGGACGACCAGTTCGTACGCTCGGCGCTCATCCGGCATCTGACCGACGCCTCGCACACCGTGCGCAGCGTCGGTACGGCACTGGAGGCGCTGCGCGAGGTCGCCCATCTCCGTTTCGACGTGGTCATCCTGGACCTCGGACTGCCCGACCTGGACGGCTCCGAGGCACTGAAGATGCTGCGCGGCATCACCGACGTGCCCGTCATCATCGCCACCGCCCGGGACGACGAGACGGAGATCGTCCGGCTGCTCAACGCCGGGGCGGACGACTACCTGACCAAGCCGTTCTCGGTCGAGCACCTCTCGGCGCGGATCGCGGCCGTGCTGCGCCGGGCTCGCGCCGGCGGCGCAGAGGCTCCGCCGTCCAGCGTCCTGCGGGTCGGCGGGCTGACCGTCGATCCGCTGCGCCGCCAGGCCGAACTGGACGGCGTCCGGCTCGACCTCACCCGCCGCGAGTTCGACCTGCTCGCCTTCCTCGCCGGCCGGCCCGGTGTCGTCGTGCCGCGCAAGGAACTCCTCGCCGAGGTCTGGCAGCAGTCCTACGGCGACGACCAGACCATCGACGTCCATCTGTCCTGGTTGCGCCGGAAGTTGGGGGAGACGGCCGCCCGGCCGCGCTATCTGCACACCCTCAGGGGCGTCGGGGTGAAGCTGGAGCCGCCCGCGGGAGGGGAGCCGCCGCGATGAGATGGGCCCTGGTCAAGGTGTGCCTGGCGGTCACCACGATGGTCGTGGTCGCCTTCGCCGTGCCGCTCGGTCTCGTCGTCCAGGAGATGGCCCGCGACCGGGCCTTCGCAGGCGCCGAGCGGGAGGCCGCCGCGGCCGCCCCCGCGCTGTCCATCACCACCGACCGGGACAAGCTGGAGCGGGTGGTGGCCTCCGCCGGCGCGGACTCCGGGATGGCCGTGCACCTGCCCGCCGGCGACGGCCGGACCGCGCTCGACCTCGGCCGGCAGCGCGCCGCCCACCGCGACATCGAGGCCGTACGGAAGCTGGGCCGCGCCTCCACCACAGCGGTCACCGGCGGTTCCACGCTGCTCCAGCCGGTCGCGCTCAGCTCCGGCGCAATCGCGGTCGTCGAGGTGTACGTCCCCGAGTCCGAGGTGAGCAACGGTGTCGGCACGGCCTGGGCGGTGCTCGCCGCCGTCGGCCTCGCGCTGATCGTCGGCTCGGTCGCCGTCGCCGACCGGCTCGGGGTGCGCATGGTGCGGCCCGCGCAGCGGCTGGTCGAGGGCGCGCACGAACTGGGCGAGGGCAAGCTGGGCGCCCGGGTCCGGGAGGAGGGCCCCACCGAACTGAGGCTCGCGGCGGTCGCGTTCAACTCCATGGCCGACCAGGTCGTCCAACTCCTGGCGAACGAGCGCGAGCTGGCCGCCGACCTCTCGCACCGGCTGCGCACCCCGCTCACCGTGCTCCGGCTGAACGCGGCCTCCCTCGGCGGCGGTCCGGCCGCCGAGCAGACCCGGGCCGCCGTCGCCCAGCTGGAGCGGGAGGTCGACACCATCATCCGCACGGCCCGGGAGGCCAAGCCGCAGACCGTGGCGGCCGGGCCCGGCGCCGGGTGCGACGCGGCCGAAGTGGTCCGTGAGCGGATGGAGTTCTGGTCCGCGCTCGCCGAGGACGAGGGCCGCAAGTGGCGCGTGGCCGGTGTGGAGCGGCCGGTGCGCATACCCGTGGCCCGCGCCGACCTGGCCGCCGCGCTCGACGCGCTGCTCGGCAACGTGTTCCGGCACACCGCCGAGGGCACCGCCTTCGCGGTCGACGTGCACAACGGCGAGGACGCGGTGATCGTGCTGGTCTCCGACGCGGGGGCCGGCATACCCGACCCCGGGGCGGCGATGGCCCGCGGCCGCGGCTCCGGCAGCGCGGGCTCGACCGGCCTCGGCCTCGACATCGTGCGCCGGCTCGCCGAGTCCACCGGCGGTGACGTCCGCATCGGCTCCTCGGTGCTGGGCGGCACGGAGGTCCGGATCTGGTTCCAGCTGGACGGGCGGGGGCCCGGGGGCCGGGGACACCGGGGGCGAGTGCGCAGACGCCGATCGGGCAAATTGGTCTCGACCTTTAACCGTCCCCGATCCCTTCCTTAAGCGCACCATAAGATCCCCAACAGTCGCCCTTATCAAGCCGTTTGTCCGATTCTCGCCCGCTAGCGTGCTGCCGCACCCCACCCCCGTGTACACCGAAGGCAGGCACGCGCATGAGCACGCACCGGCGCAGGATCAGTGGCAGGAACAAGGCGATCGGCGGCCTGGTGGCAGCGGCCGTGGTCGGCGGCGGCGCGGTCCTGCTGACCGGCACCGCCCACGCGGCCGGCGTCGGCGCCGCGTACACCAAGACCAGCGACTGGTCGACGGGCTACACCGCGCAGTACGTCGTCACCAACAACAGCGACCAGACGGAGAAGACCTGGACGCTGGAGTTCGACCTCCCCGCGGGCGCGCAGCTCAGCTCGCTGTGGAACGGCGAGTCGAGCGTCAGCGGCCGGCACGTCACCGTGAAGCCCGCGAAGTGGGACACGGCGGGCCTCGCGCCGGGCAAGTCGGTCACCGTCGGCTTCGTCGTCAACGGCGCCGGGGATCCCACCGGTTGCCGTATCGACAATGCGAGCTGTTCCGCGGACGGCGGCGCGACCCCCGAGCCGAGCGGCCGCCCGACCCAGACCCGGTCGGCGACCCCGACCCCCACCAAGACCGCGACCCCGACCCACAGCGCCACCCCCACCCAGAGCGCGACGCCCACCCCCACCGGAAGCACCGGCAGCGGCACCACCGCCTCCGCCGGCTTCGCGCCGTACGTCGACACCTCCCTCTACCCGGCCTTCGACCTCCTCGCCGCGGCCGACGCGACCGGCGTGAAGAACTTCAACCTCGCCTTCATCACCGACGGCGGCAGCTGCACCCCCAAGTGGGGCGGTGTCACGGACGTCACCAGCGACGGCGTGGCCGCGCAGATCGGCTCCCTGCGGGCCAACGGCGGTGACGTCCGGGTCTCGTTCGGCGGTGCCTCCGGCTCCGAGCTGGCCACCACCTGCTCCTCCGCGGACGCGCTGGCGGCGGCGTACGGCAAGGTCGTCGACGCGCTCAAGCTGACCAAGGTCGACTTCGACGTCGAGGGCGGTGCGCTGCCCGACACGGCCGCCAACACCCGCCGCGCGCAGGCCATCGCCAAGCTCCAGGCCCAGCACCCGAACCTGGACGTCTCCTTCACCCTCCCGGTGATGCCCGAGGGCCTGACCCAGGACGGCGTGAACCTCCTGTCCAACGCCAAGTCCAACGGCGTGAAGACCGACACCGTCAACATCATGGCGATGGACTACGGCGCCTCCTACAGCGGCGACATGGGCACCTACGCCGAGCAGGCGGCCACCGCCACCCAGGCCCAGGTCAAGAGCGTGCTGGGCCTGTCCGACTCCGCCGCCTGGAAGGCGGTCGCGGTCACCCCGATGATCGGCGTCAACGACGTCTCCTCCGAGGTCTTCAAGGTCGACGACGCCACCCAGCTGGTGACCTTCGCCAAGTCCAGGGGCCTCGGCGGGCTCTCCATGTGGTCCGCCACCCGCGACAAGCAGTGCGACGGCGGTACCAAGCCCACCGCCGACGCCACATGCAGCTCGATCACCCAGGACAAGTTCGCGTTCTCGAAGGCGTTCGGGGCGTACAAGTAGTCGCGCGAAATGCCGATGCGTGCATAACGGGCCCGGCGGATCGTATTCGCCGGGCCTCGCCCCATGCGCCCCTGCCGTCGCAACCGGACAATTCCAGTGGCAGCGCCGTGAATTGCGCCGCTACGATGCCCGAGCCGTTGTGCGCCGGCGGAGAATCGGGGGGAGAGTCATGGGCTCGATACGCACGCGTGTGACCGCCCTGCTTCTGGCAGGGATATCCGTATGCACTCTGGTGGGCGCGGCGGGCTGCGACAAGCAGCCTCCGTCCGTCTCCTTCACCCCGGATTTCGTGCCGGTGACCTTCACCCTCGACTCCACGGGAAAGATCAGCGTCTCCGCGGCCAAGAACTTCGTGACACCGATCGGCACTTTCAGCGTGAGCACCGGTGTTGAGCACCAGTTCGGGGACAGCCCCAAGGGATATCTCACCGCCGTCATCCGGTACTTCGACAAGAAACTCGGACTGGTCGAATCCGGTTATCTGGTCCACACCAAACACAAGGTCGAACCGGCGCTCGACGGAGTCGCGCTGGCCCCGGCGAAAGGCATTCTCCGAGCCGACTTCACGCACCGGAAGTCCGGCGGAGAACTGAAGATCTCCGACACCCGGCAGAACACGCCGGTCCCCACCGTCTCGGCGTCCTCCTGCCCCGCCGGCGAGACCGTTCCGGTCACCCTGCCGGAGGTGTCGGCCGGCGACTCCGTCGCGGACACCGCGTCCAAGCTGTCCGCCGCCTGCCTCACGGTCCAGTACGCCACCGAGACGGCCGACCAGGAGGACGGCACGGTGACCCGCGTGGTCATCCCCACCGCCCCCGAGGGTTCCGTACAGCTGCCCCCGGCCGCCGACGGGGACCCGGGCCCCGGCGACAAGGTCACCGCGAGCACGCAGCAGGCGGCCACGGTCTACGTCGCCGCCCCCGAGGTCACACCGAGTCCCTCGGCGACCGACGACTCGACCTCGCCCTCCCCGACCGACAGCGGCCCCTCGCCCGAGGACACCGCGGACGCGGCCCCCACCGACACCACCGCCGTCCACGCCGACGCGGGTGCGCCCGTGCGCTCGGCGCCGAGCACCACGGGCGCACAGGTCGGCAGTGTCGTGGCCGGCAACGACTACCCGGCGCTCTGCATCCAGCAGGGCGAAGAGGTCACCGCCAACGGCAGGACGAGCGGCGTCTGGGTCCAGCTGCGCCTCGCCGCCGGCGGGACGGGCTGGGCCACGGCAACCGCGTTCGCCGGCGAACCCGAGACCCTCGCACCCGCAACCTGCTGAACCCAGGGCGCGCCCGGCCCGTCAGAAGGCGGCGTCCACCGGTGGCAGCCCGCCCGTCCGGGCCGCCTCGCCGTACCACCGCGCACTCGACTTCGGAGTCCGCTCCAGCGTCCCGTAGTCCACGTACACGGCCCCGAACCGCTTGCCGTAGCCGTACGCCCACTCGAAGTTGTCCAGCAGGGACCACAGGTAGTAGCCGCGGACGTCGGCGCCGTCGGTGCGGGCGCGGTGGACCTCCGAGAGGTGGGCGTGCAGGTAGGCGATGCGTTCGGGGTCGTGGACCCGGCCGTCGGGGTCGGGCTTGTCGTCGTAGGCCGCGCCGTTCTCGGTCACGTACAGCGGCAGGCCCGGCGCCTCCCGGGTGTACCGCATGATCAGCTCGTGCAGGCCCGTCGGGTCGATCGTCCAGCCCATCTCCGTGCGCTCGCCCGGGGTCTGGTGGAACAGCACGTCGTCGGCGGCCGGCCAGGGGGAGTGGTCGCTCGCGCCGTGGCCGTCGGCCCGCGGGCCCTCGATCGTGCCGGGGGCCGCCGAGACCAGGGCCGGGGTGTAGTAGTTCAGGCCGAGCGCGTCCAGCGGCGCGTTGATCGTGCGGACGTCGGCATCGAGGACGTACGACCAGTCGGTGACCGAGGCCGTCGCGTCGAGCAGCGACGAGGGGTACGCGCCGTGCAGCATCGGGCCGTGGAAGATGCCGTTGGCCAGGTCGTCGATCCGGCGGGCCGCCGCCAGGTCGGCCGGGTCCTGTGTAAGGGGCCGTACGACCGAGGAGTTGAGGCTGACGGCGATCTCGTTGCGGGCCGGCATCGCCGAGCGCAGGGCCGCCGTGCCCAGGCCGTGGGCCAGGTTGAGGTGGTGGGCCGCGCGCAGGGCGGCCGCCGGGTCGGTGCGGCCGGGGGCGTGCACCCCGGAGCCGTAGCCCAGGAACGCGCTGCACCAGGGCTCGTTGAGGGTGATCCAGTGCTCCACCCGGTCGCCCAGCGCCTCGCCGACCAGCTGCGCGTACTCGGCGAACCGGTACGCGGTGTCCCGCTCCGGCCAGCCGCCCGCGTCCTCCAGCTCCTGCGGCAGGTCCCAGTGGTAGAGGGTGACCGCGGGCTTGATGCCGTGCGCCAGCAGCTCGTCCACGAGGCGCCGGTAGAAGTCCAGGCCCACCTGGACGGCCGGGCCCCGGCCGGTCGGCTGCACCCGGGACCAGGAGACGGAGAAGCGGTAGGCGGTGAGGCCCAGCTCCGCCATCAGTGCCACGTCCTCGCGGTAGCGGTGGTAGTGGTCGACGGCGGTGTCACCGGTCTCGCCGCCGGCCGTCCTGCCCGGCGTATGGCTGAAGGTGTCCCAGATCGAGGGCGTGCGGCCGCCCTCGCGCACCGCCCCCTCGATCTGGTAGGCGGAGGTCGCGGCGCCCCAGAGGAAGGCGGGGGGAAAGGTCACGGCGGTAATGGGTTCAGGCATGGAAGCGCTCCCATCAGGGTCGTACGAGATCGGAGAACGAGGCGGAGGGGGAGAGGGGCCGGGACGGCGGTGGCCCGGCCCCTGGGAAGGACGGTCAGCCCTTGATCGCGCCCTGCATGATCCCGCCCACGATCTGCTTGCCGAACAGCAGGAAGGCGATCAGCAGCGGCAGCGTGCCGAGCAGCGCGCCCGCCATGATCACCGCCTGGTCCGGGACATAGCCGGTGCCGAGCGAGTTCAGGGCCACCTGCACGGTCGGGTTCTGCTGGTTCAGGGCGATGATCGGCCACAGGAAGTCGTTCCAGGCGAACACGAAGGTCAGCAGGCCGAGCACGGCCATGGCGGGCCGTGCCGCGGGGAAGACCACGTGCCAGACGACCCGGAGGCTGCTCGCCCCGTCCACCCGGGCCGCCTCGATCAGCTCCGACGGCAGCGCCTGCACCAGGTACTGCCGCATGAAGAACGTGCCGAACGCGGTCACCAGGCTCGGCAGGATCACCGTCTGCAGCTGGTTGGACCAGCCGAGGTCGGACATCCACAGATACAGCGGTACGACGGCCAGCTGCGGCGGGATCATCATCGTGCCGATGGTCAGCAGCAACAGCAGGCTGGAGAACCGGAACCGCAGCTTGGCGAAGGCGAAGCCGGCCAGTGTGGAGAACAGCACCGTGCTCACCGTGATCGTGCCCGCCACGATCAGCGAGTTGAACATCGCGGTGCCGAGCCCGGCCTGGTCCCAGGCGGCTTCGAGGTTCTTGAACAGGTTGCCGCCGAACCACAGCGGCGGCGGGGTCCGGGCCAGCCGCCGGTCGGTGCGCGAGGCCGCGATCGCCGTCCACACCAGCGGGGCCAGCGAGACGAGCGCGAACACGGTCAGCACGACGTACGTCACCGGGCCCGCGTGCAGCTGCTTGCCCGCACCCATCACCCGGCGGCGCTGCACCTTCGTCGCAGGGAGAGTCACTTCACCGGTCGTCATTGGGACTTCCTCAGCCGTCGGGTGAGCAGCAGGTTGACCGCGGCGACGATCAGCAGGATCAGGAACATCGACCAGGCGATCGCGGACGCCTTGCCGAGGTTGCCGATGATCCAGCCCTGGTCGTACATGTACAGACCGAGCGTCTGGTACTGGTGCTCGGAGCCGCCCTTGGACCCGCTGACCCCGCCGAACAGCAGCGGCTCACCGAAGAGCTGGGTGGCGCCGATGGTGGAGACGACGATCGTGAACAGGATCGTGGGCCTGAGCTGCGGGATCGTCACATGCCGGAACTGCTGCCAGCGGTTCGCTCCGTCGATCGCCGCCGACTCGTACAGATCGGCCGGGATCGCCTGCATCGCCGCCAGATAGATCAGCGCGTTGTACCCGGTCCAGCGCCAGATCACGATCGACGACACCGCGAACTGCGAACCCCAGTCCGATTCACGCCAGTTGACCGGATTCACCCCGAAGAAGTGCAGGATCCAGTTGACCATCCCGCCGTCCCAGGAGTACAGCAGCGTGAACACCAGGGTCGCGGCCGCCACCGACGTGGCGTACGGCGTCAGCATCACCACACGCCACACGGTCGAGCCGCGCAGCTTGTAGTTCAGCAGGTGGGCCAGCCAGATGGCCGCCATCAGCTGCGGAACCGTGGAGATCAGACCGATGGTGAAGGTGTTCTCCAGGGCGTTCCAGAAGAAGTCCGAGGACAACAGGTTCTGGTAGTTGTCCAGGCCCGCCCAGGTCTGGTGGTCGAGGGCCGACAGCTGCACGCTGTGCAGCGAGTACCAGGCCGTGTACAGCAGCGGGACCAGCGTGAAGGCACCGAACAGGACGAAGAAGGGGGCGACGAACGCGTACGGCGACGCCTTCATGTCCCAGCGGTACAGCCGGCTGCGCCAGGAGTCGGCGCCCGCCGGCGCACCGCGACCGCGAGCGCCCCGGGCCGCGCCCGGCGGGGTGCCGGACGCGGCCTCGGCGCTCGACGCGGAGTGCGCGAGAGCCTGCTTGGGGCTGGTCACTGGCCGAGCACGTCCTTGATCTCCTTGCCGGCCGCCTCCCAGCCCTGCGCGGGCGACTTGCCCTTCTGCTCGACCTGGAGGATGCCGACGTCGGTGATCGCGGTGTTGATCGGCTGGTCCTTGATGCCGAAGTACTGCGACGGGATCGTCTTCGCCGAGTCGGAGAAGATCTGGGTGAGCGGCGCGTTCGAGAAGTACGCCGTGGTGTCCGCGGCCGGCTTCAGGCTCGTGTACGCCGCCGGGGTCGACGGGAAGCTCGCCTGCTTGGCGAAGACCTTGGCCTGCTGCTCGGGCGCGGTCAGCCACTTGGCCAGCTCGACGGCCTCCTTCTGGTGCCTGCTCGCCGTCGGCACGCCGAGGAACGAGCCGCCCCAGTTGGCCGCGGTCGGGGCCGCCGCCACGTCCCACTTGCCCTTGCCGGAGTCACCGGACTTCTGCTCGATGTAGCCGATCATCCAGGCCGGGCAGGCGACGGTCGCGAAGGTGCCGTTGGCGAAGCCCTGGTCCCACGTCGGGTCGAACTGCTTCAGCTTCGCCGACATCCCGCCGGTCGCCACGGTCATCGCGGAGTCCCAGGCCTTCTTCACGCCGTCGGACTTGTCCCAGTCGACGGTGCCGTCCTTGGCGTAGTACCGCTCGTCGCCGCCGCCGAGGGCCGCGTTGTACACGGAGGCGGCGGAGTCGACGTACTTCGTGCCCTTCGGCGCCTTCTTCATGTACTGCTTGCCGAGGTCGACGTACTTCGCCCAGTCGCCCTTCCAGGTCTCGGCGAGCTTGGTGCGGTCGGTCGGCAGGCCGGCCTGCTGGAACAGGTCCTTGCGGTAGCAGATCGCCATCGGGCCGATGTCGGTCCCGAGCCCGATGAGCTTGCCGTCCTTGGTGGTGGCCTGGGCGTTCTTCCAGTCCAGCCACTGGGACTTGTCGACGTCCTTGCCGAGGTCGACGAACTTGGACCCCTGGGTCTGTACGGCCTCGGTGATGTTGCCGATCTCGATGGCCTGAATGTCGTCGGTGCCCGAGCCGGCCTGGAGGCGGGTGAGCACCTTCGGCCAGTACACGTCGGTACGAGTGGTGACGTTCTCCTTGATGCTGATGTCCTTGTGGAGCTTCATGTACTCGTCGTAGAGGCCGGCCTGCTTGTAGCCGAAGACGCCGAAGGTCCCGATGGTCAGCGTGATCTTGCCCTTGCCACTGCCGTTGCCGCCGTCCGCGTTCGACGAGCCGTCGTCCGAGTCGTTGGCGCAGCCGGCCAGCAGCCCTGTGGCCAGCGCGGCGACGGCCACGACGGCCCCCAGCCTGCGGGACCCGCGGATGCTCGTGCGCATTGAGTCCTCCTGTTGCCTGACGTGCCGACCCCCCGGCCAACTGCATGGACATCGGGCCCGTTCGGTTCGCTGCGGCTCGGGCGGGGAACGTGCGGGATGTGTAGGTGTCAGGTACTGTGGGAGCGCTCCCACAAGTGATGTGTTGAAGAGTCGTCGGTTCGGAGCGGGGTGTCAAGGGACCGGACGAGGAGGGCTGCGTTCAGATATCCGAGCGTTAACCGGCCCGTCCCGGCCGCCTGTTGGCGCTCACCGTTCTGGCCAGGACTGTTACATTCCAGCCAGCCGGGATCGGGTGTCGAGGGAGGCGGAGTCCATGGCGAGCCACGGAGCGCGGGGCAGCCGCAGCGGGGGCCGGCCCACGCTCGAGGAGGTCGCCGCCCGGGCCGGGGTGGGCCGCGGCACGGTCTCCCGGGTGATCAACGGCTCGCCCCGGGTCAGCGACGCGACCCGTGCGGCGGTCGAGGCCGCGGTCGCCGAACTCGGCTACGTCCCCAACACCGCGGCCCGCGCCCTCGCGGCCAACCGCACCGACTCCATCGCACTGGTCGTCCCCGAGCCGGAGACCCGGTTCTTCGCGGAGCCGTACTTCTCGGACATGCTGCGCGGCGTGGGCGCCGAGCTCTCCGAGACGGAGATGCAGCTGCTGCTGATCTTCGCGGGCAGCGACCGCGAGCGCCAGCGCCTCGCGCAGTACCTGGCGGCCCACCGCGTGGACGGCGTCCTGCTGGTCTCGGTCCACGCCGACGACCCGCTCCCCGACCTGCTCGCCCAGCTGGAGATCCCGGCGGTGATCAGCGGTCCGCGCTCGGCCGCGGAGGCGCTCACCTCGGTGGACTCGGACAACTACGGCGGCGCCCGCTCGGCGGTCGAGCACCTGCTCCTCCGGGGCCGCACCCGCATCGCGCACGTCACCGGCCGCCTCGACGTCTACGGCGCCCAGTGCCGCGTCGACGGCTACCGCGACGCACTGCGGGACGCGGGCCGGGAGCCGGACGAACTCCTCGTCGAGCCCGGTGACTTCACCGAGGAGGGCGGCCGCCGCGCGATGACGACCCTGCTCGCGCGCCACCCCGACCTGGACGCGGTCTTCGCCGGCTCCGACGTCATGGCGGCGGGCGCCCGCCAGGTGCTGCGCGAGGCGGGCCGCCGCATCCCCGACGACGTGGCGCTGGTCGGATACGACGACTCGGCCATCGCCCGCCACATGGACCCCCCGCTGACCAGCGTCCGCCAGCCCATCGAGGAGATGGGCCGCGCGATGATCGACCTCCTCCTCACCGAGATCGCCGACCGCCGCCCGGCGGTGTCCCGGGGGCTGGAGCGGCGGCATGCGGTGCTGCCCACGGAGCTGGTGGTGCGGGCGTCGTCTTGAGGGGCCTCGATCCTTCGTCCGTGCTGGTGACAGGGGTGAGGCCGGATGCGCGGACGCCGTTCGTGTCCATCAGACGGGCCGGGTGGAGGGCGTTGACCGTGACTCCGGTGCCGTGCAGTTCGGCGGCCAGCTCAAAGGTCGCCATGATCATGGCCAGCTTGCTTCTGCAGTAGGCGCGCAGACCCTTGTAGTCCCGCTCCAGCGGGCAGCAGGCCGCGGGTGAGGGCATAGGGGGCGAGGTGGTTCACGGCGAAGCGGAGTTCATGGCCCTGGTGGCTCACCTCGCGTGTGAGTGGTTCGGCACCGCCGCCCGCCACCGCGTTGTTGATCAGACCGTCGAGGTGCGGCTCCGCCCTCCGGAGCGGAAGGCGCCGGAAACGAATCAGCCGGTGACCCCGTCTTGCGACGGAGTCACCGGCTGATCACTCAGGGTGAGTGACGGGACTCGAACCCGCGACATCCTGGACCACAACCAGGTGCTCTACCAGCTGAGCTACACCCACCACGACCGGCGGTGGAACTTGTCGTTTCCCCGACCGGCCGAGAAGAAGTCTACAGGGTCCGAAGGGGTGCTCGCGCACAGGTTTTACGGCACCCGTGCGGGGGTCCTTCAAAGCCCTACTGAGCAGGCAGGACGTGCTTGGCGGCGATCGCCTTCGCGGTGTCGGAGTCCGGGCCGGGCTGCGGGACGAAGATGGCCTCGCGGTAGTAGCGCAGTTCGGCGATCGACTCGCGGATGTCGGCGAGGGCCCGGTGGTTGCCGTTCTTCTCCGGGCTGTTGAAGTACGCCCGCGGATACCAGCGGCGGGCCAGCTCCTTGATCGAGGACACGTCGACGATCCGGTAGTGGAGGTAGTCCTCCAGGGTCGGCATGTCCCGCAGCAGGAAGCCGCGGTCGGTGCCGACGGAGTTGCCGCACAGCGGGGCCTTGCCGGGCTCCTTCACATGCGCCCGGACATAGGCGAGGACCTGCTCCTCGGCGTCGGCCAGCGTCGTGCCGCCGGCCAGCTCGTCCAGCAGCCCGGACGCGGTGTGCATCTGACGCACCACTTCCGGCATCGTCTCCAGCGCCGAGTCCGGCGGGCGGATGACGATGTCCACCCCCTCGCCGAGTACGTTCAGCTCGGAGTCGGTGACGAGGGCGGCCACCTCGATGAGCGCGTCGTCGGACAGCGAGAGGCCGGTCATCTCGCAGTCGATCCACACCATGCGATCGTTCATGCGACCACCCTAAAGCTGGCGTCGCCTGTTTGGGTGCCCCGTGTTGCCGGTGGGCCTGCTGGGGGCTGCCATCTCCGGACCTCCGCCTGCTGAAAACACCGAGGGGGCGGGTGTACCCCGCCCCCTCGAGCGCGCACCTCGCTCAGCTGCCGCTGCGCGGCCCCGGCAGCAGGCTCACCGCGCCGGCGTGCTGGCGGCGGCTCTGCATGGGAACCCCGCTTTCCCGGTCCGGGTGCAGCATCGGCGGCGTGTGGCCCAGCGGCCCGGGGCCGTGCAGGCCGGGCGAGCCCGCCAGCCCTGGCTGTGCCATCTGCGCCTCCGGGTCACTCGGCCTGTCGCCCTGCGGCCGCCGGGCCCGGTAGGCGGCCCGGTAGGCGGCGGGGGACGAGCCGAGCTGGCGGCGGAAGTGCCCGCGCAGCGCCACCGGTGAGCGGAAGCCGCAGCGGCCCGCCACCTCGTCCACGGAGTAGTCCGACGTCTCCAGCAGCCGCTGCGCCTGGAGCACCCGCTGGGTGATCAGCCACTGCAGCGGTGCGCTGCCGGTGAGCGAGCGGAACCGGCGGTCGAACGTACGACGGCTCATGTAGGCGCGTGCCGCCAGGGTCTCCACGTCGAACTGCTCGTGGAGGTGCTCCAGCGCCCAGGCGACGACCTCGGCGAGCGGGTCGGCGCCGATCTCTTCGGGTAAAGACCTGTCGAGGTAGCGCTCCTGACCGCCGCTGCGGCGCGGCGGGACCACGAGCCGCCGGGCGAGCGCGCCGGCCGCCTCGTTGCCGTGGTCCGTCCGCACGATGTGCAGACACAGGTCGATCCCCGCGGCCGTACCGGCCGAGGTCAGTACGTCGCCGTCGTCGACGAACAGTTCGCGTGGATCCACGTGGACCGACGGATAGCGCTTGGCCAGCGTCGGTGCGTACATCCAGTGCGTGGTCGCCGGGCGGCCGTCCAGCAGGCCCGCCGCCGCGAGGACGAACGCGCCCGTGCACAGCCCGACGATGCGGGCTCCCTCCTCATGCGCGCGGCGCAGCGCGTCGAGCGCCTCCTCCGGCGGCGGCGAAGTGATCGAGCGCCAGGCCGGTACGACGACCGTCCCCGCGCGTGAGATCGCTTCGAGCCCATGCGGTGCGGTGAGTTCCAGGCCCCCTGTGGTCCGCAGCGGGCCCTCCTCGCCGGCGCACACCAGCAGTCGGTAGCGCGGCACGCCGGCGTCCTGGCGGTCGATCCCGAACACCGACAGTGGTATGGAACTCTCGAAGATGGGGCCGCCGCTGAACAGCAGCACCGCGACGATCTCTTTGCGGCGTCGCCCGGAGAGTTTCCGGGCCGCGGATTCCGGCGCGGCAGTGGAGTCGTGGCTCATCCTGCTAAGCCCCCCTCGGTGGTCGCGGCTCCTCGGTTGTGTCGCTCCTGCACGTTTCCCCTCGGTCCTGCACGAGTCCCCCGCCGTAAGACATCAAGATCGAATCTACTGGCTACCGCGGTCTCACGGTGGCCGGTTCGACACGCCGGGCATTGTCGACATGACAACTTGGCGTGAAGCATTCGATCACGAAGGGTTGCACTCGTGGGCCGTGCAGGGAAGTGCGCCTTGTCGCAGTGGCCAATCCGCGTAGGGTGCGCAGGTCGCCCCGGACCCTGTCCGTGCAGGTGGAACGGGGGTTGGGGGGTGGTTACGACCCCTCCCGAGGCCTATCGGGAAGTTGGCCGAAAAGATGCGTTCAGAGGCGCAAAAACCGGTCAGTCGACCGGTGTCTCCCCCCTGGTGTGACGTCCGCCTCTTTGCTGGGCGCAACGCTCGGATCGCCGCAGCAGGACGCGGCAGGCGGCCGTGACGGCGGCGAGACCGAGGGCGGTGCCGGCGGCACCGGCGAGCGAGGTGCCGTACCAGAGGAGGATCACGGGTACGAGGACGCAGCTGAAGGCCGCCCAGCGGATCACGTCGCTCGTGGTGTCCGGAGCGGGGCGTGGGTCGGTGGTGGAGCGGCGTCCGGACATCTCGTACTCCCTGTGGCGATGACTCACCGGGTTCAACGCCTGTTCGATCGGTGGGTCACCGGGCGCCGCCCCGGGAATCCCGTGCAAACCGCCTGTACGGGGCAGCAACCATTGCGTTACGGGCGCGGCTCGTGCATGCTCCGGGGAACCCCTACGGACATCAGGGGGGCGCTTACGGAGCGTGCGCAGGATCTGGGCAGAGGAGGCGTGCCGCCGTACCCTTGGGGGTATGGGGTTGGGAAGACGAATCCCGGACACAGCTCCGTAGCACGATGTCACCCCCCACCCACAAAGGATCACAACGCCGAGACAGCCATGGCCGGTCACGAATTCTTCGAACCCGCGGACCGCAAGCGGCCGGTCGCCGATCCCACGGCGGCCGATCCCCTGGCGGCGGAAGAGTCACGCCCTTCCTGCGACCCCGCCTTCAAGCACGGCGTGGTCGTCGGCTTCGACGGCTCGACGTCCAGTGAGCGCGCCCTCGCCTATGCGATCGGCATGGCCCACCGCTCCTGCTCGGGCCTGATCATCGTCCATGTGGCCAACCGGCTGCCCACCACCGTGTGGGCCGGCTGCGAGCCGCCGGTCTTCGTCGACGTGCCGGACCACCGCACCGAGGTGCTCGGTCTGGAGCTGGCCTGCGCGGACTATCTGGCCGAGGTGCCCTGGATCCTGGTCGAGCGCGGCGGCGACATCTGCCACGAGCTCGAAGAGGTGGGGCGGGAGTACGAGGCCGACGCGATCGTGGTCGGCTCGACGCACGGGATCGTGGGCCGGATCTTCGGCTCCGTGGCCGGACGGCTCGCCAAGCGGGCGCAGCGGCCCGTGATCGTCATCCCCTGAGCTTCCGACTCTCGGTCAACTCCCTTTGTACAGCGCGAAACTACTTGTGCGTAGAGGTGTTTGTGCCCTTGTGAAGGGCATATATCGGTCACCGCGCAACTGCACAGCATGAAGGGAGCCCGCCGTGGACAACGACGTCTCTGCGGGAATCGGAAGCACTACCGTGGTCGGCCGACTCGCCCTGGGTGTCACCCTGTTGGCGTTCGGGCTCGGTACGACCGGCGTGATCGACGGCGTGGGAGCCTCCGACGCCGTGTCACTGGCGCACTATGTGGGCGGCGTCGCCCTCTTCCTCGTCGGTCTACTGGCCTTCCGTGCCGGTGACAGCGGCTCCGGCACGGGCTTCGTGGCCCTCGGCGCTCTCTGGTTCACCTGGGCCGTCGCGGGCCAGATGTCGGCCAACGCGGCCGGACTCTTCCTGCTTCTGTTCGCCCTCGTGGCGCTCACACTGACCCTGGCGGGTGGGGACACCCTGGGGCAGGCCATGCACGGGCTGCTGTTCCTGGCGATGCTGGTGCTCGCTGTCGCGCAGTTCGCGGACAGCTCCAGTCTGACCAAGGTGGGTGGCTGGGTTGCCGCCGTCTCCGGGGCGGTGGCCTGGTACGCGGCGACGGCCTCGCTGGCTCACTGGCCGACGGCGCTTCCCGGGCGTGCCGCCCGCCGGGGGGTGACGGCCACCGGCTGATCCGCAGCGGCACTGAAAGGACCCCCACGTGATGGGTGGCACACGTGGGGGTCCCCTTTTTGCGCCTAAACCGGCGCCGCTCTCGCGGACGTGGTTGCTCGCCGCGGGGGTTGCTCAATTATCGCTGCCGTGGTCGGGCGGTTTCCTACTCCACCGTTACCGACTTCGCCAGGTTCCTCGGCTTGTCGATGTCCCGCCCGAGCGCCTTTGCCGTGTGGTACGCCAGCAGCTGGAGCGGGATGCCCATCAGGATCGGGTCCAGTTCGTCCTCGTTCTTCGGGACGACGATCGTCTGGTCGGCCTTCTCCTGGTGCTGGTGGGCCACCGCGAGGATCTTGCCGCTGCGGGCCTTGATCTCCTCCAGGGCCGCGCGGTTCTTCTCCAGCAGGTCGTCGTCGGGGACGATCGCGACCGTGGGGAGGGCCGGCTCGATGAGGGCCAGCGGGCCGTGCTTCAGCTCGGAGGCGGGGTAGGCCTCGGCGTGGATGTAGGAGACCTCCTTGAGCTTCAGGGAGGCCTCGCGGGCCACCGGGTAGCCCCGGACGCGGCCGATGAAGAGCATCGAGCGGGCGTCTGCGTACAGCTCGGCCAGCTCCTTGATCTTCTCCTCCTGCTTGAGGATCTCGGTGATCTGCTCCGGCAGCTTGCGCAGGCCCTCGATGATCCGCTTGCCGTCGCGGACCGAGAGGTCACGGGTGCGGCCGAGGTGGAGGGCGAGGAGGGCGAAGGCCACCGTCATGTTCGTGAAGCACTTCGTCGAGACCACGCAGACCTCGGGGCCCGCGTGGACGTAGATCCCGGCGTCCGCCTCGCGCGCGATCGCCGAGCCGACGACGTTGACGACGCCGAAGACCCTGGCGCCCTTGCGCTTCAGCTCCTGCACGGCGGCGAGGACGTCGTACGTCTCACCGGACTGGGAGACGGCGACGTAGAGGGTGTCGGGGTCCACGACCGCGTTGCGGTAGCGGAACTCGGAGGCCGGCTCGGCGTCGGCGGGGATGCGGGCCAGCTCCTCGATCATCTGGGCGCCGATCATGCCCGCGTGGTACGAGGTGCCGCAGCCGAGGATCTTCACGCGGCGGATCTGCCGGGCCTCGCGGGCGTCCAGGTTGAGTCCGCCGAGGTGCACGGTGGAGAAGCGGTCGTCGATGCGGCCGCGCAGCACGCGGTCCACGGCGTCGGCCTGCTCGTGGATCTCCTTGTGCATGTAGGTGTCGTGGCCGCCCATGTCGTAGGAGGCGGCCTCCCACTCCACGGTGGTCGGCTCGGCCGCGGTGCGGGTGCCCTCGGTGGTGTAGGTGCGGAAGTCGTCGGCCTTCAGGGTGGCCATCTCGCCGTCGTCCAGCGTCACTATCTGCCGGGTGTGGGCGACCAGGGCGGCGATGTCCGAGGCGACGAACATCTCCTTCTCGCCGATGCCGAGGACCACCGGGGAGCCGTTTCGCGCCACCACGATGCGGTCGGCGAAGTCGGCGTGCATCACGGCGATGCCGTAGGTGCCCTCGACCACGCGCAGGGCCTGGCGGACCTTCTCCTCCAGGGTCTCGGCCTGGGAGCGGGCGATCAGGTGGGTGAGCACCTCGGTGTCGGTCTCGGAGAGGAACTCGACGCCGTCCGCCTCCAGCTTGCGGCGCAGGTCGGCGGCGTTGTCGATGATGCCGTTGTGGACGACGGCGACCTTCTGGTCGGCCGACATGTGCGGGTGGGCGTTCACGTCGGAGGGGGCGCCGTGGGTGGCCCAGCGGGTGTGGGCGATGCCGGTCGTGCCCTTGAAGCGCGCCGGGACCTTCGCCTCCAGGTCGCGCACCCGGCCCTTGGCCTTGACCATCTTCAGGCCGGCCGTCTTCGGGGAGGTGACGACGATGCCCGCCGAGTCGTAGCCCCGGTACTCCAGGCGCTGCAGGCCCTCCAGGAGCAGGGGAGCCACGTCACGCTTCCCGATGTATCCGACAATTCCGCACATATATAGGTATCCCTCAGCCTGTCGTCCGACTGGTTCTCAGCCGTAGACCATGCGGCGCAGCTGCCTGAGCGTCAGCTCCGGCGGCGCCACCGCCCGGTATGTCAGGTCCGCCTCGATCCGTTCGAAGATCTCCGTGTTCTGCAGTCCCTGGGCCTGCAGTTCGCGGTGGCGGCGACGGACGAAGTCCTGCGTCGTCTCGTCGAAGTAGGCGAGCACGTCCTGGATCACCCGCAGCGCCTCGCCCCGGTTCAGGGGCGTGGACCGCGTCAGATGATCGACAAGTTCCTCGTGCACCCGGTAGATCCTGGGGTACCGGCGCGAGTTTCGCAAGAATCCTGCCCGATTCCGGGCACGGGTGTGTTGAAACTCTTATGGGGCTCTGTTTGCAAACTGTCCATCCGTCGTCTTGCGCGCTGTTGCTCAAGGGCACGAGTTTCAGACGCCATGGACATTCCTCGTATGGGAGTACCCGAGAAGCTGGCCGAGCGCATGAGCATGGCCGAGCAGCATGAGTACCTGCGCGCCAGATTCTCACGACGCACCATGATCAGGGGCGGCGCCGTCACGCTGGGCGCCGTCGCGGGCGGCGCCTTCGTTCCGGGCGGCACCGCCCAGGCCGCCGTACCGACCCAGCGGACCGCCCCCGCCACGGAGACGGTCGACGGCGCCTACGTCGCCCCCTTCGGCCGCCACCTCGCGTGGGGCAACGACCCGCGCACCGAGATCACCGTCTCCTGGCAGGTCCCGGTCGCGGTGAAGGACCCGTTCATCCGTATCGGCGCCCACCCGTGGGACCTCTCCCGCAAGATCCCCGCCGAGGTCCGCTCCCTCTACACCCCGGCCGGTGTCGGCGCGAGCGGCGACCACACGCAGTACTACCTCCACGCCAAGCTCACCCACCTGCGCCCCGGCAGGACGTACTACTACGGCGTGGGCCACCAGGGCTTCGACCCGGCCGAGCGGCACCTGCTGGGCACCCTGGGCACCTTCACCACCGCCCCCGGCTGCGCGGAGCCGTTCACCTTCACGGCCTTCGGCGACCAGGGCGTCAGCTACCACGCCCTGGCCAACGACAGCCTGATCCTCGGCCAGAACCCGGCCTTCCACCTGCATGCCGGTGACATCGCCTACGGCGACCCGTCCGGCGCGGGCAAGACCACCGACACCGGGTTCGACTCGCGCACCTGGGACCAGTTCCTGTACCAGACCGAGTCGGTCGCCAAGCAGATCCCGTGGATGGTCAGTTACGGCAACCACGACATGGAGGCCTGGTACTCGCCCAACGGCTACGGCGGCGAGGAGGCCCGCTGGACCCTTCCTGACAACGGCCCGGACGCCAAGAACCTGCCGGGCGTCTACTCCTTCGTCTACGGCAACACGGCGATCATCTCGCTGGACCCCAACGACATCTCCTTCGAGATCCCGGCGAACCTGGGCATATCAGGCGGAACCCAGACGAAGTGGTTCGAGGACCAGCTGAAGAAGTTCCGTGCCGCGGACGACATCGACTTCATCGTCGTCTTCTTCCACCACTGTGCGTACTGCACGTCCAAGGCGCACGCCTCGGAGGGGGGCGTGCGCCAGGAGTGGGTGCCGCTGTTCGACAAGTACCAGGTGGACCTGGTCATCAACGGCCACAACCACCAGTACGAGCGCACCGACGTCATCAAGGGCGGCGAGGTCACCAAGAAGCTGCCGATCGGCGGCACCGCCTACCCCGAGACCGAGGGCGTGGTCTACGTCACGGCCGGCGCGGCGGGCCGCAGCCTGTACGCGTTCACCGCCCCGGACTCCTACGAGGGTCACGAGAACGAGGTCGACTCCGTGTCCTCGTTCATCTGCCTCAAGGACGGCGCCCGGCAGCCCGAGACCGTCACCTGGTCGCGCGTCCGCTACCTGAACTACTCCTTCCTGCGCGTGGACGTCACTCCCGCGCCGAGTGGCCGCTACACCACCCTGCAGGTCCAGGGCATCGCCGAGACCGGTGACCGGATCGACCACTTCACGGTGGCGCGCCGGGCGAAGTAGACCTTCCCGGAGCGGGCGGTCCTCACATGCGCTTGAGGACCGCCTGCTTCGCCAGGGCGAACTCCTCGTCCGTCAGCACCCCCGAGCGGTGCAGCTCGCCCAGCTCACGCAGCCGGCGCAGCAGCGCGTCGTGGTCGTCCTCGGCCGGGGACGCCTTCATGAGCTGCGGTGGCTCGGGCCGTACGTCCGTTCCGGCGGCCGGCGCCGACGGGTGCGGCAGCCGGGCCTGCACGGCGGCCGCGACCAGGGCCATCAGCGGGTCCTTCTTGAAGCCCCACAGCTCGACCGCGTTGGGGTCGTACTTCGGCGGTGCCGTGGCGGGTGCGCCGCGCACGGTGAACCGCAGATGGCCGTTCTCCAGCCCGGCCGCCGGCTGCCACTCCACGGCGGTGATCTCCGCCACGGGGATCGTACGGGGCCCGGTGGCGGCCTTCGCGTCCTCCGTCTTCCAGTTCCACTCCAGGCGCACCTGCTCGCCGTCGAAGCCAGCCGTGCCGTCCCCGGCCGAGGCGGACAGCGGCACCGACGGCCCGGACAGCAGGTACTCGGCGACCGGTTCCGGGGAAACCCCGTCCAGCAGCAGGGCGTTACGGACCTCGTCCGCGAAGTACTCGGCGACGCCGTACCGGTCGGACTCCACGGTCAGCTGATAGGGGTCGTGGAGCTCGGTGAGCCGGCCGCCGGTGGCGTGCAGCAGCGGGTCGGCGCCGTCGCGCAGCCTGAGCCTCAGCCGCCCCGACTTCTTGCCCTGCTCGAAGGAGACACCCGCCAAGGCGCCGAGCGGTACGACGAGTTCACCCAGCGTCCGGCGCAGCAGGCCGACGTTCTTGTCCCGCCCCGGGGTCAGCCGCAGGGCGTCGCCGTCGAAGGTCCAGGTGCCGTCCTTCTGGATGATTTCCGCCATGCGGGGATTGTTTCACCGGATCTGCGGGAGAGTGGTCTTTACCACTCGTGAAGGGAGCGCATGTGAGACGGAACCACAGCACGACTCCCCGACTGACCCGCGTCCTCGGTTCGCTGCTGCTTCTGGCGGCGGCAGGCGTGTCCACCGTCGGCGCGGCGCCCGCACCGAAGGCCGCGACGGCGACCCCGCTGGACCAGGTGGTCCCGGCGCCCGCCTCGGTCAAGCCCGGCGGATCCCCGTACCGCATCACCCGCGCCACCCAGGTCCGCGTCGACGACTCGGCCGAGGTCCGCCGGATCGGCACCTACCTCGCCGGCATCCTGCGGCCCTCCACCGGCTACCCGCTGCCGGTCACCGGGCAGGGCACGGGCGGCATCCGACTCCAGCTGACCGACGGACCGTTCGGCGCCGAGGGCTACCGCCTCACCAGCGGACCCGGAGGCGTCACCCTCACCGCGAACGCCCCCGCCGGCCTCTTCCACGGCGTCCAGACGCTGCGTCAGCTGCTCCCGGCCTCCGTCGAGAAGAACAGCGCCCAGCCCGGCCCCTGGCAGATCGCGGGCGGCACCATCGAGGACAGCCCCCGCTACGGCTACCGCGGCGCGATGCTGGACGTCTCCCGGCACTTCTTCACGGTCGCTCAGGTCAAGCGCTACATCGACCAGATGGCCCTGTACAAGATCAACACCCTGCATCTGCACCTCAGCGACGACCAGGGCTGGCGCATCGCCATCGACTCCTGGCCCCGGCTGGCCGCCTACGGCGGCTCCACCCAGGTCGGCGGCGGCAGGGGCGGCTCCTACACCAAGGCCGACTACCAGGAGATCGTCCGCTACGCCGCCTCCCGCTATCTGGAGGTCGTCCCCGAGATCGACATGCCCGGCCACACCAACGCGGCCCTCGCCTCCTACGCGGACCTCAACTGCAACGGCACCGCACCCCCGCTGTACACCGGCACCGAGGTCGGCTTCAGCTCGCTGTGCGTGCCCAAGGAGGTGACGTACACCTTCGTGGACGACGTCATCCGCGAGCTGGCAGCGCTCACCCCCGGCCGCTACCTGCACATCGGCGGCGACGAGGCGCACTCCACCAGCCACACCGACTACGTGACGTTCATGGACCGCGTGCAGCCGATCGTCGCCCGGTACGGCAAGACGGTCATCGGCTGGCACCAGCTGACCGGCGCCACACCCGCCCAGGGCGCCCTCGCCCAGTACTGGGGCGTGGACGGCACCAGCGCCGCGGAGAAGGCCCAGGTGGCCAAGGCCGCCCAGAACGGCACCGGGCTGATCCTCTCCCCGGCCGACCGGATCTACCTCGACATGAAGTACACCAAGGACACCAGGCTCGGCACGAAGTGGGCGGGCCTGGTGGAGGTGAAGCGCTCCTACGACTGGAACCCGGGCGCCTACCTCCCCGGTGCACCCGCCTCGGCCGTCAAGGGCGTCGAGGCACCCCTGTGGTCCGAGACCCTCACCCGGTCGGCCGACATCGAGTACATGGCCTTCCCGCGCCTCGCGGGCGCGGCCGAGCTCGGCTGGTCCCCGGCGGCCACCCACGACTGGGCGCGCTACACGGTCCGCCTGGCCGCCCAGGGCCCGCGCTGGGACGCCCTCGGGATCAGGTACTACAAGTCGCCCCAGGTTCCCTGGCCGGCGAGCTGAGCACAGGCTGACGGGCACCCCGGAGGACCGTACTCCGGCGTGCCCGTCCGTCTGTGCGAGCCGTCAGAGGCCGGCGATCGGGTTCTTCAGGGTGCCGATGAGCTGAAGGGCGCCCGAGGGATCGGCGAGGTCCACCATCTGCTTGTTGTTGCGCAGCTGGAGCCGGTTCAGGCAGGACAGCGCGAACTCGGGCGCGAACATGTCGTACCGGCGGAACTTCTCGGCCAGTTCGGGCGTCGCCTCCTGGTACTCACGGGTGACCTCCGCGACCGTGCGCCAGAAGTCGTCCTCCTCCAGGATCCCCTCGGTGGCGAGGTTCGCCGCGAGGAACCGGAAGAAGCAGTCGAAAACGTCCGTGAAGACGGACAGCAGCTTCGTGTCGTCCGGGACCTCGACGCGGATCCGCGACACCTCGGGCGGCAGCACCGCGTCCGGGTCCATCACGACGATCTCCTCGGCGATGTCCTTGTAGATCGCGCGCTGCACGACCCCGTCCTTCAGCACCAGGATCACGTTCTCCCCGTGCGGCATGAACACCAGGTCGTAGGCGTAGAAGCTGTGCAGCAACGGGGTGAAGTAGGCCCTCAGGTACTGCCGCAGCCACTCCGCGGGCGCACGGCCCGACCGCTCGATCAGCGCGCCCGCGAAGGAGGCGCCCTCGTGGTCCACGTGCAGCAGGGACGCCATGGTCGCGAGCGACTCGCCCTCCCGCAGCGACGGCACCGGGCTCTCCCGCCACAGCGCGGCCAGCATCTTGCGGTACGGCGAGTAGCGGTCGGTGGCCTGCTCGTACTCCAGGTGCCGGTAGCCGACGGCCGCCCGCTCCCGGATGATCGTCAGGCCGGTCGCCTTCAGCACGCTGTCGTTCTCGATGAGCTGCGCGAGCCAGTCGTTGATCGCCGGGGTCGCCTCCATGTAGGCGGCCGACAGCCCGCGCATGAAGCCCATGTTGAGCACGGACAGGGCCGTCTTCACATAGTGCTTGTGCGGGTCGGAGGTGTTGAAGAAGGTTCGTATGGACTGCTGCGCCAGGTACTCGTCGTCGCCCTCGCCGAGGCAGACGAGGTGCTGCCGGGCGACCTCGGCGGCGAAGGTGACGGAGAGCTTGTTCCACCACTGCCAGGGATGGACGGGTATGAGCAGGTAGTCGGCGGGGTCGAGGCCCCGGCCGGTCAGCGTCTCGTGGAACCGCTCGACAGTCTCCGCGCCCAGCTCCTGCCGGACGAAGTCCTCGTACTCGATCCCGACACCCGCCGTGAACGCGGCCCGCGAGCGGTGCGCGGCCAGCCACACCAGCCGGACCGGGCTCGCGGTCTCCGGCGCGTACGACAGGTACTCGTGGACGCCGAACCCGAGCCGCCCGTTGTTGGCGACGAAGCAGGGGTGGCCCTCGGTCATCCCGGTCTCGATCGCCTGGAAGCCGCTCGCCGCCAGCTCGGCGGAGGGGACCTTCGGCTTGGTGAGCTTGTAGCAGGTGCCGGACAGGGTGGAGGAGATCTCCTCCAGATAGACGGGCAGGATCTCGTCGCTCAGGCCCAGGGACTCCTTCAGTTCGATGAAGAAGTCCAGGGCGGCGAGGGGGAGTTCGGTGCCGTCGCGGTGCCGGGTGAGAGAGCCGGCGTCGACCTGCCAGTGGTCCAGGGCGCGTCGGGCGGCGGAGAAACGGTAGGAGGTCAGTCCGTCGTCACTGCGGACGACGTACCCGTCACCCTCCTGCTCGGGTGTGATCAGGCGCTCGTGAGCGAACTCGGCGAGCGCCTTGCGTATGAGCAGCCGGTTGGCGGTCGCCCAGCGCTCGGGGGACAGATGGGCCACGGCGTCGGCGAGGCTCATGCGGCCACCCCCGTCGCCGCGACGAACTGCTCCCGCGTGCAGAAGCTCAGCAACGCCTTCTTCTCCGGCTTCTGTATCTCCCGCTCGGGCACGAACCCGACGGCCTCGTTCAGGGCGTGCACGGCCTTGTTGTGCACGTCCGGCTCGACCACGACGCGCCGGGTCGCCGGGTCCTCGAAGAGGTGGGACATCACGGCGGTGATGACGGACCTGGTGAAGCCGTGCACGGGTGTCCTGGTCGCGGGGGTGAGGAAGTGCATGCCGACGTCACCCGGCTGCGGCTCGTACAGCCCCACGAGCTCCCGGTGCGCAGGGTCGTACTTCTCCATCAGGAACACCGGCGTCCCGTCGCGCAGCCCGAGCAGCGCGTGATGGTGCTCGTCCGCGGCGATCTCCATGTACGCCCGCTCGACGTCCTCCAGCTTCGCGTCCTGCATCATCCAGAAGGACGCCTTGGGATGGGTGACCCAGGAGTGCAGGAGTTCGCCGTCCTTCAGTGGATCGACCGTACGGAAAGTGAAAGTCATACTGCGAACTCCTGGAACGCGATCGTCTTCTCGACCGGGTAGTACTCCGTGCCGAGCAGCTCCCGGATGATGTACGCGTTCCGGTACGCGCCCATGCCCAGGTCGGGGCTGGTGATGCTGTGGGTGTGGACGCCGGCGTTCTGGAGGAAGACGCCGCGGCCCGTGGTGTCGATGGCGTAGTTGCGGGCGACGTCGAAGCGGCCGTGGCCGTCGAAGCGGAGGCGGTCGCGGATCGGGTCGAGGAAGGCCGGCGGCTCGTAGTGGTAGCCGGTGGCCAGCACCAGGCCCTCGGTGCGGATCTCGAAGTCCTTGTCCTGCTCGTCCTGGTGGAAGCCGAGCGTGTACGCGCCGTCCTCGTAACGGGCACCGGACAGCGAGGAGTTGGTGAGCAGGCGGGTGGGGACCGGGCGGTCGCCGCTCTCGACGTTCTTCTGGTAGAGCAGGTCGAAGATCGAGTCGATCAGATCCGAGTTGATGCCCTTGAACAGGCCCTTCTGCTGCTTCTCCAGCCGGTAGCGGGTCTCCTCGGGCAGCGCGCGGAAGTAGTCGATGTAGTCCGGGGACGTCATCTCCAGGGTCAGCTTGGTGTACTCCAGCGGGAAGAACCGCGGGGAGCGGGTGACCCAGTTGAGCTGGTAGCCGCGTACGTCGATCTCGGACAGCAGCTCGTAGTAGATCTCCGCGGCGCTCTGGCCGCTGCCGACGATCGTGATGGACGTCTTCTCCTGCAGCTCCGCCTTGCGGTGCATGTACTGCGCGTTGTGCAGGAAGTCGCCGCCCAGCCCGCGGCACGCCTGAGGAACATGGGGGACCGTCCCCGTGCCGAGGACCAGGCGCCGGGCCCGAAACGTTTCGCCGGTGTCGGTGCGGACGACGTAGCGGTCGTCCTCGTACGTCACCTCGGTGACCGTGGTGCTGAAGCGGATGCTGCTGAGCCGGCCGGCCGCCCAGCGGCAGTAGTCGTCGTACTCGACCCGCAGGGGATAGAAGTTCTCGCGGATGTAGAACGAGTACAGTCTGCCCTTCTCCTTCAGGTAGTTGAGGAAGGAGTACGGCGAGGTCGGGTCGGCCAGCGTGACCAGGTCCGACATGAACGGGGTCTGGAGGTGGGCGCCGTCCAGGAACATGCCCGCGTGCCACTCGAAGTCGGGCTTGGAGTCGAGGAAGACGCCGTCCAGTTCGGCGATCGGCTCGGTCAGGCAGGCGAGCCCGAGGTTGAAGGGGCCGAGCCCGATCCCCACGAAGTCGTAGGTCTTGTTCGGGGCTTCAGGACGCGCGGTCAAGGGACTCTCCCAGGTACTGCTCGGCGTGGCCGGCGATCAGGTCGAGGACGGCGGCGATGTCGGCCGGCGTCGTCTCGGGGTTGAGCAGGGTGAACTTCAGGTAGTGGCGGCCGCCGACCTTGGTGCCCGCCACCGCGGCGTCGCCGGAGGCGAACAGGGCCTTGCGGGCGTACAGGTTGGCGCGGTCGATGTCGGCCGGGTCGGTGACGGCCGCCGGGATGTAGCGGAAGACGAGGGTGGACAGGGACGGCTCGACGACGACGTCGAAGCGCGGGTCGGCGGCGAGCAGATTCCAGCCCGCCACGGCCAGGTCGCAGACCTCGTCGAAGAGCTCGCCGATGCCGTCGGCGCCCATGACGCGCAGGGTCATCCACAGCTTGAGGGCGTCAAAACGGCGGGTGGTCTGCAGGGACTTGTCGACCTGGTTGGGGATGCGCTCCTGCACCATGCGGCGCGGGTTCAGGTACTCCGCGTGGTAGGTGGCGTGGCGCAGGGTGGCCGCGTCCCGGACCAGTACGGCGGACGAACTCACCGGCTGGAAGAAGGACTTGTGGTAGTCGACGGTGACCGAGTCGGCGCGCTCGATGCCGTCGATGCGGTCCCGGTATTTCAGGGAGGCGAGCAGTCCGCAGCCGTAGGCGGCGTCGACGTGCATCCAGACGCCGTACTGGGCGCACAGCTCGGCGATCTCGGGCAGCGGGTCGATGGAGCCGAAGTCGGTGGTGCCGGCGGTGGCGACGACGGCCATGGGGACGAGGCCGTCGCGACGGCAGCGTTCCAGCTCGTGGGCGAGGGCGACGGTCTGCATCCTCTTGTCGTGGTCGACGGGGATGACGACCACGGACTCCTGGCCGAGGCCGAGCAGTTTCGCGGACTTCTTCACGCTGAAGTGGCTGACCTCGGAGGCGAAGATCCGCAGTTCGCCGAGGCTGTCGCTCTTGGCCTCTTCCCGCGCCAGCAGCAGCGCCTGCAGGTTGGACTGGGTGCCGCCCGAGGTGAACACGCCGTCGGCCGCGGGGCCGAGGCCGATGCGGGCGGTGGTCCAGTCGATGAGCTTGCGCTCGATGAGGGTGCCGCCGGCCGACTGGTCCCAGGTGTCCAGCGAGGAGTTGACCGCGGACAGCACGGCCTCGCCGAGCACCGCCGGGATGACGACCGGGCAGTTGAGGTGGGCCAGGTAGCGGGGGTGGTGGAAGTAGACCGCATCCCGGAGGTAGACGTCCTCCAGCTCGTCCAGGACCGCGGCGGTGTCGCCCAGCGGCCGGTCGAGGTCGATCGTGTCGATGCGGGGGGCGAGGGCGTCGACGGTGACACCGGTGAACGGACGGTCGGTGGTGGCGAGTTTGGCCGCCACCCGCTCGACTCCTTCGGTCACGGAGCGGCGGTAGTGCTCCGCGGTGAGGCCATTGAGCAGGTGCGAGCGCATGTGGGGGTCCTCCGAGGGGACTGTCCGTGCGGGGGAGTGAACTTAGGTTAGCCTAACCTAAGTTCTGAGCTTGGAGGCACACCTCTCCCGTGACCGGCATCACGTCAGGGGGAGTTACTCGGCCGCGCGGAGCTGTTCCTCCGTCATGCCCTGCCGCCAGTAACCGACAAAGGTGATGCGCCGCCGGTAGATCCCGCGCTCACCGACGAAGTGCCGGCGCAGCTCCTTCACCCGGCCCGACTCACCGGCGATCCACACGTACGGCTCGGCGGCGGCGGGCAGTTGGGCGTGCCGTACGGCGTCGACGGCCGTGGGGGAGCCGCCGTGTCGTACGAGCCAGGTGATCTCCGCATCCGCCTCGGTCGCCACGTCCTGGATGTCGCCGGCGTGCGGCACCTCCAGCCAGGCGCGGGCCCGGGTGCCGGCCGGGAGTGATTCGAGGATGGCGGTGGCCGCGGGCACGGCGGTCTCGTCGCCCCAGAGAACGACGAGATCGGTGTCCTGCGGGGGCCGGAACCGTATCGCCCGGTTGTCGGCGATCGCCGGGCCGAGCAGCAGGACACGGTCACCGGCGGCGGCGTGCGAGGCCCAGCGGGAGGCGGGTCCGGCCGGGGTGGGCGCGCCGGGTTCGACGCCGTGCAGCGCGAAGTCGATGTCGATCTCGTCGGGGTCCCGGCGCAGGGCGCGCAGCGTGTACGAGCGCATCACGGCCCGTACGTCGTCCGGCAGTTCACGCCACCCCTGCCACCACCCGTCCCCCAGCTCCAGCGGTACGACGGGTTCGGCCTGCCCGGGATGCGGCAGGAACAGCGACAGGGACTGGTCGCGCCCGTCGGAGTGGAAGGCGTGCAGGTCGGTACCGGCAAAGGTGACCCGGACCAGAGACGGCCCGAGCCGCCTCGTCCGTACGACCTGAAGGGAAAAGAACCGGAACGGGGCGGCTACGGCCGTAGTCATATGGGCTCCTGAGGCTGGATTCAGGAAGGGATGTGAGGGGGATCAGCTGACCTTCTTGGCCTTCTCCAAGGCCTCCGCCAGGCTCGTCAGCAGCGGCACGCACTTGTCGTACGACAGGATCGGCTCGGGAGAGCGTGCGATGACCTGACCCGCCTTCACCGCAGGCAGCTTCTTCCAGGTGGCCTTGGTGATGCCGGCGGGCTGGATCGCCGAGGAGCGGTCGTCCATCATGATGATGTCGGCCTTGTACTTGTCGACGTTCTCCCAGCTCAGCGACTCGTACCAGCCGCCGCCCTGCTTCTTGGCGCTCTCCGGGGGCTCGACGAAGTTCACGCCGAGGGACTTGAAGTACTCCAGGTCGATGGAGAGGTTGGTGCCGGAGACGTAGAAGAGCTGGTCGCTCGCGGAACCGGCCATCACCTTGAGGTCGGGCTTGGCCTTGGCGGCGGCGCGCAGCCGGGCGGCCGCATCCTCGAACCGCTTCCTGGCGTCCGTCACCTTCGCGGCCTTCATGTCCGCGCCGAGCGACTCGGCCAGCTCCCACATGCGCTGCAGCGGCTGGGTGAGCTGACGGTCGAAGACGGAGATGCCGACGCTGGGGGCCAGCTGGCCGATCTTCTTCTTCGACTCCTCGGGGACGTACCAGAGGGTGCCGGCGTTGTCGAACATCGTCGTGACGAGCACGTCGGGTGCGAGGGCCGCGTACTTCTCGATGTTGAACTGGCCCCAGGTGTTGCCGAGGACCGTCACCTTGCTGATGTCCATGTCGCCGGCCTGGACGTCGGCCTTGCCTGCGGTGGTCTTCGTGGGTCCGAAGACGCCCTTGACCTGGATGCCGTAGTCGTACAACGCGGCGCCGACACCGGTGAACGCGACGATGTTCGCGGGGGTCTTGTCCAGCTTCACGGTCGTCCCGCGGTCGTCCTTGAAGCTCCAGGGACCGGACTTGCCGCTCTTCGCGGCCTTGCCGGAGTCCCCGTCGTTGCCCTTGTCGTCCCCGCAGGCGGCGAGCGCGGCACCGAGACCGAGGGCGCCTCCGGCGGCGAGGATGCCGCGGCGAGTGAGGTGGGTGGCACGGGCATGGGGCATGGGTATGACTGCTTTCGAACGGGGCGAGGCGCCCGCCGGACAAGTTCGAAGATAGGTTAGCCTAACCTCATCTGATGTCCAGGGGGATGGGGCGCGAGGGTCGGCCGTAATCGCCCTCTGCCTGCGTGGCTCCGAGCTGCGTGATGGCCTGAGGGTTGGCCACCTGGACTCATGGCGGGTCGTCAGTCCGGACGCCGTTGATCACATTCGGGAGCACGAGGCTAGGACTCCGAGACTGTCCTGCTAGCGAGGAGCAGCGCCAAGGGGCCGCCCTGCAAGAGGAAGCGGCCCTCGCTGATGGCCTTGAGTGCGTCTTCCATCGACCACCACATGAGCTTGAAGTCGGCTTCCCATGGCATGAGCTGCTGGGCGCCGCAGGTGAGTTGTGTGGCCTCGAAGAGGTGCACCCTGGCGGTGGAGCCGAGTGTCATGGCGTACGAGCCGAGGTGCCGCAAGGACTTGGCGGTGATGCCGGCTTCTTCGAGGAGTTCGCGGCGGGCGCACTGTTCCGGCGTCTCGCCGGACTCCGCCTTGCCTCCGGGGAGGAACAGGTACTCGCCTCCGTGCCGGGGGAAGTCTGTGGTCAGGATGGCGATCTGTCCGTGATCGTCGCGGGCGACGATCACGGAGGCGTCAGGCTTCGAATCGCTGCCGTGGGCGTGGGTCATGCTCCGCGAGCGTACCTGCGGGTTCCGTGAGCATGGCGGCGAACGGCACGTTCAGCACGGTGGGGTGCGCGATGCCACGGCCGTGGTAGCCGTCCTCGCCGAAGGCGTCGCCGTGGTCGGCGCACATGATGACCAGCCAGGGCCGTGAGCTGGTCAGTGTCTGGATGAGCCGCCCGAGGTGTTCGTCCGCGTACGCCAGGGCCGCAGCCTGCGACTGCCAGGAGTCCTCACTGCGTCCAACGTAGTGTCCGTGGGGGACGTGAGTGGCCGAGACGTTGACGAACAGGAACAGCGGTCGGTCCCGGTACTTGTTCGCGACGGTCAGGGCGTGGTCGACCTGATGGCGCGTGGAGTCCGCCTCGGGGGAGCAGAACTCGGGTCGCCAGTGGTCCTCGTGGAACAGGTCGGGCAGCACCGATCCGAGCGGGGTCTCCCGAGAAAAGTAGGTGACGCCGCCGATGCACACGGTGCGGTAACCGTGCTGTGCGAGGCCGGTGAGGAGGTTCGGGGCGTCGAAGACGAACGTTCCCGCATCGACGGTCTTGAAGGCGGGTGGGCGGCACTCCCACAGCCGCGGCGGCTGTACGGGCTGCGGGAGCTTGGGCAGGAAGCCGGAGAAGAATGCGATGTGCGCGGGGAGGGTGAAGGTGCCGGGGGTACGGCGTTCCTCCCACACCCCGCCCGGCAGGATCTTGGCCAGGTTCGGGGTCTGACCGGCGTGCAGGGTCGCGCGGGCGACGTCGTAGCGCAGGGAGTCCAGGGTGATGAACAGGATGCCGGTCCCGCTTTGGATGACCTCGGCCGCGTCGATCACAGCGCCTCCACCAGATCGCGGCGTTCGATGATGCGGCCCTTGGCCTGGTCATTCACCGGGATGGGAACCCTGTCGGAGGCGATCATCTCCCGCAGCTTGGCCAATCCGGTGTCCTCGGTGACCGGCTGGCCGCCCGCGTCGTAGAGGCGGATCGTGACGGTGTGCCGTTCGCCGCCGTCGGCCGTGGTCAGCAGGGCGCCGGGGACACCACCGAGTTCCTTTATGGCGTGCAGGAGCTGGGCTTCGTCAGCCGTGCCGAGGCTGGAGACCTGGCACCCCCAGTGCTCGGCGTTGATGGCTCCGAGGCAGAACCGCCGATGGAACTCGGCCGTGGTGGGGTGGTCGTCGTGGGTCACGGCGATCTGCCGGGCCTGACTGACCACGACGAAGCAGGCGGCGACCCACCAGGCCACACCCTCGTGGATCTCGCCCGGGTACGCGCCGGAGACGCGGCCGTCACGGATGACCATGTCGGTGTTGATCGGGTTGAGCACGCTTGTCCTCCAGGTGCTTGACGATGGTGTCGGCCAGGTCGTCCGGGCTGCGGCCGTCGGTGGGGAGCAGGACCGCGCTCGGATCGGTCTCGGCGACGGCCGTGAAGTTCTCCCGGAGCCGGGCAAGGCGGCCGGGGAGGTTGAACAGGTCGGTGTCGTCCTGTTTCACGTCCGTCTTGGTCCCCATCCGCTCCTTCAACGACCTGTCGGAGCCGATCAGGTAGAAGGTGGCGTCCGGTGCCACGAGGTAGGGCCGGAACGGGGTGATCAACTTTCGTACCTGGTCCAGGTCGACGCTGTTGACGGCGGCGTGGCAGGCCACGACTGAAGAGGCGTACCGGTCCGCGACCACCGGCCCCACGCGGAGGGCGTGCCGTACGGCGTCGGAGACGTGCAGGAGGCCGGAGAGGTAGAAGGCGAGCTGCGGCAGCGGCCGAAGCTCCCGGTTGACCGCCTCGGACCAGTCGGTGTGCGGGTCGGTGAGGGTGTGGATCGCCGTGGCGTCGAGGCGCTTGGCCAGGAGGCGGGCGAGTGTTGACTTCCCGACCCCTGAGACGCCCTCCAGGACCACGAACGGCCCCTGGTGTTCATCTGCCCCAGCCGCGTACGGGGCACTCAGGGGGTTCACAGGGTGCCCTCGGTGAAGGCGGCGATGTGCTGGGCCAGGGTCGCGGGGATCTGTTCCGGATCGCCCAGCAGCGGCCGGATGTCCATCCGTAAGTCGTCCCGCAGAAGGCAGGGCTGGATTCCGCCGGCGTGGTCCATGCGCAGGGCCCAGAAGCCCTCCACGCATGTGGCCTTCACCGGGCAGGTGCCGCACTGGCCGACGTGGTGGCGGCCCAGTTCGCGTTGGATGACGTCGATCTCGATGCCGTCGACGCGGAAGATTCGCCTCCCCTGACCGGTGCCGGAGACCTCCACCTCTTCGTCGCTGGTCAGGATGCGCAGGTGGTCGATGACGCCCTGGGCACCGATGGACGAGGACTTCCGGTCGGCGTTGAAGTCGGTGTCGACGAGTTCGATGAACTGCACCGGCAGCCTGCGGTCGAGGGCGAAGGCGAGGATGTCGCGCAGCTCGTGCTCGTTCTCGCGCTGGATGAGCGTGTTCAGCTCCACCCGCTCGAAGATCTCGCGGGCGGCCTCGATGCCGTCCAGGACGGTCGTGACGCTGGAGCGTGACTGGGCGATGGCCCGGAAGGAGTCGTCGGAGAAGTAGTGCAGGGAGACCTTCACCTTGTCCAGGCCGGTCGTGGCAAGCCAGTCCTGATGGGTGCGCACCAGCATGCCGTTCGTGATCAGCGTGTAGGACACGTCCGGGCCGTGGACGGGGAGCTGGGTGAGGACCGGTTGCGCCAACTTCGACGCCAGTGGCTCGCCGCCGGTGAAGTACACCCGCTTCAGGCCGGCGCCGATCAGCTCGCGCAGGACGTTCACGTAATCGTCGGCAGTGAGTTCACGGGCGCGGGGCTTGGCGTCCCGGTGCAGGTGAGTGAACGGGGGCGGGACGTCACCCTCGTTGTGGCAGAACCAGCACTTCAGGTTGCAGATGGGGGTCAGCGAGACCCTGAGCTGTCCGCGCAGCGCGGAGAAGTTCCGCAGCGCGGTCCAGTCCACGTGGGATTTCGGGAGCGGAACGGTCAAAGCCTGCTCCTTTCGCGGAGCGTGCGTCGGGTTCTGGTGTGTTGGTCAGCCCCGAGAGGGCGGCAGTGTGGGGGCGGGTAACTGCGGGCCCCTGGAGTAGGGCGTGCAGGCTGGGGCGCAGGCCCACAGACGGAACAGCAACCCGCGATGGCGTACGTCGCCGAGGATGAGGCCGGAGGCGCCCAAGCGGGCATTGCACAAGGCGCAGTCCATTGCCATCTGCTGGCGCGGGCGCAGGCGGGCGACGTCCGGCAGCGACGGGCCCGCCGTGGGCGGGCCGGTCACTGGTCACCCTTTGTGAGGAGTTCGGCCCAGACCTCTTTGCCCCATGGGCGCCTGCCGGTGCCGCGCAGGTCGTAGCCCCAGCGGTCGGCGACGGCATCGACCAGGGCCAGGCCACGGCCTGACTCGTCGTCATCATCGGCCGGGCCGAGTACTGGCAGGCGCGAGGGTGCCCGGTCCACCACCCCAATACGTACCCGTCTCGCGCTCGGCCGCCCGACAACCAGGCGGATCGAACGGCAGGGGGTGTGCCTGGCTGCGTTCGCTACCAGCTCCGAGATGATCAGCTCGGCGGGGTCGGCGAGGTAGTCGAGGTGCCAGACGCCGAGGGCTTCACGGACGAGCTTGCGGCCTATCTCGGCCGTCTCCGGCTCGCACGGGAAGGTCTGGCTGTACGCAGGGTGACCAACTGGGGCCGCCTGAACTGGCCTGTTGAGACTCGTCATTGGGGGAGCCTTCGTCGTTGTCTCGGCGCCCGGCTCGCCCCCTCGGGGGAATTCGGGGGCGGGCCAGGCCGTCAACAGCCACCCGCACGGCGGACAGGCGGCCGATAACCAGACAACTCCCAGCAGTGGCAGGCGGGTTAGGGCGATCAGTTGGCTATCTAGCGGAACACCCTAGGGTGATTTGACCCATCCTTTTCATGACGGACGGGGGTCGTGAGACTACGGTGCGTGGATGGACAGCGCGCGCAATACCGCTCTTGAGGCATGGATGAACGAGCACGGCTACAGCTCCAACCGCCTGGCTGACGCCGTCAATTGCGCCCTTGAGCGTCTTACCGGTAAGCCCGGCGGGTTCGACGGCTCATCAGTCCGGGACTGGAAAGCAGGCCGAGTCAAGTGGCCCAAATCGGCTACCCGCAAGGCCCTTGAGGACGTCACCGGCCTGCCCGCCACCGCCTTAGGGTTCGTGCCACGGGGCCGGACACGGTCCACCCCAGCCTCACCGCAGGAGGACCCCGACATGAAGCGCCGTACCTTCGTCGGCGGCATCGCCGCTGCCGCTGTAGCAGCAGCCGCCCCCGCAACCGCATCACCCCGCCGTATCGGCATGAGCGACGTCGACCGCCTACAGAAGCGCTTCACCGAGATCATCGCCAGCGACCAGCGCCACGGCGGACAACTCGCCGTCGAGCAACGGGCCGCCGCGCTCGCCGACGAGGCGCTGAACCTCCAGAACGCCGGAAGCGCCAGTCAGCGCGTACGCAGCAACCTGTACGCCTCCGCGGCCGCGTTCCGCAGCTCGGCCATGTGGGCGGCGATCGACGGCCGCCGCTATGACGACGCGAAGGCGCACATGCGCGAGGCACAGGCCCTCGCCGAGATGTCCGGCGACCAGGCGATCAAGTTCCGCATCTGGAGCCACGCGGGGACGATGTACCGGCACATGGGCCGACCTGCCGATGCGCTCGCCGCAAACGATGTTGCCCGCAACCTGCACATCACGCGTCGTGATCCCCTGTTCGCCTGCCTGGGACATGCTCGCCAGGCCGCCACCCTCGGCCTTACCGGCGACCGCGCAGCCGTACAGCGTGCCCTCGGCTGTGCTCAGGACGCACTCGAACGCGCCGACCCGGATCTCGCTCGACCGGTGTGGATGACTGCGGTCCGCAACGGGGCAGAGCTTGAAACGCTCGCTCTCGCCGCGCATCTTCGCCTCGGAGACTTTGCACAAGCCGAAACACACGCCCACCGGAGCCTGACCCTGCTCCGCCCTCAGATGCGGCGCGACCGCGCCATCAACACCGCCCGGCTCGCCGCCGCACAACTCGGGCAAGCTGACGTCGAACCAGCCATCGCCACGGCGATGAAGGTCCCCTCCGACATCGCCACCCGGCACGCCCGAGTGACGCGCATGCTGCAAGAGTTCGGAGCCGCACTGCACGCCACCGCGCCCGGCAGCACCATCGTCCAGACTTGGACCGAGCACGCCGCCGCCTGGAGGACCGCTTCATGACCACGGCGCCCGCCATCGAACTGCGCACGCTCACCGCCCTCAACACCGTGCGCGGTGATCTGCTCGACGTGTACGCCGCGACGTGCGCGCCTTCCTGCTCCACCTCCCGAACTACGCCTCCACCGCATTCGGTGAGCGCCTGGACCGGCACAGCGAAGAGCCCGGTTTCACAGCCGTTCTCGCATACGCGGACGGGCATCCGATCGGCTACGCCTATGGCAACACCATCACGCACGGGGACCGGTACTGGCAGCGCACCACCCCGGCGCCGGCGAATGAGTACACCGAGTGTCCGGCCGTGGCCCTGAAGGAGATCGGCGTACGCCCTATGTGGCGCGGCACGGGGACCGCTCGCCGCATCCATGACGCCCTCCTCGCCACACGCGACGAGCCGTACGTGACGCTCATGGTCAACCCAACTGCTGGTGACGGGAAGGTCCATGCCCTCTACCGGTCATGGGGGTACGAGGACATCGGACAGAGTCAGCCGTCACCGGCCTCGCCGGTCCTCACGGTGATGATCCGCGCCACCCGTTGACCGGCACAGCCGATCGGGCGAGCGGGGTCCAGGGAGCGGTCCGACCGAACCGCTCCCTGGACACCCCGTAGCTCCGCAAGAGCGGAGCTACCTCAGCCCGCCAGCCCCAACTCCCGTGCGATCAGCATCCGCTGGACCTCGCTCGTGCCCTCGCCGATCTCCAGGATCTTGGAGTCGCGCCACATACGGGCCACCGGGTACTCGTTCATGAAGCCGTAGCCGCCGTGGATCTGCGTGGCCTCGCGGGCGTTGTCGACGGCAACCGTGGAGGAGTACAGCTTGGCGACGGCCGCCTCCTTCTTGAAGGGTTCGCCGGCCACCAGGCGGCTGGCCGCGTCGCGCCAGGCGAGACGGGCCGTGTGGGCCTTCATCTCCATGTCCGCGAGCTTGAACTGGATGGCCTGGTTGGCGCCGATGGGGCGGCCGAAGGCGTGCCGCTCCTTCGCGTACTTCACCGACTCGTCCACACAGCCCTGGGCCAGCCCGGTCGACAGGGCCGCGATGGCGATGCGGCCCTCGTCGAGGATGCGCAGGAACTGGGCGTAGCCCCGGCCCTCCTCGCCGAGCAGGTTGGTGGCGGGTACGCGGACGTCCTGGAAGGAGAGTTCGCGGGTGTCGGAGGCGCACCAGCCGACCTTCGAGTACGGGGCGGCGACCGTGAAGCCGGGGGTGCCCGACGGGACGATGATCGCCGAGATCTGCGGCTTGCCGTCCGGCCCCCGGCCGGTGACCGCCGTGACCGTCACCAGGCCAGTGATGTCCGTGCCCGAGTTGGTGATGAAGCACTTGGTGCCGTTGATCACCCACTCGTTCGTGTCGGGGTCGAGGCGGGCCGTGGTGCGCGTCGCCCCGGCGTCGCTGCCGCCGTCCGGCTCGGTGAGGCCGAAGGCGCCCAGGATCTCGCCGGAGCACAGGCGGGGGAGCCACTCCCGCTTCTGCTCCTCGGTGCCGAAGAGGTGGATCGGCATGGCGCCCAGGGAGACACCCGCCTCCAGGGTGATGGCGACCGACGAGTCGACCCGGGCCAGTTCCTCCAGGGCGATGCCGAGGGCCAGATAGTCGCCGCCCATGCCGCCGTACTCCTCCGGGAACGGCAGCCCGAACAGGCCCATACGGCCCATCTCGCGGACGATCTCGTACGGGAACTCGTGCCGCTCGTAGAAGTCGCCGATCTTCGGCGCCACGACATCGTGCGCGAACTCCTCCACCGTGCGGCGGAGTTCCTCCAGCTCGGGGCTGAGGCGGTGGTCCATGCTGATCACTGGTCCTTGTGGGAGAGAGCGCGGACGGTACGGGACGGGCTGGGCCGGTCCAGATGGGCGGCCATCCACACGCTGGTGGCGGTCAGACGGCCGAGGTCGACCCCTGTCTCGATGCCGAGGCCGTGCAGCATCCATACGAGGTCTTCGGTGGCGAGGTTGCCGGTGGCGGACTTGGCGTACGGGCAGCCGCCCAGGCCTCCGGCCGAGGCGTCGACGGTGGTCACGCCGTGTTCCAGGGCCGCGTAGGTGTTCGCGAGCGCCTGGCCGTAGGTGTCGTGGAAGTGCACGCCGATCGTGTTCGTCGGCACGCCCTCCTCGTTCAGCAGGGAGAGCAGTTCGAGGACGTGGCCCGGGGTGGCGACCCCGATGGTGTCGCCGAGGCTCAGCTCGTCGCAGCCCATGTCGCGCAGGGCCGTGCAGACGCGGGCCACCTGGTGGAGCGGGACCGCCCCCTCCCAGGGATCGCCGAAGCACATCGAGACATAGCCGCGCACGTGCACGCCCGCGTCCTTCGCCTGTCGCACCACCGGGTCGAACACGGCCAGCGACTCGTCCACCGTGCGGTTGAGGTTGGCCTTCGCGAAGGACTCCGTGGCGCTCGCGAACACCGCGATCCGGCGGGCGCCGAGCGCCAGCGCCCGCTCCAGGCCGCGCCGGTTGGGCACCAGGACGGGGAGTTCGACGTCAAGGTCGCCGAGAAGCGGGAACAGCTGCTCGGCATCGGCGAGTTGGGGCACCCACTCGGGGTGGACGAAGCTCGTCGCCTCGATCGTCGTCAGGCCCGAGTCGGCCAGCCGGCGGATGAACTCCGCCTTGACCTCGGTCGGTACGGTCCGCTTCTCGTTCTGCAGCCCGTCCCGCGCACCGACCTCGTGGATGCGTACCCGGGCGGGCAGATCCTGGCCCGGTACGACCATGGGCAGTCCCTCGGCGGTCACGGTGCCACCTCCTCGTGCGGTGCGATGACGGCCAGTACCTGGTCCATGGCGACCGTCGTTCCCGGGGTCACGTCCAGCTCGGCGACCGTGCCGGCGTGCGGGGCGGAGATGACGTGCTCCATCTTCATCGCCTCGACCACCAACAGGCTCTGTCCTGCGGTCACTTCGTCCCCCACGGCCACCTTCACGACCGTCACCGTGCCGGGCATGGGCGCGGTCAGCGAGTCGGCGCCCGCGTGCGCGGACCGGGTGAGGGAGGCGGCCACCGGGTCGTGGTCGCGCACCTGCCAGGCGTCGCCGTCGCGGCCGACCCAGTCACCGGCCCGGTGGAAGGAGTGCCGGACGCCGTCGAGCATGACGGAGACCCGGTCCTCGGTGACGGTGTGCCTGCCGCGCGGGGTGTACGTGACCGGATCGGCCACGCGCAGGTCGAAGGCGGGCCGCTTCGGAGCCCCGCCCAGCCGCCAGCCGCTCGGCACCGAGAAGGGGTCGGTCCAGCCGTCGCCCCGCGGCCGCAGCGCCTCCAGCCGTACGGCTGCCGCCGCCTCGTAGACCTCCTCCGGTACGCCCGTGGAGACCAGCTCGTCCACCACCCGCTCCACGAGCCCGGTGTCCAACTCGCCCGCCACCACCGCCGGATGCGCCAGCAGCCGCCGCAGGAAGCCCGCATTGGTCTGCACGCCCAGCGTGACGGTCTCGGCGAGGGCCGCCCGGAGCTTGCGCAGCGCCGTCTCGCGGTCGGGGCCGTACGCGATGACCTTGGACAGCATCGGGTCGTACAGGCTGCCCACCTCGGTGCCCTGGCTGAGCCCGGAGTCGGTGCGGATGCCCTCGCCCTGGGGTTCGTTCAGCAGCAGCACCGTGCCGCCGGACGGCAGGAAGCCGCGGGCGGGGTCCTCGGCGCAGATGCGGGCCTCGACCGCGTGCCCGGTCAGCCGGACGTCCTCCTGCGCGAAGCCCAGCCGCTCCCCGGCCGCCACCCGCAGCTGCCACTCCACCAGGTCGATGCCGGTGATCAGCTCGGTGACCGGGTGCTCCACCTGGAGGCGGGTGTTCATCTCCATGAAGTAGTACGACGACGGGTCACCGCCCGGCACGATGAACTCCACCGTGCCCGCGCCCCGGTACCCGCACGAGCGGGCCGCCTGGACGGCCGCCTCGCCCATCGCCGCCCGGGTCGCCTCGTCCAGGAGCACGCTGGGCGCCTCCTCGATGATCTTCTGGTGCCGGCGCTGCAGCGAGCACTCACGCTCGCCGAGGTGGACCACGCCCCCGTGGCCGTCCGCCAGCACCTGGATCTCGATGTGCCGGGGCCGGTCCACCCACCGCTCCACCAGCAGGGTGTCGTCCCCGAAGGAGGCGCGGGCCTCGCGGCGGGCGGCCGCGATCTCCTCCTCCAGGACGGAGATGTCCCGCACCAGCCGCATGCCCTTGCCGCCACCGCCGGCCGACGGCTTCAGCAGCACGGGCGCACCCAACTCACGGGCAGCCTGCGCCAGTTCGGGATCACGTCCGCCGGGGACCACCGGCACCCCGGCCGCCTGCACCGTTTCCTTGGCGCGGATCTTGTCGCCCATGAGGGCGATCGCGTCCGCCGGCGGGCCGATGAAGACCAGCCCCGCCTCCTCGCACGCGCGCGCGAAGCCCGCGTTCTCGGCGAGGAAGCCGTACCCGGGATGGACGGCCTGGGCGCCGGTGCGGGCGGCGGCCTCCAGCAGCCGCTCCACCGACAGATAGCTCTCGGCGGCGGGCGCCGGACCGATCCGTACCGCCGTGTCGGCCTCCCGGACGTGCCGCGCGTCCGCGTCGGCGTCGGAGAAGACCGCCACCGAGCGCACGCCCAGCGAGCGGAGCGTACGGATGACGCGTACGGCGATCTCGCCCCGGTTGGCCACCAGCACTGTGTCGAACACGGTTCCCCTCCTCACATCCGGAAGACGCCGAACTGGGGATCTCCCAGCGGCGCGTTGGCACAGGCGGTCAGGGCGAGGCCCAGCACCTGACGGGTCTCCAGCGGGTCGATCACGCCGTCGTCCCAGAGGCGAGCCGTGGCGTAGTAGGCGTTGCCCTGGCGCTCGTACTGCGCGCGGATGGGCGCCTTGAAGGACTCCTCGTCCTCCGCGCTCCACGCCTCGCCCCGGCCCTCCAGCTGGTCCCGCTTGACGGTCGCGAGGACGGAGGCGGCCTGCTCGCCGCCCATGACGGAGATCTTGGCGTTGGGCCACATCCACAGGAAGCGGGGGGAGTAGGCCCGGCCGCACATCGAGTAGTTGCCCGCGCCGTACGAGCCGCCGACCACCACCGTCAGCTTCGGCACGCGCGTGCAGGCGACGGCCGTCACCATCTTGGCGCCGTGCTTGGCGATGCCGCCCGCCTCGTAGTCCTTGCCCACCATGAAGCCGGAGATGTTCTGCAGGAACACCAATGGGATGCCGCGCTGGTCGCACAGCTCGATGAAATGGGCGCCCTTCTGGGCGGACTCGGAGAACAGGATGCCGTTGTTGGCGACGATCCCGACCGGGTGGCCGTGGATCCGGGCGAAGCCGGTGACCAGGGTCTGCCCGAACTCGGCCTTGAACTCGGCGAACCGGGATCCGTCCACCACGCGCGCGATGATCTCGCGCACGTCGTAGGGCGTGCGGGAGTCCACCGGGACCGCGCCGTAGAGCCCGTACGGGTCCACCTTCGGCTCGACCGCCGGTTGGACCTCCCAGGGCAGGGACTGCCGCGCGGGCAGCGTGGCGACGATGTTCCGCACGATCCTGAGGGCGTGCGCGTCGTCCTCGGCGAGGTGGTCGGTGACGCCGGAGATCCGGGAGTGGACCTCGCCGCCGCCCAGCTCCTCCGCGGTGACGACCTCGCCGGTGGCCGCCTTCACCAGCGGGGGTCCGCCCAGGAAGATCGTGCCCTGGTTACGGACGATCACGGCCTCGTCGCTCATGGCCGGGACGTAGGCCCCACCGGCCGTGCACGACCCGAGGACGGCGGCGATCTGCGGAATGCCCGCGCCGGACATCCGCGCCTGGTTGTAGAAGATCCGCCCGAAGTGCTCCCGGTCCGGGAAGACCTCGTCCTGCATCGGCAGGAAGGCGCCGCCGGAGTCCACGAGGTAGACGCACGGCAGCCGGTTGTCGAGGGCCACCTCCTGGGCGCGCAGGTGCTTCTTCACCGTCATCGGGTAGTACGTGCCGCCCTTGACGGTGGCGTCGTTGGCGACGATCACGCACTCGCGCCCGCTGACCCGCCCGATCCCGGCGATCACCCCGGCGGCCGGTGCCTGACCGTCGTACATCCCGTCGGCCGCGAGCGGGGCCAGCTCCAGGAACGGCGACCCGGGGTCGAGCAGGGTGTCCACCCGGTCCCTGGGCAGCAGCTTGCCGCGCGCGGTGTGCCGGGCGCGGGCCTTCTCGCCGCCGCCGAGGGCCGCGGCGGCCAGCTTGGCGCGCAGCTCCTCGCCGAGGGCGAGATGGGCTTGTTCATTGGCCCGCCAGGCCTCCGACGCGGGATCTGCCGCGCTCGTCAGCTCCGGTGCCTCGTGCATTTCTGCGGTCCCCTCACCCAGTGGTCGTACTGTTAATGAGCGTTAACCATTTCCTTCAGGTTAACGACCGCTAACCTCGCTGTCTAGAATTGCTGGCATGGTCACCAGAACCGACGCCCCCACCCGTCGCGAGCAGATCCTCAAGGAGGCCGCCCGGCTCTTCGCCGAGCGCGGTTTCCACGGTGTCGGTGTCGACGAGATAGGCGCCGCGGTCGGTATCAGCGGCCCCGGCCTGTACCGGCACTTCGCGGGCAAGGACGCGATGCTCGCGGAGTTGCTGGTGGGCATCAGCGGCCAGCTGCTGACGGGAGCCAAGCGGCGCCTGGCGGAGGCCGACGGGCAGACCGGCGCCTCGGCGGTGCTGGACTCGCTCATCGAGGGCCACATCGACTTCGCCCTGGACGACCGGCCCCTGATCACCCTCCACGACCGTGAGCTGGACCGCCTGCGCGACAGCGACCGCAAACTGGTGCGGCAGCTGCAGCGGCAGTACGTCGAGCTGTGGGTCGAGGTCGTCCGCGAGGTGTATCCGGGGCTGTCGGAGCCGGCGGCCCGCTCGGCGGTCCACTCGGTCTTCGGCCTGCTGAACTCCACGCCCCACCTCGGCCGCGCCGGCACCCTGCCGGGGCGCGGCGCCACGGCGGCCCTGCTGCACCGGATGGCGCGGGGGGCGTTCGCGGCGGCGGGTGCAACTGCGGACTGAGTCGAGGCGGGCCGATGAGCCTGCCGACGCAGGTGTGCCTCAGTACGCTGAGTCCATGGGCATGGACTACGCGAAGATGCGCGCGATCGCCGAGGAACTCGGGGCCTACGCTGAGCGGCTCGAAGGGGCTTCGCGCGTCGAGATCGGGCCGTCTGGTCCGATACTGGCCATGATGTGCCCCTCGAAGCGTCAGGAGGGGACACTCCGGCGCATCTGCAAGCAGCTGGACGAGCAGCTTCTCGGTACGCACCCGGGCTACATCTGCGCGAGCGGCCCCGAGATCGAGCACCCGGCAATCGGTCGTATGCGCCTTCCTGACGCGGTCGTCATCCCCGAGGCGGTTCTTGACGAGGAAGGCGTCGCCGTCGATGCGACGCAGGTGCTGGCGGTGGTCGAGATCGTCTGGCCGTCCAACCCGAACGACGACTACATCGAGAAGCTCTCCGACTACCCGGCCATGGGCATCGCCCACTACCTGATCGTCGATCCGCGCACGGGCACGATCGAGGTGCACTCCGACCCGTGCAAGGGTCGCTACGCCCGCAAGGATCCGTACATCTTCGGTGACTCGGTGCCGTTCGGTTCTTGGGTCGTGGATACCTCTGCCTTCCGCCGGTACGACAAGGCCGGTAACTGACGTCGGTCCACCCACCCGCGTCGCACGGGTGGCCAAGGTCACCCTGGACGCCGCAACGTACTCGCCGGTATCTTCGGGTCTGAGCAAGCGCTTAGACATGCCGAAGTCCGTGGAGGTGGCGGAGTGCGCCGCACGCTGTTCAACGAGGATCACGAGGCGTTCCGGGAGACCATCCGCGCCTTCATCGAGGCCGAGGTCGTGCCCGTGTACGACGAGTGGTTCGCCGCCGGCCAGGCCCCGCGGGAGTTCTACTACAAGCTCGCCGAGCTGGGCGTCTTCGGCATCCGTGTCGACGAGGAGTACGGCGGCGCCGGCATCGACTCGTACAAGTTCGAGGCCGTCCTGTACGAGGAGACCGCCCGTGCCGGCGTCACCTTCGGCGGCTCGGGCGTGCACGTCCTGCTCGGCCTGCCGTACATCAAGCTGCTCGCCAGCGACGAGCAGAAGAAGCGGTACCTGCCGAAGTTCGTCTCCGGCGAGGAGATGTGGGCCATCGCGATGACCGAGCCGGGCACCGGCTCCGACCTCGCGGGCATGAAGACCACCGCCAAGCTGTCCGAGGACGGCACGCACTACGTCCTCAACGGCGCCAAGACCTTCATCACCGGCGGTGTGCACGCCGATCGCATGATCGTCTGCGCCCGTACCGCAGCGCCCACCGCCGAGGACCGCCGCCACGGCATCTCCCTCTTCGTCGTGGACACCAAGGCCGAGGGCTACTCCGTCGGCCGCAAGCTCGACAAGCTGGGCCTGAAGACCTCCGACACCGCCGAGCTGGCGTTCGTCGACGTCAAGGTCCCCGTCGAGGACCTCCTCGGCGAGGAGAACAAGGGCTTCTACTACCTCGGCCACAACCTGGCCTCCGAGCGCTGGGGCATCGCCTTCGGCGCCTACGCGCAGGCCAAGGCCGCCATCCGGTTCGCCAAGCAGTACGTCCAGGACCGCGTCGTCTTCGGCCAGCCCGTCGCCGCCTTCCAGAACACCAAGTTCGAGCTGGCCGCCTGCCAGGCCGAGGTGGACGCCGCCGAGGCCGTAGCCGACCGCGCCACGGAGGCCCTCGACGCCGGCGAGCTGACCCCCGCCGAGGCCGCTTCTGCGAAGCTGTTCTGCACCGAGGTCGCCCACCGCGTGATCGACCGCTGCCTGCAGCTGCACGGCGGCTACGGCTTCATGAACGAGTACCCGATCGCCCGCCTGTACGCGGACAACCGCGTCAACCGCATCTACGGCGGCACCAGCGAGATCATGAAGACGATCATCGCCAAGGACATGGGTCTGTAAGGTCCCCGCAATCACTGGCCGGTACAACTAACGCCATGAGCCAGGCACTCCAGGACCTCCTCGATCTGCTCGACCTCGAGCAGATCGAGGAGGACATCTTCCGCGGCCAGTCCCGCTCCGCCGTCGTACCCCGCGTCTTCGGCGGGCAGGTCGCGGCGCAGGCGCTGGTCGCCGCCGGGCGCACGGTCCCCGCGGACCGGCCCGCCCACTCCCTGCACGCCTACTTCCTGCGCCCCGGGGACCCGGGCGTGCCCATCGTCTACAGCGTCGACCGCATCCGCGACGGGCGGTCCTTCACCACCCGTCGCGTCGTCGCCGTCCAGCACGGCAAGCCGATCTTCCACCTCTCGGCGTCCTTCCAGACGTACGAGGAGGGCCTCGACCACCAGACCCCCATGCCGCCCGCCCCGGACCCGGAGACCCTGCCCACCTCCCAGGAGCGGCTGCGCGGCTACGACCACCTGGACCCGGCGGTCGTGGAGAAGTTCCTGGAGGCCCGCGAGGCGATCGACCTGCGGTACGTGGACGAGCCGCCGTACGGGCAGTTCGGCGAGCCGCGCGAACCGCACAGCCAGGTGTGGTTCCGCGCCAACGGCAAGCTCGACGACGACCCCCTGCTCCATGTCGTCCTCGCCACCTACGTCTCCGACATGACCCTCCTCGACGCCGTACTGCTCGCGCACGGGCGCGGCGGCTGGGCCGTCGGGGACGTCGTCGGGGCGTCCCTGGACCACGCGATGTGGTTCCACCGCCCCTTCCGCGCCGACGAATGGCTGCTGTACGACCAGGAGTCGCCGTCCGCGCACGGCGGCCGCGGCCTCGGCCAGGCCCGCATCTACACACGGGACGGACAGCTCGCCATCTCGGTCATCCAGGAGGGCGTGGTCCGCGTCCCCCGGTGAGGCCGGGCACCTCCGCAAGGAACCGTTGAAGCCTCAACACATCGAGGTTTCAACGGAGTTGAGCACCCGGCGGCGAGCCGTGTCCGCGGCCCCGGGCCGGGTGCCTCCGAAGCTCCCCTCCGGGGCCCGCGCAGCGCATCCTCGCTCGAAATGACGAGTGACGCATGGGGTACTAGGCTCTTTGAGTGAAAAGCCGCAGCGCACGGCATGCCCGGCCGGCGAGGATCCGTACCCCTCGGGCCGCAGCCGCAGCACCCGCTCGCGCGACCGCGCCCGGGTGGCTGCAGGCGTCGACATCGTTGGCATGCGCCGTGCCGCTCAACTCAATGCGGTGACACCCGAAGACCGCGCCGCTTTCTTCCCACTCGGTCGCGGCGACGGCCATCACCTCGCGCTCCACCCAGGAGCCGCGAGAGACGATGGAGATGGAAGGTATATCCCATGCGATCACAGCGCACGAGGCGTCTTGTCGCGATGTCCGCAGCCGGGGTGCTGCTGGCCGGCGGAGCCGCCGTGGGCACGGCGGGCACCGCCTTCGCGGGCTCGTCCCACGACGATCACGGCTCCTACAGCAGAGACTGCGACGACGACCACGGCTGGTGGAACGACGACGACTGCGACAACGGCGACCACGGCGGCTACGGCGACCATGGCGGCTACGGCGACCACGACAACGGTGACCACGGCGACCATGGCGACCACGGTGGTGACCACGGCGGCTACGGCGGCGACCATGGCGGCGGCGGCGACCACGGCGGAGGCGGTGACCACGGCGGAGGAGGCCACGGAGGTTACTGACCCGACCACGAACTGAGCGCGTGTGCGGTCCTGCGGGCAGGGCCGCACATCGCCCGCGGCGCCCGTCGGCGCACTATGCCAGGTCCGCCTCCGCCAGCAGATACGCCGTCAGGGGGTCGTAGTAGCGCGGGCTGAGCACATGGTCGTCGAGCGGCACCGCCACCTGGAGGGTGCCCTCGGACTCGGCGAGGAACAGCGCGGGGTCGTTGCAGTCGGCGTACCCGACGGAGTCGACGCCGTGCTGTCCGGCGTACCCGGCCCAGCCGTGGTCGGCGACCACCAGGTCGGGCAGCGGACGCCCGTCGCGCTCAAGTCCGGTCAGAATCGCCCGCATCGGCTCGCCGGAGTGGGTGTGCCACAGCGTCGCCCCGTGCTCCAGCACGGCCACGTCCGCGAACTGCATGACGTAACCCTCGTCCGTCTGCAGCCCGTCCGGGATGACGACGATCTCGCAGCCCGCGGCGCGCAACGCGGCGGCCGTGGCCCGGTGGACGTCCAGCAGGCCGCCCGGGTGACCGGTCGCGAACAGCACCCGCTGCTGGGCGTCGGCCGCCTTGCGCAGCCTGCGCGCGAGGCGCTCCAGGGCGTCCACCGTCAGCTCGGGGTCGATGGTGTCCTGCCCGTACCGGTACTCGGGATCGTCGTTGACGCCCACCCGTTCGGCCATGACCGCGAGCACGTCCTGCTCGTCCGACCAGCGGTCGCCCAGCTCCAGACCGAACCAGTAGTGGCGGTCGCCGTTGGCCAGCTTGCGGTAGTGGGAGAGGTTGTTCTCGCGGGGTGTGGCGACGTCCCCCGCGATACGGGTCCTCACCAGGTGGTCGACGAGCTGGGCGCGGCTGGGTGTCCCGGATATCGGCATGCCTCCCATTGTGAGGGCAGCGGGCTGGGCGCGTCCTCGGCATACCGCACCCTGGGACGCGGGTCACTCACCTTTATCGCAGTGCGAACCACAGCTCCATCCGTACGTCCGGATCGTCCAGGTCCGCCTCGAGCAGCGCCGCGCAGCGGGCGATCCGCTGCCGCACGGTGTTGCGGTGCACGTCCAGCGCCACCGCCGTACGGTCCCAACTGCCGTGCAGGGACAGCCAGGTGCGCAGGGTCTCGGCGAGCGCGGGCTGCGCGGCGAGCGGGGCGAGCAGCGCCTGGGCGTGGGCCTCGGCGTCCGCCCGGGGCACCAGGTCCTCCAGGCCCGGCCGGGCGCCGTGCCGGACCAGCGGGGCGCGGGTCGCGCGGGCGCGGGCCAGGGCATGGGCCGCCTGGGTGTCCGCGGCCGGCCACTCCCGCGGGCAGACGGCCGCGCTGACCCCGAGCGTCCAGCCCGGCTGCGGGACCGGCTCCCGCTCGGCGGGCACCAGCACCCGTACGACGTCACGGGCGAGGTCGACCAGCGGTGAGCCCAGGGCCGCGCCCAGCGCGGAGGCGGCCACGGCGTCCGGCAGCTGGGCCTCCGGCCGCGCGTGCACCACGACCCACTGCCCCGCTCCGACGAGCGGCGCCACCTCCTCCGGAGCCGAGCCGAGCAGCAGCCGGACGAGCGCGGAGGAGCGGGCAGCGCCGGCACCGCTGTGGTGCTCGCCGGTGAGCAGGGAGAGCAGAACCGCGGCGACGGAGGCGATGGTGTGATCCCCCGGCTCCCGCCGCGTAGTGGCCACCCCGAGCACGAACCCGCTTCCGGCGCCCAGGGCGTAGGCGGCCAGGTGGGTGTCGCCGAGGGTGTCGGTGGCGGAGGTGGGGGTGGGACGGAGGACGCCGCCTTCCGGCTCGTGGTCCGGCGCGGGGGTGGCCCGGTCCGGTGGCCGTACGACCGCCGTCAGTGCCGAGAGTGTCTCCTGGACCCCCTCCGCCTGGTCCCGGCCCGCCCCCGCGATCTCGGTGCCGTCAGGGCCGTACAGGGCCGCGTGGCCGCTCAGTCGCTGGGCCAGCTGGCGCAGGACGGAGGGGACCGGGTCGGGGCGGGAGGCGGCGGCCGCGAGCCTCTGCTGGGCCTCCGTGACCCGGCGCAGCTCGGCCAGGCGGGCCTGTGCCATCAGCTGCCAGACCGCGCGGGCCACGCCGGAGAAGGTCGTCTGCGGCGGGACCTCCAGGAGGGGGAGGCCGTGGGCGTCGCAGGCGGCGACCAGGGCCCGCGGGACCGTGTCGTGCACGGGAGCCAGACCGAAGCCGAGCGCCGCCCCGCCCGCGGCCACGATCCGCGAGACGTAGTCGTCGAAGTAGGTCCCCGAGCCGGCCGCCTCCGGGATGTGCACCCCGGCCGTGAGCAGCAGCTCGCCGCCCAGCAGGTACGGGTACGGGTCGGCCATCTCCGAGGTGTGCGCCCAGTGGATCACGATGTCCGGGTCCGAGGGCCCCGCGATCTGGCGCAGCGCGAGATCCTCCCGGGCCAGCAGGGCCGAGAGCGGGACCGGTGGGGTCGGTGGGACTGCTGGGGCGATCGTCTCCGGCATGGTGTGCATTCCCTCCATTCCGCCCCGCTCGTATGGATGAAACGTACACTTCGCAGTCGCTTTCCGGCCACCTAGTGTCAAGTCCAGACCGGCAGCCGCGGGTACGGGCGGATGTCCCCGCGATCCGCTGCCGGTGCCTCACCCCCCATGTATCTGCACGACACGCCACCGACAGTGCGCGAAGGAGGGCCCCACATGGCCGTCGACTACACAGTGATCGTCGTCTATTTGGCCGGCATGCTGGCCATGGGCTGGTGGGGCATGCGCCGCGCCAGGTCGAAGAGCGAGTTCCTGGTGGCCGGCCGCCGCCTCGGCCCCGCCATGTACTCCGGCACCATGGCCGCGATCGTCCTCGGCGGCGCGTCCACCATCGGCGGCGTCGGGCTCGGCTACCAGTACGGCCTCTCCGGCGCCTGGATGGTCTTCACCATCGGCCTCGGCCTGCTGGCCCTTTCGGTCTTCTTCTCGGCCCGCATCGCCCGCCTGAAGGTCTACACGGTCTCCGAGATGCTGGACCTGCGCTACGGCGGCCGAGCCGGTGTCATCTCCGGTGTGGTCATGTGGGCGTACACCCTGATGCTCGCCGTGACCTCCACCATCGCCTACGCCACGATCTTCGACGTGCTCTTCGACATGAACCGCACGGTCGCGATCATCCTCGGCGGCTCGATCGTCGTCGCGTACTCGACCCTCGGCGGCATGTGGTCGATCACCCTCACCGACATGGTGCAGTTCGTCGTCAAGACGATCGGCGTGCTGCTCCTGCTCCTGCCCATCGCGGTGGTCAAGGCCGGCGGCTTCTCCGAGATGAAGGCCAAGCTGCCCACGTCGTACTTCGACCCGCTGGGCATCGGCGGCGAGACGATCTTCACGTACGTGCTGATCTACACCTTCGGCATGCTGATCGGCCAGGACATCTGGCAGCGCGTGTTCACCGCCCGCAGCGACAAGACCGCCAAGTGGGGCGGCACGGTGGCCGGAACCTACTGTCTCGCCTACGCCCTCGCCGGCGCCGTCATCGGCACGGCGGCCAAGGTCCTCTACCCCAAGCTCGGCAGCCCGGACGACGCCTTCGCGACCATCGTCAAGGACGAACTGCCGATCGGCGTGCGCGGCCTGGTGCTGGCCGCCGCCCTCGCCGCCGTGATGTCGACGTCGTCCGGCGCCCTGATCGCCTGCGCCACCGTCGCCAACAACGACATCTGGTCCCGGCTGCGGGGGAAGGTCACGTCCGGTGAACGTGATGAAGTGCAGGGCAACCGCATCTTCATCCTGATCATGGGTGTCGGGGTCATCGGCACCGCGATCGCGCTGAACAACGTCGTCGAGGCCCTGACCGTCGCCTACAACCTCCTGGTCGGCGGCCTGCTCGTCCCGATCCTCGGCGGCCTGCTGTGGAGGCGCGGCACCGTGCAGGGTGCGCTGGCCTCCGTGATCGTCGGCGGCCTCGCCGTGATCGGCCTGATGGCGGGCTACGGCATCCTGGCCAACGAGCCCGTCTACTACGGCCTGCTCGCCTCCCTCGCCGCCTACATGGCCGTCTCCCTGGCCACGAAGCCCACCGACGAGGCCGTCCTCACCACCTGGCGCGAGCGCCTCGCGGGACGGTCCCCTGAACTCGTGTCCGAACCGGTCCCGGCTCACCAGTAGAGTCGTATGGAAAGCAGTACATGCGCGACGAAGCGCAAGAAAGAAGGCATTTGACCATGAGCAGCAACGAGACGCCCCGCGGCCCCGTCGACTCCTCCCGCATCCCGCGGTACGCCGGACCCGCGACCTTCGCCCGGCTGCCCCGCCTCGACGAGGTCGGCACCGCCGACGTCGCCGTCGTGGGCGTGCCGTTCGACTCCGGCGTCTCGTACCGGCCGGGCGCCCGCTTCGGCGGCAACGCCATCCGCGAGGCGTCCCGGCTGCTGCGCCCCTACAACCCGGCGCAGGACGCGTCGCCGTTCGCACTGGCGCAGGTCGCCGACGGCGGCGACATCGCGGTGAACCCGTTCAACATCAACGAGGCCGTGGAGACGATCGAGGCGGCGGCCGACGACCTGCTCGGCACGGGCGCCCGCCTGATGACCCTGGGCGGCGACCACACGATCGCGCTCCCGCTGCTGCGCTCGGTGGCGAAGAAGCACGGCCCGGTCGCCCTGCTCCACTTCGACGCCCACCTGGACACCTGGGACACGTACTTCGGCGCCGAGTACACGCACGGCACGCCGTTCCGCCGCGCCGTGGAGGAGGGCATCCTCGACACGTCGGCCCTGTCCCACGTCGGCACCCGCGGTCCCCTGTACGGCAAGCAGGACCTGACGGACGACGAGAAGATGGGCTTCGGCATCGTCACCTCCGCGGACATCTACCGCCGCGGCGCCGACGAGGTCGCCGACCAGCTGCGCCAGCGCATCGGCGACCGCCCGCTGTACATCTCCATCGACATCGACTGCCTCGACCCGGCCCACGCGCCCGGCACCGGCACGCCGGAGGCGGGCGGCATGACCTCCCGCGAGCTGCTGGAGATCCTGCGCGGCCTGGCGTCGTGCAACCTGGTCTCGGCGGACGTCGTAGAGGTCGCTCCCGCGTACGACCACGCGGAGATCACCTCGGTGGCGGCCTCCCACACCGCCTACGAACTGACCACCATCATGAGCCGCCAGATCGCGGCGGCCCGGAAGGACGCGGCAGCGCAGTGACTCACGACCACGACCTGGTACTCCGCCCGACGGCGGCACAGATTTCGACCGCTCTGAACCCGCCCCCGGGGCGCAACGGCGGAGACCTGGTCGTGGAGACCCTGGCCGGGCTGGGCGCGACCACCGTCTTCGGCCTGCCCGGCCAGCACGCCCTCGGCATGTTCGACGCCCTGCGCCGCTCGTCCCTGCGTTATGTCGGGCTGCGGGTGGAGAACAACGCGGGCTTCGCGGCTGACGCGTACGGCAGGATCACGGGTGAGGCGGCCCCGCTGCTGCTGTCGACGGGCCCGGGCGCGCTGACTTCGCTGGCGGCGTTGCAGGAAGCCGCGGCCGCTTCCGCCCCGGTCCTGGCGATCAGCAGCCAGATCCCGACGGCGGGCCTGGGCGGCGGCCGCCACGGCTACCTCCACGAACTCCCGGACCAGGCGGCCTCGTTCCGGGGTGTGGTGAAGTCGGTCCACACGGTCCGCACCCAGTCCCAGATCCCCTCCGCCATCGCGGCGGCCTGGAAGTCGGCGCTGACGGCTCCGCACGGCCCGGTGTGGGTGGAGATCCCGCAGGACGTCCTGCTGGCGGAGACGTCGTTGCCGGTGGCGACGGCGCCGGACGCGACGCCGGACGACCTGGTCCCGCGCCCCGAACTCACGGCGGTGGCAGCGCACTTGCTGTCCCATGCCGCCCGCCCGGCGATCATCGCGGGCGGCGGAGTCGTACGCGCGGACGCGTCGGGGAAGCTGCTGCAACTGGCCGAGAAGCTCGACGCCCCCGTGGTCACGACCTTCGGCGGCAAGGGCGCCTTCCCCTGGGAACACCCCCTGTCCCTCCAGTCCTGGCTGGAGGACCGCCACACGACGGACTTCCTGGAGGACGCGGACGTCCTGCTGGTGGTGGGCTCGGGCCTCGGCGAACTCTCCTCGAACTACCACACGTTCAAGCCCCGGGGCCGGGTCGTCCAGATCGAGGCGGACCTCGGCAAACTGGAGTCCAACCACCCGGCGCTCGGCATCCACGCGGACGCCCGCCTGGCGCTGCAGGCCCTGCTGGAGACGGTCGAGGAGCGCACGGACGAGTCGGCGCCGCAGCGCGTTGGCGATCTGCTGTCCCGCGTCGGTGAGCGCATCGCCTCCCAGGAACTGACCCTGGAGCAGGACGTGCTGAGGTCGGTCCGCCGGGCGCTCCCCGCCGACTCGCCGTCCTGCTGGGACATGACGATCCTGGCGTACTGGGCGTGGTCGGCCTTCGATCCCCAGGGCGCGAACACCATGCACTCGGCGCAGGGAGCCGGCGGCCTGGGGTACGGCTTCCCGGCGGCGCTCGGCGCGGCGGCCGCGGACCCCACCCGCCCGGTGCTGGCGGTCTCGGGCGACGGCGGCGCCCTGTACTCGATCGCCGAACTGGCCACGGCGAAGCAGTACGACTCGAACGTCACCTGGCTGATCGTCGACGACGGCGGCTACGGCATCCTCCGCGAGTACATGACGGACGCCTTCGGCCAGGCCACGGCGACGGAACTGACCCGCCCCGACTACGTGGCCCTGGCCGAGTCCTTCGGCGTCCCCGGGGTCCGTACGACTCCGGAGACCCTGGAAACGGACCTGGCGAAGGCACTGGCGACGCCCGGCCCGTCGGTGGTCGTACTCCCGGCGGTACTGCGGATGTTCGCGCCGACGCATCTGGGCTAGTCGGAGTTCTCCCAGACAAGTACCCCGGGTCCGTCAGGGGTGACGACCGGGACCCATGCCTCGTCGATCTCGGCGAGGCGGGTCTCGTCGAGGGCCAGCGGGGCAGGGAACAGGTCGTCCCGGTTCGCGGAGCCGTAGACAGGGAAGGCGACCGCTGCCCTCAGCCGGTCGAGCAGCTCCTCCGGTCAGTCCAGCCGCACGGTTCCCTGCCCTTTCAGCTCGCCGACGAAGATCTCCTTCAGTTCCTCGTCGAGGCCCTGCCCGAAGAGGGGGATGAGGTAGCCCTCCTGCGCGTACTGGACGCAGCCGAACCCGCCGCCCTGCACTTGGTAGACCACCCCGGTCTCCGCCGCCACGATGACGAACACCCAGCCTTGGTCCGAGCCCGTGCCGTCCGGGTCGAGGAAGATGTAGCGCCGGTTGTCGTCCGCATCAGCCATGACCAGGAGCCTGGCATGCGGCAGGACAGGCCGCTGTAGAAGCTGGTGGCAGATGTCACCGGTGCACTGTGCAGAGCGGCGATGGGTGCCGACTGTGGTCCACCTGGGGAGAACCTGTGGGTGTATATATAGGGCGCCTATGGGGGTGTTTGGGCGTCTTGCCCCCCTCCCGCGTCGACCGGATTTCCGAACTGGGAACGCCCGTGCAACTTTCGGCCGGCTCCGTGAGTCAACACGGGTATGACTTCCCGTACATCCAGACGTGCCGGCGCGCTCGCGGCCGCCCTCGGCGCCGCGGTGCTCATACCGGCCGTCACCGCCGCCACTCCGGCCGCGGCGGCCGGAACCGCCGTCAGCTGCACGTCCGCGAAGGCCGGCCTGGCCGCCAAGCTGCAGAAGGACATCACGGCGGCACTCGCGAACCGCAAGGGCACCGTCGCGGTCGGCCTGTACGACCGCAGCACCAACACCACCTGCACCCTGCGCGCCACCACCGCCTACGACTCGGCCAGCACGGTGAAGGTGACCGTCCTCGCCACGCTGCTGTGGGACGCGAAGAAGCACAACCGGTATCTGACGAGCACCGAGCAGTCGCTCGCCACGGCCATGATCACCAAGTCCGACAACGACGCGACCAGCAAGCTGTGGAAGCAGCTGGGTCTGACGAAGATCAAGGGCTTCCTGTCCGCCGCCGGCATGACGAAGACCACGCCGGGCGCGAACGGCTACTGGGGCCTGACCCAGGAGAACATCACCGACGAGCAGAAGCTGCTGAAGCTCGTCACCGCCAAGAACAGCGTGCTGAGCGACAACTCCCGTGCCTACATCCTGAAGTTGATGGGCCAGGTCATCTCGTCGCAGCGCTGGGGCACGCCCGCCGGTGCGCCCTCCTCGGTCGCCGTGCACGTCAAGAACGGCTGGCTGCAGCGCTCCACGCACGGCTGGCGCGTGCACAGCCTCGGCACCTTCAACGGCGCCGGCCACGACTACATGATCTCGGTGCTCACGCAGGACAACAGCACCATGGACTACGGCGTCACCACCATCCAGAACGTCGCCAAGGCCATCCACAAGGACCTGGTGCCGACGACGTCCTCCGCCGCGCGGTACACCCCGACCAGCACGCCCAGCGAGGCGTTCGTGGCGGTGCCGCCGCAGGGCTGACGCTTCACGAGGCGGTCTCCCGCCGGTCACCGGAGCCTTCTACGGTGACGCCCATGCGCCTGAGAACCGTACTCGCCACCCTCACCGCCGGCCTGGCGGCGGCCACCTGTCTGACCGCCGCCGGGCCCGCCAGCGCCAACTCCGCGGACAGCAGCGCCTGTTCGCCCGCCGTCTCCATCGACCGCTTCTCCGACGCGCTCGACAAGACGACGTACCAGGGCACCTTCGTCGGCAACTTCTCCGCGCTCGCGGTGGACCGGGACGGCTCGCTGGCCGCGCTGGAGGACCGCTCCTCCCTCTTCAGCCTGGACCCGAAGACCCTCCAGCCGACCGCTGCGCTCCACCTCGCCGACGAGAAGGGCGCCGACCTCGACTCCGAGGGGCTCGTCGTCGACGTCCCCCACTCTCGGCTTCGCTCGAGCGGGGGGACCCCCATCGGCACCCTGCTGATCTCCTCCGAGACCGAGCCGTCCGTGCGCCGCTACTCCCGGGACGGGAAGATCCTCGACCGCCTCCCGGTCCCGTCCTCCCTCCTGGTCGCCCCGGCCGGCCGTGCCACGCACAACCAGACCTTCGAGGGCCTGACCCTGCTGCCCGGCGGCCACACCCTGCTGGCCTCCATGGAGTACTCGATCTCGGGCGACTCCACCGGCATCGTCCGCTTCCAGACCTGGCAGCGTCACCACGGCCGCTTCGAGCTCGCCGCCCAGTACGCCTACCGCACCGACGCCGGCCTCGGTGTCCCGGAGGTCCAGGCCACCCCCGACGGCCGCCTCCTCGTCCTGGAGCGCGGCTTCACCCCGGGCGTCGGCAACACCGTCCGCCTCTACCTGGCCGACCCCCGCCACGCCACGGACACCAGCGGCATCGAGAACCTGACCGGTCAGCCGGACGTCCACCTGATCAAGAAGACCCTGCTGGCCGACATCGCCGACTGCCCGAGCCTGGGCGCCACGGCCAAGCAGCCCCAGCCGAACCCCCTCCTCGACAACATCGAGGGCATGACGATCACAGGGCGTGACCACACCGGCCGCCTGAAGGTCCTGCTGGTCAGCGACGACAACCAGAACGCGGCACAGACGACCCGGTTCTACTACCTCCGGGTGCGCGCCTGATTGTTGCGCGGGGATGAAATCCGCTCCTGTCGGCGTTGGTGTCTTCCGGTAGAGCAGGTCTGACTGACGGAAGGCACCGGCGTGGCAGCGCAACGGGGATGGGCACGACGGCTGGCGGGCTATGCCTGGCGGTATCCGAAGGACGTCGTCCTGGCCCTCGGCTCCTCCCTGGCCGGCATGGCCGTCATGGCCGTGGTCCCGCTGATCACCAAGGTGATCATCGACGACGTGATCGGCGCCCGCACCCGCTCCATGGCCCCCTGGGCCGGCGCCCTGATAGCCGCCGCGCTCCTGGTCTACGCACTCACCTACATCCGCCGCTACTACGGCGGCCGTCTCGCCCTCGACGTCCAGCACGACCTGCGGACCGAGATGTACGACACGATCACCCGCCTCGACGGCCGCCGCCAGGACGAGCTGTCCACGGGGCAGGTGGTCGGCCGGGCCACCAGCGACCTCCAGCTGATCCAGGGCCTGCTCTTCATGCTCCCGATGACCATCGGGAACGTCCTGCTCTTCCTGATCTCCCTGGTGATCATGGCGTGGCTGTCGCTGCCGCTGACCCTGGTCGCCCTGGCCGTGGCGCCCGCGCTCTCCTACATCGCCAAGCGCAGCCGCAGCAAGCTGCACCCCGCGACCTGGTACGCGCAGGCCCAGGCCGCCGCCGTGGCCGGTGTGGTCGACGGCGCGGTGAGCGGCGTGCGCGTGGTGAAGGGGTTCGGGCAGGAGGAGCAGGAGACCGGGAAGCTCAGGGAGGTCGGCCGCAGGCTCTTCGCGGGGCGACTGCGCACCATACGACTGAACAGCAGGTTCACCCCCGCCCTCCAGGCCGTCCCCGCCCTCGGCCAGGTCGCCATGCTGGCGCTGGGCGGCTGGCTGGCCGTGCGCGGGCACATCACGCTCGGCACCTTCGTCGCCTTCTCCACCTATCTCGCCCAGCTGGTCGGCCCGGTCCGGATGCTCGCCGTGGTCCTCACCGTCGGCCAGCAGGCCCGGGCCGGCACCGAGCGCGTCCTGGAGCTGATCGACACCGAGCCGACGATGAAGGACGGCACCAAGACCCTGCCCGCCGACGCGCCCGCGACCGTCGAGTTCGACGACGTGTCCTTCGGCTACGACCGCTCCCCCGGCACAACCGGCCCCGTCCTGGACGGGCTCAGCTTCGAGATCCGGCCGGGGGAGACCCTGGCCGTCGTCGGCTCCTCCGGCTCCGGAAAGTCCACCCTGTCCCTTCTCCTCCCGCGCTTCTACGACGTCACCCGCGGCGCCGTCCTGATCGGCGGCCACGACGTGCGCGAGCTGACCCTGGACTCGCTCAGGGCCGCGATCGGACTGGTGCCCGAAGATTCGTTCCTCTTCTCCGACACCGTCCGCAACAACATCGCCTACGGCCGCCCGGACGCCACCCACGAGGAGATCGAGGCCGCCGCCCGCGCCGCCCAGGCGGATCGTTTCATCGCCGAGCTGCCCCAGGGCTACGACACCAAGGTCGGCGAGCACGGCCTGACCCTCTCCGGCGGCCAGCGCCAGCGCGTCGCGCTCGCCCGTGCCCTGCTCACCGACCCGCGCCTGCTGGTCCTGGACGACGCGACCTCGGCCGTGGACGCCCGCGTGGAGCACGAGATCCACGAGGCGCTCAAGCACGTCATGAAGGGCCGCACGACCCTCCTGATCGCCCACCGCCGCTCCACTCTCAACCTCGCCGACCGCATCGCCGTCCTGGACGGCGGCCGGCTCGCCGACCTCGGCACGCACGAGGAGCTCCAGGAACGCTCCGCCCTCTACCGCCGTCTGCTGACCGACCCGGACGAGCTGGGCGGGGTCTCCCCGGGCCACGAGCGCCCGGCCGAGCCGCAGGAGGACACTTCCGTCCGCGAGGAGCTGGACGCCGAGTTCGACGCCGAGCGCGGGGTCACCCCGCGGCTGTGGACCGGCGACCGCGAGCCCAAGGATCTGGCGCTGTCCGGCACTCCGGCCACCCCCGAACTCCTCTCCCTGGTCGAGGCGCTGCCCCCGGCCACCGACACCCCCGACATCGACGAGGCCCGCGCGGTACGCCCCGAGGACTCGTACGGCCTGCGCCGCCTGCTCCGCGGCTTCGGTCTGCCCCTGCTGGTGAGCCTGCTGCTGGTCGCCGTGGACGCGGGCGCGGGTCTGCTGCTGCCGGTGCTGATCCGGCACGGCATCGACCAGGGCGTCACGAAGACGGCCCTCGGCGCGGTGTGGGCGGCCTCGCTGCTGGGCCTGCTCACCGTGCTCGTGCAGTGGGCGGCGCAGATCGGCGAGACCCGGATGACCGGCCGTACCGGCGAGCGCGTGCTGTACTCCCTGCGCCTGAAGATCTTCGCCCAGCTCCAGCGCCTCGGCCTCGACTACTACGAGCGCGAGCTGACCGGCCGGATCATGACGCGGATGACCACGGACGTCGACGCCCTGTCCACCTTCCTGCAGACCGGCCTGGTCACGGCGTTCGTCTCGGTCGTCACCTTCTTCGGCATCATGGCCGTCCTGCTGGTGATCGACATCCAGCTCGCCCTCGTCGTGTTCGCCACCCTGCCCCCGCTGATCGTGGCCACCTTCTTCTTCCGCCGGGCGAGCGTGCGGGCGTACGAACTCGCCCGGGAGCGGGTGTCGTCGGTGAACGCCGATCTCCAGGAGTCGGTGTCCGGGCTCAGGATCGTGCAGGCGTTCCGCCGCGAGCGGGACGGCGGGCGGCGGTTCGCCGAGCGCAGCGACAGCTACCGCAAGGCCCGTATCCGCGGCCAGTGGCTGATATCCGTCTACTTCCCCTTCGTCCAGCTGCTGTCCTCGGTCGCGGCCGCCTCCGTCCTCATCGCGGGCGCCGGCCGGGTGGAGGCGGCCACGCTGACCACGGGTGCGCTGGTGGCGTACCTCCTCTACATCGACCTGTTCTTCGCCCCGGTCCAGCAGCTCTCCCAGGTCTTCGACGGCTACCAGCAGGCCACGGTCTCGCTGGGCCGCATCCAGGAGCTGCTGCGCGAGCCGACCTCCACGAAGTCCGCCGACGAGCCCCTCGACGTCCTCTCCCTGCGCGGCGACATCGCCTTCGAGGACGTGCACTTCGCGTACGGCGCCGCCGACGCGGCCGAAGAGGCGCTGACCGGCATCGACCTGACCATTCCCGCCGGGCAGACGGTGGCCTTCGTCGGCGAGACGGGCGCCGGCAAGTCGACCCTCGTCAAGCTGGTGGCCCGGTTCTACGACCCCACCTCCGGCCGGGTCACGGCCGACGGCACGGACCTGCGCACCCTGGAGCTGACCTCGTACCGCCACCGCCTCGGCGTCGTCCCGCAGGAGGCGTACCTCTTCGCGGGCACCATCCGCGACGCCATCGCCTACGGCCGCCCCGACGCCACCGACGCCGAAGTGGAGGCGGCGGCCCGGGCGGTCGGCGCGCACGAGATGATCGCCACGCTCGACGGCGGCTACCTCCACGAGGTCGCCGAGCGCGGCCGCAACCTCTCGGCCGGCCAGCGCCAGCTGATCGCACTCGCCCGCGCCGAACTGGTCGACCCCGACGTCCTCCTCCTCGACGAGGCCACGGCCGCCCTGGACCTGGCCACGGAGGCCCAGGTCAACCAGGCCACCGACCGTCTTGCGGGCCGTCGTACGACACTGGTGGTCGCCCACCGGCTGACCACGGCCGCCCGCGCGGACCGGGTGGTGGTCATGGACCACGGCCGGGTGGCGGAGGACGGCACCCACACGGAACTCCTGGCCCGCGGCGGCCGCTACGCCGAGCTGTGGCGCACCTTCGTGGGCCAGTCCGAACCGGAGGAGCCGGTGGGCGTGTCGCGTTGAGGGGCGGTTGGCACTTCCTGGTGACGGTCGTGCAACCATCCGACACATCTCGTGCGTCCGTACATCAGTACGGTCATCGGCGAGGTGTGGCGGCGGTGCGGGGAGGACGACAGTGGACAGAGGTGCGATACGCCGGCGCGTGGCGCTCGGCGCGGCTGTGCTGGCCGGGTCGCTCGGGCTCGCTCTCGCGGTACCCGGCACCGCCCAGGCCGCGGTGGACCGCTCCTGTGCCGGGCGCGAGGTGCGGACCCTCCCCTTCAGCACCGGCATCCTTCACGTCTACAAGCGCAACGGCTACGTCTGCGCCGTCACCGTCCCCAGGCATCCGGGCGGCGAGCGCGTGATGTCGGTCAGTGTGCAGGCCCGCGGCAACCGGCCGGTCGTGGACAAGGGCAGGTACAGGTACCAGGCGGGTCCGGTGACCGTGCACGCCGGCCGGCGCTGCGTGTGGGTGCGCGGTTCGGTGGGCTGGGACGCGGTCACTTCCGGCTGGATCCTGTGCTGATCGCGACATTCAGCCAATCCCCCCTGGTGTGACAGGAGTTGCTCCGATAGCTTCCGGCGCACATCTGTCTCACAGGGGAGAGTGCGCATGCGCAAGGCGCTCAGATGGCTGCTGGCGCTCACGGTCTTCATAGGCACGCTGAGCACAGCGGCGGGAGCGGCCACCGCCGCCCAGTCCGAGCCCACCGACATCAAGGACCAGCTGCTGTCCATACCGGGCATGAGCCTGATCCAGGAGAAGCCGTACCCCGGCTACCGCTACTTCGTCCTGAACTACACCCAGCCGATCGACCACCGCCACCCGGACCGGGGCACCTTCCAGCAGCGCATCACCGTGCTGCACAAGGACGTTTCGCGCCCCACGGTCTTCTACACCAGCGGCTACAACGTCTCCACCAACCCCTCCCGCCGCGAGCCCACCCAGATCGTGGACGGCAACCAGGTCTCCCTGGAGTACCGCTTCTTCACCCCCTCCCGCCCCGACCCGGCCGACTGGTCCAAGCTGGACATCTGGCAGGCGGCGAGCGACCAGCACCGCGTCTACGAGGCCCTGAAGCCGGTCTACTCCGCCAACTGGCTGGCCACCGGCGGCTCCAAGGGCGGCATGACCGCCACCTACTACGAGCGCTTCTACCGCCACGACATGGACGGCGTGGTGGCCTACGTGGCCCCCAACGACGTGGTGAACAACGAGGACTCGGCCTACGACCGCTTCTTCACCACCGTAGGCACCAAGGAGTGCCGGGACCGGCTGAACGCCGTCCAGCGGGAGGCACTGGTCCGCCGCGAGCCGCTGGAGAAGAAGTACGCGCAGTACGCCGCCGACAACAACTACACCTTCACCACCATCGGCGGCCTGGACAAGGCCTACGAGGCGGTCGTGCTCGACTACGTCTGGGGCTTCTGGCAGTACAGCCTGCTGAAGGACTGCGACTCCGTCCCGGCGGACGCGGCGGCTGCTTCCGACGAGGCGATCTGGAACTCGGTCGACACGATCTCGGGCTTCACGGCCTACACGGACCAGGGCCTGGCCCAGTACACGCCGTACTACTACCAGGCGGGCACCCAGCTGGGCGCTCCGACGATCCACTTCCCGTCCATCGAGAAGGGCCTGATCCGGTACGGCTACCAGCCGCCGCGCAACTTCGTCCCCCGCTCCATCCCGATGCGCTTCCAGCCGTCCGCGATGCGGGACGTGGACACGTGGGTCCGGCACCACGCGCAGCACATGCTGTTCGTCTACGGCCAGAACGACCCCTGGGGCTCGGAACGCTTCCGCCTCGGCGCGGGGGCCCGTGACGCGTACGTCTTCACCGCCCCCGGGTTGAACCACGGTGCGAACGTGGCAGGCCTGGCGGCCAAGGAGAAGGCACTGGCTACGGCGCGGATTCTGGAGTGGGCCGGGGTCGCGTCGTCCGCGGTCCAGAAGAACCCGTCCGCGGCGAAGCCGCTGGCTCGCTATGACGCGAAGCTGGATGTGCGGGACGTGGAGCGGGAGCCGGCGCTACGGCCGTAGTGCCGCCTCGACAGTTGCGAAGGCGGGCCCGGCCTGACCGAGCCCGCCTTCGCGGGGCACTGCACACCGTTGAGCGACAAGCCGATGGCCTCTCAGCCTCAGCCATCGAGGTCCGGCAGGATCCCTATGCACTGGCACTCCGGCCCGGTCCCGCCTCCGGGGTGGGGCTCGGGCTTGGGATCGGGGAAACAGGGGCCGGGGTCACAGGGAACGGGGTCAGGAATGTGAGGGCGAGGTCCAGGCCTGGAATGCCCCCGGCCCCGGTCGCCCTTGCCGTGGTCGCCGTGACTGCCGTGAGGTGCGGTAGCCGTGGTGCCGGTGTGCGGCGTCGCCGTGGCGGCGAGTGCGCTGGTGGGCAGCAGCGCGCCTCCCGCGGCCAGGGCGGCCGAGGCGGCAAGCATGACAAGCTGCCGCGTCCGAATGGTGTGAGTCATGGGGATTCTCCTTTGCCGGCAGGCCGTCACCCTGGGGCGATCTGAAGATCAGGTACGGACAGGGCGTCGCTCTGGTCGAGCTGTGCATCGGATGCGGACGGGCCGCTGTTCCGGTCGGGTATGCGGATGTCCCCGGAGCCGAATCTTTCATCGGATTCATCGCCGGCATCGGGAATGTGCATCTTGGGGCCCTTTCCCCCTTTAGCGTTAGGGTCCGGCTCCCATGTGCCGTCACCGCACAGCAGGATCTGATCGCATTGATTCCCGTTCTTTCCGTCGTAACATGCGGTCGCCGGCAGGCAGATGGTGTCGTCGTTTTTTTCCTTGGGCTTCTTCTTCTTGTTCTTGTTCGACGGGTCCGGCCCTTCCTCATGTATCGACCCCTTGTGTAGGGCCGGCGCGTGTTGTGGCGCATGTGCCGCGAGGGCGCTTGTCGCCCCCAGTAGGCTTCCTACGGAGAGGGTCGTCGAGGCGGCTATGGCCGCGAGTCCCCTTTGCCATGCATTCATGAATTTTCATCCTCTCGGAGAAATCTGCGGTTCTTGTCTTTTGAGTGAATGCCGGGGAGGCCCCAGCGTCACGTCACCGAAATTCGTGACTTGACGCAAGAATGCGATCTTGGTAGCTGCCGGCATGGGAGAGAGGAATCACGCCCGACGGGCGCAGCCCACCGGATTCCGTCCGCCCAACTGGACGTAGAGGACCGTCGACGCGGGGCAGGCGTCCCGGCTGCCGACCGCCTTCGTGATCTTGTACCGGGGTTTGTGGCGTCCGCTGCCGTCGCACGCCGTCTCGCGTACCTGGCCGTCGCCCGAGTCGTACACGCAGTCGCCGGGGACGGTGCGCGGGCCGCCTCCGGCGCCCGGGTCGCCGGGGTGCGGGGGCTCCAGGTTGCGCATGCAGGCGTAGCCCTGGGGGATCGCGCCGTCGCCGTCCTCGTCGCCCTCCGGCCGCTGTGCGCTGATGTGCAGGACGAAGTCGGTGGCCGGCGGGCACAGTGGGCCGTCGGTGGCCGTGCCGTCGTAGCGTGCGGTGACCCGGGCGGCGGCCCGCTCGCTCGCGCAGGGCACCTCGGTGAAGCTGACGGTGCCGAAGGAGCTGCACTCGCCGACCGCGAGGAACTGGGCGCCGTAGCCGGAGGGGTGGGCGGAGGCGGGCCGGGCGTCGCCCACCGGGGCGTCCGCCGGGCCCCGGCAGCCGGTGAGCAGGGCGGCCAGGGCGGTCAGGGCGAGGGCAGTCGGCAGCAGCCGGTACGGCTCCCCCACGGCACCTTTCCCGCGCATCCCACTCCCCCAGACACCCCCGTCCAGCGTGGCTCCCGGCGAGGGGGCCACGCCAGACATGTCGGCGGGTTTCCGCCCTTTGGGTGTGTTGCGCCCGGAGTGTGACGTACGTCTAGTACGTCAGCCCGTGACCGAGGGGATACAGCACCTGCGCCGGATCGTCCGCCCGTTGCACCGGCACCGGGAGCCGGCCGCGCGGGTTCACCCGGCCGGCGATCACCCGCGCGGCGGCACGCAGTTCGACGTCGGTCCAGGAGTAGGCCGCCAGGCAGGCCTTCACCGAGGGGAGCTGCGCCACGTCGTAGGGGTTGCGGAGGGCGACGGCCACCACCGGCCTGCCGGTGGCGAGCAGCCGCTCGACCAGGGTCCGCTGGGCGCTGCCCGCCGTCAGGTTGTACGTCCCGACGACCACCGCGTCCGCGCGCCGGGCCGCCGTCACCGCGTTGTCGATGACCGCCGCGGAGGGTGCGGTCCCGGTGGACAGGGCGGTGGCGGTGAAGCCCAGTTCGGTGAGGGCGGCGGCCAGGACCCCGGTGGGCGGTCCGGTGGTGCCGGACGGGGAGGCCGGGTCGGCGCCCACGACCAGGATCCTCGGCTGGGTGCGACGGTCGAGCGGGAGGAGGCCGTCCTCGTTGACCAGCAGGGTGGTGGTGCGCTCGGCGATCCGGTCGGCGGTGGCCAGGTGGGACTTGGTGCCCACCGTGCGCTCGACGTCGGACGGAGTGACGTGGGCCCGGTCGAAGAGTCCGAGCCGGGCCTTCAGCCGCAGGATCCGCAGGATCGATTCGTCCAGGCGGTCCTCGGTCAGCTCGCCGTCGCGCACGGCTTCCAGGACCGCGTTCCACGCCACGGCGATCGACGGCGGGTTGAGCAGCTGGTCGACGCCGGCCTTCAGGGCCAGCACCGGTACCCGGTCGTCGCCGTACTTGGTGCGCACACCCTGCATGCCGAGGGAGTCGGTGACCACGACCCCGTCGTAGCCGAGTTCGCCGCGCAGGATGCCGGTGAGGATCGGGTGGGAGAGGGTGGCCGGGTCGCCGGAGTCGTCGAGGGCCGGGAACTGGATGTGGGCGGTCATGATCGAGTCGATGCCCGCGTCGATCGCGGCCCGGAAGGGCACCGCGTCCAGCTCCTCCCACAGCTCCCGGCTGTGCGTGATGACCGGGAAGCCGGTGTGGCTGTCGACGGCGGTGTCGCCGTGCCCCGGGAAGTGCTTGGCGGTCGCCGCGACCCGGGAGGCCTGATAGCCCGACACCTCGGCCGCCACCAGGGCCGCCACCGCCTCCGGGTCGGCCCCGAAGGACCGTACGCCGATGACCGGGTTGGCCGGGTTGACGTTCACGTCGGCGTCGGGGGAGTAGTCCTGGTTGATGCCCATCGCGCGCAGCTCGGCGCCGGAGATCCGGCCGAGGGTGCGGGCGTCGGACCGGGAACGCCCCGCCCCGATCGCCATCGCACCCGGGAACAGCGTGGCCGGCTTGCCCACCCTGCACACGATGCCGTGCTCCTGGTCGGTGGCGATGAGCACCGGCAGGCCGCGGGGCTGTTCCAGGGAGGCCTGCTGGATGCCGTCGGACAGCTCGGCGATCTGGTGGGGATCGCGGGTGTTGTGGGCCCAGGTGAAGTAGATGATGCCGCCGACCCGGTACTTCCCGATCAGCTCGGCGGCCGTGCGGACCCCGATCTCCTTGAGGTTGGCGTCGATGTCGGCCTGGTCGGGGGCGGTGGCGGAGTGGCCGTAGACCCGCATCACGAAGAGCTGGCCGACCTTGTCCTCGAGGGTCATGCGCGAGATGAGCGACCGGAGTGCACGGTCGTTCGGGGCGGCGGCGTGGGCGGCGCCGGCCGGTGCGGTCAGCGCGGCGGTGAGACCCGCGGTCGCGGCGAGGACGGCCCGTCTGGACGGCCGTGCGGTGTTTCCCGTGCTTCCCGTGCTTCCCGTGCTGTCGTGCACGTGCGCTCCTTCCAGAGGAGAACCGCTGAAGGAAACTTCCGAGAAGTCACCAATATCCGGGAAGTTTCTTTCCGTCAAGGGACTGCACAGTAAGCCAGGATGAGGCCGCCATCGGCGCAAAGGAGGGGGGCGCGCCGATGGCGGTGGGCTGTCGGGCGTGGTGCGGCGGAGAGGGTGCGTCGGCGTTCGCGGCCTGCGGCGAGGGCCGACACCGCACCACGGAGGCGTCCGGCAGCCTGAGCGTTGGACGGGCGGGGGCGCCGCCGGGTTCCCGAAGGAGTGAGCCGCAGGTCCAGCCCCTGGACATGCCGCCCGGGTGTCCGGCCGACCGGCCATCATGGCCGACATGCCCGCAGTCGACATCCCCGGTTCCAAGTCCCTCACCGCCCGCGCGCTCTTCCTCGCGGCCGCCGCCGACGGCGTCAGCACCCTCCTACGGCCCCTGGTTTCGGACGACACCGAGGGCTTCGCCGAGGGCCTGCTCCGGCTCGGCTACCGGGTGGGCCGCACCCCGGACGCCTGGCAGGTGGACGGCCGCCCGCAGGGCCCGGCGCTCGCCGAGGCCGACGTGTACTGCCGCGACGGCGCCACCACCGCCCGCTTCCTGCCCACCCTGGCGGCCGCGGGCCACGGCACCTACCGCTTCGACGCCTCCCCGCAGATGCGCCGGCGCCCCCTCGGCCCGCTCACCCGGGCGCTGCGCGACCTCGGCGTCGACCTGCGGCACGAGGAGGCCGAGGGCCACCACCCGCTGACCGTCCGGGCGGCCGGGGTCGAGGGCGGCGAGGTCGTGCTGGACGCGGGCCAGTCCTCGCAGTACCTGACCGCGCTGCTCCTGCTGGGCCCGCTGACCCGCACGGGCCTGCGGATCCGGGTGACCGACCTGGTCTCGACGCCGTACGTGGAGATCACGCTGGCGATGATGCGGGCGTTCGGCGTCGAGGTGGTCCGGGACGGCGAGGTGTTCGAGGTCCCGGCGGGCGGGTACCGGGCCACCACCTACGCGATCGAGCCGGACGCCTCGACCGCGAGCTACTTCTTCGCCGCGGCCGCCGTCACCCCGGGCCGTGAGGTGACCGTGCCGGGCCTGGGGTCCGGGGCGCTCCAGGGCGACCTGCGGTTCGTCGAGGTGCTGCGTCGGATGGGCGCCGAGGTGGAGGTGACCACGAACCGGACGACCGTACGCGGCACGGGAGTTCTGCGCGGGCTGACCGTGAACATGCGGGACATCTCCGACACCATGCCGACGCTCGCCGCGATCGCGCCGTTCGCCTCCGGCCCGGTCCGCATCGAGGACGTCGCCAACACCCGGGTGAAGGAGTGCGACCGCCTGGAGGCCTGCGCGGAGAACCTCCGCCGGCTCGGCGTGGAGGTGGCGACCGGCCCCGACTGGATCGAGGTCCGGCCCGGCACACCCCTGCCGGACGTCGGGATCAAGTCCTACGGCGACCACCGCATCGTCATGTCCTTCGCGGTGACCGGGCTGCGCACCCCCGGGCTGTCGTACGACGATCCCGGCTGCGTACGGAAGACGTTCCCGGGGTTCCACGAGGCGTTCGCGGCGCTGGAGACCGTCTGACCTCTCCGCCTGCCGGCATGGCTTCGGTTGCTCCGGCTCTGTACTGCTTACGTCCCGCCCGTGGCTCTGTCCCGCAGTTCGGGTGTCGTCGCCGCGACCGCCGCCACCGCCAGGACGCACATCAGGCCGCCGGCGACCAGGGCGGTCGCGCCGGAGGTCCAGCCGGCGAGCAGGCCGCCGCGTACGTTGCCGAGGTTGGGGCCGGCCTGGCCGACGATCGCCTCGGCCGCCGTGACCCGGCCGAGCAGCGCGTCCGGTGTCCGGGTCTGCACGATGGTGGAGCGGGAGACGACCGAGGTGGCGTCCGCCGCGCCCGCGACCGCGAGCAGGGCGAGGCCGATCCAGGGGTTGGTCGACAGGCCGAAGAAGACCAGGGCGGCGCCCCAGGAGGCGGAGGTGCACAGCATCACCGTGCCCGGCCGGCCGAGTCCGGTCAGCGAGCCGGACAGGGCCGTCGCCGCGACGCCGCCCACCGCCAGGGCCGACAGGAACAGGCCGAGGGTGCGCGGGTCGTTGCCGAACCGCTCCGCGTTGACCTGCGGGAACAGGCTCACCGGGAACGACAGCACGGTGGCGGCGAGATCGGTGACCAGGGCGCCCCGCACCACCCGGTGCCCGGCCAGGAACCGCAGCCCGTCGAGCACCCCGTGCACACCCGCCCGCGACGGCTCGCCCTGCGGCGGCAGCGTGGGCAGCCCGAAGGCGCCGTAGAAGGCGACACCGAAGCTGAGGGCGTCCAGCAGGTAGCAGGCGCCGATGCCCAGCCAGCCCAGCAGCACACCGGCCAGAGCGGGGCCGAGGAGCATCATCGACTGGCCGGTGACCTGGTTCAGGGCGAGACCGGCGGCCACCTGGTTCTTGGGCAGCAGCCGCGGGACGAACACCCCGGCCGCCGGAGCGCCGAGCGCGCCGAACACCGACTGCACGGCGACCAGCGCGAGAACGCCCGCCACCGGGACGTGCCCGATGAAGCCCTGCACGGCCAGCAGCAGCGAGCAGACGGCCTGGCCCACGGTCGCCGTCAGGTAGATCCGGCGCCGGTCCGCCCGGTCCACCCGGGCGCCCGCGAACAGCCCGAACGCCACCAGCGGCAGCGCCTGCGCCAGCCCGACCGCGCCGGTCCACCCCGTGCTGCGGGTCATGTCCCACACCTGGTACATGACCGTCACCATGGTCATGAACCCGCCGAGCAGGGACACGGTCCGCCCGATCAGCAGCCGTCGGAAGACCGGCGAGGTGCGCAGCGGCCGTACGTCGATGAGCGAGCGGGCGAGGCTCATGAGAGCGGGTGGGGACGGCGGAGGGCGCAGGGCGCGGGCTGCGGAATCACCCGGGGAGGTTAATGGCGCGCCGTCGGCCCGGCCACCGAATTACCTTGGTCGATCAACGGCCGGGCTCTGTTCCTCAGCGGCGGCTACACCACCCGCTGACCCGCTGTCAGGCCGCCTCGCCCAGCAGCCGTACGAGGTGGTCGCGGCCCGCGCCCAGCAGATCCGGGAGCGGGGCTGCCGACTCGTACCACCGCTTCTCGTACTCCCAGCACAGCCAGCCGTCCCAGCCGTGCCGGGAGAGGACGTCCACGCACTCGGTGAGCGGGAGGATGCCGGCGCCGAGCGGGAGCGGGGTGGTGTCGTCGGCCGAGGCGATGTCCTTGACCTGGACGTAGCCGAGGTGCGGGGCGAGGGACGCGTAGCTGTCCGAGGGCTGCTCGCCGCCCAGCCAGGTGTGCATCACGTCCCACAGCGCGCCCACCTGCCGATGGCCGACCGGGCCGAGGACGCGGATCAGATCGGCACCGGTGCGGTGCGAGTCATGGGTCTCCAGCAGGATCCGGACCCCGAGCGCGGAGGCGTCCTCGGCGGCGGCGCCCAGGCGCCGGGCGGCGATGGCGTCGGACTCCTCGCGGGGCCGGTCCGGGTCGCCGCCGGGGAAGACCCGGACGAACGGTGCGCCGAGGTCGTGGGCCAGCTGGAGGAGCCGACGGATCTCGTCGAGGACGGCGGAGTCGTCGCCGGGTGCGGCGACGCGCGCGTATCCGGCCAGGCCCAGCACCTCGACCCCGGCCGCCTTGAACAGCGCGGCCGTCTCGGCCCGTTCGGCGGGGGTGAGGCCCGGGTGCACCGGTTCCTCCGGATGGGCGCGCAGTTCGACGCCGTGGTAGCCGTGCGCGGTCGCGAGCGCGAGGACCTCAGGGACGGGCAGGCCGGGGACACCGAGAGTGGAGAACGCCAGCTTCATGGCCCGGACCCTACTCGTCACGCGCCCTGTCCGTGCAGATCCAACCGCCAGTCCTGGCCCACCAGGTCCCGGCCGAAGGAGCGGTGCGGCCTCTCGGCGACGAGCACGAAGCCGTGCCGCCGGTAGAGGCGGCGGGCGCTGCTGAGCACGTCGTTGGTCCACAGCACCAGATCGCGGTAGCCGACCCCGCGCGCGAAGTCGATCACCGCCCGCACCAGCCGGTCGCCGACGCCGTGCCCGCGCGCGTCGGGCTCCACCAGGAGCAGCCGCAGCCGCGCCGTGGCCGGAACGTCGTCCCGCACGCACATCACGCACCCCACCGGCCGACCGGCCGACTCCGCGATCCACACCCGCTCCAGATGCGGATCGTGGTCCTCCGCGAAGTCGGCGACGATCCGGGCCACCAGCCCCTCGTAGTCGGCGTTCCAGCCGTACTCGGCCGCGTACAGGGCGGCGTTGCGCTGCACGATCCAGCCGAGGTCACCGGGCCGGGGCTCGCGCAGGACGACCTCCCCGGCGGCCGTCTGCCGCTCCCGGTCCCCGAGGATGTCCCGGATGGTCCGCATCGCCTCCGCCAGCCGGGGCCGCTCCTCGGGCGCCACGGTGTCCAGCAGTGCCCCGACCGTCTCCCGCGCCCGCTCGTCCAGCAGCTCGGCGGCCTCCCGCCCGCGCGCGGTGAGCGTCACGCTCCTGCGGCGCGGATCCGCCTCGGACGGCCCGCGCTCGATCAGCCCCGCCTCCTCGAACCTGTTCAGGATGCGGCTCAGATAGCCGGCGTCCAGCGCGAGCCCGGTGCGCAGGTCGGCCGCGTCCAGCCGGCGGGCGTGCGCGAGTTCGTACAGGACGCGGGACTCGGTGAGGGTGTACGGCGCGTACAGGTGGCGGCCGTAGTCGAGGGCGCCGATGAGCCCGGTGTAGAAGCGGTTGAAGGCACGGACGTCCTGGACGGTCATGATCGCCCCCGGATACTTGACTCAGTCAGAGATACGCAACTCCCAGAGTAAGGCCCGGATTCTCCGGTGAGCCAGGGGACATGTGGTTGCCGGTCAGCGGGGCGCGAGCTCGGACAGCAGTGCCAGCCGGATCAGCTCCGCCTGGGTGCGGATGCCGGTCTTTGCCCGGATGCGGCGGAGGTAGCCGTCGACGGTGTGTACGGAGATGCCGATGCGGCGGGCGGTCGCGGCGTAGGTGTGACCGTGGGCGATGTGCCGGAGGACCTGCTGCTCGCGCCCTGACAGTGCGGGGTGCGGCGGGTGCGGCGGCTGCGTTGCGGTGGTGTGTGTGTCGTGCATGGGCCGTTCTTCCTGGCGGGGCGGGACCTGGTGTCCGCGCTCGTGTGCAGGAGTCACGGGATGCCTTGCCACCAACACTTTTCTGCGGGCGTTTTTTGTCGGCAGGCAGGCAGGCCGGCAGGCAGGCAGGGAGGGAGGGAGGCGGGCCCGACCGAACCGGGGTCGCGCCCGATGCGGACACGCCGTACACCGGCTGTCCGTCCCGGTCAAGACACGTCCTTTCGTGGCTTGGCCGGTCGTTGCGACGGCGTATCCCCTGGGAGAGCAGCGGACCCGCCGCTGCCCGTCACGTCCCGACGCTCGTGGATGTACGGAACTCTGCGAGGGAGTCCATGGTCATGGGCGTGAACGACCGAGGGACGGTTGCTGCCATGCGGGCGTCCGATCCCCAGGGGCTTGCAGCGGCGTACGACACCTACGCGCATCGCCTGTACTGCTACTGCTGCTCGGTGCTGCACAATCCCGACGCGGCGGCCGACGCCCTGCAGGACACGTTCATCCTCGCGAACGAGCGGATCGGCCAGCTCCGGAACCCGGAGCGGCTGCGTCCTTGGCTGTATGCCATAGCCCGTAACGAATGCCTCCATCAGCTGCGCGGTCAACGCCGTACCACCGCGATGGAGGAGGTCGGCGAGGTGTGTGACGAGACCCTCGATCTCGATGCCGACCTGCGTACCGAGGAGCTGCGGCACCTGGTGAAGGAGGCGTTCGAAGGGCTGAACACTCGCGACCGCGAGGTGCTGGAGCTCGCCATGCGCCAGGACCTGGAGGGCGCGGAGCTGGCCGCCGCGCTGGGTCTGTCGCTCAACCACACGCATGCGTTGCTGTCCCGTGCACGCCAGCAGCTGGAGGGCGCCCTGGCCGCGGTGATCGTGGCCCGCAACGGGCGGCGCGACTGCGCGGAGCTGGCCCGGATGCTGGAGGCGTGGGACGGCACGATGACCGTCCTGATGCGCAAGCGCATCAACCGGCACATCGGCGAATGCGAGGTCTGCGCCGAGCGCAAGCACCGCGACGTCAGCGCCGCCTCGCTGCTGGGCCTGCTGCCCGTCCCCGTGCTCTTGTCCTCGTTCCGCGACCGGGTGATCGGGCTGGCCATCCGTCCGGAGCACGCGGGTTACCGGCACGAGGTGACCCAGCGTGCGCCGCGCTTCGACCAGAACGGCTTCAGCGTCCCCCGCCACCGATGGGTCCGCCATTTGTCTCCCACGCCGGCCAAAATGGCCGCGGCCGGTATCACCGGCGCGGGAATCCTGGTCGCGGGCCCCTTTCTGTGGACGAGCCAGGGGCCAGGGGCGCAGGAGCACCGACCCGGCCCGCAGGTCACGCGCATCGAGCCGGGGAGAGCCGTACCCCCGGGTGTGATGCTGAAGCAGGGCGACATCGTCAACGGCAGAACACTGGCCCCGGGTGAGACCTACGGGCCGGGCGACAAGGTGCCGTCGGACGAGCCGGAACGGCGCCTGCACCACTCCTCGTCGGACAAGCCGTCGGACAAGCCGTCGGACAAGCCTTCGGAGGGGTCGGGGCTGTTGCAGCGGGTGGGGCCGTCGGACAAGCCGTCGGAGGGGCCGGTGCCGTCGCAGCAGGTGGGGCCGTCGGACAAGCCCGTCCCGTCGGAGGAGCCGGTGCCGTCGGAGGAGCCGGTGCCGTCGGAGGAGCCGGTGCCGTCGGAGGAGCCGTCGGACAAGCCGGTCCACTCGGAGGAGCCGTCGCAGCAGCCCGTCCCGTCGGACAAACCGGTCCCATCGAAGGAGCCGGTGCCGTCGAAGAAGCCGGTGCCGTCGAAGGAGCCGGTCCCGACCGAGGAGCCGGTGCCGTCCGAGGAGCCGGCGCCGCCCTCCGAGCCGCCCCCGCCCGCCGAGCCGCCCCCGCCCGCCGAGCCGCCCCCGCCCGCCGAGCCGCCCCCGCCCGCCGAGCCGTCGCCGGAGCCCCCGGTCGATTCGCCACCCCCGGACGTGAGTGATCCGGCGTCGCCGCCCCCGGCGCCTCCGTGCGATCCGATCGAGCAAAACTGCTCAGTGTCGTGATCAGCGACGAGCCGCTGAAACGGGCCGTCGATGGGCTTTCCACCAGCGAGGCCGACGGCCCCGGGACGGGGCCGCAGTGCTCAGCTCGGTGTGTCGACCGTGACGCGCATGCCCACGCGGACCTCGCGGCCCTCGTCGGTGTCGTGGACATCGGTCCACAGCGCCAGGAATTCGACGATCCCCGTGCCGCGGCCGTGCTCGTCGGGGGCGAGGTTCGCGTGACCGTGCTCGTGCCGGACGACCGCGCCCGAGTCCGTGAGGGTGATGAGCAGCTCGCCTGCGTCGAGGACGAGGAGCAGGGTCATCAGGGCGTGTCCGTGCTGGACGGCGTTGGAGGCCAGCTCGTCGACGACGAGGGCGGCGGAGTCGCGTTCGTCCTCGCCGACTCCCCAGCGGCTGAGGAGATCTTCCACGAAGTGTCGGGAGGCGGGGACCGATGCCTCCTCCGAGGGCAGGGTCAGCCGGGCCTGCTGGGCATCGACCAGGACGTGAGCTGCCGTTGCGGGAGTGTTGCGCATGTGGTCGGGGTGGCCGGAGAGGAGCATGGCGGCGATCCTTCACAAGGAGTCCTGACCGGTGGGGGGAGACCCCTTCCGGTGTCTTGCACCTGTGAGAGCCGCGGCCCGAACCAGGGCCAACACCTTTTGAAACGGCTTTTCAAGATTTTTTTGCGCCCAGGACTCTCCAGCGGGCCGGCGGAGCCAGGTTTCCGCCCTTACCCCCGCGGCACGCCCGAAGACCCCCGCACCATCAACTCCCCCCGCACCGAGGCGATCCCCCCGGGCGGCGGTTCCTCCCGCCCCATCGCTATACGCCCCGCCCGGGCCCCCGCCTCCGACAACGGCAACCGAACCGTCGTAAGAGAAGGCACCGCATCGATGCTGAACGGCAGGTCGTCGAAGCCCGCCACCGAGACGTCCTCGGGAATCCGCAGCCCCGACTCCCGCAGCGCGGCACACGCACCCAGCGCGACGGAGTCGTTCGCCGCCACGATCGCCGTCAGGGACGGGTCCCGGCGCATGAGCTCCAGCGTGGCCTCGTAGCCGGACCGGCGGTCGTAGCGGCCGTGCACCGTCCAGCCCGGGTCCTCCTCGATGCCCGCCGCCCGGAGCGCGGCGCGGTGGCCCTCCAGGCGGTGCCGGGTGGTCGTGCGCTCCTCGGGGCCCGCGATGTAGCCGAGGCGGCGGTGGCCGAGGCCGATGAGGTGGTCGGTCAGTGCGCGGGCGCCGCCGCGGTTGTCGAAGGTCAGTGCTATGGCCTCGGTGTCCGGCGCCGGCGGCCGCCCGCACAGCACCACCCGGGTCCCGGCGTCCGCCAGCTTCCGCAGCTTCGCCGCGACCGCCGCCGCGTGCGGCGCGTCCTCCACGGCTCCGCCGGTCAGCACCACGGCCGCCGCCCGCTGCCGCTGGAGCAGGGTGAGGTACGTCAGCTCGCGCTCCGGCGAGCCGCCCGTGTTGCAGACCACCGCCAGGCGCTCGCCGCCCGCCCGGCCGCCCGGCCCCCCGATCTCGCCCTGGATCGCGCTCGCCATGATCCCGAAGAAGGGGTCGGCGATGTCGTTGACGAGGATGCCGACGAGGTCGGAGGTGGCCGCGGCGAGCGCGCTGGCCGGGCCGTTGAGGACGTAGTCCAGCTCGTCCACCGCCCGCAGCACCCGCTCGCGCGTGGAGGCGGCCACCGGGTAGTTGCCGTTCAGCACGCGCGACACCGTCGCGGGGGAGACCTGTGCGCGGGCCGCCACGTCCGCCAGGGTCACCGTCATCTCGTCGTCCTCCGGTCGCGCATCGGGTCGCGCATTGGTGCTCGTACGTCCTCGTAGACAGGCCGGGCCCGGCCACGGTTCCGCCCGGTGTCGTGCAGACCTTAAGGCCAACCACCCCGTTTGTTCGCCCCCTCGAACAACTCGAAGGGGACACGGTCTTGTACGGACCTGTGGCAGAGGCTAGCTTCTGCACACAGAAAGCGCTTGCTGTGCCGGCGGTCGACGCCGGCGCCGCTGATGCCGAACGGGGCGCACGACGCCCACGAAGGGGACTGACGTGACACGCAAGACGGCGCGTATCGCCATGAACGGCGTGACCGGGCGCATGGGCTACCGCCAGCACCTCGTCCGGTCGATCCTCGCCCTGCGCGAACAGGGCGGCCTCGACCTCGGCGACGGCACCGTGCTGTGGCCCGAGCCGATCCTGCTCGGCCGCCGCGAGCACGCACTGAAGGCAATCGCCGAGCGGCACGGCCTGGAGCACTGGGCGACGGACGTGGACGCCGTCCTCGCCGACCCGACCGTCGACCTCTACTTCGACTCCCAGGTCACCTCGGCCCGCGAGGAGTCGATCAAGAAGGCGATCACGGCCGGCAAGCACATCTACACCGAGAAGCCCACCGCCACCGGCCTCGACGGCGCCCTCGAACTCGCCCGGCTGGCCCACGCGAAGGGCATCAGGCACGGCGTCGTCCAGGACAAGATCTTCCTCCCCGGCCTCCGCAAGCTGAAGCGGCTGATCGACGGGGGCTTCTTCGGCCGGATCCTGTCCGTCCGGGGCGAGTTCGGCTACTGGGTCTTCGAGGGCGACTGGCAGCCCGCCCAGCGCCCCTCCTGGAACTACCGCACCGAGGACGGCGGCGGCATCGTCGTCGACATGTTCCCGCACTGGGAGTACGTGCTCCACGAGCTGTTCGGCCGGGTCACCTCCGTCCAGGCCCTGGCCACCACCCACATCCCGCAGCGCTGGGACGAGCACGGCAAGCCCTACGACGCGACGGCGGACGACGCCGCCTACGGCATCTTCGAGCTCGAGGGCGGCGCGATCGCCCAGATCAACTCCTCCTGGGCGGTCCGGGTCAACCGCGACGAACTGGTCGAGTTCCAGGTCGACGGCACGGAGGGATCGGCCGTCGCGGGGCTCAGGAAGTGCCGGGCGCAGCACCGGTCCGCGACCCCCATGCCGGTCTGGAACCCGGACATCCCCGCCGCCGAGGTCTTCCGCGACCAGTGGCAGGAGGTTCCGGACAACGCCGAGTTCGACAACGGCTTCAAGGCCCAGTGGGAGCTGTTCCTGAAGCACGTCTACGCCGACGCGCCGTACCACTGGGACCTGCTGGCCGGCGCCCGCGGCGTGCAACTCGCCGAGCTGGGCCTGAAGTCCTCGTCCGAGGGCCGCCGCATCGACGTACCGAAGATCGCGCTATGACCATCCGACTCCCCGATCCTGCGGGCGGGTTGAGGGTGTACGAGCCCCGCCCCGAGCCCCTGGCCGTCACCCCCGGAACCCCCTTCACCTCCCGTACGGTCTTCTCGGCGGCCCACGTCGTCGCCGACCCCTTCGCGGACACGACCCCCGATTCCCCCGCCGCCGTCGACTGGGACGCCACCCTCGCCTTCCGCCGCCACCTGTGGTCCCACGGGCTCGGCGTCGCCGAGGCGATGGACACCGCCCAGCGCGGGATGGGCCTGGACTGGGCGGGCGCGGCCGAGCTGATCCGCCGGTCGGCGGCGGAGGCTCACAGCGTGGGTGGCCGGATCGCCTGTGGTGTCGGCACCGATCAGATCACGGGCGGCACCCTGGCCCAGATCCGCGCGGCCTACGAGGAGCAGCTCGCGGTCGTCGAGGAGTCCGGCGCGCAGGCGATCCTCATGGCCTCCCGGGCGCTGGCCGCCGCGGCCTCGGGCCCCGAGGACTACCTTGAGATCTACGGCCATCTCCTCCGCCAGGCCGCCGAGCCGGTGATCCTGCACTGGCTGGGCCCGATGTTCGACCCGGCGCTGGAGGGCTACTGGGGCTCGGTTGGCCTGGACGCGGCGACCGATGCGTTTGTGGAGGTCGTCGCCGCCCACCCCGACAAGGTCGACGGCATCAAGGTCTCCCTCCTGGACGCCCGGCGCGAGATCGATCTGAGGCGGAGGTTGCCGCGGGGCGTGCGCTGCTACACGGGCGACGACTTCCACTACCCCGAGCTGATCGCGGGTGACGAGCAGGGCTTCAGCCACGCCCTGCTCGGCATCTTCGACCCGCTGGGCCCGCTGGCGGCCGAGGCGGTACGGGTCCTGGACACGGACGACAGGGACGGCTTCCGCCGGTTGCTGGACCCGACGGTCGAACTGTCCCGCCACCTCTTCCAGGCCCCCACCCGCTTCTACAAGACGGGAGTGGTCTTCCTGGCCTGGCTCGCGGGCCACCAGTCCCACTTCACGATGGTCGGCGGCCTCCAGTCGGCCCGCTCCCTGCCCCACTTCGCCCGCGCCTACGAACTCGCCGACGGCCTCGGCCTGTTCCCGGACCCGGAACTGGCCGAGGAGCGTATGAAGAACCTGCTGTCGCTGTACGGGGTGAACCAGTGAGCACCGGACTCGAACGCTTCTCCATCAACCAGATGACGGTCAAGCAGCTGTCGCTGCCCGAACTGGTCGACATCTGCGGGCAGTTGGGTGTGCCAGGGGTGGGCCTGTGGCGCGAGCCGGTCCAGTCGTACGGCGTGGAGGCGACCGCCAAGCTGGTCCGCGACGCGGGCCTGACGGTGACGACCCTGTGCCGCGGCGGCTTCCTCACGGCGATCGACCCCGAGGAGCGGTCGCGGGCGCTGGCCGACAACCGCCGGGCGATCGAGGAGGCGGCCACGCTCGGCACGGACACCCTGGTCCTTGTCTCGGGCGGCCTGCCCGCAGGTTCGCGCGACCTGCGTGGCGCCCGCGAGCGCATCGCGGACGCGCTGACGGAACTCGCCCCGTACGCCGAGGACCACGGCGTACGCCTCGCCATCGAGCCCCTGCACCCGATGTACGCGTCCGACCGCTGCGTGGTCTCCACCCTCGCCCAGGCCCTGGACCTCGCCGAGCGCTTCCCCGCGCACCAGGTGGGCGTGACCGTGGACACGTACCACATCTGGTGGGACGACCAGGCCCCCGCGCAGATCGCCCGCGCGGGCGCGGCGGGCCGCATCCACACCTTCCAGCTGGCCGACTGGACGACCCCCCTCCCCGAGGGCGTCCTCACCGGCCGCGGCCAGATCGGGGACGGCGCGATCGACATGCGGGAGTGGAAGGGGTACGTGGACGCGGCCGGCTACACCGGGCCGATCGAGGTCGAGCTGTTCAACGAGGGGCTGTGGGCACGGGACGGGCGGGAGGTGCTGGCGGAGACGGCGGAGCGGTTCGTGACGCACGTCGGCGGTTGATCAGCGAGCCTGCCGCGCCTGGTCAGTTGACTGCGCTGACTTGTTTGACTGGCTCGACTCAGTGAAGGCTCATCAGGGGCGGCAGTCGCGTGCCCGACGGCGAAGGCGGCTACCGGCCGCTTCGCGGCCCCCCGCCACGACCACGTAGGGGCTGGGGGGCGGCAGCCGCCCCCGAGGAGTGGGGATTGTGCGCCACCGGCGCGGCGTCGGCCCGCGGGGTCAGAGATCCGAAGCCCTGTCGGGCTCACCCCGACGGGGCGAAAGCCGTCGATATACAGGGGCGAACCAGCGCATGCCGGGGCAGCGGTGGTGTCAGGCGAGGGCGGCGACCAGCAGGGTGAAGGCGGCGATGATGACGGCGACGCGGACGTAGTGGTAGCGGTCCCAGCGGTGCAGCTGCTCCTTCCAGTCGGCGGGCCGGTTCTCGGGGGTCCAGGTCTTGTTTCGGTTGTTGATCGGGACGAGCAGCAGTATCGACATGACCACGCTGACGATCAGCAGTCCGGCGGCGGTGACGACGAGTCCGGCGCCGTGGTGGTGCCATCCGGCGACGGCCCAGATCGCGCTGAGGACGAGCGAGCCGATGTACCAGAACGGCATCAGGGCGCCGAGCATCCGGCCGCCGTGGGCGTGGCCGAGCTGGCCGCTGTCCTCGGGAAGCGCGTCCAGGATCCGGTTCATGATGAAGGCGACGGAGAATTCCACCCCCACCATCAGGCCGACGACGACGGTGGTGACGACCTCGAGTGCGTTGAGCATGACGATCCCTCCGTTGAACTAGCATTGCTAGCTGATGAGGCAACGCTAGTACTGCTGCCGCTCGGTTGTCTAGCGATGCTAGGATCGATTCATGTCGGTAAAGGAACGCAAGGAGCGCGAACGGGCGGAGCGCGAGCGCCTCATCGTGGCGACAGCCCGCGAACTCGCCGAGCAGCAGGGCTGGGACGCGGTCACCACCCGCCGGCTCGCCGAGCGCATCGAATACAGTCAGCCCGTCCTCTACAGCCACTTCCGCGGCAAGCGCGAGATCATCGGCGCCGTCGCCCTTCAGGGGGCCGCCGAGATGGCCGTGGCGGTGCGTGCCGCGACCGCCGGCGCGGGCGGCCCGCGCGAGCGGGTCGCCGCCCTGGCCCGCGCCTACCTCGACTTCGCCGAGCGCAACCCGGCGGTCTACGACGCCTTGTTCCAGCTCGACGGCGGCCTGGCGTACGCGCAGGAGGACACCCCAGAGCCTCTGAAGGACGCCTTCGCCGCCCTGCTGGAGACTCTCGGCGAGGTCGCCGGCGACGGCGTCCACCCGGGGCTGTTCACCGAGGTGTTCTGGGCGGCCCTGCACGGCCTTGCGACCCTGACCCGCGCGGGCCGCCTGCTGCCCGAGGACGCCGAGCCGAGGGTGGAGCTGCTGGTGGACCGGCTCGCCATGGTCTGACACACCGTCCCGACGGGCAGGCAGCCGGGGCCCTCGGGCCCCGCCGCCGCCTGCCTGCGGCAACGCTTCCGGTCACTCGCGTCCCCGCGCGGAGTGAACGGCGAGCGACGGGTTTTCGGGCCCCGGCGTTCCGGTGCCTGTTCATGATCATTGTCACTCTCGCCGTGGCCGGATAGATGCGTGTAAAACGGTCATTGGTCGGTATGCGGGCATCGCGACTCCTCCTAGGCTTTGCGATCGCATTACCCGCGATTGACCAAAGGCTTGACAAACACATGCGCATACCCAAGGCCGGTACAACCGGCCTGGTCCTCCTCTCCGTCCTGCTGCCGGCAGCACCGGCGTACGCCACTCCACCTCCGCAGCAGGGCACCCCGGAACCGGCTGCCACGACGGCCCCTGACGTCCCGTCGGCCCTCGCCGCGGCCCGCCGCAGTGGCGCCCGCGTGGAGGCGCTGTCCGAGCGGACCGAGACCTCCACCACCTGGGTGCAGGCGGACGGTTCTCTGACCACCGAGCTGACCGCGGGACCGGTCCGGTTCGAGCGCGACGGCCGCTGGGTGGCCGTCGACACCGACCTGGCCGCGCGCCCGGACGGCTCCGTGGCGCCCAAGGCGCACCCCGCCGATCTGACCCTGGGCGGCCCGGGCGGCGAGACGGCCGACTCGCTTGCCGAGACCCGTACGGCCAAGCCCCGCGATCTCGTCACCCTCGGCGAGGGCGACCGGCAGGTCACCCTGCAGTGGAAGGGCGGGCTGCCCAGGCCCCGGCTGGACGGCAACCGGGCCGAGTACCCCGAGGCCGTGCCCGGCGCCGACGTGATCGTGGAGGCGACCCGGACCGGCTTCGAGCAGTACGTCGAGATCAAGAAGCGCCCGGAGCAGGTCAGCTCCGACGGCAAGGGCGCCTACCGCTACACCTTGCCGCTCCGGGCCGAGGGGCTCCGCGTCAAGCACCAGGCCGACGGCAGCGTGCTGTTCACCGACCGGCGCACCGGCCAGGAGCGGGCCGTCATGCCGGCGCCGGTGATGTGGGACGCCACCGTCGACGAGCGGTCGGGCGAGCACACCCGTCGGGTCCCGGTGGACATGGAGGTCGTGGAGACGGGCGACGACTCCTTCGACCTGGTGGTGACCCCGGACGCAGGCTTCCTGGCCGACCCGGAGACCCGCTACCCGGTGACCGTCGATCCGTCCACCTCGGCTCTGAGCAACGTTTTCGACACCTACGTCCAGCAGGGCGAGACCCGCGACTGGTCCACCGACACCGAGCTGGACTTCGGCAACCCGGGGACGAAGAACGCGGGCGGTAGTCCCCGTACGGCCCGTTCGTTCCTCACCTGGGGCACCGCCCCCATCGCGGACGCCCTGGTCAGCAGCGCCAAACTGAGCCTGTGGAACTTCCACTCGGCCAACACCGACTGCACACCGCAGGCCTGGGAGGTCTGGTCGGCCGACCGGGCGACCACCGCCAGCCGCTGGACCAGCCAGCCCGCGCTGTACAAGAAGTACGCCACCTCCACCGAGACCAAGGGCAACCCGGCCTGCGGCGCCGACGGCTGGATCGGCGCCGACGTGACGACGCTCGTGCAGACCTGGGCCTCGGCCAAGGCGCCCACCGCCACGATGGCCCTGAAGGCCGCCGACGAGTCCGCCGTCGCCCCCTGGAAGCGCGTCAACTCGGCCAACGCGACCGCGAACCCGCCGAAGCTGACCGTGTCGTACAACTTCCGTCCGCGCTCCGGCAACAACCGGCAGGCCGGACCGCCGTACGTCAAGGACGCCTCCGGCACCTGGCAGGTCGACACCACGACCCCGACCCTGCGCGACACCTTCTCCGACAAGGACGGTGACCGGATCAACGGCACCTTCGAGGTCGTCGAGGCCGCCACCGGCAAGCGTGTCGGCGACCACTTCGTCTCCCCGTACGTCGACTCGGGCCGCCCCGCCGCCGTCACCCTGCCCGACGGCCTGCTGAAGGACGGCACCACCTACCGCTTCCGCACCAGCCCCTACGACGGCACCCACTTCAACTCCGCCTGGTCGGAGTGGACCACGTTCACCGTGCAGACCGGCCGGCGGCCCGGCGGGCTGCCCGACATGCCGCAGGCGCTGGAGCAGGGCGCGACCGACACCCTCACTCCCCTCCTCTCCGGTGTCGCCTCGAGCCCCGAACAGGGCCGTGTCCGCGCCGAGTTCGTCCTGCGCGACGAGGACGGCAAACCCCTCGACGGCGTGCGCGTACCCGACGCCTGGGTGGACAGCGGCCGGCGCGCCGCCGCCCAGGTGCCGGCGGGCGCGCTGCGCTCCGGTGCGACGTACCGCTGGGCGATGCGCGCCTGCACCGACGCCGGCTGCTCGGCCTGGTCGTACGAGCAGGAGTTCACCGCGTCCGACAAGCCCGGCCCGAAGGCGCCCGAGACCAAGTCGCTGACCCTGAGCGGCACGTCGCTGGACGACGCCACCGCCGCCGTACGGGAGGAGGGCCCGGCGGTGCGGGACGAGCGGCTCGTCCTCGACGCCGACCACGCCGTCTGGCTCAAGCCCGACCTGACCAAGGTGCCCGCAGGCGCCCGGATCGCCACGGCCCGGCTCGAACTGACGCCTGTGAGCGGTGCCGAACGGCCGGTCGAGATCTATGAGTTGCTCGACCCCTGGACGGCCCCGCAGCACGGCAAGGATCTTCCGGACCTTCTCGACGAGGCCCCCTTCGCCGACGCCGCCCGCGCCGCCGGCCAGGACCTCGCCCCGGTCGTCCAGTCCTGGCTGGAGCAGGAGAGCGGTGAGGGCCTCGCGCTGCGGCTGCCTGCCGGTGTCCGGGAGACCGTCGTCTACCACTCCGGCCGGGCCAAGGACGCCGCCCAGCGGCCCCGCCTGGTGATCGACTACGTCCCCGCGGCCGCCCCGGGCCGCCCGCAGGACCTCCGGGCCACCTCCGGCGACGGGGGACTGCTGGCCACCTGGAACCCGCCGCAGGACGAGGGGTCGGCCGGCGACGGCCCCGAGTACACCGTCGTGGTACGCAAGGAGGACGGCACCGAGGCCGCCCGCCTGACCACGCCCGCCACGCGCGCCGTCGTCAGCGGCCTGACGGACAAGACCGCCTACCGCGTCTCCGTCCAGGCCGGCACCGCACACGGCACCAGCTCCGCCGCCACCTCCGAGCCGGTGACCACCGCGGGCGTCCCGGGCGGCGCCGGCGCGTACCGGGAGATCGTCCAGCAGTACCTCGACGCCCGGGCCGGGATCCTCACCGGCCGCCACACCACCGCGGCCGCAGCACTCGCCGCGAGCCCCCGCGGGACCTCCTTCGCGGACCTGCTGAACGCGCAGGCCCCCGCCCTCGTCGAGTCCCGCGAGGCCCTCGCCCGGCACGGCCGCGCCTACACCGACGCCTCGGCGAAGCTGTCCGACGTCCTGGCCGGTGTCGACGCCGACGGAACCGTCTTCCTGCGGGCGGCGGTCGAGGAGTCGGCCCGGCTGACGCAGGACGGTTCCGCCGAACCCGACGAGGGGCTCCAGGAGCAGCGGTTCACGTTCAGCAGCAACGACGGCGCCCCGATCCTGCACCTGGCGACCGACGCCCCGGCCGCCGAGACCGTGCTGACCGAGGCACCCTCCGCCTGGAACGGCCTGGACGTGGCCCCGTCCGACACCCAGGACGCCGACGAGGTCCCGGACGAGCCCATCGCCCTGGACGCCGACGGCTTCCCGGTGGAGGAGGCGGCGGCCCCGGCACCCGCGGCCCTGCGCGCCGCCGCCGTCTCCGGCTCCGGCACCGCCAAGTGGGCCTCGAAGAACATCAACACCAAGTGGGAGTACGGCCAGGACTGCACCAACTTCGTGTCCAAGGCCCTCTACTACGGCGGAAAGATGAAGACCCGCTCCGGCGGCCGCAAGCACGACCGCGCCTGGTGGCAGCAGTACTACCTGTTCGGCACGATCAAGAACAAGAGCTACACCTGGTCCGGCGCCGAGAACTTCCGCCGCCACATGACCAAGTACCGCAAGGCGCCGTCGGTGTCGAAGAAGAACGCCAGGCCCGGCGACATCGTCCTGTTCAAGTGGAAGAAGGAGAAGGTGTACAACCACGCCGCGGTCGTGGTCGGCAACAACGGCCGGGAGATCCAGCTCCGCCAGCACGGCGGCGTCAACAAGACCACGCTGAGCGCGGCCATCGCCCGCTACCGCCACAAGGCCAACCACATCGAGCGCGTGATCATCCTCCGCCCGAAGTCGAGGAGCTGACCATGACATCGACGACATCGACCCGCATCCGGGCCGCCGCCCTCACGTTCGCGCTCGGTGCCGCCCTGACGGCCTGCTCGGACGACTCCCTGGACTACCAGACGGACTACACGAACCACCGTCCACTGCGCGTGACGGGCCACCCCAGCACGGGCAGTCTCGAAACGGTCCAGAAGCTCGTCTGGCGCCTGGCCGACGGGGACGCCGACGGCCTCGCCGCCCTCGACACCGAGGGCGGCGACGCGGGCCCCGAAGCCCGTGCCTGGATCAGGACCTACGGCAAGGCGGCCCGCGACGAGGTGACCGCCGACTTCCTCGACGAGGGCTCCGTGCGCCAGGACGTGGTCCTCCACTTCTCCGGCTCCCGCCGGGCGCAGGACGTCACGGTGCGGATCGGCGAGGACGACGCCTGGGGAATCGTCCTGGACGATCCGGCGCCCCGCCGGCAGTCCTGAGAGACGACGAGGGGGGGGGGGGGGGGGGGGGGGGGGGGGGGGGGGGGGGGGGGTCGCGTTTCTCCTACCTTCTGGCTCTTTTTTCTCTTTCTGGCTGCGCTGCTTCCT
>NZ_JBVIGN010000011.1:341821-354039 GCF_055570785.1 Streptomyces sp. NPDC031100
GGGGGAGGGAAGGAGAGGTGGGGGGGACGCTTGTTCGAGCGCTCCACCCCCCCGACGGGCGTGGGGGGGGGGGGGGGGGTCCCCCCCCCCCCCCCCCCCCCCCCCCCCCCCCCCCCCTCGCTTCTTCCTCACAGGGCTTCGGCCTCTTCCGCCGTCGGATACGACTCCTGCGCGCCCCTCTTCGTCACCGCCGCCGCGCCGACGCGGGCCGCGTAGGCCGCCGCCTCGGGCAGGGGAGAACCCGTGCCCAGCTTCCAGGCCAGCGCCGCTGTGAACGCGTCGCCCGCACCCGTCGTGTCCACCGCGTCCACCGTCACCGACGGCACCCGGGCCACTCCGGACGCGTCGCACACCAGCGCCCCCTCCGCGCCGAGCGTCACCACCACCGAGCGCGGGCCCTCGGCCAGCAACAGCCGCGCCCAGTCCGCCGGATCCTCGCTCACGCACGCATCGCCGAGGAGCACCCGCGCCTCGTGCTCGTTCACGATCAGCGGGTCACAGGCGGCCAGCACCTCCGGGGGCAGCGGGCGCGGCGGCGACGGGTTCAGCACGAAGCGACTGTCCGGGGGCAGGTTCCGTACGACCTCCACGACCGTCTCCAGCGGGATCTCCAGCTGCGCCGACACCACCCGGGAGGCGAGGAAGAGGCTGACGGCGGCCCGGACGTCCGCGGGCGTGAGCCGGGCGTTGGCCCCCGGCGACACCACGATGCTGTTGTCCCCGGAGGGGTCCACCGTGATCAGCGCCACGCCCGTCGGCGCCCCGCCCACCAGCACCCCCACCGCGTCCACCCCGGCCGCCCGCTGCGCGTCGAGGAGCAGCCGGCCGTGCGCGTCGTCGCCGACCCGGGCCAGCAGGGCCGTACGGGCTCCGAGCCGGGCGGCCGCGACCGCCTGGTTGGCGCCCTTGCCGCCCGGGTGGACGGCCAGGTCGCCGCCGAGCACGGTCTCTCCGGCGGCCGGCCGCCGCTCGACGCCGATCACCAGGTCGGCGTTGGCCGAACCCACGACCAGGAGGTCGTAGTCGTACATGGCATGAACTCCCGTCATCCGCTGAAGCCGGCCAGGTCGTCCTTGGTGCCGACCGTCACCGGCCGAGCAGGCCGGCCGACGGGATCTAGGCTGCCCTTGGCGCAGTGGGTGACATGCCCGCGCCAATCACAAAGGGAGGGATCAGATATGCACGCACGCCGGATCCTCGGTGCGTCCGTGGCGGCCGCCGCCCTGGTCGGGACCACGCTCGTCGCCGGCAGCCCCGCAGTCGCCCAGACCGACGCGGCCGCGGCGAGTTGCACGGCAAAGGCCCTGGAGACCGTGATCATACGGTCCGGGACGAGCACCGGCACCACAGCCCTCGGCCAGCTCAACAAGGGGCAGACGGCCTCGTCGCCCTGCCAGATGTACTACGGCGGGTCGTACACCGCGTGCGGCATCACCAGCACGCGGTGGGTCAAGGTCACGAAGAACGGTGTCACCGGTTACGTGGTCGGCACCTGCGTGTTGCAGCCTGCCTGACCCCGGAGCGGGAACGGCAGGGGGGGGGGGGGGGGGGGGGGGGGGGGGGGGGGGGGGGGGGGGGGGGGGGGGGGGGTAGAGGGGGGGGGGGGGCCCCCCCCCCCCCCCCCCGGTGGCGGACCTCCGCCTAGTCGTCCATGTGGATCCAGGGGGCGCCCGTGCACGGCCCCGTGAAGTAGAGCTCGGCCTTCTTGTTGTCGCCGGCCACGAAGTTGTCGATGCAGAACTCGTGCGTCCGGGAGTCGTACGTGTCCCATTCGTGGACGAAGTCGCAGGAATGTCCCCCAGGTGTGTGCCTGAAAAGAAGAAGGCCTGGCTACGCCAGGCCGTAAGCGGAACCGCACTGCTCCTTCTCGCCCTGCACGGCGCAGACCGAGACGGTGATCGGGGTTCCCTCCTTGATGTTTCCGCTCTTCCAGCCGGAGCGGTAGTACGCCGCGTGGCCTCGCGAGGTCGCCTTGCTGTAGCGAACGCCTCCGCCGCGTCCGATACGGTCTGCCCGTTGTCACACCCCACCGGTACCGTCGGATCATGGCTCGACAGGAGGGGAACCCCACGACCGAGCGGCGGCTCGCCGTGCTCGAAGGCGTGCTGGAGCGCATCACGTACGCCAACGAGGAGAACGGCTACACGGTCGCCCGGGTCGACACCGGAAGAGGCGGCGGAGACCTCCTCACGGTGGTCGGCGCGCTGCTCGGCGCCCAGGTCGGCGAATCCCTCCGCATGGAGGGCCGGTGGGGCTCGCATCCACAGTACGGAAAGCAATTCCATGTCGAGAACTACACGACGGTCCTGCCCGCCACCGTCCAGGGCATCCGCCGCTACCTCGGCTCCGGCCTGGTCAAGGGCATCGGCCCGGTCTTCGCCGACCGCATCACCCGGCACTTCGGCCTGGACACCCTGACGATCATCGAGGAGGAGCCCAAGCGGCTCATCGAGGTCCCGGGCCTCGGTCCCAAGCGCACCAAGAAGATCGCCGACGCCTGGGAGGAGCAGAAGGCGATCAAGGAGGTCATGCTCTTCCTCCAGACCGTCGAGGTGTCCACGTCCATCGCCGTGCGGATCTACAAGAAGTACGGCGACGCGTCCATCTCCGTCGTGAGGAACGAGCCGTACCGGCTGGCCGCCGACGTCTGGGGCATCGGCTTCCTCACCGCCGACAAGATCGCCCAGTCCGTGGGCATCCCGCACGACAGCCCGGAGCGCGTGAAGGCGGGCCTTCAGTACGCGCTGTCGCAGTCCGCCGACCAGGGCCACTGCTTCCTGCCCGAGGAGCGGCTGATCGCGGACGCGGTGAAGCTGCTCCAGGTCGACACCGGGCTGGTCATCGAGTGCCTCGCCGAGCTGGCCGGGCCGCCGGAGGACGGCGCGGACCCCGGGGTCGTACGCGAGAAGGTGCCCGGACCCGAGGGTGACGGGGAGCCCGTCACCGCCGTCTACCTCGTGCCCTTCCACCGCGCCGAACTCTCCCTCTCCGCCCAGCTGTTGCGCCTGCTGCGCACGGAGGAGGACCGGATGCCGGCCTTCCGGGACGTGAACTGGGACAAGGCGCTCGGCTGGCTGAAGTCCCGCACCGGCACCGACCTCGCCGCCGAGCAGGAGGCCGCCGTGAGGCTCGCGCTGACCGAGAAGGTCGCGGTGCTCACCGGCGGCCCGGGCTGCGGCAAGTCCTTCACGGTCCGCTCCATCGTGGAGCTGGCCCGCGCCCGGCGCGCCAAGGTGCTGCTCGCCGCTCCGACCGGGCGTGCCGCCAAGCGGCTCGCCGAGCTGACCGGCGCCGAGGCCTCCACGGTCCACCGGCTGCTGGAGCTGAAGCCCGGCGGCGACGCGGCCTACGACCGGGACCGCCCGCTGGACGCCGACCTGGTGGTCGTGGACGAGGCGTCCATGCTGGACCTGCTGCTCGCCAACAAGCTGGTGAAGGCGGTGCCGCCGGGGGCCCATCTGCTGTTCGTCGGGGACGTGGACCAGCTGCCCAGCGTCGGCGCGGGGGAGGTGCTGCGCGACCTGCTGGCCGAGGGCGGCCCGATCCCGGCCGTGCGGCTCACCCGGGTCTTCCGGCAGGCCCAGCAGTCCGGCGTGGTCACCAACGCGCACCGGATCAATGCCGGGCAGCATCCGCTCACCGACGGCATGAAGGACTTCTTCCTCTTCGTGGAGGACGACACCGAGGAGGCCGGCCGGCTCACCGTGGACGTGGCCGCCCGTCGGATTCCGGCCAAATTCGGGCTCGACCCGCGCCGGGACGTCCAGGTGCTCGCGCCCATGCACCGCGGCCCGGCCGGCGCCGGAGTCCTCAACGGCCTGCTCCAGCAGGCCATCACGCCCGGCCGCCCCGACCTGCCGGAGAAGCGGTTCGGCGGCCGCGTCTTCCGCGTCGGCGACAAGGTCACGCAGATCCGCAACAATTACGAGAAGGGGAAGAACGGAGTCTTCAACGGCACCGTGGGCGTGGTCACCTCGCTCGATCCGGTCGACCAGCGCCTGACGGTGCTGACGGACGAGGACGAGGAGGTTCCGTACGAATTCGACGAACTGGACGAACTGGCACACGCGTACGCGGTGACGATCCACCGTTCGCAGGGGAGTGAATATCCCGCCGTCGTGATCCCCGTCACCACCAGCGCATGGATGATGCTCCAGCGGAACCTGCTGTACACGGCGGTGACACGGGCGAAACGGCTGGTGGTCCTCGTCGGTTCACGCAAGGCGATCGGACAGGCGGTGCGCACGGTGTCGGCGGGGCGGCGCTGTACGGCCCTGGACTTCAGACTTCGCGGCTGCTGACCACCCCTGACCAGGGATGGAGACCAGCATCACAAAAAATGATCGATCAAACGAGTCGCAAAGGTCACAGAGCACTTCCAGATGCCGGTCAAACGGGGCAGGATGTGCAAGTTGGCGGCACTGAGTGCCGCCAATAGGCCCAATGGTCGACCCCGAGTGCACTCTCCTGAGCCAAATGGGGGATGGTAGAGACAGTCAGGGCACCTCGAAGATGAGGCACTACGTCGGTGAGGGAAGACGTGAGCGACAACTCTGTAGTACTGCGGTACGGCGACGGCGAGTACACCTACCCGGTGGTCGACAGCACCGTCGGTGACAAGGGCTTCGACATCGGGAAGCTCCGCGCCCAGACCGGTCTGGTGACTCTGGACAGCGGTTACGGCAACACGGCCGCCTATAAATCCGCCATCACCTACCTGGACGGCGAGGCGGGCATCCTCCGCTACCGCGGCTACCCCATCGAGCAGCTGGCCGAGCGCTCCACCTTCCTCGAGGTGGCGTACCTGCTGATCAACGGTGAGCTGCCGACCGTCGACGAGCTGGCCGCGTTCAAGGACGAGATCACGCGGCACACCCTGCTGCACGAGGACGTCAAGAACTTCTACAAGGGCTTCCCGCGCGACGCCCACCCGATGGCCATGCTGTCCTCGGTCGTCTCGGCGCTGTCCACCTTCTACCAGGACAGCCACAACCCGTTCGACGAGAACCAGCGCAACCTCTCCACGATCCGCCTGCTCGCCAAGCTTCCGACGATCGCGGCGTACGCGTACAAGAAGTCGATCGGCCACCCGTTCGTCTACCCGCGCAACGACCTCGGCTACGTCGAGAACTTCCTGCGCATGACCTTCTCGGTGCCGGCGCAGGAGTTCGAGCTGGACCCGGTCGTCGTCGCCGCGCTCGACAAGCTGCTGATCCTGCACGCCGACCACGAGCAGAACTGTTCGACCTCCACGGTCCGCCTGGTCGGCTCCTCGCAGGCCAACATGTTCGCGTCGATCTCGGCCGGCATCAGCGCCCTGTGGGGCCCGCTGCACGGCGGCGCCAACCAGTCCGTGCTGGAGATGCTGGAGGGCATCCAGGCGGGCGGCGGCGACGTCGACTCCTTCATCAACAAGGTGAAGAACAAGGAGGACGGCGTCCGTCTGATGGGCTTCGGCCACCGGGTCTACAAGAGCTTCGACCCGCGCGCCAAGATCATCAAGGCCGCCGCGCACGACGTCCTCTCGGCGCTCGGCAAGTCCGACGAGCTGCTGGACATCGCGCTGAAGCTGGAGGAGCACGCGCTCTCCGACGACTACTTCGTCTCGCGCAACCTCTACCCGAACGTCGACTTCTACACCGGCCTGATCTACCGCGCCATGGGCTTCCCGACCGAGATGTTCACGGTCCTGTTCGCCCTCGGCCGCCTGCCGGGCTGGATCGCCCAGTGGCACGAGATGATCAAGGAGCCGGGCTCCCGCATCGGCCGCCCGCGCCAGATCTACACGGGTGTGGTGGAGCGCGACTTCGTTCCCGTCGAGCAGCGCTGAACACACTGAGTGCGAGGGCCTGCCTGCCCGGCGGGCCCTGAATCAGTGCTGACCTGAGCGAGAAAGCAGAAGGCGCCCTGAGTCGCCAGTCCCCCCACGGGCCGACGACCAGGGCGCCTTCCCATGTCCCGGTACGGATTCCCCCCACGGGATCCGGCCGGGCGCTCGGAGAGGACAGCGCCTGAACCGCTGTCTGAGCACCACGAGCAGAGCCCGTCGTGCTCCGGTGATGCGGTGCGATCTGCCGGGACAACGCACGCTGGGAGGGCCGCTCAAAGCTCCCCGGTGTACGTGCCCCGGCAACGCATCTCTGAGGAAGTCCCCCAAGACATCCCCAGATGCCAGTCAGCGCCCCCCAAGACGCTGGACTGACATCGCCAACTTAGACCTTCGAACCCCTTCGATGGTTACGTTCGCATCACTGTGATCTGCGTCTCTTGCATATGTCCCTTAGGTGCGCAAGAGCCCCGATACGGCGATCGGGACCCAAGCGTAAGGATGATGCGCGAGCCTTGTGAAGAGCTTATGTGAGGCTCGCGCAGGACTCTAGAGGGGCTCTTACTTCACCTCGGGCGAACCCCCGGTAACCCCACCGGCTTCAGCGGAAGCTGCGCAGCCGCAGGCTGTTGGTCACCACGAACACCGAGGAGAAGGCCATCGCCGCGCCCGCGATCATCGGGTTGAGCAGGCCCGCGGCGGCCAGTGGCAGCGCGGCCACGTTGTAGCCGAAGGCCCACACCAGGTTGCCCTTGATGGTGGCGAGGGTGCGCCGGGAGAGCCGGATGGCGTCCGCGGCCACCCTGAGGTCACCGCGCACCAGCGTCAGATCGCCGGCCTCGATCGCCGCGTCCGTGCCGGTGCCCAGGGCGAGGCCCAGATCGGCGGTGGCGAGCGCGGCGGCGTCGTTGACGCCGTCGCCGACCATCGCCACGGCGCGACCCTCGCCCTGCAGCCGTCGTACGACGTCCACCTTCTCCTCGGGGAGTACCTCGGCGATCACCTCGTCGATGCCGACGGCCCGCGCCACCGCCTCGGCGACCGTCCGGTTGTCCCCGGTGAGCAGCACCGGCGTGAGCCCGAGCGCGCGCAGCTCGCGCACCGCCTCGGCGCTGGAGGCCTTGACCGCGTCGGCGACGGCGAGGATTCCGCGGGCCTTGCCGTCCCAGCCGACCGTGACGGCCGTACGGCCCTCCTGCTCGGCCTGGCGCCCCGCCCGGGCCAACTCCTGCGGGACCACGTCGTACAGCCGTCCCACGGCCACCTCACGGCCTTCCACGCGGCCGCGTACGCCCCGCCCGGGGACGTTCTCGAAGTGCTCGATCCCGGGGAGCCTGCCGGTGCGCTCCTCGGCGCCGACGGCGATCGCGCGGGCGACGGGGTGCTCGGAGGCGTGCTCCAGGGCGCCGGCGAGCCGCAGCACCTCCTGCTCGTCCTCGCCGTCGGCGACGTACACCTCCTGGAGGGTCATCCGGCCGGTGGTGACGGTTCCGGTCTTGTCCAGGACGACGGTGTCGACGCGCCGCGTGGACTCCAGCACCTCGGGGCCCTTGATGAGGATGCCGAGCTGGGCGCCCCGGCCGGTGCCGACCATCAGTGCGGTCGGCGTGGCGAGGCCGAGCGCGCAGGGGCAGGCGATGATCAGCACGGCGACGGCGGCCGTGAACGCGGCGGAGGTGTCCCCGGTGACGGCCGTGAACGCGGCGGAGGTGTCCCCGGTGACCGCCAGCCAGACGCCGAAGGTACCGAGTGCGACGAGGATGACGACGGGGACGAAGACGGCGGAGATCCGGTCGGCGAGCCGCTGCACCTCGGCCTTGCCGTTCTGTGCGTCCTCCACCAGCTTCGCCATCCGGGCGAGCTGGGTGTCCGAGCCGACCCGGGCCGCCTCGACCACCAGCCGGCCGCCCGCGTTGACCGTGGCGCCGGTGACCTGGTCGCCGGGGCCGACGTCCACCGGCACCGACTCGCCGGTCAGCATGGCCGCGTCCACCGCGGACACGCCCTCGACGACCGTGCCGTCGGTGGCGATCTTCTCGCCGGGCCGTACGACGAACCGGTCGCCGACGGCCAGGTCCGACACCGGGACGCGTACCTCATGCCCGTCCCGCAGTACCGCGACGTCCTTGGCGCCCAGCTCCATCAGCGCTTTCAGGGCCGCGCCCGCGCGCCGCTTGGAGCGGGCCTCCAGATAGCGGCCGAGCAGGATCAGCGCGACGACTCCGGCGGCGACCTCGAGGTAGATGGTGGAGGCGCCGTCCATGCGGGAGACGGTGAACCGGAACGCGTCGTGCATGCCCGGCATGCCCGCGTCGCCGAAGAACAGCGCCCACAGCGACCAGCCGAACGCGGCCAGCGTGCCGACCGAGACCAGCGTGTCCATGGTGGCGGCGCCGTGCCGCGCGTTGGTCCAGGCGGCCCGGTGGAAGGGCAGGCCGCCCCAGACGACCACCGGCGCGGCGAGCGTGAGCGAGAGCCACTGCCAGTTGTCGAACTGCAGCGCGGGAATCATGGCGAGCAGGACGACGGGGGCGGCGAGCAGCACGGAGACGAGCAGGCGGTGCCGGAGGGCGGCGAGTTCCGGGTCCGGCTCGGAGGTCTCCTCGGTCGCGGCCTCGGCCTCGGGCTGCGGCGGCGGGGGCTCCTCGGCGGTGTAGCCGGTCTTCACGACGGTCGCGATCAGGTCGGCGACCTGGACACCCTCGGCGTAGCTGACCTTCGCCTTCTCCGTCGCGTAGTTCACGGTGGCGCTCACGCCGTCCATGCGGTTGAGCTTCTTCTCCACCCGGGCGGCGCAGGAGGCACAGGTCATCCCGCCGATGAGAAGTTCGACCTCGGAGGTGGCGCCTATCTCGCTCGCGGTCTCGGTGGTGGTGCTGGTCATGTCCGGACTCCAGACATCGGACCGGACCGTACGGATCCGGTATCAGCTGGTCGGCACGGCCCGGTCGGGGAAGGGTTTCGGGGCCCGCGGGCCGGGGCGGGCCCGGTCGCTCGGGCCTGCTCTCAGGCCCTGCCGGCCAGCTCGAAGCCGGCCTCGTCGACGGCGGCGCGGACGGCCTCGTCGTCCAGCGGAGCCGCGGAGACGACCGTCACCTCGCCGGTCGACGCGACGGCCTTGACCGAGCTCACGCCGGGAATCTGGGAGAGCTCACCGGAGACGGAGCCCTCGCAGTGGCCACAGCTCATGCCGGTCACCTGGTAGACGGTGGTGACGGAGCCCGAAGCGTCGGTCTGGGTGGTCATGTCGTACTCCTCGGTCGAGGCGTGTGGGGCCGATGGGGTCCACGAGGGAACCCCACGCTCGCCACACTATACCCCTAGGGGGTATTTCTCCAAGAGGGGGTCCGGTGTGCCAGCGACCGGATCCAGGCCACGCCGATCAGGGCGACGAGCACCAGGCCGCCGTCCGAGAACAGCGTGAACAGGTGCATCTGCACGGCGCCGGGCCGCGGGATGAACCCCTGCGCGAACAGCCCCGGGGCCGAGCCGGTGCCCGACAGCCGGGCCACGAGCCAGATCGCGATGCCGTGCGTGGCGTCCCACAGAGCGTGCAGCACCGACACGCCCAGGTACGCGCCGACGACCGGCGCGGCGAGCCGGAAGTGCCCGTTCGGACGGCGGTACGAGAGCAACGCGCCGCCCGCGGCCGCCGTCCACAGGCCGTGGCCGAAGGGTGCGAGCACCCCGCGCGGGATCTCGGTCTCCAGCAGCGCCCGCACATCGATGGCGTCGGCGGACACGGTCGCGGTGAAGGTATAGCCGCAGCTCTCCAGGGCGGCGAAGCCGAAGCCGACGGCCGCGCCGAGCACCAGCCCGGCCCGCATGCCGCGGATGCCCGGCTGCCGGCGCAGTGCGAACACCAGCGCGCCCAGCTCGGCCGCCTCCTCGATCAGACCGACGCGGGTGAACGTCCCCAGGGAGGGGCGGAGCAGGTACGACTCCGTCAGCGAGGCGCCGAGCACGCCGAGCGTGCCGCCGGCCAGGAAGCAGCCGAGGATCGCGCTGACGCCCAGGTCCCGGCCGTGCCGCTCGTACGCCCACAGCACGAAGACGACGGGGACCAGGAAGCCGCCGAGCAGGATGAGGGTCGGCAGCAGCGTGCGGTTCTGTGTCGCGTACGTCGCCAGTACGGTCAGCGCCCACAGGGCGAGCCCGCCGCACAGGCAGCGCTTCCACAGGCCGGCGCCGATGCGCGGGTACGGCGGTGGGGGCTGCTGCGGGCCGGGAATGCGGGCCCGGGGCATGCCGGGCTGCGGAGAGTGGGTCACGTGGTCCCCTGGAGCTCCTGCTGGGCGATCTATCCGCACTCTAGGCAGATGCACCCTGTGTCGCAGTCCAGGGACCTCCGTGGGGTCACGTGCGGCCGAGCCGGTCGCCCACCAGGGGGTCGAGGTAGCGGATCAGGACGTCCTTGACCTCCTGGGCGTAGGCCGCCCGCTCGGCACCCTCGTGGGCGAGGATCAGCTCCAGGCCGGCCTTGTAGATGCCGAGGCAGACGTGGGCCGTGCGCGTGACGTCGGCCGGGGAGGCCTCGGGCAGGAGGGAGGCGAGCAGGCCCTCGATGCGGCCGATCAGGGTGGCGTGCAGCTGGTCGTGCGCCTCGGCGATCCCGCCGGGGATGTCCGGGCCGTGCATCAGCGCGAAGAAGACCGGGTGCTCGGTGTTGAAGGCGATGAACCGGTCGACGGCCGCGCCGATGGCCTCCTCCAGCGGAGTGGCCGGGTCGACGGGGGCCAGTGCCTCGCCGTACGTCTCCCGCATCTCGTGCATGAGCCGGTCGCCCAGCTCGATCGCGATCGCTTCCTTGTTCGGGAAGAACTGGTAGAGCGTGCCGGGCGAGACGCCCGCCTCGCGGGCGATGGCGTTGGTGCTCGCCGCGGTGTAGCCGGTGGTGCAGAAGACCTGGGCGGCGGCTGCGAGGAGCTGCGCGATACGGCGTTCGCCGCGTGCCTGGCGGCGGCGCGGCTGCTCCTTCTCCGAGGTGTCGGACACCAGTTATCCCCAGCCCTTCGAAGGCGATTGACAAACGCGAGCGGCCGCTCGCATTCTGGAGAAACGCGAGCGATCTCTCGTGTTTGCCAGTTTATGGCAATGACCGATCCATGCCGCCTGCCTGCACAGACATGGGTCAGGGTGAAGGGGACACCGCACGATGACCGAAGTCAACAAGGCGGCGCACATGGGGGACGGACCGCCGCGACCCCGCGGCTGGACAGGTTTCGTCACCGCACGCCCGCGCCTGTCGCTCCTGGTGGCCCTGGTGCTCACCGCGCTCGCCGTGGTGGCCGGCAGCGGGGTCGCGGACCATCTGGGCAGCGGCGGCTGGGAAGACCCGGCCGCCGAGTCGACGTACGCGACCAAGGCGCTGGAGCGGGAGTTCCCCGGCTCCCAGCCCAATCTGCTGCTCCTGGTGGACTCCGGCCGCGCCTCCGTCGACGACCCGGCGGTCGCCGCCGAGGCCCGCGGCCTGGCCGAGCGGCTGGCCACCGAGCAGGGCGTGACCGGCATCGGCTCCTACTGGCAGACCAAGTCGCCTTCCCTGCGCGCCGAGGACGGCCACGAGGCACTGATAGCCGCCCGCATCACCGGCGACGAGAACGCGATGGGCAAGACCCTCGACCGCATAGCGCCCCGCTACCGGGGCACGCACGGACCGGTCCAGGTGAAGATCGGCGGCATCGTCGCGGTGCGGCACGAGATGCAGACGATCATCAAGGAGGACCTCACCCGTGCCGAGATGATCGCCCTGCCGATCACCCTGGTGCTGCTCGTGATGGTCTTCGGCAGCGCGATCGCGGCCCTGCTGCCGCTGGGCATCGGCATCGTCGCCATCCTCGGCACGAACGCGGTGCTGCGCGGCCTGACGTCCTTCACCGACGTCTCGGTCTTCGCGCTGAACCTCACCACGGCCCTCGGCCTCGGCCTGGCCATCGACTACGCCCTGTTCATCGTCCGCCGCTACCGCGAGGAACTGTCCACCGGAGCCGACCCGTTGACCGCCGTCGGCACGACGCTGCGCACGGCCGGCCGCACGGTCCTGTTCTCCGCCCTCACCGTCGCGGTCTCCCTGGCCGCCATGATGGTCTTCCCGCAGTACTTCCTGCGGTCCTTCGCCTACGCCGGCATCGCCGTGGTCCTGCTCGCCGCCGCGGCCGCCCTGATCCTGCTCCCGGCGGCCCTGATCCTGCTCGGCCACCGGGTCAACTCCCTCGACCTGCGGCGCCTCTTCCGCCGGGGCCGCGACCCGAAGACGTCCGGCGCCGAGGGCACCGCCGCGAGTGAGCCGGAGGGGCGCGGGGGGGGGGGGGGGGGGGGGGGGGGGGGGGGGGGGGGGGGGGGGGGGGGGGGGGGGGGGGGGGGGGGGGGGGGGGGGGGGGGGGGGGGGGGG
>NZ_JBVIGN010000012.1:0-175858 GCF_055570785.1 Streptomyces sp. NPDC031100
CTACAAGTCGTGGCAGGACTTTTCCGCCGGCTACATCCTCGGACGCTGCCTTCACTTCGATGAGGAGGAGTTCGGGGACTGGTACCAGAACATGGTGGAGGCCCATCGCATCCTGATGTCCAACCCCGGCAGCCCCTGGCTCAACATTCCGTTCCGGTGACCGGCCCGGCGAACAGCTCCGCCGCGTCCGAGGTGTGGATCGCCATCTGGGCCCAGACCTCGAACTGGTCGAGATCCGTGCACGCCTACGCTCGACCGAACTGAACGAAGGCTGCGGCAACGAGTGGTAGATCTGTTCCATCCGAAAACCATGGACAGCCGTCTGACCTGCGACTATGTTCGGACCTTCTGGCACAGATCCCCCACTCATCGTCTGAGTGGGGCGGGCGAGGCTTCCGTGACGAGCGGGGCAGTCGCCGAACCCACCCGACGCGCAGGCTGCCGCCACCCGCCGACCGGCACCCGCTGCACCCGCCCGGCGTGCCGCCGCAGCGCGACGCCGCCCCCTCAGCCAACGGCACGAACGCAGCCCACCTAAGGGCCAACAGAGCCAAGCCGCCCAGTTCCCCCGGCCGCCCGCTCGCTTCTTCCCCGTGCTGGAGCGAGGCGAGTCAAGGGTGGCCCGGAGGGCCATCGCCGAAGGCGACGCGGGAGTGGAGCGCAGCGGAACGGGAGCGCCCTTGACTCGGCTCGTGGAGGCACGACACTGGCCAAGAAGCGGGCGGTCCGCCCCAACCCCGTTCACTCATTCGCCGACGAACAACTCCGCCGCGTCCGCCGCGTGCACGGCTCGCTGCGCCCACAACTCGAGTCGGTCCAGATCCGTACAGGCACTCACCTGCTCACGGACGGCTTCGGATACCGAGACGCCACGCCATTCCACGATGCGGAGGATCATCTCCCGGCGATCCTCGATGCGACCTTCTTCACGGCCTTCTTCACGGCCTTCCTCACGCCCCTGTTCTCGGCCTTCTTCGCGTACCTGCTCAGCCAGCGGGTGTCACCAGAAGTACTGGATCGCCGTCATCAATTCCCTCCACATCTGCTTCGCCTGGGGGTCGGCCAGGCATGAGTCGACGAACTGCACGAAGACTGCGGCGTTGTCGGGGTCGGTGGTCCGCAGGGCGGATGCCAGGGATTCCAGTATGGCGAGCGGCCGTACCGTCAGCGAGTACCAACCGGGGAAGCCGAGCCGAATGGGCTGCGAGGCTCACTTGGCCGTGGCGCTGCTCTGGATGATGACGATGAGCACGGGCTCGCAGCGGTATTTCTCGTACAGGTAGGAGAGGTAGTAGGGCCAGCTGCCGCGCTTGCGGTCGTCCACCTTTCCCCGTGACTCGACCACGAGGAGGTACGTGCCCTCGTCCGTCTCCGCCCGCAGCAGGGTGTCCACGCGCCGCTCGACCGGTTCGATCTCGGTGAGGTCCACGTTCAGCGCGGCGATCTCCCGGGGTTCGGGAAACGGGATGTCCAGCACCCGCTGTAAGGCACGGGTCAGCAGCGCCGGGTCCTTCTGGAAGATCCGGTGCAGCGCCTCATGCGACGAGCCGGCCATCACGCAGCCCCCGCCAGTTCGCACCACACGTACTTGCCCCGGTTCCCGAACCTGGCCGACGGCTGCCAGCCCCAGTAGTCAGCGCAGGCCATCACCAGGCCCAGCCCCCTCCCCTCCTCCACGTCGCCCACCTGCTCCAGCGGCCGTGGCGGGTCCGGTGGCTCGGGGTCGGTGTCCCACGCCCCGATCCAGACCACGCCCTCCGCCGACCGACGCACCCTGAGCGCAGCCGGCCCCTTCGTATGCCGCACGGCATTGGAGACCAACTCCGCGGCGAGGAGTTCCGCGGTGTCCACCAGCCCGATCAGCCCGTGCATCGTGAGGATCAGGCGCAGGGTGCGGCGACAGATTGTGATCGCTCTGAGGTCGTTGGGGATGTAGAGGGTGTAGTCCCAGGTCTCGGGCATGCGTCAACTCCGTTCGGGGGCAGGGGATTTCATGTGCGGTGGCATTGCCGCAGCCGTCATGGCAGGACGGCACGGTGCACTTCCGCAGTGTGCGCGTCTCGTCACTGACGGTATTTCCTAAACTTAGGAAGGCGCAAGCTGTTGCCGTACTCTGGTCCCCGAACGAGCTACGTCCACATGGCAGTTGCGACAGGAGGTAACGGTGCCGCCGAAGAGGCATCTCACAGTCCGCAGGGTGCGGCTGGGCACCGAACTGCGCAGACTGCGCGAGGCGACAGGCATGAAGGCTCGCGAAGCGGCGGCCCTGTTGGGAGCCGACTCCGTGCAGATGAGCCAGATCGAGTCGGGTGTCGCCGGCGTGAGCGCCGAACGCGTACGACGCCTGGCGACGCACTACGCCTGTACAGACGAGGCGTTGATCGACGCGCTCGTGACCATGGCGACCAACCGGACCCGTGGCTGGTGGGAGGAGTACCGAGATCTGCTGCCGGCGTCGTTCATGGATCTGCCCGAGCTGGAGCATCACGCCCGCTTCCGCCGGGACGTGGAGTTCCTGCATGTCCCGGGTCTTCTTCAGACGGCGGATTACGCTCGGTTTCTCTTCTCGTACGTGAACCCGGAGTTCCCGCCGAGCGATGTCGAGCGGCGGGTCGATCACCGGATGAAGCGCAGGGTCATCATCGAGCGCCCGGACCCGGTGCCGTACGAAGCCGTGATCCACGAGGCGGCACTACGCATCAGGGTCGGCGACCGATCCACGACACGGGCTCAGCTCACCCGTGTCCTGGAAATCTCCGAAGCCGATCACGTCACCGTACGCGTCATCCCCTTCGACCTGGATGGCTTCGGCGGGGCCGGAAGTGCGATGGTCTACGCGGGTGGCCCCGTCCCCAAGCTGGACACCGTCGTCCGTGACGGCCCCGGCGGGCCGGTCTACATCGATACCGAAGCCCAGCTCAACCGATATCGAACGCGATTCCGTAGGGTAGAGGCAGCGTCACTGGACCCGGACCGTTCGCGGGACTTCATCCACCGGCTAGCGAAGGAGCTGTGAGCATGCTGACCCCCGACTCCTGGCAGAAGTCCTCCTTCTCCGGTGGCGACGAGGGCGACGCCTGCGTGGAGGTCGCCCACCGCTCCACCCACATATCCATCCGCGACTCAAAAGCCCCAGCCAGAGCCACTCTCACCTTCCCCACTGCATCTTTCATCCCCTTCATCGACGCCTTGAAGGAGACTCACCCCACGGGGCTGTGAGCCGGAAAGATGCCTCCCCACCTGAGAGAAGCCTTGACCGCCATAGGGGCCTACGAGGGTCCCGGCGCATACGACGCCTTCCTCAGCGCACTCGGCGGATCACACGCCAGGCTTGCCGCGTTGATCAAGCGGGCCGAGATCGCCCTGGACGTCTCCGACCTCGACACAGACCAGCTGAGAGACGCCCTGCGCGCCGCCGTCGAGGATGCGGGACAGGACGTCTGGGTGGCCTGGCCGGCCGATCGTACGGCGGTGCGGGTCGCCTACCGGGCCGTCCTCGAACGGCTCGATGACCTCTGGTACCCGGGCCAGGACGACCTGGTGATCATCGACCGTTACGAACGAGTCCTCGTCCTGCACCACGAGGAGCGGCTCTTCGTCACCCGGGCCGACGCGCAGCTGCAGATCCACTCCGTGGAGGAGCGGGACGCAGTATCTGCCACGTGCATCGTCCGGTGCGTGGGCGGAGTCGCGCGGGTCGGGCAGCGGTTCGGCGTCCGGCCGGACGATGGCACAAGAGAGGGCGTGCCGCTGGTGGCTCTTGAGGGGATTCTTCGCTACGCGCGACCGGTGGATTTCGTGGCTCCTCCCCACAGCGCCAAAGTCCGGCTGACGGGCACAGCGGTCGGCATGCTCGAGGGCGGCTCGACCATCACCTCTTCTTGCGACCAGGGCGTGCCTATGGCGGACTTCCCAGCCCCGCCGGCGCAGTCGTCACGCTGAAAGTCCCTGTGGGAAACGGCGGGAGGGTCAGGTCACGGTAAAGCCGCGTGACTCCAGCCACTCGACACCGAGCGGCCCGCCACCCGCACACCGCCCTCCCAGAAATGGCCCGCCATGGGTCACATAGCATGACCAGCCGAGCCAAGTCGTCGTACATGCGCACAGGTTGAGAAGGGCACTCCATGTCATTCGGTCCGCCGCCCGCAGGGTTCGGGCCTGCGACCCCGCCAGCCTCGAATCCGCCTGCCTCTAATCCCCCTGTCTCGATCCCGCCCGTCTGGACCCCGCCGACCGAGATCGAGCAGGCCCTCCTGGACGCCAAGTCGCGCGAGGACTGGGCCGCCTACTTCGACACCCTCGCGGACAGCCGTCTGTTCTTCGAGATACGGCGCGACGGCGCGGATGCCGAGCCGAGCAGGTGCCAGCCCGTCTACGGGCACGATCCCCGGGTGGCGGGCGGTCGGGTCTGGGCCGTGTACACGGAGGGCATGCTGCCCGTGCCGGACCCGCACCGGGTTCTCGACTGGCAGAGCCTCGGGTGGTTCGCCCGGGTGTGGGAGCCGAGCGATCCGGCCATGATCGTGGTCAATCCGGGCAGTCCGTGCGAGGCGTTCCTGCCCTCGGCGCCGCCGCATTCCGCCGTGTGGGCTCAGCACAGTGAGCGGGCGAAGGCTCCGCTGAACCGGGCGAGGGTGCTCACGCTCCGGGTCGGCGGGCCCCTGGAGGGGCCTGTCGCGCGCGGGCTGGCCTGCGGCGCACTGCTGATCGTGCGCGACGGGCTGGCCTGGAACGCCATGGCGTACCACGGCGACGGCTATCCGTCGGAGCGCCGGTCGCTGCGGGAGTGGTGGGGTGTCACCAGTCGCGAGGGGTGGCAGGAGCAGCAGCGCGCTCTGCTCGATCCCGACGGCGCCAATCCCGTCTGGGAGTTCGCCCTCGGGCTGCGTCGGACCATCGCGCGTGACTTCGGCGGGCACGTCGACACCGCCTACTGGCGTGACGCGGTCGCCCGGGTGCTGCGCAACAGCGCAGGCGGCGAGACCGTCATCACCCCGGACGGGGTCACCACCACGCCCACCGTCCCCGAGGCCGAGACCGAGGCGCGTATCAAGGGCGTGCAGCATCTCGTCGGGCGCATCACCCGGTACGAGGCGCGCTTCCGGGCCGACGGCATCCTCGACGAGAACCGGTTCGTCAGCTCCGTGGATGCGTGGAACTTCGGGCGGGCCTCAGGCATGGCCCGCTGGGGGCTGGGGGCCCGGTACTGCTCGCTGCAGGAAGCCGAGTCCGCTGTCGTTGCGGCCGGGCGGGCCGCCGCGCGGTCGTACAAGTCCTGGCAGGACTTCGCCGCCGGGTACATCCTCGGGCGCTGCCTGCACTTCGATGACGAAGAGTTCGGGACGTGGTACACGGACATGGTCGACGTGCATCGCGTTCTGATGTCGGATCCGGGCAGCCCCTGGATCAGCGTTTCCTTTCGGTGACCGGCTCCACCGACTCGGCGAAGAGCATTAAATATGCAAGTACGACCAGTTTGCCCAAATGATCGTTTTCCGGAACCATCCCTGCCATGGCAACCCTGTGCCGCCCTGCCGTAGCGGTTCCCGAACACGTCCTCACCCTGGCCGAGACCCTGGAGCTGGCCCGTACCCTCCATCCGGACCACCCCCAACTGGCCCTCGCCACCCGCCTGATCGAGAACACCGGGGTCCGCAAGCGGCACCTCGTGCAGCCCGTCGAGGAGACCCTGCGGCATCCCGGGTTCGAGGCTCGCAACAAGGTCTACGAGGCCGAGGCCAGGCGGCGTGTGCCGGGCGTTGTCCGACAGGCCCTGGAACACGCCGAGTTGGGTCCGCGCGACATCGACATGATCGTGTACGTCTCGTGCACCGGGTTCCTGATGCCCTCGCTGACCGCCTGGCTCATCAACCGCATGGGCTTCAGGCACGACACCCGGCAGCTGCCCATCGCGCAGCTCGGTTGCGCGGCGGGCGGCAGCGCCGTCAACCGGGCGCACGACTTCTGCACCGCGCACCCCGCGGCCAACGTCCTCGTCGTCGCCTGTGAGTTCTGCTCGCTGTCCTACCAGCCCACCGACCTGAGCGTCGGCAGCCTGTTGTCCAACGGCCTGTTCGGTGACGCGGTGGCTGCGGCGGTGGTGCGCGGCAGCGGCGGCACCGGGATCCGGCTGGAGCGCAACGCCTCCTATCTCGTACCGGACACCGAGGACTGGATCGCGTACAGCGTCCGCGCCACCGGCTTCCACTTCCTGCTGGACAAGCGCGTTCCGGGCACCATGGAGCCGCTCGCTCCGGTCCTCGCCCAACTCGCGGACCGGCACGGCTGGAACGTCTCGGACCTCGACTTCTATCTCGTCCACGCCGGCGGACCGCGCATCCTCGACGACCTGTGCACCCATCTGCGGGTCCCGCCGCACGTCTTCCGCTTCAGCCGGGCCACGCTCACCGAGTACGGGAACGTGGCGAGCGTGGTCGTCCTGGACGCCCTCGCCCGGTTCTTCGCCGAGGGCGGTGCGGTGGACGGGGCCAAGGGGCTGATCGCCGGGTTCGGGCCCGGCATCACCGCGGAGATCGCCCTCGGCCGCTGGACCGGGTCCGGAGCAATGTCACGACAGCGGATCACCACCGTCATCGGCCGCCAGCGTTCCTCCTCCGTCGCCGGGCTCGATCCGGCCCGCTGAGGATCACCCGCGACACCGATCCCCCACACACCCAGGACGGTCAGCCCTTGATCAGTTCACCGAGCACGCCACCCGTCCACTTCTGGACCCCGCCGGACCTCCCCGGTCTCGAGTTCGACCCCCTGCTCGCCCGGCTGCTGCACGAGGAACCGGTGGCCCGGATCCGGTTGCCGAACGGCGAGGGGCACGCCTGGCTGGTGACCCGGTACGAGGACGTCAGGTTCGTCTCCGCGGACCCGCGGTTCAGCCGGAAGGCCGTCGTCGGTCGCTCCGTCACCCGGCTCACCCCGCACTTCATCCCGCTGGACGAGGCGATCGGGCTCGCCGATCCCCCGGACCACACGCGGATGCGGCGGGTCGTGGCGGGCGCCTTCACCGTCCGCAGCATGAGCCGTCTGCGCGACCGCGCCCGGCAGGTCATGGGCGAGCTGCTGGACCGGATGGAGCGGCACGGCCCACCCGTCGACCTCGTCGCGCACCTCAACCGGCCCTTCCCCCTCGCGATGGTGAGCACCCTGACGGGCGTGCCCGAGGAGGACCGGGAGCAGATGGCCCGCTGGTCCGACGCCATCATCTCGGCGACGGCCGGGCGGGCGGTCAGTGAGCGGGCCAAGGGGGAGATCGCCGGCTACTTCACCGCGTTGCTGCAGCGTCGTGCCGCCGGTCCCCGGGTCCCCGCGCAGGGCCGTCCGGACGACCTGGCCGGCGTCCTCGCCGGGGGTGTGGAGGCGGGCGCGCTGAGCCTGGACGAGGCCGTCGCCCTTGCGGTGCTGGTGCAGATCAGCGGCGCCCACGCCGTGCGCAACAACAGCGCCACCATGGTCTACGCGCTGCTCACCCACCCCGCCCAGCTCGCCCGGCTGCGCGCCGAACCCGCGCTCGTCCCGCGCGCCGTCGAGGAACTGCTGCGCTACATCCCCCACCGCAACGCCGTCGGCCTCTCCCGTATCGCGCTGGAGGACGTGGCGGTGGGCGGGGTGACCATTCCCGGGGGCGACGCGGTGTACGTCTCGTACCTCACCGCCAACCGGGATCCCGCGGTGTTCGCCGACCCGGACGCGCTCGACTTCGACCGGGCCGGCCCGGCGCACGTCGCGTTCGGCCATGGGCCCCACTACTGTCCCGGCGCCGCGCTGGCCCGGATGGAGTCCGAACTCGTCGTCACCTCGCTGTGGGACCGCTTCCCCGCCCTTCGGCTCGCCGTGCCCGAGGAACAGCCGCGCTGGCAGCGGGGCGCGCTGATCCGCGGGCCGGAGGAGTTGCCGGTCCGGTGGTGAGGAGCAAGGAAGAGACGCACGGCGGAGAACGGGAGACACGATGACGATCGAGCGGCCCACCAACGGCCTGGTGGTCCCGCCCGGTGCCGGGCGCACCGTCCGGGCAGCCGCCCAGCAGGTGACCTTCAAGGTCACGGGAGCCCACTCCCGCGTGGCGTCCACCTTCGAGGTCGTGGTGCCACCCGGCTTCGACGTGGGGGCGCACACCCATGTCCGGGGCGAGGAACTGTTCTTCGTGATCGAGGGCGAGCTGGACGTCATGGCATTCGAGCCCAAGGTGCGCACGGGTGACGGCTGGCGGGACTGGGAGTCGGCCGCGGGCGAGCGCCCGGTCCGCGCGACCCCGGGGACGCTGATCCTCGTACCGCCCGGCTGCCCGCACGCGTTCGCCAACCCCACCGGCAGTCCGGCCCGGATGCTGTTCCAGTCCGCGCCGCCACCCGATCACGAGCGGTACTTCGAAGAGCTGCTGGAACTGCTGAACTCCTCGGGCGGGCCCGACGCCGAGGCGATCGAGGAGCTGCGTTCGCGGTACGACATCCAGCAGTTGACGCCGCTGCGGCACGCGCCGGCGGCCGCGGCGAGGGCGGCGGACGGATGACCGGGGCGAGGAGCCGGGAAGGCGAGGGGGTGACCGCGGCCGCCGCCGTCCCCGCCGGGCGTCGCCCCGAGACGTCCTCCGTCGTGCACTACTGGCCGGTGGACCATCTCGACGGCCTCGACATGGATCCCTTGCTGTGGCGGCTGGTGCGTGAGGAGCCGGTGGCGCGGGTGCGGATGCGCTACGGCGAGGGAGACGCGTGGCTCGTGACGTCGTACGAGCACGTCAAGAAGGTCACCGCCGATCCGCGCTTCAGCCGGGCGCTCACCGTCGGCCGGCCAGTGACGAGCATGACCCCGCACACGGTGGCCCCGGCCGGCGGCATCGGCAGGACCGATCCGCCCGACCACACCCGTCTCAGGCGTCTGGTCTCCCGGGCGTTCAACCGCAGGCGGGCGGCCCTGCTGCGGGTGGACGCCGAGGGCACCGCCGGGCGCCTGGTCGCCGCCATGACCGCCCTGGGGCCGCCCGCCGACCTGACCGAAGCGGTGACCGGGCCGATGCCGGAGCGGTTGATCGGCACGCTGCTGGGGCTGCCCGCCGGCGACTTCGCACGGCTCCAGGGCTGGCGCCGGGTCCTGCTCTCCAGCGACCGCTCGCTGCAGGAGAGCGACGCCGTGAAGGCCGAGATCGGGGTGTACTTCCGTGAACTCGCCGAGCTGCGGGGCCGGGAACCGCGCGACGACCTGTTCAGCGACCTGGTCGCCGCGCGGACGGCCGGGGCACTGAGCGGCCCCGAGCTGATCTCGCTGACCGTGATGGTGGTGCTGAACACGCTCGACCAGGTGCTCAACCAGGCCGCCACGATGGTCTACACGCTGCTCACCCACCCCGCCCAGCTCGCCCGGCTGCGCGCCGAACCCGCGCTCGTCCCGCGCGCCGTCGAGGAACTGCTGCGGTTCATCCCGCAGCGCAACGGTGTGGGCCTGCCCCGGATCGCCGTGACGGACGTACCCGTGGGCGACGTCCTGATCAGGGCCGGAGAAGCCGTCCACGTCTCCTACCTGGCGGCCAACCGCGATCCCCGCGTCTTCACCGACCCCGACCGGCTGGATCTGACCCGGAACCAGGCGCCGCACCTCGCTTTCGGGGCGGGCGCGCACTACTGCCTGGGCGCGGCACTGGCCAGGATGCAGTGCGAGGTGATCCTGTCGACCCTGCTGCGTGAGCTTCCGGGCCTCCGGCTCGCCTGCGCCGCACGGGAGGTGCGCTGGCGCCGGGGCACCGTCAACCGAGGGCCCGAGGCCCTGCCGGTGTGCTGGTGACGCCCGGCGACTTTCAGCCGGACCCCGAAGCCACCTTGACATGCTCTTGACCTGATCATGTCAACACTTCACCATGAGCGCCAACCCCCGCACAGCGGACCCACAGCGACACGCACGGCACCACGCACGACAGGTTCGCACCCGCACGTCGCACTGAAGCACCCCCCAGCTCCACTCCCCACCTCCGGCGACCCCGGAATTCCTGGAGACCCAAGGAGAGTTCATGCGACTCCGTATCCGCGGCTCCGGCGCGCGCGGTGGCAGGCGCACGGCCGCACTCGGCGCGCTGCTGGCCCTCGCCCTCGCCGCCCCCGTGTCGGCCACCGCCACACACGCCACCGCCGACAGCGCCCGGAAGGCCCCGTCCTCCGGCGAGGACATCCGGCAGTACGAGATCCATCAGAGCACCAACCCCGTGACCCGTACGGCCATCCAGGCCACCGGCGTCACCGTGGACGAGGCCGACGAGGAGACCGTGGTCGTCTCCGGGCGGGCCGAGCAGATCAGGAAGCTACGTCGACTCGGCTATGACGTCCGCCCGTTGGGCGCGGCACCCGAGCGGTCCGGGCTCCGGCTCCACGACTTCCCCAGCGCCGACTCCAAGTACCACAACTACGCCGAGATGAACGCCGAGATCGACCAGCGGCTCGCCGCCTACCCGAACATCATGAGCAAGCGGGTCATCGGGAAGTCGTACCAGGGGCGGGACATCGTCGCCATCAAGGTCAGCGACAACGTGGGCACCGACGAGGACGAGCCCGAGGTGCTGTTCACCTTCCACCAGCACGCTCGTGAGCATCTGACCGTGGAGATGGCGCTGTACCTGCTGCGCGAGTTCGGCGCCGGGTACGGGAGCGACTCCCGGATCACGAACCTCGTCAACAGCCGGGAGATCTGGATCGTCCCGGATCTGAATCCGGACGGCGGGGAGTACGACATCGCCACCGGGTCGTACCGGTCGTGGCGCAAGAACCGGCAGCCCAACTCGGGGTCGTCGTACGTCGGGACCGACCTCAACCGGAACTGGAACTACAAGTGGGGCTGCTGCGGCGGGTCGTCGAGCTCGAGGTCGTCCGAGACCTACCGTGGCTCCGCCGCCGAGTCCGCGCCCGAGGTGAAGGTCGTCGCCGACTTCGTGCGCAGCCGGGTCGTCGGGGGCAAGCAGCAGATCAGGGCCGGGATCGACTTCCACACCTACAGCGAGCTGGTGTTGTGGCCGTTCGGGTACACGTACTCGGACACCGCGACCGGGATGACCGCGGACGACGCGGCCGCGTTCAAGGCCGTGGGGCAGAAGATGGCCGCGAGCAACGGGTACACGCCGGAGCAGTCGAGTGATCTGTACATCACCGACGGGACGATCGACGACTATCTGTGGGGTACACAGAAGATCTTCGACTACACCTTCGAGATGTATCCGACATCCAGTTCGGAGGGTGGGTTCTACCCGCCCGACGAGGTCATCGAGCGGGAGACGTCCCGGAACAAGAATGCGGTGTTGCAGCTGCTGGAGAACGCCGACTGCATGTACAGGTCCATCGGGAAAGCGGACCAGTACTGCGGCTAGGCCTCCTCGAAGTACGCGTCCAGGACAGCGTCCAGCTGCTCCTCCCACTCCTTGAAGCGCGCCCTGGCCGCCGCCTCGATCTCGATCGGGTACCAGCGGCGGTCAGGGGTGTGCACCGTGATGGTGAAACGCTTGCCGAAGCGGGGGGACTCCGTCTCGACCGCGGCGATCTCGTCCCAGCGGAACTCGCAGTTCTCCTCGTCCAGGCTGAGACGGACCCCGCGGTGGTCGGCGACGAACTTGGCGCGGCGGTCGGAGGCCTCGAAGACGGGGCCGTCCACGGGCGCCTCCGCCTCTTCCTCCGGCTCCGCCTCTTCCTCCGGCTCCGCCGGCGCTTCGGGCGCCTGTGCCTCCGGCTCCTCGGCGGGTTCCGGTGCCGGCGGCTGCTCCGACTCCGCCGTCGGCTCCGCGTCCTCCGGCCCGGCCTGTACAGGCACGGTGAGCCCGGGGATGAAGGCCGGGTCGAAACCGGCACCCTTGACGGGCTCGCCCTCCAGGGGCTTGCTGCTCGATCCTATGCGCTGCTCCACGGCGGAAGTATGGACGACATTCCTGTGCCGGAACCAGTCGGACCACCTGACACATCCGCAACCTCTGGGCCTACAGGAACAGACTTACCACCCCGGCAACGACAAACCCCGCCACCGACAGCACCGACTCCAGCACCGTCCACGTCCGCAGCGTGTCCCGTTCGCTGATGCCGAAGTACTTGGCGACCATCCAGCTGCATCCGATAGCGCGCTCCGCGCGCGGGCCCCGTCGTTGACGTGGGAGGCGAAGATGGAGCCGGCCGAGATGGCCATGATGACCAGGGCGACGAAGGACTGGGAGTGGTCGCCCTCGGCGAGGAGCGACACCGTCGAAGGTGTCGGAGAGTGCCTGCGCGACGCCGCTCGCCTTGAGGATCGCACCGAAGACGCCGCCCGCGCCGACCACCAGCAGGATGTTGCCGACCGGCTTGAGGGACGAAGTCGACACGGCCTCCAGGGACTTGCGGGACCAGCCGCGCCGGATGCCGAGCAGGTAGTAGGCGAGCAGCAGGGCGAGGGTGAGGGCGACGAACGGGCTGCCGAAGAACTCGATCACCGAGCGGCCGGTGGAGGGGTCGAGCGCGATCGAGGAGAAGGTCGCCGCGAGGATGAGGATCAGCGGCGTACCGATGATGGCGAGGACCGTGCCGAGGGGCACCGGTTTCTCCTGTGGTTCGACGCCGGCCTCCCGCTGCTCGTCGAGCACGGCGAGCCTGGCCTCCGCGGCCGCCTCGACCATGTCCTGCGGTACGGCGACGAAGATCCGCTTGCCGATCCGGGCGGAGAACGCCCAGCCGGCCAGGACGGCGGGGATGCCGCAGACGATGCCCATGAGGATCACCCAGCCGAGCTGGACGTGCAGCAGACCGGCGGCGGCCACCGGGCCCGGGTGCGGTGGCAGGAAGGCGTGGGTCATGGACAGGCCGGCGAGGAGCGGCAGGCAGTAGAGCAGGATCGACCTACCGGAGCGCCTGGCGGCCGCGTAGACGATCGGCGCGAGGACGAAGATGCCAACGTCGAAGAAGACCGGGATACCGAAGATCAGGCCGGTCAGGCCCATGGCGAGTGGTGCGCGCCGCTCGCCGAAGAGGCCGAGCAGCCGGGTCGCCAACCCCTCGGCTCCGCCGCTGACTTCAAGGATCGCGCCGAGCATGGTGCCCAGCCCGACGATGATCGCGACATGGCCGAGGATGCCGCCCATGCCGGACTCGATGGTGGAGACGGCGTCGGAGCGCTGGACGGTGCCGAAGAGTTCGGTGACCGAGAGTCCGGTGAGGAGGCCGACAATGCATCGTGCTTTCGGGTAAGGGGGAGCGCGGCACGGCACCCCTCGTGGGCGCCGTGCCGTGCGGGACGTGCGGGAGGGAGTCGGGGTGTGCCGTCAGCCCAGGACGGCGAGAGCGTCGATCTCGATGAGGAGGCCGGCCGGCAGACCGACGTAGACCGTGGTCCGGGCGGCGGGCGGCTGGGTGAGGCCCTGCTCCTCGAAGTAGCCGTTGTAGATCTCGTTCATCTCGGCGAAGTGGTCCACGTCGGTGAGGTAGACGCGGATCATCATCACGTCGTCCCAGCTCGCGCCGCCCTCTTCGAGGATCGCCTTGACGTTGGCGAGGGTCTGCAGGGTCTGCTCGCGCAGGGTGGGACCGGCCGGCGTCGGGGGCTTGCCCTCCTCGGCGGGCAGGAAGCCGACCTGGCCGGCGACCTGGAGGATGTTGCCCTTCTTGACGCCGTGGGAGAACTGCGCGGGCGGGGTGGTGTGGGTCTTCGGGGTGAGCGCGATCTTCTCGGTCATGCGGGGGCCCTTCACTGGCGTCTCGGTCATTCGTGGGTGCCCTTCACCGGCGTCTCGGTCATTCGCGGATGCCCTTCACCGGCGTCTCGGTCATTCGCGGGTGCCCTTCACCGGTGTTCTTCCGGAGTACTCGCCGCTGATCGCGTCCGCGGTACGGCGCACCTGCGGGAGCAGGGTGAGGAGTTCCTCGGCGGTGACGACGACGTTCGGCGCGGAGACCGACATCGCGGCGACCACCCGGCCGTCGGCGCCGCGGATGGGGGCCGCGACGCAGTTGATGGACTCCTCGTGGCCGCCGAGGTCGGTGGCCCAGCCCTGTTCGCGGACCTGCTCCAACTCCCGCAGGAACGCGGCGGCGTTGGGGGTGGAACGGGCCGTGTAGAGGGGGTAGTCGAGCTTGTCCGCGAGGGCGCGGCGCTCGGGTTCGGGCAGGTCGGCCAGGAGCAGCTTGGCCACCGCGGCGACGGTGATGGCGACCGGCTTGCCGATCCGCGAGTACATGCGGACCGGGTAGCGGCTCTCCACCTTGTCGATGTAGAGGACCTCGCCCTCCTCGTACACGGCCAGGTGGACGGTGTGCCCGCACTGCTCGTTCAACCGGGCCAGGTGGGGGTGGGCGATCTCGCGGATGTCGAGGTTCTCCATCGCCTCCTGGGCGAGGGCGAAGAGGCGGGCGCCGAGGCGGTAGCGCTGGTCGGACTGGCGGTAGACCAGGCCGTGCTCGTGCAGGGTGCGCAGGAGCCGTAGGGCCGTGGACTTGTGGACGCCGAGGCGGTCGGCGACCTGGCCGAGGTCGGCGGGGCCCTCGGCGAGCAGCGGCAGGATGCTCAGGGCGCGGTCGACGGTCTGGCTCATGGGGTGTTCGCCTCCTCCGGGGCGGCCTGCTCGGCTTGCGTCCAGCCGGGGCCGAGTCGAAGTCTCCCCCATGCCTCGTCGTCCAGGGCGGCGAGGCGGTCGGCGTGGCTACGGGCGGGAGGGGTGGCGAGGTCGCCGGGGACGGTGAGGGCGGCTGCCGCCATGAGGTGGCCATGGCGGAGGCGGTCGCGCATCGGGAGTTCCCGGAGGGTGGCGGAGAGAAACCCGGCGGCGAAGGCGTCTCCGGCACCGACATGGGCGACGACGTCGACCCGCGGTGCCCGGACGAGGGTTGCCGTGCCGTCCGCGTCCTCCATCCCGTCGGTGTTCCTGTCGAACGCGACCGCTGCGCCCCTGCCCTGCTTGACGACCACGATCTCCGGCTCGGACAACGCCTCCACGATGGCCCGGCCACCGTGCAGCCCCCAGGCCTGGCGTGCCTCGTCGTGGCCCACGAACACGATGTCGGCCGCGCGCGCCAGCTCCAGCAGCACCCGGGCGTCATCGGCATCCGGCCACAGCCCGGGCCGGTAGTTGACGTCGAAGGAGACCAAGGGCCGCCCCTCGCCGGGTTTCACCAGCTCACGTACGAGTTCCAGGCACTCCTCGGACAGCGCCGCCGTGATCCCCGACAGGTGCAGCACGCGGCCTGCCCGCACCGCCTCCAGGTCCACGGTGTCCACGGCCATCGCGGAGGCCGCAGAGCCGGCCCGGAAGTACGCCACCTCGTGCGCGTCGGTGGCCCGGTCGGCCGCCGTGCGGAAGTAGACGCCCGTCGGCCGGGTCGCGTCCCGCCGTACGTGAGCGACGTCGACGCCGTACGCCCCGACCGTCTCCACCAGGTGGTCCCCGAAGCCGTCCGCCCCCACGCGGCTCACCCACCGAGCGGAGTGACCGAAGGCCGCCAGCACACACGCCACATTGGACTCGGCTCCTCCGATGCCCCGGTCGAAGGACGGCACGTCGGCGAGGCGGCCCGGGCGGGTGGGCAGGAACGCGACCATGGACTCGCCGAGTGCGACAACGTCCACGACGTCGGGGGCGAGAGCGGCCTCGTAAGTAGCGTTGGCGATGATGGCTCCTGTCGGTGTCCCGGGCGACCGCGCCGTTGACCGGGTGTCGGCGAGATGCTAGACACCATGAACACAGCATGCAATGTATGTTGCACATGCTGCAACGCGAGAGAGGGGCTTCATGAGCACCACCGCGCTCGCCCACCTGGCCGAGGAACGTATCGACCACCGCTTCAAGGGCCTCCCGCCGGACGCCGTGGGCCTGACCGTCGCCGAGCTTTCCGGCCAGCGCCGCAACCTCTTCACCGGCGGCTTCACCACGCCCGTGCTCGCGCTCTCCGCCGAGCGCCTGGAACACAACCTGCAGCTCATGGAGACGTACGCCGCCCGGCACGGCCTCGCCTTCGCCCCGCACGGCAAGACCTCCATGGCCCCCCAGCTCTTCCAGCGCCAGATCGAGCACGGGGCGTGGGGCATCACGCTCGCCCTGCCCCACCAGGTGTGGGTGGCCCGCGCCTTCGGCACCCGCAGGATCTTCCTCGCCAACGAGCTCGTGGACGCTTCCGCCCTGCGCCGTATCGCCACCGATCTGGCCGCCGACCCCGACTTCCGCTTCGTCTGCTACGTCGACTCCGTGCGCGGCGTCGAGCTGATGGACGCGGCCCTGCGCGGCGCCACCCGCCCGGTGGACGTCGTGGTCGAGCTGGGCGCGGGCGAGGGAGCCCGTACCGGCGTGCGTACGGAGGCGGATGCGACGGCGGTCGCGGACGCGGTGGCAGGCACCGAGACGCTGCGGCTGGTGGGCGTCGCGGGCTACGAGGCCCAGGTGCCGGGCGCGTCTCCGGCCCGCGTGCGCGGCTGGCTGCGGCGGCTGGTGGCTCTCGCCGCCGAGTTCGACAAGGCGGGGCGGTTCGCGCAGGGGGACGAGATCGTGGTGAGCGCGGGCGGCAGTGAATGGTTCGACGCGGTCGCCGATGTCTTCGCCGACGTCCCCGAACTCTCCCTGCCCGTCCTGAAGTTGCTCCGCTCGGGCGCGTACGTCTCGCACGACGACGTGCACTACAGCAGGCTCACCCCGTTCAACCGGGTGCCCGAGGAGGGTGCGCTGGAGCCCGCGTTCCGGCTGTGGGCGCAGGTCGTCTCCCGCCCCTCCCCCGAGCAGGCCTTCGTCAACGCGGGCAAGCGGGACGCCGCCTACGACCTCGACCACCCCGTGGCCCAGGTGGTGCGCCGAGAGGGCACCGAGCACCCGGCAACCGGCATCGAGGTGACCGCCCTGTCCGACCAGCACCTCTGGCTGGGCACCGCCCCAGGTGCGGACGTCGAGGTCGGCGACTGGGTCGGCTTCGGCCTGTCCCACCCCTGTACGGCCTTCGACAAGTGGCAGCTGATCCCGGTGGCCGAGGCCGACGGGACGGTCGTCGACTACATCCGTACGTTCTTCTAAGGACAGGGAGTCGGGGAGCGCCGTGGAGGAACTGGTCATCCGGGACGCGGAGGTCGTCGACGGCAGCGGCGCGGACTCCTACCGCGCCGATGTCGTGGTCGACGGCGGCCGGATCGTCTCGATCGTCAAGGAGGCCGCGGCGGCGGGCTGTCAGCGGCCCGGGGCACGGCGGGAGCTGGACGCGGAGGGGCTCGTCCTCTCCCCCGGCTTCATCGACATGCACGCCCACTCCGACCTCGCCCTGCTGCGCGACCCGGACCACAGCGCGAAGGCCGCGCAGGGGGTGACGCTGGAGGTGATCGGCCAGGACGGTCTGTCGTACGCCCCGGTGGACGACCGCACGCTGGAGGAGGTCCGGCGGGCCATCACCGGCTGGAACGGGTACGGCGACGACGTCGACATCGACTGGCGGACGGTCGGCGAGTATCTCGACCGGCTGGACCGGGGCATCGCCGTCAACGCGGCCTATCTCGTCCCGCAGGGCACGGTCCGCGCGCTCGCCGTCGGCTGGGAGGACCGGCCGGCCACGCCCGCCGAGCTGGAGCGGATGCGGCAGCTGGTCGCGGAGGGCCTGGAGCAGGGCGCGGTCGGTCTGTCCTCGGGGCTCACGTACACGCCGGGCATGTATGCCGAGGACGCCGAACTGACCGAGCTGTGCCGGGTGGTGGCGCGGTACGGCGGCTACTACTGCCCGCACCACCGCTCCTACGGCGCCGGCGCCCTGGAGGCCTACGCCGAGATGGTGGCGCTCTCCCGGGAGGCGGGCTGTCCGCTGCACCTGGCCCACGCGACGATGAACTTCGGCGTGAACAAGGGCCGGGCGCCGGAGCTGATGACGCTGCTCGACACGGCCCTGGACTCCGGCGCGGACATCACGCTGGACACCTATCCCTACACCCCGGGGTCCACCACCCTGGCCGCGCTGCTGCCGAGCTGGGCGAGCGAGGGCGGCCCGGAGCGGATCCTGGCCCGGCTCGCCGACCCGGCGGCGGCCCGGCGGATCCGGCACGACCTGGAGGTGACCGGCTCGGACGGCAGCCACGGCGTGCCGGTGGAGTGGGAGACGATCGAGATCTCCGGGGTGACCGACCCGGCGCTTGCGGACCATGTCGGCCGTACCGTACGGGAGTCGGCGGACCTGCGCGGCGAGGAACCCTGGACGACCGCCCGCCGCCTGCTGCTCGAGGACCGGCTCGGTACGACGATCCTCCACCACGTCGGCCACGAGGAGAACATCCGCACGATCATGCGGCACCGCGCCCACACCGGCGGCTCCGACGGCATCCTGCAGGGCGCCAAGCCGCACCCGCGGGCCTACGGCACCTTCCCCCGCTATCTCGGCCACTATGTACGGGAGTTGGGCGTGCTGACGCTGGAGGAGTGCGTCGCGCACCTCACGGCGCGGCCCGCGGCCCGGCTGCGCCTGCCGGACCGCGGGCTGGTGCGCGAGGGCCACCGGGCCGACCTGGTGCTCTTCGACCCGGAGACGGTCGCGCCCGGGGCCACCTTCGTCGAGCCCCGCACGCTCCCGACCGGGATCCCGTACGTGCTGGTCGACGGCCGCTTCGTCATCGAGGACGGCCGCCGCACGGACGTCCTGGCGGGCCGGGCGGTCCGCCGGACACCGGTGTGACCGCCCGGGCCGGCACTACGGCTTGGGCAGGGTGCAGCCGGAGGCGTTCAGGTTGAGCTTGTTGCCGGTCGTGAAGCAGGCCGGGATCTGGTAGGTCTCCTCGGCGTAGTTGATGCCCTTGCGGACGGTGACGTTGCCGCTCTCGTCGACCTCGCACGGGTTGTTCTCGGTGCAGGTCTCGCCGTCCTCGTTGCCCGTGTTGTTGACGGCTACGACATTGCCGGTGGCCGTGTCGATCACCGGCGAGCCGGAGGTGCCGCCGATGGTGTTGCAGGCGGAGGTGTAGCGCAGCGAGTCCTTCCAGGTCCAGTCGCCCTCCTGCAGCCGGTACACGAACCCGTCGACGTTGCAGCTGTAGGTCCGCTTCCAGTAGCCGGAGACGACCTTGATGGCGGTGCCGGCGGTCGGGTGCGTGTTCTGCACGGTGAGCGGGCTGATGCCGTACGAGTTCTTGATCGCCGCGTACGTGGTGGTCAGCCGGTAGATCGTGACGTCCGTGTCCGTCATGGTCGAGTAGACGACCTGGTTGGCGCGGAGCGTGGCGATCCTGCTGCCGGAGGAGTTCAGCAGGCCGAAGCTGCGGCTGGAGGACTGGCCGGTGATGACCTCGCCCGGCTCCGGGAAGCCGGTCTCCAGGCAGTGGCCGTTGGTCATCACGAGCGCCGGGTCGGTGTCGGCGGAGTTCGGGAAGCGGATGACCGAGCCGGAGCAGTTGCTGAGCGAGACGGTCCCGGCGTAGGTGACGGTCACCGCCTTGGCCGCCTTGGCGTGCGGTGCGGCGACCGCGGGGGTCGCGCCGAGCCCGGCGATCGCCAGGGCGGAGAGTGCGGCCAGGAGAGGCTTGTTCATGTGGGGGTCCCCTCTGCAGACATAGGCGACCGGAGATCTTCCGGCCGCCCGCAGTCTTGTCATGGGCATTCTCATGAGAGGGGCATGCGCGAGCAAGCAGTTGTATGCGAACTGTTTTCCTGATGGACCGTCAACCCAGCTAATTCTGCGACCATCTGGGCTTCTTGGTGGCACCCCGGCCGTGCCCCCGGCCGCCGGGGACGCCCGACGCCGTCGTCGTCGCGGACGCGGTCGGCGACACGCTCGTCGCCGTCGGCCCGGGGGTGGCGGAGGTCTGCGCGCCCGCAGAGGCCGCCGTACTCGCCGACGAGGTGGCGGTGGACGCGGGAGCGGGGGACGGCGAGGTCCCGCCGGGAGTCCCGGCGACGGTCGTGGCGCTCGGCTCACCACTGTCCCGCCGCGCGCTCGGGGCAGCGGAGTCGTCGGAGGAGACACGGCCGCCCTTCGCGGGCTGCTGTCCGGCAGGCGAGCCCGAGCCGCCCGCCAGACCGGCGATCACGGCAACGACACCGGCCGCACCGAGGACGCCGACGGCGGCCGCCACCCGACGACGGCCGCCCTGCTTCCGCTGCCGCCGGAGATCGGCCCGGCCGCGGCCCACCGCGGGACCGGGCGGACCGGCGGGATCGTCCGGCGCGGGCACCCGAGGCAGCTCGCGGGTCTGGTCGTAGGCGTTCTCCCAGCCGTGGGCCGTGGCGGGATCGGCGTACTCGTCGTACGACGGTGGCGGGGCCGTCTGCGGGTGGTACACGTTCGGCCGGACACCCGGCTCGCCGGCCGATCCGTGCGCACCGTACGCCCCCGCCCCATGCTCGCGTTCGGTGGACATGACCGCGGATTCTAGAGACGCAAGTGACTCCTGAGACAGCTACCGCCGATAACAGTGCAAACCTCGCTGTCCCACGTGGTGGAAAACACGAGCCGTGAGGCGATACCGCGCCGTAAGCTCACGGACATGCAGGTGATCCAGTCGACCAAGCTCGCCAACGTCTGTTACGAGATCCGGGGTCCGGTGCTCGAGGAGGCGATGCGGCTCGAGGCGGCCGGTCACCGCATCCTGAAGCTCAACACCGGCAACCCGGCCGCCTTCGGCTTCGAGTGCCCGCCGGAGATCCTCGAGGACATCCTCCGCAACGTCTCCACGGCACACGGCTACGGCGACGCCAAGGGCCTGCTGGCCGCCCGCCGCGCGGTCGTCATGCACAACCAGACCCTCGGCATCGAGACGGACGTCGAGCACGTCTTCATCGGCAACGGCGTCTCCGAGCTGATCGTGATGGCGATGCAGGGCCTGCTGGACGACGGCGACGAGGTGCTGGTACCGGCCCCGGACTACCCACTGTGGACGGCGGCCGTCTCCCTGGCCGGCGGCACGGCGGTGCACTACCGCTGCGACGAGCAGTCCGACTGGATGCCCGACCTCGCCGACATCGAGCGCAAGGTCACCGACCGCACCAAGGCGATCGTCATCATCAACCCGAACAACCCGACGGGCGCGGTCTACGACGAGGCGATGATCAGGGGGCTGACCGACATCGCCCGCCGCCACAACCTGCTGGTCTGCTCCGACGAGATCTACGACAAGATCCTCTACGACGGCGCCACGCACACCCCCACGGCTGCGGTGGCCCCGGATGTCCTCACCCTGACCTTCAACGGCATGTCGAAGGCGTACCGGGTGGCGGGCTACCGGGTGGGCTGGATGTCGATCTCCGGCCCGCGCGCCCACGCCGACTCCTACATCGAGGGCCTGACGATCCTGGCGAACATGCGGCTGTGCGCCAACATGCCGGGCCAGCACGGGGTGGTCGCCGCGCTCAGCGGACGCCAGTCGATCAACGACCTGGTGCTGCCGGGCGGGCGGCTGAAGGAGCAGATGGACATCGCCTACGACCTGCTCACCCAGATCCCGGGCGTGAGCTGCGTACGGCCCAAGGGCGCGCTGTATCTCTTCCCGCGTCTCGATCCCCAGGTCTTCAAGATCAAGGACGACCGGCAGATGGTGCTGGACCTGCTGCGCCAGGAGAAGATCATGGTCGTCCAGGGCACCGGCTTCAACTGGCCCGAACCGGACCACTTCCGCCTGGTGACGCTGCCGACCGCCGGCGATCTGCGGGACGCGGTGACCCGGATCGGGAACTTCCTGGACGGATACGGCCAGCCGTAGCGGACGGAGACCGGCGAACCGCGTTCCGTGACAGGGCTCAACTTTAGACGAGATCTAAGCTAGGATGGCTTCCTGTAAGAGCACAGGAGGCCATCCCCATGTACGAACCGATCCGCACCAAGTCGGTCCACAGCACGATGGCCGGCACCCCTTCCGACTTCCCGCACCGGTCGCGCGAGGAGGAGCTGGACATCCAGCTCGCCGGACACCTCGCCGCGCTGCTCGCCGTCACGGACGAGCTGTGCGCCCTGACCCCGTCGGCCGACCTGGAGACGGCCGCCGAGCGGCTCGCCACCCAGGTCGCCCGGCTCCGGGGCGGGCGCACCCCGCTGCGGGCGGCACCGTCCGCCACCGGCACGCCCGAGGCCCTGCACCAGCGGGCGCACGCGCTGGCGGGTCGCGCCCTCGTGGTCGCGGCCTCCCGGGCGGACACCGCGGCGGCCATCCTCGCGGCCGAACGGATGGACGCGCACGCCGCCGCTCTGTCCGACCCGAAGGAACTCAGCCCGGCCCACTGACCCCACCCAGGGTCCCCCCGAACGGCCCCGGTCCGCGCGCCCGCAGAGACGCGCGGACCGGGCGCCATGCACTGCGTTGGCTTTGGCCGGGCGCCTTTCGCCGTGGGGGCTTGTGTCGTCCTGCGGCTGCCGACCGTATGTGGCTTCTCGCGCAGTTCCCCGCGCCCCTATCGGCGTTGCAGTGCCGGTGCCGGTATGTCACCCCCCGTTCACCGTCCACCTCGGGGAATGTTGGGTTCCGGGAGCACGCTCCCCCGCGTGAGACGTATCGCTGGAATCGTCCTCGCAGTCCTGCTGATCGGTGGCGTGGTGGCCGCCGTCGTCGCGGGGCGGCATGGGGAGGACAAGGGCACGGCAACGAAGACCGTGCGAGGAGTGATCGGATCGGAGAAGGCCGCCTTCTTCGCCGATCCCGACGTGGTGAAGGCCCTCGCCGCCAAGGGCTACACCGTGAAGACGGAGGCGTCCGGGTCCTGGGCCATGGAGGGCCTGGACCTCAAGGGGTACGACTTCGCGTTCCCGTCCAGCCAGGCGCCCGCCCGCCGGCTGGCCGCCAAGTACCACGTGCAGGAGCCGCTGCCGCGGCCCTTCTACTCGCCCCTCGTGGTCGTGGCCCACCGCAGCGCGGCCGAGGTGCTGGCGGCCAACGGCCTCGCCAAGCTCGACGGGAAGAGCCGGGGCACGCTGAAGATGGGTGCCTATCTCGATGCCGCCCGGCACAACCGCACCTGGCAGCAGCTCAAGGGAGCCTCCGCCCACGGCGAGCTGACCGGCACGCTGTACATCGCGAGCACCGACCCGGAGTCCTCCAACTCGGGCGCGCTGTACCTCGCCGCCGCCTCCTATGTCGCGAACGGCGGCAAGGTGGCCGCGGGCAAAGCCGACGTCGACCGCACCGCACCCCTGCTGCACCAGCTGGTCAGCGTCCAGGGCGCCCAGCAGTCCAGCACGGACGCGGTCTTCCGGGACTTCATCAGCGGCGCCGGAAACCCGCTGGTGCTCGTGTACGAGTCGCAGGTCGCCTCGCTGCCGGCCGAACAGCAGCCCAGCTCGGACGCAGACGACCTCGTGGTGCTCTACCCGGACACCACGGTCAACAGCGACCACACCGTCGTACCGCTCGATGCGAACGGCCGCGCTCTCGGGGAACTCCTCAGCACCGACCCGACCCTGCGCAAGCTCGCCGTCCGGCACGGCTTCCGGCCGCAGGGCGACGCCGCCGAGTTCGTCGCGGCCACCGCGGACCGCACCGCCTACCTCAACCAGAAACTGACCGGCGTCCGGCAGGCGCCCGTGCCCACCTCCGCGGTGCTGCACGAGATGGCCCGCCGGGCGCGCGGATGACGGGGAGACCAGTAAGTGACCACGAGGGACAACGAGTTCACGCTCACGCCGCCCGGCGACGACGCGTTCGCGCTCACCCCGCCCGAGGCCGTCGCACCCGTGCCGCGGGACAAGGCCGGCGGGCTCGTGCCCGTCGAGGACAGCGTCCGTACGGACATGGCACGCAAGGCCGCCGCCTACGTGGAGGGCCTCGCCTCGCTCGACGCCCGCTCGCCCGAGTTCGCGGGCAAGGTCGGCGAGATCACCGCCCTCGGCTCCGGCGAGATGCGCACCGCCACCGCCCAGTCCAACCGGATGCTGGAGCGGGCCGTGCGCAGCCTGCCCGACAAGGGCGGGGACGCCCAGTCGAAGGTCGCCGGGTCGCTGGTGGAGCTGCGCCGGGTCGTGGAGGACCTGGACCCGCGTGACCTGCCCGCGAGCAGGGGCCGCAAGTTCCTCTCCCGGCTGCCCGGCGGCAACAAGCTGCGCGACCACGTCGCCAAGTACGCCTCCGCACAGGGCACGCTCAACAAGATCGTGGGCTCGCTGCGCGGCGGACAGGACGAACTGCGCCGGGACAACGCCGCGTTGCAGACCGAGCGGGTCCGGCTGTGGGAGACCATGGGCAAGCTCCAGGAGTACGTGGTCCTGGCCCAGGCCCTCGACACGGCCGTCGAGCAGCACATCTCCGGCGTCGAGTCGGGCGACCCCGAGGCCGCCGACACGCTCCGCGCCGACGTGCTCTTCCCGGTCCGGCAGAAGCACCAGGACCTGCTCACCCAGCTCGCGGTGTGCGCCCAGGGCTACCTCGCCATGGACGTCGTACGCCGCAACAACGACGAGCTGATCAAGGGCGTCGAGCGGGCCGCCACGACCACTGTCTCGGCGCTGCGCATCTCCGTGATGCTGGCCTCCGCGCTCGACAACCAGAAGAAGGTCGTCGAGCAGGTCAACGCGCTGCGCGGCACCACCGAGGACCTCATCCGGGGCAACGCGGAGATGCTGGCCACGCAGAGCGGCGAGATCCAGCGCATCGCCGCCGACCCGGCCGTCGGCGCGGAGACGCTGCGCTCGGCGTTCCAGCAGATCTACCGCACCCTCGACGCCATCGACACCTACAAGGTGCAGGCGACGGAGGCGATGGCCTCGACGGTCCGGTCGCTGACGGACGAGCTGCAGAACGCGAGCGCGTACCTGGAGCGCAGCCGGTCGCAGAACGCGCTGGAGGGCGGCCTCGGATGAGAAGACGTACGACACGCGCACTGGCCCTGCTCGCCACGACCGCCGCCCTGCTGACCGCCTGCACAGCCGAGGGGAACCAGGACGACTCCACCGCCCCGAAGCCCGGCACGCTGCGGATCCTCGCCTCCAGCGAACTCAGCGACATGACCGCCGTCTTCGACCGGGTCCGCAAGGACACCGGCGTCACCGTCCGCCCCACCTACATGGGCACCCTGGACGCCGTCGACCTGCTCGCCAGGGGCAAGGCCGACGGGAGGTACGACGCGCTGTGGCTGTCCTCGGACGACTATCTGCGGCTGCGCCCCGACGCGGCGAAGAAGGTGCTCTCCGAGACGCCGGTCATGTCCAGCCCGGTCGCCGTCGGCGTCAAGCCGGCCAAGGTCCAGGCCCTCGGCTGGAAGCCCGAGCAGGTCACCTGGTCGCAGATCGAGCAGGCCGTGCAGGACGGGAAGCTGACCTACGGCATGACCGACCCGGCCCGCTCCAACTCCGGCTTCTCCACCCTGATCTCGGTCGCCTCGGCCCTCTCCGGCGCCCAGTCCGCGCTGACGGATGCGGACGTCGCCAAGGCCACGCCGAGACTGAAGGAGTTCTTCAAGGGCCAGAAGCTGACGTCGGGTTCGTCGGGCTGGCTGGCGACGGCGTACAAGCGGCGCGGCACCGTCGACGCCCTGCTCAACTACGAGTCCGTCCTCAAGGGCATCCCGGGCCTGACGGTGATCCGCCCCAAGGACGGCGTCGTCACCGCCGACTACCCGCTGTCCTCGCTCACCGCGAGCGACGCCCGCACCCGCGAGGACGTCCGCAAGGTGGCCGAGGACCTGCACACCGCCGCCGTGCAGAAGCTCATCACCGACACCACCCACCGCCGCCCGGTCGTCGCCTCGGTGGCACCCGCGTCCGGCCTGGACACGAGCCGCCGGCGCGAACTGCCCTTCCCCGGCAGCCGTTCCGTGGCCGACGGGCTCCTCGACTCCTACGAGAACGAGCTGCGCCGCCCCTCCCGCACGGTGTACGTCCTCGACACCTCCGGCTCGATGGAGGGCGACCGGCTGGCCGCGCTGAAGAAGGCGCTGACCGGACTCACCGGCGACTTCCGCGACCGCGAGGAGGTCACGCTGATGCCGTTCGGCTCGGACGTGAAGAGCGTGACGACGCACGTCGTTGACCCCAAGGATCCGAAAGCCGGTCTGGACGCCATCCGCGAGGACACCGACGCTCTCGAAGCCGACGGCAACACCGCGATCTACACCTCGCTGGAGAAGGCCTACGACCACCTCGGCGCCGACCGCGACACGTTCACCTCGATCGTGCTGATGACCGACGGCGACAACACCACCGGCGCGAAGGCCGGCGACTTCGACGACTTCTACCGCCGGCTCACCGGCACCCGGCGGGACACCCCCGTCTTCCCGATCGTCTTCGGCGACTCCGACCGCTCCGAGCTGGCCCACATCGCCGACCTGACCGGCGGCCGCCTCTTCGACGCCCAAAGCGGCTCGCTGGACGGCGCCTTCGAGGAGATCCGTGGCTACCAGTAAGGTCCTCGGCTATCTCGAGTCCCGCAAGAACCTCGCGGGCGGCGCCTGCGGCCTGCTCGGCCTGGTGCTGACCTTCACCGGGGTCGCGGGCCCGTACTGGCCCGTCGTGGTGGCCGGGCTCTACGGCGCGGGCGCGCTGATCGCCCCGCCGGAGCGGCCGGCACCGCCCGCGTTCCCGGACCCGTCGGCGCAGCTGGACGCGGTACGCGAGGACTTCGCGAAGCTCGGCGGCTATCTCGCCGACGTCGACCTGCCGCCCGCCCCGCGCGCCCGGCTCGCCGAACTGACCGATCTGCTGGGCGCGCTGCTGGAGCCGGGCTGGGTCGCCGAGGTGCTCGCCCAGGACCCCGAGGCCGTGCACACCCTGTCCCGGGCCGTACGGCAGGACGTTCCCGAGGCCGTCGACACCTTCGTGCGGACCCGGTGGTGGACCCGGCTGACCCCGGGGACCGAACCGCCCGAGAAGCATCTGGAGCGGCAGCTCACCCTGCTGCGCGAGGAGGCCGAACGCCTGGCGTCGGCGCTGCGCGACACGGAGGCGCGGCGGCAGGAGACGCACACGCGGTACCTGGAGGACCGCGGCAACTGAAACGGCCGACCTCCTGTCCGCAGGAGGTCGGCCGAATCCGGTGCCGTGGGGGTCAGGGGCAGCTGATGCGTGTGTCGCCCGTGTCGGTGGTGCAGGAGTCGATGTCGGGGCCGCCGTTGGCCGTGTCGTTGCCGGACACACCGTCGGTGGTGATGAGCCGGTCGTTGCCGTACGAGCCGGTCACAGTGTCGTTTCCGGGGCCGCCGTAGAGGGTGTCGTTGCCGGTGCCGCCGTCGGCGTTGTCGTCGCCGTAGTCGCCGTAGACGGTGTCGGTGCCGCCGCCCGCGCGGATGATGTCGTTGCCTCCCAGAGCGCAGATCACGTCGTTGCCGGCCGTGCCGTTGATGGTCTCGGCCGCGCTGGTGCCGACGATCGTGCAGCCGCGGGGGTTGGTCACGCTGGTGGTCGCCGTGGACGTGTTGTTGCCCGGGACCGGGTCCGTCTGCGTGGCACCGGCCGTGGCGGTGTTCGTGAGCGTGCCGGTGGTCCGGGGTTCGGCGACCACCGTGACGGTGGCGCTCGCGCCGGGAGCCAGCGCGTTCAGGGCACACTGGGCGCTGGTGGCGGTCGTGGTGCAGGTGCCCTGGGCGGTCGTGGCCGACACCAGGGTCGAACCCGCTCCGGAGACCGTGTCGTTCAGCGTGATACCGGTGGCGGACGCGGTGGAGCCGGCGGAGTTGGTCACCCGCACGGTGTAGGTGGCCCGGTCGCCCAGGGTGTTGGAGGACGGCCCCGTCTTGGTCACCGAGATGTCCGCGCTCGGTGGCGGTGGTGCGCTGCCACCGCCTTGGTAGCGGGCCAGGGCGAAGTCGACGTTCGGTCCGCCCTGACCGGCTGCGACGATCCTGCCGTCGGACTGGAGGGCCACGCCATGGGCCACATCGGTGCCGCCGAAGCTCGTGGTGGTCATGCCCCCGGTGCCGAAGCCGCTGTCCAGGGTGCCGTCGGGGTTGTACCGCAGGACGGCGAAGTGGCCGCCGGCCCCGTTGCTGCCGGCGATGACGATCCTGCCGTCGCTCGGCTGCACCGCCACGTCCTCGGCTCCACCGCCGGGGGTGAGTACCTTGCCGTCGCCGTCGAAACTCGTGTCCAGGGTGCCGTTGGAGTTGTAGCGTGCCAGCGCGAACCTGCCGCCGCTGCCGCCGGCCGCGACGATCCTGCCGTCCGACTGGACCGCGAGCCCCTCCACGGACTCGTAGTCGCCGAAGTCGGTGCGCTCGATGCCGTCACCGCTGAAGCCGGTGTCGAGACTGCCGTTGGCGTTGTACCGGAGGACGACGAAGTCGAAGCGGGTCGATCCGACCTCGCCGCCGACGACGATCTTTCCGTCGGGCTGCAGCGCCAGGGTGCGGGCGTCGCCGCCCTCCTCCGGTGATGCCGGCTCCGGATCGGTGATCACCTTGCCGTCGCCGCTGAAGGTGGTGTCCAGGCTGCCGTCGGGGTTGTAGCGGGCCACCGCGACCTCGCCGCCCCCGAAGCCGGCGACCACGATCTTGCCGTCGGGCTGCACCGCCACGTCCCGGGCCTCGTCCCCGGCCCCGAAGTCGGTGAACACCCTGCCGTCGCCGTTACCGAAACTCGTGTCCAGCGTGCCGTTCTCGTTGTACCGGGCCACCGTGAACCAGCAGCAGTTCTCGTACGACCGCCAGCTGTAGCCCACCACGACGATCTTGTGGTCGGGCTGCAGCGCGACGGCGCGGGCCTCGCTCCACTGGAGATCCGGGTTCATGTTGTTGATGGCGGTCGCCACTTTGCCGTCGCCGCTGAAGCTGGTGTCCGGCGTGCCATCGGCGTTGTGACGGGTCAGCGCGAAGTCGCTCTCCACTGTCGCGTAGTCGACGGCAGAGCCGACAGAGACGATCTTGCCGTCGGGCTGCACCGCCACGTCGCCGGCCTGATCGTCGTCGGCGAAGCTGGTGAGCACCTTGCCGTCGCCGCTGAAGGTGGGATCCAGGTCGCCCGGGGCGGCGGCCGCGGTGCCGGGCAGGGCCAGGACCAGCGCCAGGACGGTGCCCGCCACGGTCGCGGACCGGAACGGGAGGAACCGGCGGCGCCTTTCGCGGGATCGGCGCCAGGCCGATAGCACATGAGATGTGAGCATGGGCCACAGCCTTGCGTCACGCGCACGGAAGCCCGTCCGCCACGAGCCGCGTTGGGCTCACCAGGCGCAGGAATCCACCCGCCGGGGTGAGGCTCCCGGACCTCGGCCCCGGCCGTCGTCCCGCAGCCAAAGACCGGGGCCCCGCACGCCGTTGTGCGGGGCCCCGATGTCGTCACCACGGCCGGCCGTGACGATCGCTGGTCAGGGCATCCCAACCGGCCGTGGAGCCTTTTTCGTGCGGGTATCAGCCCAGGCGCTCGACCAGCGCGCGGTACTGGTCCCACAGCTCCTTCGGGGTGTGGTCACCGAAGGTGTTGAGGTGCTCGGGGACGAGGGCCGCCTCCTCGCGCCAGACGTCCTTGTCGACCGTGAGCAGGAAGTCCAGGTCGGACTCCGCCAGTTCGAGACCGGCCGTGTCCAGCGCGTCCCGGGTCGGCAGGATGCCGATCGGGCTCTCGACGCCCTCGGCCTTGCCGTCCAGGCGCTCCACGATCCACTTCAGGACGCGGCTGTTCTCGCCGAAGCCGGGCCAGACGAACTTGCCCGCGTCGTTCTTGCGGAACCAGTTGACGTAGTAGATCTTCGGCAGCTTGGACTGGTCCTTGTCCTTGGCCACGTCGATCCAGTGGGCCATGTAGTCGCCCATGTTGTAGCCGCAGAACGGCAGCATCGCGAACGGGTCGCGGCGCAGCTCGCCGACCTTGCCCTCGGCGGCGGCGGTCTTCTCGGAGGCCACGTTGGCGCCGAGGAACACGCCGTGGTTCCAGTCGAAGGACTCCGTCACCAGCGGCACCGCGGTGGCGCGGCGGCCGCCGAAGAGGATCGCCGAGATCGGCACGCCCTTGGGGTCCTCCCACTCCGGCGCGATGATCGGGCACTGCGAGGCCGGGACGGTGAAGCGGGCGTTCGGGTGGGCGGCCGGGGTCTCGGACGCCGGCGTCCAGTCGTTGCCCTTCCAGTCCGTCAGGTGCGCGGGCGCCTCCTCGGTCATGCCCTCCCACCACACATCGCCGTCGTCGGTGAGCGCGACGTTGGTGAAGACCGCGTTGCCCCACAGCGTCTTCATCGCGTTGGCGTTGGTGTGCTCACCGGTGCCGGGCGCGACGCCGAAGAAGCCGGCCTCGGGGTTGATCGCGTACAGCCGGCCGTCCTCGCCGAACCGCATCCAGGCGATGTCGTCGCCGATGGTCTCCACGGTCCAGCCGGAGATCGTGGGCTCCAGCATGGCGAGGTTGGTCTTGCCGCAGGCGCTCGGGAAGGCGGCGGCGACGTACTTGGCCTCGCCCTGCGGCGGGGTCAGCTTGAGGATCAGCATGTGCTCGGCCAGCCAGCCCTCGTCGCGGGCCATGACGGAGGCGATGCGCAGGGCGTAGCACTTCTTGCCGAGCAGCGCGTTGCCGCCGTAGCCGGAGCCGTACGACCAGATCTCGCGGGTCTCCGGGAAGTGGGAGATGTACTTGGTCTGGTTGCAGGGCCAGGGGACGTCCGCCTCACCCTCCGCCAGCGGGGCGCCGACCGAGTGCACGGCCTTCACGAAGAAGCCGTCGCTGCCCAGCTCGTCGAGGACGGCCTGTCCCATGCGGGTCATGGTGCGCATGGAGACGGCGACGTACGCGGAGTCGGTGATCTCGACGCCGATCGCGGACAGCTTGGAGCCGAGCGGGCCCATGCAGAACGGGACGACGTACATCGTGCGGCCGCGCATCGAACCGCGGAAGACGCCCTTCTCGCCGGAGAAGACCTCGCGCATCTCGGCGGGGGCCATCCAGTGGTTCGTCGGGCCGGCGTCCTCCTCCTTCTCGGAGCAGATGAAGGTCCGGTCCTCGACGCGCGCGACGTCGGTCGGGTCGGAGGCGGCATAGTAGGAGTGCGGGCGCTTGATCGGGTCGAGCTTCTTGAACGTCCCCTTGGCGACGAGCTCCTCGCTCAGCCGCTGGTACTCGGCCTCGGATCCGTCACACCAGACCACGTTGTCCGGCTGGGTCAGTTCGGCGATCTCGTTGACCCACGAGATCAGTTCCTGGTGGTGGGTGGGGATGACGGGGGGAGCCGCGATATCGCGCGCCACGATTGCTCCTAATTGAGGGATTTTTGTCTTGTCGCCCCGTGGGGGCCGCGACCCGGACGCTTCACGATGTTGCTCTTCTGGCGCTCATCCGGTGCCGACCGCACTCATTTGATCATCCGATTCTAGTGCCCATCTGTCCAGAGGGCATCACAGGTGAGCGACGTGACGAATCCCACGGTTTCCGTGATTCTTTGCGTGCACGTGGAGTTCAACAGGAGGACTTTTTGCGTTGCATGCGCTCACGAGCGTGCACTCACACACGACTTACGGCTCCGTAGGTACGATGCCCCGCATGACTGCGTCCGTCCCCGACGCGCCCACGGACTCGACGGCCGCCGGCCGCGGTCCCGCCGCGCCCTCTGTGCCGCATCCGGTCAAGCCCAGACTCCGCGGCTGGCTGCACCTCGGCATGTTCCCGGCCGTACTCGTCGCCGGGCTGGTGCTCACCGCCCTGGCCGACTCCAGCAGAGGCCGCATCGCCTGCGGGATCTACGTCCTGACGGCATGCCTGCTCTTCGGCGTCAGCGCGCTGTACCACCGGGGCAACTGGAGCCCGCGGATGGACGGCGTCCTGCGTCGCCTCGACCACGCCAACATCTTCCTGATCATCGCGGGCACCTACACCCCGCTGACCATGCTGCTCCTGCCCGGCGCCAAGGGCCTGTGGCTGCTGTGGGGCATCTGGGCCGCGGCCGCCGCGGGCATCGTCTTCCGCGTCTTCTGGGTCGGCGCCCCGCGCTGGCTCTACACCCCTTGCTACATAGCAATGGGCTGGGCGGCCGTCTTCTTCCTGCCCGACTTCCTGCGCACCGGCGGCATCGCCGTCCTGGTCCTGGTGATCGTCGGCGGCCTCCTCTACAGCGCCGGGGGCGTGATCTACGGCATCAAGCGCCCGAACCCCTCACCGCGCTGGTTCGGCTTCCACGAGGTCTTCCACTCCTTCACCCTCGCCGCCTTCGTCGTCCACTACGTCGGCATCTCGCTGGTGGCGTACCAGCACGCGTAACCCTTTCGAGCAGCCTCTTTCCGGCCACGGCAGTCCACCAGCCGTGGCCGTTTTTCATGCCCTAACAGGGCACCCCGTCTTGACTGGGGCTAGCTTTTGAAAACAACTCTCATTTCTCACGTACGCGACGAGCCCCGTGACACGCCGGAGATGGCCCCCTCCGGAACGGATGCCTGACAATGACCCCCATGACGGCCGCACGTTCCCCGCTCTCCCCCGCCGACCGCCCCCAGCTGGGCCTGCGCGAACGCAAGAAGATCAAGACCCGCGAGGCGATCCGCGCCGCGACGTACGCGCTGGTCAAGGAGCAGGGATACGACGCCACGACGATCGAGCAGATCGCCGAGCGGGCCGAGGTGTCGCCGTCGACCGTCTTCCGTTACTTCCCGACCAAGGAGGACATCGTCCTCACGGACGAGTACGACCCTTTGATGGTCGAGGAGTTTCGCGCACGGCCCACCGACGAGTCGTGGATGGACTCGCTGCGGTACGTGATGCACAAGACCCTCGACGCGATGACGGAGGAGGATCCCGAGGTGCTGCGGATGCGCGCGCACCTCGGGGCGCAGGTCCCCGCCGTCCGCTCCCGGATGTTCGAGAGCATGTCGGAGACCGGGCGCCTGCTCCGCGGGGTCCTCGCCGAGCGGGCCGGCCTGGACCCGGACAGCCTTGAGGTGCGCGTCTACGCGATGTCCCTCATCGGCGGCATGATGGAGGTCTCCATGACCTGGGCGGAGAACGGCTTCGAGGGCGAACTCCGCGACCTCATGGACCGGGCCCTGGACGTCCTGGAGCACGGCCTCCCCGCCAAAAACCCCTGAGGCACCCGGCGCTGTCCATGCCATGCTGACCAGGTGAACGGTCCCGAGATCCACGTCGACATCGCGCCCGAGCTTTCCCTGTTCGTCCCGCCCGGACGCCGGCAGGGCGCGACCCCGCTCGTCACCGACGGCATCTCGACGCTCGGCCACGTCATCGAGTCCCTCGGCGTCCCGCTGACCGAGGTCGGCGCGCTCCTGGTGGACGGCCGCGCGGTGCCGCCCTCCCACGTCCCGGCGGACGGGGAGTCGGTGAGCGTCCGCCCGGTCCCGCGCCCCCAACAGGTCCCCGGCGCCCCCCTCCGTTTCCTCCTCGACGTCCACCTCGGCACCCTCGCCCGCCGGCTGCGGCTGCTCGGCGTGGACACGGCGTACGAGTCGACCGACATCGGCGACCCGGCGCTCGCCGCCCGCTCGGCGGCCGAGAAGCGGGTCATGCTCAGCCGCGACCGGGGCCTGCTGCGCCGCCGCGAGCTGTGGGCCGGGGCGTACGTCTACAGCACCCGCCCCGACGACCAGTTGCAGGACGTCCTCGACCGCTTCGCACCCGACCTGCGCCCCTGGACCCGCTGCACCGCCTGCAACGGCCTGCTGAAGGAAGCCACGAAGGACGAGCTCGCCGATCAGCTCAAGGGCGGCACCCAGCGCACGTACGACGTCTTCGCCCAGTGCACGGAGTGCGGCCGCGCGTACTGGAAGGGCGCGCACCACGACCAGCTGGAAGCGATCGTGGAGCGCGCCCTCACCGAGCACGGCTAGCGTTGCCTCACATCACCCCGGTCACAGGCCACCTTGTTCCGGTTCCGGTCCAGACCCAGCGGGTCGTCACCGCCGTTGACCTTCAGCCGGCCGTAGTGGTTCTGCTTCAGCCAGGTGCAGCGGGCGGCCGCCGTCTTCTTCACCTGCGGCGGGAACACCGTCGGCACGCACACGTTGATCGAGCCGTAGTGCCGGTCGCAGCCGGAGATCGTCGGGCTGACCTTCTGTGATGCCTTCTTCTCGCCGGGCCCGGAGACCTTGCCCTGCAGCGAGTCGGCGAAGGAGTGGACGTGCGGGGAGGCGGCGGAGGCGCTCAGCGCGGCCGGACCCTGCAGGTGCACCCACTTGGCCACCGATGGCACCCCATTGGCGTCCACCGCGAAGAGCATGTACCAGCCTGGCGGGGCCAGGTTGGGGTTGCTCGTCACGTTCAGGTCGACGTTGTTGCCGTCGACGGACAGCGGCAGGTCGACGAACCGCTGGTTCGGGTCGGAGGAGTGGGTGACCGCGGCCGGGCGGATCAGCTCGGCCTTGGCGATGGGCCGGTCGACGGTGATGCGCTGGGTGTCGCCGTACTTCCACTCCTGGTTGATCACCGAGGTGATCGTCGGCCGGGTGCCCTTGTAGAGGTAGGGCGGGGTGTAGATCGACACGTTGTGGTTCCAGGTGCCGTTGCCGGGGTTGTCGCCGGTGGCCATCACCCGGCCGTCGGGGAGGAGGAACGCGGAGGAGTGGTAGCCGCGGGACTCGGGGTCGGCGGCGACGGGGTCGAAGGTGTTGGTGTTCGGGTCGTAGATCGAGGACTCGTACACCGGGTTGGCGCGGTTGTGCAGGGCGCCGCCCGTCTCCAATACCTTGCCGTCGGGCAGCAGCACGGCGGAGACGTACATCTTGCCCTGGTTGCCGGTCTCGGCGACCTTTCCGTTGCCGAGGTCGACCGTGCCCTGCGGGATCGGCGGCCCGGCGACGTACGACGGGTTGGCCTGCTTGAGGTCGATCAGGTCGGTCAGCCGGTTGCCGTCCGGGTTGGAGTCGATGTTGCCGCCGCCGATCGTGAGGACCTTCTGGTCCTGCGCCGGAGGCAGCAGCACGCTCGCCGACTGGTCCCGCTGGTCCTTGTTCTGCAGCCCCGGGATCTGGGTGACCGTGTTGGCGCCGTAGTCGTAGATCGCCGAGCCCGTGCCGGGGATGTTGTTCCCGAAGACGTGGCTGCCCGTGTAGAAGAGACGGCCGTCCTGCATGAGCACCATCGACGGGTACAGACCCCAGTACGACCAGGTCTGGTTGACCTTCCACAGCGGCAGCCACTGCTGGTCCTTGTCCGACCAGTACTCGGCGGTCACCGAGCCGGTGGAGTCCTCGCGCAGGCCGCCGAAGGAGATGACGTCACCGTTGCCGAGTTCGGTCGCCGACGGGTACCAGTGGCCGTCGTTGAGGTCGTTGGTCTTGCTGTAGGTCTCGGTCTTCGGGTCGAAGATGTACGAGTCCTTGAAGCCTTCGTAGCCGTGCCCGCCCGGGACCGGGTAGGCCTTGTTGCCGCTCATGACGAGCACCCGCCCGTCCTGGAGCTGCACGTGCCCCGCGCAGAACATGTCCTTCGGCGTCGGGATCACCTTGTAGGTGCCGTTCGCCGGGTCGTACACCGCGCTGGTGAAGCTGCCCGCGTTGAAGTTCTCCTCGCTGTTGCCGGAGCCGGCGATCAGCAGCACCTTGCCGTTGCTGAGGACGACGGAGTGCATGGAGCGGACCGGGTTCTGCGTCGGAAGAACCGACCAACTGCCGTTCGCACACTGGTCGTTGGTGCCGGTGCACTGGGCGGGCGGGAGCACGTCCGGGACCTGCTCCATGGTGTAGTCGTCGGTGGTCGCGGACCCGGTGCCGTACACCGACACTCCCCAGGTGATCCGGTCGGTGCCGGCCGGGACCTCGGGGGTGCGGACCGTGGCCTGCGTCCAGTTCGACGCCGTGTCCAGGGTCTTGAGGTCGGTCCAGTACTGCCAGCCGGCGGTCGTGTCGTGCCGGAAGAGGGTGATGTTGGCGTCGGGTGTCGTGGTCTTGTACCAGAGCCCCAGGTCGTACTGCTTGCCGACGGACACCACCGGCGCGCAGCCGGTGGACTCGGTGATCAGCGCCTTGCGGTCGCCACTGACCCGGCGGGTCAGGGTGACCTTCATGGCCTTGGCGCCGGAGTGGGCGTCGGACGTGGTCTGGAAGCTGAAGTCGTTGTCGCCCCAGCCGGACTTCTCCCAGCAGTACGGCATGTCGTCCGTGCCGGCGGTCTCGAAGCCCGGGTTCTTGACGAGGTTGGCGGCCTCGGCGGCCTGTGGCGAGGTGAGGAGCAGACCGGCGGTCAGGGCCCCCACCCCGACCAGCGCGGTCCGTCTGCGGTGCTTGTTCACACGGCTCTCCTTGCGGTTGTACGACCCCCGGTCTTGCGGCGAGGGAGGTAGACCAGCGCTTCGGTCCCGACGAAGCGCAGGACGAACGTCATGACCAGCGCGAGCGCGGTGGCGGGCAGCGCGCCCATCCCGAACCGGTCGACGAACAGCGCGATCAGCGGGATGCGCAGCACCAGGTCCGCGTTGGCGAGCAGCGCGAACCGGCCCAGCCGGTCCCACCAGCGGCGGTGCGCGCGCCGGTCGCGGAACAGCAGCTGCTCGATGAGCAGGAAGTTCCAGGCGACGCCGAGCTGGTTGGCGAGGATCTCGGCGGGGACGTAGTGCAGGCCGACGGCGGTCAGCGCCCACAGCCCGACGAGGTTCGGCACGAAGCCGCTCGCGCCGATCAGCCCGAAGCCGACCATGCGGGCGACCGGTGAGGCGGTGCGCAGCCCGGCCAGGTGGCGCAGGAACCGGAAGCCTTCCTGCGCGGTCGACTTGGACTCGCCGGCGAACCGGTCCTGGAAGACGAACGGCACCTCGGCAACCTGCCGGGGACGGCTGCGGACGGCCAGCTCCAGGAGGATCTTGTAGCCGAGGGGCTTGAGCACCTCCGCGGTGACCGCGCTGCGCCGGATGGCGAAGAAGCCGCTCATCGGGTCGCTGATGCCGTGCAGCCTGCGCGGGAACAGGGCCTTGGTCAGCCAGGTCGCGCCGCGCGAGACGGCCACCCGGTAGCTGCCGGCGAGCCCGGCCCGGCTGCCGCCCTTGATGTACCGGGAGGCGACGACGAGCCCGGCGTTCGCCCGTTCACCGGTGGCCACCAACTCCGGTACCAGCGACGGCGGATGCTGGCAGTCGCCGTCCATGACGACGATCCACTCCGAGGTCGCCGCCTTCAGCCCCTCGACCACCGCCCCGCCGAGCCCGCCGACCGGCTCCTCGCGGTGCAGCACGGCCACCGGGAACGGACAGTCCTGGGCGGCCTCGCGGATCACCTCGGGGGTGTCGTCGGTGGAGTCGTCCACGAAGACGACCTCGCAGGGCAGCCGCGCGGGCACCGACTCGGTGATCTGGTGCAGCAGCTGCCGGATGTTCGCGGACTCGTTGAAGGTCGGTACGACGATGGTGACGGCGCCGGGTTCGGCGAGTTCCGCTGCTTCCAGCCCCTCGGCGGGGACCGTGTACTCGTGGCTGCTCATCGCACACCTCCCGCGGCTGCCGCCCGGATCTGCCGGATCTCGATGCGGTCGTCTCCGGTGCCGAAGGTGGCGACCGGCTCGGAGTGCCGGATGGCGGCCTTGACGTTCGGCAGGTCCTTGGCGTCGCGGCGGACGGTCGGCGAGGCGACCACGTAGTCGATGTCCCGCCAGCCGTGGGGCATGGTCTTGGTGACGGCCGGGTCGAGGTCCGCCTTGTAGAACCAGATCGCGCCGAGCCCGGGCCGGTATCCGGCGTGCACGAGGTCCAGCCAGAGGGCGTCGTCGACCAGGACCCGGGTGCTCTTCGGGTTCTCGACCTTGGTGCTGAGCCAGGTGGAGGCCTGCCGGTAGGGCTTGTTGGCGTCGGCGGTGAGGGCGGTGCGGTCGCCGTCGTACCAGTGCGGGACGACGTAGGCGCCCGCGGCGAGGGCGAGGACGGCGGCCAGCGCGTACCGGCCGACGGAGACGAACCGCTTCTCGCCCTCGGCGCGCCACCGGCGCAGCACCGCGTGGGCGACCGAGGCGGCGCCCCCGGCCAGGACCAGAGCCAGGAAAGGCAGCGCGCCGATGATGTACATGGCGGGCAGATAGCCGCCTGGCCGCATGGCCACGGCGGCCAGGATCGCCACGGTCAGGCCCGGTCCGGCGAGCGCGCGGGCGGTGACCGACCAGCGCCAGGTGACGATCAGCAGCAGGGCTCCGGCGAGGCCACCGAGGGGCAGGACGCGGTCGTAGTACAGCCAGGAGTGCAGCACACCGTACGAGCCGGATCCCCGGTCGAGGATGAAGCCCGAACCCGGCCTGGACATCTGGTAGGTGATGCCGTCCCACAGCGAGACGTGCCCGGCGCCCGGGAACAACTCGCCCTTGAGCAGGGCGAAGAGCGGATACGAGAAGCCGATCAGGGCGCAGGCGGTGACCGCTCCGGTGAGGGCGAACTTGCGGGTGTCGCGGTGGCTGTGCCGCCACATGGTGACGAACAGGGCGGGCAGGACGACGAGCATCGTCTCCTTGGTGAGCACGCCCGCGGCGGCCGCGAGGCCCGCGCCGAAGTGGTGCCACAGGTGCCGGCTGGGCGAGGCGGCCAGGCAGAACGCCAGCAGCATCCACATCACGGCGATGTTGTCGAGGAAGATCTCCCTCTGGAGCACGACGGCCAGCGGGGAGAGGCCGAAGAGGGCCATGCCGAGCCCGGCGGCCCAGCGCGGCAGGGAGAGCCTGCGGCCGAGGACGTACACCAGCACCGCGCTGACCCCGCTGATGACGAGCATGGCCGTCCGCATGGAGCCGACGGTCATGGAGCCGGGGCTGATCGCGGAGGGGATCCAGGTGAGCAGGGCTATCTGGAGCCAGCCGAGCGGAGGGTGGTCGTACCAGTAGGTGTAGTGGGCCAGGCCCTTGCCCTCCTGGACGGCCCAGGCCTGGGCGAGATAGGTGCCCTCGTCGTCGCTGAGGGTCGGGTAGTCGGCGATGTTCCAGCCCTGGACGACGAGGATCGCCACGAGCAGGGCACCGCACAGCAGCAGGTCGGAGCGGGAGGAGCGGAGCCGCGCCGGCGGGGTCGTTCGGCCGGTCGAACGCGCAGCAGGCGCAGGCCGGTTCTGCGCGGGGACCTTCGTAGGGGTCACCGCGGGAAGAGTGGAGGTCACGCAGGAACGTCCTCTCGGATCGGCTCGGCCGCGGTGAGGTGCGCGCCGACGTGAGTGGTCAACTCCCAGTCGTTACGGCCGCGCTGCTCGCGCCATACGGCGCGGATCGCGGCCCCGGCGAGGAGGACCTGGTAGAAGGGCCCGCCCACGATGAGCTTCACGTAGTGGACCAAGCGGACGCGGAGCCCGTACTGCCGGCCGAAGTCGTGCAGCCCGACCACCTCGAAGACGAAGGTGACGGCGGCGGTGACCAGCGGCAGGAAGGTGAGGAAGGCGACCCCGACGGGCACGTCGAGGAAGAGGGCGACAGCCGCGTTCAGCGGGATGATCACGCCGGAGAAGGCCTGCAGGAACGGCGTCATCAGCGTGTACCGGGCGAGCAACCGCTGCCCGAATCCCGGGAGTTGCTTCCAGTCCTTCTTCCGGTACACCTGCAGGAAGCCCTGGTTCCAGCGGGTGCGCTGCTTGAGCAGCGACATCAGTGAACCCGGGGTCTCCTCGCGGGTGACCATGTCGGAGTCGTAGGCGACGACGACCTTCTTGCCGACGCTGGAGAGCCTGACCCCCAGGTCGCAGTCCTCGGCGAGGCAGTTGGGATCCCAGCCGTCCGCTTCCCTGAGGACGTCGGTCCGCACGAACACGGTGTTGCCGCCGAGCGGGATGAACCCCTTCTGCGCATGCAGGTGCAGCCGGGAGCGGAACCAGAAGAAGTACTCCAGGCAGTTGCGCAGGCTGTACCAGCTGGAGTGGAAGTTGATGAGCTGGACGCCGCCCTGGACGACGTCCGCCCCGGTGGTCCGGAACGCGTGGTCGACGTGGGCGAGCAGCTCCGGGTGGACCTGGTCCTCGGCGTCGAAGACCCCGACGACGTCACCGCGGCAGTGCGGCAGCGCCGTGTTCATCGCCTTGGGCTTGTTCTTCTTCTCGTGGGTGTCGACGACGACGCGGACGCGCGCGTCGCGCTCGGCCGCCGCCCGGGCCACCTCGGTGGTCTCCGGGTCGTCGTGCCCGACGATCACGATGATCTCGAAGTCGGTGTGCGTGGACTCCAGCAGCCGCTGGATGGTGTGGTCGAGCACGGCCTGCTCGTGCCGCGCCGGCAGCAGCAGCGAGAACGACAGATGCTCGTCCCCGTCCGGTCTGCTGAACCGGGTGGAGGCGAGCACCTCGGGCGTGCGCCACGCGTGCATCTGCCACCACAGGGTGAACGCCGCCATCCAGAACAACGCCAGCGAGACGGCAGCAATGAAGACAGACGTCAGCAAAAAGATCCCCCCAGATCCCCAATACCCCCTGCACGCAACGGTCAGTTACACCCGTCGCACGCACTGTGGAGAGACTAGGGGGGATCTGTGAAATGCGGGAGCTGTTCCGATAAATAGCTTGTTTCGGAACGGTCGTGCGGGTAGTGGGATCTATCCGAACACCCGCTCAGATTCGGACAGTTCGCCGTCTCCACTCCCCGCGCATCCGCGCTGCTCAGCGGGTGTTCAGCGCCGCTCCCAGCCGTTCCGGATCGGTCGTCGGCGCGTCACACGTGAAGTTACGGCAGACGTACGCCGCCGGTTCACCGCCGACGAGCGGACGGTCGGCGAGCAGCGGGAACTCGTCACTGTCCGGAGTCCCCGCGGCGACGACGGCACCCGGGGCGGTGCCGAGCAGGGCCGTGCGGTGCAGGGCGGCCGTCTTCTCGTCGGCGAGGGACGGCCCGACGACCGCGACCTCCCGGGGCCCGTCGAGCAGCGCCTCCGCGACGGCCAGCCCCCACCCGATGAACCGGGGCACGCGCGGTCCGAGCGTGTGGACGACGCCCAACGCCCGCTCCGCCGCGGCCCGGTGCGGCTCCGATCCCGTGTGGGCCGCATAGCCCAGCAGGGCGCCGGCCGCCGCCGTCCAGCCGGACGGGGTGGCGTTGTCGGTGGGGTCCTGGGGGCGGCGGATGAGCCGCTCGGCGTCGGAGGCGGTGTCGTACAGGGCGCCGCTCTCCGGGTCGACGAAGCGGGCCAGCACATGGTCGAGAAGCAGCCCGGCGAAGTCGAGCCAGACCCCCTCGCCGGTCACGGACGCGAGCGCGAGGAAGCCCTCGGCGACGTCGGCGTAGTCCTCCAACACGCCTGCGTTGGGCCCCACCCGGCCGTCCCGGCTGGTCCGGGCGAGCCGGGCCTGCTCGTCGAGATGCACCCGTACGAGGAGATCGGCGGCGCCGACGGCGGCCTCGACGAGATCGGGCCGGCCGAAGTAGGCACCGGTCTCGGCGAGCGCGGCGATCGCGAGCCCGTTCCAGGCGGCGACGACCTTGTCGTCCCGCCCGGGGGCGGGCCGCTCGGCACGCTGCGCGAGGAGCCGGTCCTTGACGGAAGCGATCCCCTGGGCGTCAAAAACCCCTTCCTCCTGCGGAAGCTGGAGAACGGACCGCCCCTGCTCGAAGGTGCCTTCCTCGGTCACCCCGAAGTACCGGACGGCGAGTTCGGCGTCCTCGTCCCCGAGGGCGGCACGGAGCTGCTCGGGGGTCCACACGTAGTACGCGCCTTCGACATGCCGCCCACCTCCGTCGTCGCTGTCGGCGTCGAGCGCCGAGGCGAACCCGCCCTCGTTCGTGCGCAGTTCGCGCACCATGAAGTCGGCGGTCTCCAGCGCGACCCGCCGGGCGAGATCCGAGCCGGTGGCCCGCCACAGGTGGGCATAGACGCGGCACAGCAGGGCGTTGTCGTACAGCATCTTCTCGAAGTGCGGCACCACCCAGTCCCGGTCGACGGAGTAGCGGGCGAACCCGCCGCCGAGCTGGTCGTAGATACCGCCCCGGGCCATCCGCTCACAGGTGTCCTGGGCCATCTGCAGCGCGCCCTCGGCCCCGGTCCGCGCATGGTGACGCAGCAGGAACTCCAGCACCATGGACGGCGGGAACTTCGGCGCGCCGCCGAATCCGCCGCGCTGCGCGTCGTACTCGCGGGTGAGCCCGAGGAGGGCCTGGGCGAGTTCCTGCTCGCCGGGCGCCTGGGCACCCTGGTGGCTGATCTCCCGCTCCGCGAGGTCGCGCACGATCTTCCCGGCGACCTCACCGACCTCGTCGCGCCGCTGGTACCAGGCATGCCGGACACCCTCCAGCACCTGCCGGAAGGAGGGCATGCCGTGCCTGGGCTCGGGCGGGAAGTAGGTGCCGAAGTAGAAGGGTGCGGCGTCCGGCGTGAGGAAGACGGTCATGGGCCAGCCGCCCTGACCGGTGGCCGCCTGGACGGCCTCCATGTAGACGGCGTCGACGTCGGGGCGCTCTTCCCGGTCGACCTTGATGTTGACGAAGTGCTCGTTCATGAAGGCGGCGGTCACGTCGTCCTCGAAGCTTTCGCTCGCGAGGACGTGACACCAGTGACAGCTCGAATAGCCGACGCTCAGCAGCACGGGAACACCCCTCTGCCGCGCCTCGCCGAATGCCTCGGCCGACCAGGGCCACCAGTCGACGGGGTTGTCGGCGTGCTGGAGCAGGTAGGGCGACGTTTCGTGAGCCAGTCGATTCGGCATGCTCCCATCCTGCCCCACGCGTTCCGGTCAGTCCTGCGGCGGCTCGACCTTCCGCCTTGGGCGCACCCGGGAGTGGTCCAGGCCATCGCGCCGTCGGCCGTCGTCGGACGTTCGCGGCGAGCCGGCGCATCGCCCAGGTGCCGGACGGTTCACCCGTCCACCTCCACCACGGGCTCCGGCACCGCGTAGAAACGCATCGACACCGGGCGCGCCCCCTCCGGAGCCTCCTCACGGAGGTGACCGTAGCGCTGGCAGAGGGCGTGGTACTCGCGCAGGAAGGCGAGGAGTTCCTCCCTGGTCATCCAGGTGCCGTGGCGCTGGACCTGGGCCCAGCCCTCGGGGCCGCGGTACTCCTGGTGGGCGCGGCGGAAGAGGGCGGTGTCGACCTCGATCTTGAGGTGGGCGAGCTGTTCGGCGGCCGCGTACTCCTCGGGGGACATCGTGGCCGGGTCGGGTGTGGTGTGGCTGAAGGGGAGCACCCGCCACCAGCGCTCGCGCCCGCCGGACTTCTCCGGGATCTCCTCGATGAGCCGCTGCTCGGCGAGTTTGCGCAGGTGGTAGCTGGTGGTGCCGGAGCTTTCGCCGAGTTCGCGGGCGAGGACGGTGGAGTTCGCCTCGCCGTGCCGGCCGAGGTAGTCGAGGATCCGGCGGCGCAGCGGGTTGCCGAGGGACTTGTAGAGAGCGGTGCGCTCAAGGCTTGTCATCTCGGGCATGCCGTCGGTCATGCGGCCACCGTAACCCTGAGAACCCTGAGACGTCCCTGATGTATGCCGAATTTTCTTTGCAGAGTTTTCTCTGCGGTCTACGGTGGGGGCCGGATGACGAAACGGGGCTGTGATGAAGGAAACGGGGGCCGCGATGAAGAAGTGGACGCTGATCCTGCTCGGCACAGGTGCCGTCCTGCTCGTGCCATGGGTGGTGGTGCTCGCCGTGACCCTCCCGGGCAGCGCGGAGGTCCGGCACTGGTCGCTGGCCTGGATCGGCCTGGACGTCCTGATGGCGGCGGGCTGCGCCGCCACGGCCCTACTCGGCCTGCGCGGCGATCCCCGCGCCCGCCTCACGGCCTCGGCGACGGCGGCGATGGCGGTGCTGGACGGGTGGTTCGACATGACGACGGCCCAGTCGGGCAGCGACTTCGTGCAGGCCCTCGCATGCGCGGTGGCGGAGACGGTGCTGGCGGGGGCGTGCGTGTTCCTGGCGCTGTCCAAGGGGCGCGGCCGGCAGGAGTCACCGTAGCGAAACCGGCCGCACACCAGGGAGTTGCCACGAAATCCTCACTCACCCCGTGATCCCGGACCCCTCGCGTTCCCGCCACCCCCGAAGCACACTCGTAGCCAACGGAGTTGCCACCGGAGGGGGACGGGACATGCGGGACAGCCATCGGGCGGAGGCCGAGCGGCTGCTGGGACGGGCCGTGGAGGAGGAGGTACGGCGCTCCGGCGGCCGGACCGACGGGCAGCTCCTGCTGTCACGGGCCCGCGGCGCACTGGACACCATGGCCCAGAAGGCCGCCGAGGAGTACGAGACCTATACCCGCGCGCTCGACGAGACCGAGGCCGGCCGCCTCACCTTCGGCCAGCGCTACGCACGCGAGGGCGCCGGAACGGCCTTGCTGGTGGCCGCTGTTGCCGCGGTGGCCGCCGCCGTCGCCGACCTCTCCCTCGGCACCGGCACCGGCACGGCCGTGGGCGCGGGCGTCGCCGTGGGCGTGGTGGGTGCCGCGGCCACCGTGGTGAAGGTGGCCGGCTCCCATCTGCCCGCAGCTCACCATCGCGCGGGCGCGGCCGGCCAGCCCGGTGGCCCGGAGCAGCTGCGGCTCCAGTGGCTGACCGCGCTGGAGGTGCGCGGTATCCGCCCGTTCCTCGACCAGCAGCGGGTGATCACCGCCTCCACGGGCCCGGCGAAGACCGGCGGCCCGGCGCTGCGCGGCGCGGACAAGAGCGCGGCGGCCCGCAGGCGTACGGTGCTGGAGCAGTCGTTCGGGCAACTGCCCGAGCCGGACGGCCCGTTCGCGGGGCGCCGTCAGGAGCTGGCGCGGATCAGGCAGTGGGCGCAGTCGGCGCGGGCGGCCACGGAGACCCGGCCCACGGTGGTCGTGCTGCACGGAGAGCCCGGCTCGGGCCGTACGACTCTCGCGGTCCGGGCGGCGCACGACCTCAGGGACCACTTCCGGGGCGCGGTCGTGGTGGACCTGCGCGGCGCCAGCCGGAACGAGCCGCCACTGCCCACCCGGGACGCCCTGCTGCATCTGCTCAACCGGCTCGGCGCACCCCGCGAGCAGTTGCTGTTCCGTGAGCGCTCCTCCCCCGACCAGCAGGTGAAGCGGCTCGGCGAGCTGTACCACCGGACGCTGACCGGTCTGCCGGTGACGATCGTGCTGGACGACGCCTCGGACGCGGAGCAGGTGTGCGCCCTGGTGCCCGACCGCTCCGACAGCCTGGTCCTGGTCACCGCCCGCACGCCGCTCGAACTGCCCGCGGACCTGTCGGCCTGGGTGCATCACCTGCCGGTCGAGGCGCTGGACGCGGCGGGCGCCGAGGAGCTGCTGAGCGCGGCCGCCGAGGACGCGTCGGGGCCGTACGACGCCGAATCCGCCGACCGGATCGGCCGGTTGTGCGGGGGCCTGCCGCTGGCGCTGCGCGTCGCGGGCTCGTCGCTGGGCCCGCGCTCGCCCCGGCAGCTGGCCGCGGACCTCGACGCGTACGGCCCGGTGGAGCCGGTGGAGCGCGTGCTGTGGCTGCGCTACACCGACCAGCCGGAGACCACCCGCCGGCTGCTGAGGAGGCTCGCGCTCGCCGGGCGGTCCTCCCTCGGCGCGGCCGCGGCCGCCGCTCTGCTGGCCACCGACGAGCAGGAGGCCACCCGTCATCTGGTCGCCCTCGCCGGGGCCGGCCTGATCGACCATGTGCGCGGCAGCCGCTACCGGCTGCACGACCTGGTCCGTGCCTTCGCCGAGGCCCGGCTGCTGGACGAGGAGGACCCGGCCGACCGTACGGCCGCGCAGGAGCGGCTGATCGTGAACTACGCGGAGCTGGCCGATTCGGTGCTGCGTCTGGTCGACGGCAACATGTCGACGCGTTCGGACCGGTTCGGCCCGCACGGCTTCACCTCGCTGGACGAGGCGCTGCGCTGGCTGGACGACGAGTCCAGCTTCATCACGGCGGCGCTGCGCCACGCGGAGGGCGTGGACCAGGCCGCCGTGCAGAACCTGCTCGGCGCCCTGTGCGACTACTGCCTGCTGCGCGGCGACCTCTACCGGCTCGGCGAGATCAGCGAGCTGGCCCAGGCCGTCGACCAGGGCCTGCTGGTGCGCTCGGTGCAGTGGCGCACCGGTATCGCGGCCCGCCAGCTGGGCGAGCTGGACAAGGCGCGCTCCACGCTGGCCTCGGTCGTGGACCTGTACCGGGAGGCCCACCACGACGCGGGCGCCGCCCGCGCCCTGTGCTCGCTCGGGATCACCCTGCACCACCAGGGCAACCTCACCGAGGCGGCGGCCAAGCTCCAGGAAGCCCTGGACCTGCAGGCGGCCCCGGAGCTGGCGACGGACCGCGCCTGGACGATGCACGCGCTGGCGGCGGTGCAGCGTGACCGTGCCCGGCTGTCGGAGGCCCTGGACCTGCTCACCCGCTCCCTGGTCCTGCACCGCGAGGGCGGCTCCCTGCACGGCGAGGCCTGGGCCCACTTCCAGCTCGGCCAGCTGGCCCTGCGCATGGGCGACGTGCCGCGTGCGGAGACGGAGCTGCGCTCCGCCCTGGAGCGGTACGGCCGGACGCACGACGCCCGCGGGGAAGCCTGGGCGCTGACCCAGCTGGCCCGGGCGCGGCTGGTCGGCGGCGACGCCTCACCCGCCGTGGAGGGCCTGCGTCAGGCGGCGGCAAGGCACCGGGAGAACGAGGACGCACGCGGCGAGGCCTGGACGCTGTACTACCTCGGCCAGGCTCTGGAGGAGACCGGCGATCTGGACCAGTCGGTCCGGGAGCTCGAGCGCTCCCGGCAGATGTTCTCCCGGATGCGGGACGTCTACGGCCTGGCCTGCGCCCGGCACCACTCGGCCCGGGTCACCCGGGACCAGCGGGCCGCGCAGACGGGCTCGCTGCGCAACTCGGGCTTCGCCCGCCAGCTGCTGGTGGACGCCCGCGCCGACTTCCAGCGCATCGGCGTCGCCCATGGCGAGGCGTGGACCTGCCTGGAGCTGGCGGTGGTGGACGCGGGCAACGCCCGGATCCAGCAGGGGCTCGGCCTGTGCGACGAGGCGCTGACCCTGTTCACGTCCTACGGCGACCGGCGCGGCGAGGACTGGGCGCGCTTCCTGCGCTGCACACTGCTGCCGTACGCGGCGCCGGGCGGGGTGGAGGTGGGGACGGCCGTGGCCCAGGAGGAGCTGGCCCAGCTGGCCCGCACCACGCATCCGCTGCGGGACGAGAAGCTGGACGAGTGGGTGTCGGCCTACGCCCTGCTGCTGGAGCGGGGCGTGAGCCTGGAGGCGGGCTGGCAGGCCTGGCCGCTGCGCATGACACCGGACCGCCACGCCCGGGAGGTGATGGGAGTGGCGGTGCCGGCGGAACGCTGAGCCGCGGTCAGAGCCTGTGTCATATCTCCGGTCGGATCAGCGCGCGGCGTCTGGTGCGTGCGATCGCAAGGCGCCGGAGCACCCTCGATGGGGGTGCCCCCGCGCGAGCGAAGCCGAGCGTGGGGGAGGAGCCACGTGGGTGGTTCGGCAACGCGGCTGGGGGTCCCCCCACGCCCTTAAGGCAGTGGGGGAGTGCGTGCCAGACGCCGCGCGCCCGGCCGGGGATATGACACAGGCTCTCAGCCCCGCTGCGCGGCCGAGTCGGCCTTCTTGTCCGCCTCGGTGTCCGGGGCCTCCTTGAAGTCGACCTTCTGCATGTGCTTGTTCATCGACTTCATCAGGCCCCAGACGGCCAGGGCCATCACCGCGAAGACGATGAAGCCGAGGACGCCGGGGGTGACCTTGTTCTCGTCGACCTCCTTGGCGAGGGGGACGAGATGCGTCAGTGCCAGGCTTGCGCTCATGTCAGGCATTGTCGCGGATGCCCGCGAAGAGGTCGTCCTCGGGGAGGGAGGTGTCGACGAGAGACTTCGCCAGCTCGTACTCCTCCGTCGGCCAGACCTCTTTCTGCAGCTCCATCGGCACCTTGAACCAGCCGCCGTCGGGGTCGATCTGCGTGGCGTGGGCGATCAGCGCCTTGTCGCGGATCTCGAAGAAGTCCGCGCACGGGATGTGCGTGGTCAGCGTGCGCTCGGTGCGCTCGAACTCCTTCCAGCGCTTGAGCCACTCCCCGTACGGCGAGTCCAGGCCGCGGTCGAGCATCGCCTGGTGCAGGGCCTCGGTGCGGGGGCGGTTGAAGCCCTGGTTGTAGTAGAGCTTGAGCGGCTGGTAGGCCGGGCCGTACTCGCTCTCGGGGTACTTCTCGGTGTCCGCCGCGCCCTCGAACGCCACCATCGAGATCTTGTGGGTCATGATGTGGTCGGGGTGCGGGTACCCGCCGTTCTCGTCGTAGGTGGTGATCACCTGCGGGCGGAAGGAGCGGATCTTCCGCACCAGCTCGCCGGCCGCCTTGTCGACGTCCTCGAGGGCGAAGCAGCCCTCGGGCAGCGGCGGCAGCGGGTCGCCCTCGGGCAGGCCGGAGTCGACGAAGCCGAGCCACTCCTGCTTCACGCCGAGGATCTCCCGGGCCTCGTCCATCTCCTTCTTGCGTACCTCGTGGATGTGCTCCTCGATGTACTGGTCGCCCTGGAGCTTGGGATTGAGGATGGACCCGCGCTCTCCGCCGGTGCAGGTCACCACCAGCACGTCCACCTCCTCGGACACGTACTTCGCCATGGTCGCCGCGCCCTTGCTCGACTCGTCGTCGGGGTGCGCGTGCACGGCCATCAGTCGCAGCTGGTCAGTCAAGACTCAATCCTCGGTAGTCGGCGCCCCGTGTCTTGGGGTGCGATCGGCGGCTTCTATAGTGACCGAATCGGGGGGCGAATAATTCCGCGGAGAGGACGATCATGAGTACGGCGAGCGCGCGGCTGCCCGAGGGCCGCTACGGCCGTTCCTCGGACGAGCGTGCCGACCGCAAGCTCAAGGTCGCCGGATCGGTGCTGGGCGCGACCCTGCTCGCACTGGTCGGGTACTTCGCCTACCACTACGTCGCGCAGAACGAGATCAGCGCCCAGGTGATCACCTTCAAGGCGTCGGACGACGCGGTCCAGGTGCATCTGGAGGTCCACAAGGACTCCGGCGCCTCCGGCTACTGCACCCTGCGCTCCCAGTCGGCCGAAGGTGCCGAGGTGGGCCGGGCGGACTTCCGCTTCACCGGTTCGGCCACGCGCATCGACAAGGTCGTCACGCTCCGTACGACCGCCAAGGGCACCACGGCCGAGCTGCTCGGCTGCCACACCGGCTGATCGTTCACCCCGAATGCATACACGCTGACCTGCGTTGATGCGATTCTGATGGCTTATGTCCTCCCCCTTTCGCCATTGAATTGTTAGGCTCGTGGTTTCGCCCTTCCAAGAGGGAACATGCTTCTGGGTAGGGCGATGCTTTGTATTCCCAGTACCGACGAGGAGCACCCTGTGACCCAGACCAGCGAGAACGTCACCTGGCTGACCCAGGAGGCGTACAACAAGCTCAGGGACGAGCTTGAGTACCTTACTGGTCCTGCGCGCACGGAGATCGCCGCCAAGATCGCGGCCGCGCGCGAGGAGGGCGACCTGCGCGAGAACGGCGGGTACCACGCTGCCAAGGAGGAGCAGGGCAAGCAGGAGCTGCGTGTGCGCCAGCTGACCCAGCTTCTGGAGAACGCCCAGGTGGGCGAGGCTCCGGCCTCCGCCGACGGTGCCGTCGCGCCGGGCATGGTCGTCACGATCGCCTTCGACGGTGACGAGGACGACACGCTCGAGTTCCTGCTCGCCTCCCGCGAGTACGCGAGCACCGACATCGAGACGTACTCGCCGCAGTCCCCGCTCGGCGCCGGCGTCATCGGCCACAAGGTCGGCGAGGACGCGGAGTACGAGCTGCCGAACGGCAAGAAGGCCTCGGTGCGGATCCTGAGGGCCGAGCCCTACTCGGGCTGATCCCACCGCCCCGATGCGTACTGCGCCCCCGGCGTCCGCGTGATGCCGGGGGCGCCGCATGTCGTCAGGCGGTCGCCGAGCGGTACTTGCGGACGGCCAGGGTGCGGAATATGACCACGATCAGGACCGAGTAGAGCAGTGAGGCCCAGACCGGGTGCTCCATCGGCCAGGCCGTCGAATGGGACTGGCCGGGGTTGCCGAACAGGACGCGGCTCGCCTGGACGGTGGCACTGAACGGGTTCCACTCCGCGATGTGGCGCAGCCACGGGGTCATGTTGCTGGTGTCCACGAACGCGTTGGAGATGAAGGTCACCGGGAAGAGCCAGACCAGTCCGCCGGAGGTGGCCGCCTCGGGGGTGCGCACGGTCAGGCCGATGAGAGCGCCGATCCAGGTGAACGCGTACCCGAGCAGGAGCAGCAGGCCGAAGGCCGCGAGGACCCGGCCGGCGTTGGTGTCGTGAAAGGTCCCGACCCGCCAGCCGACCAGGAGCGCGACAACGGCGAGGACGAGCAGGGTGAGCGCCGTCTGAACGCTGTCGGCGAGGGTCCGCCCGGTCAGCACCGCACCGCGCGCCATGGGCAGGGAGCGGAAGCGGTCGATGAGGCCCTTGTGCATGTCGTCGGCGATGCCCGCGCCGGAGCTGGCGGTGGCGAAGGTGACGGTCTGCGCGAAGATGCCGGCCATCAGGAAGTTCTTGTAGGACTCGGCGCTGGTGCTGCCGTCGATCTTCATGGAACCGCCGAACACATAGGTGAACAGCACCACGAACATGATCGGCTGGATCAGCCCGAAAATCACCACCTCGGGAATCCGGGACATACGAATCAGATTGCGTTTTGCAACGATCAGCGAGTCGCGGACGGACCGGCTGACGGGGTTGCCGGGCGCCGCGATGCGTACGGCGTCGGTGACGGCACTCACTTCACGGCCTCCTTGCCGTTGGTCTCGCCCTGGTCGGTGGCCTCGGCCACGTGTCCGGTCAGGGACAGGAAGACGTCGTCGAGGGTGGGACGGCGCAGTCCGATGTCGTCTATCTCGATCCCGCGGCTGTCCAGCTCCCGGATGACCTCGGCGAGCAGCTTGGCGCCGCCGGTGACGGGGACGGTGAGCTTGCGGGTGTGGTCCTCGACCGTGGTGTCGCCCTTGCCGAAGCCGCGCAGGACCTCCGCGGCGGTCGGGATGTGCTCGCGCTCGTGCACCACGACCTCGACGCGCTCGCCGCCGGTGCGGGCCTTGAGTTGGTCGGAGGTGCCCTTGGCGATGACCCGGCCGTGGTCGACGACCGCGATGTCGTGGGCGAGGTGGTCGGCCTCCTCCAGATACTGCGTGGTCAGCAGCAGGGTCGTACCGCCGGAGACGAGCTGCTTGATGACCTCCCACAGCTGCTGGCGGTTGCGCGGGTCGAGTCCGGTGGTGGGTTCGTCCATGAACATCACGGGCGGGGAGACCACGAGGGCGGCGGCGAGGTCGAGCCGGCGGCGCATGCCGCCGGAGTAGGTCTTGGCGGGGCGGTCGGCGGCGTCCGCGAGGTTGAACTGTTCCAGCAGCTCGGCTGCGCGCTGCTTGGCCGCCTTGGCCTTCATCTGGTAGAGCTGCCCGACCATCTGCAGGTTCTCCCGGCCGGTCAGGTATTCGTCGACCGCCGCGAACTGGCCGGACAGGCCTATGGAGCGGCGCACGGTGTCGGGGTGTTTGAGCACGTCGACGCCTGCGACGACGGCGCGGCCGCTGTCGGGGGTGAGGAGGGTCGTCAGACAGCGGACCGTCGTCGTCTTGCCGGCGCCGTTCGGCCCGAGCAGGCCGAGGACGGTGCCCTCGGGGACATCGAGGTCGACGCCGTCCAGTGCCCTTACGTCGCCGAAGGTCTTCACCAGGCCTTCGGCATAGATGGCGCCTGGCATGTGGGTCTCCACGTCGTCGGGGATGCTTCGGAAGAGGCTGAGTGCACCACACCATAACGCGATGTATCGCGTCTCTCAATGGGTTTTCCCGGACGAGTGACACCGTCGCTTCAGACCTCGGTCGCGGCCCTAGTCGATGACCGTGTAGCCCGCCTCGCGCAGGGCCTGGCCGACCTCGGCGCAGTGCGCCGGTCCCTTCGTCTCGAGGTGCAACTCCACCTCCGCCTCCGTGAGCCCGAGCCGGGGATCGGTTCGTACATGACTCACGTCGAGGACGTTAGCGTCGACCACTGACAACACCCCGAGGAGCGTGGCGAGGGCGCCCGGCCGGTCCGTCAGCCGCAGCCGAACGGCCAGGTAGCGGCCCTGGGCGGCCATGCCGTGCCGCAGCACCCGCTGCAGCAGCACCGGGTCGACGTTGCCGCCGGACAGTACGGCGACGACCGGGCCGGGGAAGGCGCCCGGCTCCGCGAGCAGGGCCGCGACCGGGCTCGCCCCGGCCGGTTCCACGACCAGCTTGGCCCGCTCCAGCAACAGCAGCAGCGCGGCGGACAGTTGGTCCTCGCTGACCGTGCGCACCTCGTCCACCAGCTCTGCGATGATCCCGAACGGCACGAGCCCCGGCCGCCCCACCTTGATGCCGTCGGCCATCGTCGTCGGGCCCTCCACCGACACCGGGCGGCCTGCCGCGAGCGAGGGCGGGTAGGCCGCCGCGCCCTCGGCCTGCACTCCGACGATCCGCACGTCCGGCCTGAGCGCCTTCACCGCGACCGCGATGCCGGCCGCGAGCCCGCCCCCGCCGATGCCGACGACGATCGTGCGGACCTCCGGGCACTGCTCCAGTATCTCCAGGCCGATGGTGCCCTGACCTGCGATGATGTCCGGGTGGTCGAAGGGGTGGATGAGCACGGCGCCCGTCTGCTGCGCGTACTCCTCGGCGGCGGCCAGCGTCTCGTCGACCACCTGGCCGTGCAGGCGCACCTCGGCGCCGTAGTCCCGGGTCGCACTGATCTTCGGCAGCGGGGCGCCCTTCGGCATGAACACGGTGGCGTGGACGCCGAGCAGGGCGGAGGCGAGCGCGACGCCCTGCGCATGGTTGCCGGCGCTCGCGGCCACGACTCCGGCGGCACGTTCCTCCGGGAGAAGTCCGGCGATCCGGACGTAGGCGCCGCGCAGCTTGAACGAGCCGGTCCGCTGGAGGTTCTCGCACTTCAGGTGCACCGGCGCACCGACCAGCTGGGACAGGTGACGGCTGCCCTCCATCGCCGTCACGCGAGCCACGCCGGAGAGCATCTTCCGGGCTCCGCGCACATCGTCGAGGGTGACGGAGCGCAAGGAGTCAGCGGTGCCATAGCTCATGACTCAAGTCTCGCAGTTCACGCACGTACAGCGCTGGTGTGACCAAGCTCCGAGACCGGTTTGGTCGGCGCCGGTACGGCTTGCCCCCGGGCCGCGTACCCTGTCCCCCAACCCAGCAGCCCTTCATGAAGCGAGCCTCCGGCCATGCCCACAACACCTGAAATGTCGATGGACATGACGACCGTTGGTGACACCGGTCTTCTCGACACCCTCCAGCACGAGGTGGCGGTGTTCGCCCGCCGTGCCGAACAGACCCGGCTCGGCGGCGTCGGACAGGTGCGCAACTCCATGGACCGCGCCGCGTACCTGCTGCTCAACCGCCTCGACAAGGAAGGCCCGATGGGCGTCAAGGCGCTCGCCGCGAGCATGGGGATCGACTCCTCCACGGTCACCCGGCAGGTGGCGCCCCTGGTCGACACCGGGCTCGTCAAGCGCACCTCGCACCCGGAGGACGGGCGTGCGGTGGTCCTCCAGCTGTCTCCGCGCGGGGCCTCGCGGCTGGAGGAGGTGCGTTCGTCGCGGCGTCAGTTGATGGCCGAGCTGACACACGACTGGGCGCCGGAGGAGCGCGAGCAGTTCTGCACGCTCCTCACGCGCTTCAACACCGCGCTCTCCGCGCGCATGGCGGTCCAGGGAGTGCCGTCCCCGGAGCAGCCGCCGGCGTCCTGAGGCCCGCCGCACTGGTGCCGTCCCGAGTATTGACCTCGGGCCGCCACTGGCCTCATATGAGACCGGGTCCTGCGGCGTGTGCGGTGCGGCCGTCCCGTACCGGACAGGGCCCCCTCAGGGGGGAGGCGCGGTGCGTGATCGGCAGGCATCCCGTGATGCCCGCCGGGCCCGGGAGTTCGAGGCGTTCGTCGCGGGCGCGGCGGGGCGGCTGCTGCACACCGCCACCCTGCTCACCGCGGAGGCGCCGGACGCCAACCCGCGCGCGCGGCGCCTGCTGACGCTCGCGCTCGCCCACACCTACGCCTGCTGGGACCGGCTGCACGGCGAGGACCCCTACGAGTGCGCCCGCCAGGACCTCGCCACGCGTTTCGCGCACGGGATGTGGCACCAGTACGGCGCCTTCGGCCGCGCCCGGCCGCATCCGCGCAGCCCGCTCGCCGCCCTGAGTCCGCAGGAGCGGCTGGTCCTGGTGCTGCGGATGTACGAGGGAATCGCCGAGGAACAGGTGGCGGCCCTGCTCGGCCTGCCCGTCGAACGGGTGCTGTCACTCTGCGACCGCGCCACGACCACCGTGCTGCATCCGGCGCCCACGGCCGTCCCGCGCGCGGTGCGTGCGAAGGTGACGCCGTCATGGGCCTCCCCTCCGGCGGGGAGGCACCGGTGAACCGCCCCCAGCGGGAGGCCGCGGTGCGCCGGATCCTGGAGCAGGCGCCGGCCCCCGTGCCGCCGGACGTGTACGGCGAGGCCGTCCGCCGCGGCAATCGCCTGCTGCGGCGCCGCCAAGTCGTCCACCGCCTGCTGTGGCTGCTGTTGTTCGCCGCGGCAGTGGCGTTCACCGTCTGGGCGGTGTTGGCCCGCCCCTGGGTGGAGCCGCCGTCGCAGACGACTCCACCGGTCACCGGCTGGTGACCCGGACGGGCCCTAGCCCAGGGCCTGCTGCAGGTCCTCCAGCAGGTCGTCGACGTTCTCGATGCCGACGGACAGGCGCACCAGGTCGGCGGGGACCTCCAGGGCGGAGCCCGCCGCGGAGGCGTGCGTCATGCGGCCCGGGTGCTCGATGAGCGACTCGACACCGCCGAGGGACTCGCCGAGGGTGAACACCTTGGCGCGGTTGCACACCTCGACGGCGGCCTCCTCGCCGCCCTCGACCTGGAAGGACACCATGCCGCCGAACGCCTTCATCTGCTTGGCGGCGGTCTCGTGACCGGGGTGCTCGGGCAGCCCCGGGTACAGGACGCGGGTCACGCGCGGGTGCCGGGTGAGCATGTCGGCGATCCGGGTGGCGTTCTCGCTGTGCCGGTCCATGCGCACCGCGAGGGTCTTGGTGCCGCGCAGCACCAGCCAGGAGTCGAAGGGGCCGGCGACGGCGCCCATCGCGTTCTGGTGGTAGGCCAGCTCCTCGCCCAGCGCCTGGTCGGAGACGATCAGCGCACCGCCGACCACGTCCGAGTGGCCGCCCATGTACTTGGTCAGAGAGTGCACGACGACGTCCGCCCCGAGCGACAGCGGCTGCTGGAGGTAGGGGGTGGCGAAGGTGTTGTCGACGACGAGCTTCGCGCCCGCGTCGTGGGCGATCTGGGCGACGGCGGCGATGTCGGTGATGCCGAGCAGCGGGTTGGAGGGGGTCTCCACCCAGACGGCCTTGGTCTTCGGGGTGATCGCGGCGCGCACGGAGGCCGGGTCGCTGGTGTCGGCGACGGACCACTCCACGCCCCACCGCGTGACGACCTTGGCGAACAGGCGGAACGTGCCGCCGTAGGCGTCGTTCGGGATCACCACGTGGTCGCCGGGGCTGAGCAGCGTGCGCAGCAGCGTGTCCTCGGCCGCCAGGCCGGACGCGAACGCGAGGCCGCGGCGGCCGCCCTCCAGCGCTGCGAGGTTCTCCTCCAGGGCGGTCCTGGTCGGGTTGGCGCTACGGCTGTACTCGTAGCCGCCGCGCAGTCCGCCGACGCCGTCCTGCTTGTAGGTCGAGACCTGGTAGATCGGCGGGACGACCGCGCCGGTGAGGGGATCCGCGGTGTTGCCCGCGTGGATCGCGAGGGTCTCGAAATGCTGACTGATATGCCTGTCGCTCATGTCCACCGAGCGTAGTGCGCTTCACCGGATGGTGTTGTCCGGCGGGCTGGTCCTCGAGCCGGGGAGGAGTTTTCCACAGGCCCGGCGGGCGGGGTTGGCCATGTGTCGGCGGCGTCTGGTTCGCTGGAGTCATGTCGATTCTCTGGCTGCTCATGGCGTTGGTCCTGCTGAGCTTCGTGCTGCTCCCGCTCATCCGGCGCAGGCGCGGGGCGATCGGGCTGGTCCCCCCGGGCCACCCGGACGCCGCCGACCCGGCGAACTACGGCTTCGTGCGCGAGGAGGAGCTGGACGTGCGGATGCCCGGCCCCGACCAGGACCTGCTGGACGTCCTGGAGCTGGTGCAGCGCACGCAGGACTACCGCGCAGCGGCCCAGCTGCTGGCCGGCACCGAGGCCGAGGGCGAGCAGCGCTGGCAGCGGGTGCAGGCCTTCGCCGGTGCGGCGGCCCTTGAGCTGCAGCAGCGGCCGGGCGGAATACACGAGACCCCGGGCGGTCAGTGGCTCAGGGTGTGGCGGGCCGAGCAGCCCAAGGACGCGGGCGGCGCGGCGGTGCACGCCGAGTTCCTGGTGCAGCAGGCGTGGCGGACGTCGACGCCGGGCACGGACGACTTCCGGATCATCATGGAGGAGGCCAAGCAGGCTTGCGAGCAGGCGGCGCTGCTGGCCCCCGGCGACCCGGTGCCGTACCTCGTGGAGCTGTCCGTCGCCCGCGGCCTCGCCTATCCGCAGCCCGAGTTCGAGAAGCTCTGGCTGAGCGTCCTGGACCGCGCGCCCCACCACATGGGCGCGCACCTGGCAGCGCTGCACTACTGGTGCGAGAAGTGGCACGGCTCGCGCGAGCAGGCGTACGCGTTCGCCCAGGCCGCCGCGGCCCGCGCCCCCGAGGGCTCGCTGCTCGCCGCGCTGCCGCTGTTCGCGGTCTTCGAGCACCTCCCCGAGGTGAACCTGGTGGCGAGCTTCTACGAGAGCGAGGTCGTCACCAAGGCGATGCACGGCGCGCTGCACGCCGTGCACACCGCCCGCCCCGACGACCCGATGCTCGCGCACGTCCGCCATCTGCTGGTCTTCTTCCTGGTCCGCGCCGAGCGCTGGGCGGAGGCCATGGACCAGCTGATCCACGTCGACGGCCATGTGGGCGCCCTGCCCTGGACCCTGTCCACCGACCCGGCCGCCGAGTTCGCCCTCTACCGCGCGCTGGCCGTGGGGGGCTACGAGGCAAACGGCGGCAGCCCGGCGAGCCTGCCGGGCTGACCGGGAGCACGGGTGGACGCGCTGCCGGCGAACCACCTGCGGTCCCGGGCAGTGGCCACCGCGTTCGTTGCACACGCTGAGCGTCGCCGTGCCGCTCCTGCCGAACCGCCGGACCGAGAGGAACGGGAGAGTCGCGGACGGATACCAGGGGGAGGAGCATCGAAGTCACAGAGGCAAGGTGGTGGCTATGGGGACGCCGTCGATGGATTTCAGCGAGAGTCCGGAAGATCCGTTCGCCCTCGGGCGTGGCGCCTCGGCTGTGCTCGACGATCACGGCATCGTGGTCGGCTGGAGCGCACGTGCGCAGGAACTGCTGGGCTATCCGACCAAGGAAGTGATCGGACGGGCGTGGCAGGACCTCCTGGTCGATGCCCGTGACCTGCCTGTCGCACGGTCCGTCGTCGTCAACGCCGTGAGGGCGGGGGGCTGGTTCGGGGTCCTGCCTGTCCGACACCGCGACGGACGGCGGGTGGAAATGGGTTTCCGGGCCCGTGCGATCACTCGGGACGGGGACAGTCAGGAGTGGGTCCTGGTCGGCGCCCCCGCCGCGGAGGTCATTGCCTGGCAGCGGGACCGTGCGCTGCTGGACGGCCTGTACCACCGGTCCCCGATCGGCCTGGCCATCCACAGCCCGGACATGACCGTGATACGGGTCAACCGTGCGATCGAAAAGGCAACCGGCGTCCCGGCCGAGGCGCCGGTGGGCCACCGCGCCCGCGAATTCCTGGTCGACGAGGACGGGGGTCCGGCCGAGGAGCGGGTACGGCACGTCCTGGAGACCGGCGAGCCGTTGATCTTCACGGAGCAGTCCGCCCGGGCGCGCCACGATCCGGGCCGGGAACGGTTTGTGTCCGTCTCCGCGTTCCGGATGGAAGATCCCGCGGGCCGGGTTCTCGGCGTGGCCGAGACGATCGAGGACGTGACCGACCGCCACCGGGCCCAGCGCAGGCTCGCCCTGCTGAACGAGGCAAGCGCCCGGATCGGCACCTCACTGGACGTGACACAGACCGCTCGGGAACTGGCCGAGGTGGCCGTCCACGGCCTGGCCGACCACTGCTCGGTGGACCTCCTCCAGCCGGTGACACTGGGTGACGAACCATCCTCCGATACGGCAGGTCCGCTGCTCCGAGCAGCCCTCTCACCCCCGGAGCACCGGGTCCCGTTCCAGGAGGGCGATGTGGTCCCGCTGCTTCCGGAATCTCCGCAGGCGCGGTGCCTGGCCGAGCGTCGCCCGATTCTCGAAGGGCTGCTGTCCCTGCGCCCCGAGTGGTACGCCATCGACCGGCGGCGGATCGAGATCGCCCTGGGGCTCGGCGTTCATTCGCTGATCGCGGTGCCCCTCGTTGCACGCGGCCTGGTACTGGGCGTCGTAAGCCTGTGGCGATCGCGCCATTCGGAGCCTTTCGAGGACGACGATGCCGCGGTGGCCCAGGAGATTTCCTCGCGTGCGGCCGTCTGCATCGACAATGCGCGCCGCTTCGCCCAGCAGCAGAGCGCCGCCCTGACCCTGCAGCGCAGTCTGCTGCCGAGCGTGGCGTCCGACCTGCCGGCCGTCGCGGTGGCGTGCCGATATCTCCCGGCGAGCGGTGAACCGGGCATCGGCGGTGACTGGTTCGACGTGATCCCGTTGTCAGGTGCCCGGGTCGCCCTCGTCGTGGGGGACGTGGTCGGCCACGGGATCCACGCGGCGGCCTCGATGGGCCGTCTGCGCGCCGCCGTGCGCACCCTGGCCAGCCTCGACCTGGAACCGGACGAGGTGGTGGCGCGGCTGGACGATCTGGTCAGTCTGCTGGCCGCCGAGCTGGAGGCGAACGCCGATGGCAACCGGTCGGCGATCGAGCAGGTGCTCGGGGCCACCTGCGTCTACGCGGTCTACGATCCGGTCTCCCGGCACTGCTCACTGGCACGCGCCGGCCACCCGGCACCGATGGTGTCCACGCCGGAAGGCCAGGTGACCGTGCTCGACCTGCCCTCAGGCCCACCGCTCGGACTGGGCGGACTGCCGTTCGAGACGTACGACCTCGACCTCCCCGAGGGCAGCCTGCTCACGCTCTACACCAACGGCCTCCTGGAGGCGCGCGACGGCGACATCGACGCGGCGCTGGAGAACCTGCACGCATGTCTCGCCCACCCCGCCGATCCGCTGGACCGCACCTGCGACGCCGTGTTCGAAGCACTGCTGCCCAAGGGTCACCGCCCCACCGACGACATCGCGCTGCTCATCGCCCGTACCCGGGTGCTGCCGCCACGGAATGTCGCCACATGGCAGCTGCCTCTGGAAGCGACCGCCGCCGCCCGCGCCAGGGAGCTGACCACGGCGAAACTGACCGAATGGGGGCTGGCGGAACTGGCCTTCACCACCGAGCTGGTCGCCAGCGAGCTCGTCACCAACGCCTACCGGTACGCGGCAGGCCCCGTCACCCTGCGCCTCGTCCGTACGCACTGCCTGATCTGTGAGGTCTCCGACACCAGCCACACTTCCCCTCACCTGCGGCGGGCCCTCAGCACGGACGAGGGCGGACGCGGGCTCTTCCTGGTCGCGCAGCTCACGGAGCGGTGGGGCACCCGCTACACCCACGACGGCAAGACCGTCTGGACCGAACAGCCTCTGCCGCCCTCGGCCTCTTCCTCGGACTGATCACCGGGCCCGCCCGGACAGGCCGTGCACGTGCGGTGTCGTCGGCTCCGTTGGACGATGGACTGACGAACGCCGCCGGGCTGCGGGACTCTCTCGACGAGGTACGGGATGCGTGACATCACCTTCCGCGGGGGCAGCGAGTTTCCGGAGCCCGGAGGCGAGGCGGACGTTCTGGTGGACGCCCGCGGGCGGGTGACGGCCTGGGGGCCGGGGGCCCGCAGGATGCTCGGGTACCGGGCGGAGGAGGTGCTCGGCCGTCGCGCGGACGAGCTGCTCTACGACCCTGCCGAGGCTGCGGACCTCGTACGGCGCTGGAGGGATGGCGTGCGGCGCGGGCCCCTGGTGCTGCGGCGGCGCAGCGGTGAGCCGCTTCAGGCCGAGGTGTGGGCCCGACCGCTCGCCTCCGCGAGCGGTGAAGGGCCGTGGCTCGTGCAGGCGGCCGGCCCGGAGGCGCTGCGGACGTACGAGTTCGGGCGTGCCCTGCTGAAGGGGCTGTTCACCGACTCGCCGTTCCACATCGACGTCTTCGACACGCAGCTGCGCTTCGTCGCCCAGAACCTCACGGAACGACGCGCCGGGGTGTTCCGGCGGGGCGAGTACGCCGGGCACACCATGCGCGAGATGGCCCCGCCCGGTCTGCTGGACTTCGACGCCCTGGAGGCCCGGCAGCGCCGGGTGCTGGAGACGGGCCAGGCCCTCCTCGACACCGAGGTGGCCGGCCACCCCGTACCCGGTTCTCCGCGCGACTACGTCTGGTCGGAGTCGATCCTGCCGCTCAGAGACGCGTCGGGGACGGTGATCGCGCTGGCCCATGTGGTCTCCGACGTGACCCAGCGGGTCCGTTCGCGCGAGCGGCTGACGCTGGCGAACGAGGCGGCCAACCGGATCGGCACCACCCTGGACCTGTGGCGCACCGCCCGGGAACTGGCCGATGTCGTCGTGCCGGACTTCGCGGACCTCTGCTACGTCGACCTGCTGGACTCCGTCTTCCCCGGCCGGGAGCCGACCCGCGGCCGGCGGCCCCCTCCCCTGCTGCTCCGCCGCGCCGCACGCGCCGCGGCGGCCGGGGACACGGATCCGGACGGCGGTGACACGGTGAAGGTGGGCGAGGCCGACGTACAGGCGACGGCGCCCGGCTCGCCGTTCGTCGACGCCCTCGCCAAGGGCGAGTCCGTCCTGCTGACGGACGAGCAGGTGCTCGCCGTCGTCACCCCCGGCCGGGAGCCGACCAGCGGGCCGAAGCCCCACTCCTGGGTGCTCGTGCCCCTGCTCGCCCGCGGCGTCGCCCTGGGTGCCGCGGTCTTCGTGCGCTCCCGCAGTCCCCGCCGGTTCGAGCCGGACGACGTGCTGCTCGCGGAGGAGATCGTGACCCGCGCGGCGGTGTGCGTGGACAACGCCAGCCGCTACCACCGGGAACGGACGACGGCCCTGACCCTCCAGCGCAGCCTGCTCCCGCAGTGGCTGCCCTCGCCGTCGACCGTGCGGACGGCGTCCCGCTACCTGCCGGCGAGCGGGCACACGGGCCTGGGCGGCGACTGGTTCGACGTGATCCCGCTGTCCGGTGCGCGGGTGGCCCTCGTGGTGGGGGACGTGGTCGGACACGACCTGCAGTCCGTCGTCACCATGGGCCGCCTGCGCAGCGCCGTCCGCACGCTCGCGGATCTCGACCTGCCCCCGGGCGAGCTGCTCACGCATCTGGACGACCAGATGAACCGTTTCCTCGACGAGCGCGGCGACGAAGGCGCCCAGGCGCCGGGAGCAACCTGTCTGTACGCGGTGTACGACCCCGTGTCCCGCCGCTGCCTGCTGGCCCGCGCCGGTCATCCGCCCCCGGCCGTGGTCTCGGCGGACGGCACCGTCGACTTCGTCGAACTGCCCGGCGGCCCTTCGCTGGGCCTGGGCGGTGTCGTGTTCGAGCAGCGGGAGATCGCGCTGGGCGACGGAGACCTCTTGGTGCTGTACACCGACGGTCTGCTGGAGTCGCGGGAGCAGGACTTCGACACCGGACTGCGCCGTATGCGCGACGTCCTGTCCCGCACGTCCTCGGCGGCTTCGCCGCAGGAGGTGTGCGACACGCTGGTCCGTGAGCTGCTGCCGACGCGGCAGCAGGACGACGTGGCGGTCCTGGCGGCCCGTACGAGCGGCCTGGCCGCCGACCGCCATGTCACCTGGGAGATCGAGGCGCGGGAGGAGATGGTCGGCCGGGCGAGAGAGCTGACGGAACGGCAGATGGCGCGGTGGGGGCTGGAGGAGGAGTCGTTCACCACCGAGCTGATCGTCAGCGAGCTGGTCACGAACGCGCTGCGCTACGGCGCGGAGCCGATCACCCTGCGGCTGATCCACGATCGCCACCTGATCTGCGAGGTGTCGGACGGCAGCAGCACCTCCCCCCATGTGCGGCGGGCCAAGGACACGGACGAGGGCGGACGCGGCCTGTACCTCATCACCCGGCTGACGCAGGGCTGGGGCACCCGGTACCACGAACGCGGCAAGACCATCTGGGCCGAACAGTCGCTGTCCCGCTGACGGTCGGCCCAGCACGGCCGTCGGTCAGATGGTGGCGGTGTCGATGACGAAGCGGTAGCGGACGTCGCTGGCCTGCACCCGCTCGTAGGCCTCGTTGATCTGGTCGGCACGGATCAGCTCGATCTCCGAGCCGAGGCCGTGCTCGGCGCAGAAGTCCAGCATCTCCTGGGTCTCGGGGATACCGCCGATGCCGGAGGTGCTGATGCTGCGGCGGTTGCCGAGCAGGGACTGCAGGACGATCTGCACCGGCTCCTCGGGGAGGCCGACGTTCACCATCGTGCCGTCCGTGCGCAGCAGGGACAGGTACGCGGCGAAGTCGAGCGGGGCCGAGACGGTGTTCAGGATGATGTCGAACGTGCCCGCCAGCTCCTCGAAGGTGTCGGGGTCGCCGGTCGCGTAGTAGTGATCGGTACCGAGCCGCAGGCCGTCGTCCTTCTTGCGCAGGGACTGCGACAGCACGGTGACCTCGGCGCCGAGCGCGTGCGCGATCTTGACGCCCATGTGGCCGAGACCGCCCAGGCCGACGACGGCGACCTTCTTGCCGGGGCCGGCGTTCCAGTGCTTCAGCGGCGAGTACGTGGTGATGCCCGCGCAGAGCAGCGGCGCGGCCACGTCCAGCGACAGCCCCTCGGGGATGCGGACGACGTAGTTCTCGTCGACGACGACCTTCTGCGAGTAGCCGCCGTAGGTGGGCTCGCCGTCCTTGCCGGTGTCGTTGTACGTCCAGGTGGGGCCGCCGCCCGTGCAGTACTGCTCCAGGCCGGCCTTGCAGTTGTCGCACTCACGGCAGGAGTCGACCATGCAGCCGACGCCCACCCGGTCACCGACGGCGAACCTCGTCACGCCGGAGCCGACCTCGGCGACGACGCCCGCGATCTCATGGCCGGGGACCATCGGGAAGATGCCGGGGCGCCAGCCGTCCTGGGCCTGGTGGATGTCGGAGTGGCAGATACCGGCGAACTTGATGTCGATCAGGACGTCGAACTCGCCGACCGCGCGCCGCTCGATGGTGGTCCGCTCCAGTGGGGCCTTCGGTGCGGGCGCGGCGTAAGCAGACACAGTGGTCATGCCGGGTTCTCCTAGCGGGGGTTCCGTGCCCGGCTGCCTTCCACCGGGTACGTCGTCCAGCCTGCGCCCGATCCCCCGCACCACCCAGTCCACCGGTTTGCGTACGACCGCTGTGCCTATCACTGGCGGGGTCAGGCTCACGGGCGTACGACCAGGTGACAGGGCCGATACTGGCCGTATGGACGAACAGCCGGAAGCAGCCGCCGCCGGTCGGCCCCTGGACCGGCGGGCCGAGCTGAGCGAGTTCCTGCGCAGCCGGCGGGCCCGGCTGAAGCCGGAGGACGTGGGGCTGCCCGACTTCGGACGGCACCGCCGGGTGCCCGGGCTGCGCCGCGAGGAGCTGGCCCAGCTGGCCGGGATGTCGGTGGCGTACTACACCCGGCTGGAACAGGGCAACGGACGCAACGTCTCGGCCGAGGTCCTGGACTCGATCGCCCGCGCCCTGCGGCTGACGGACGCCGAGCATGCCCACCTCACCCACCTGGCCAAGCCGAAGGCCCACAAGAAGAAGCCCGCGGCACGGCAGCAGCAGGTTCGGGGGGCGCTGTGCCGGCTGCTGGACACCATGGACGGCGTGCCCGCGTACATCGTCGGCCGGCGCGCGGAGATCCTCGCCTGGAACCGGATGGCGGCGGCCGTCTTCGGTGACTGGTCACAGCTCCCGCCCGGCGAACGCAACTGGGCCCGGCTCGTCTTCCTGCACCCCGAGTACCGTGAGCTGTTCATCGACTGGGAGCAGAAGGCGATCGACATCGTCTGTGCCCTGCGGATGGACGCGGGCTGCTATCCCGACGACGCGCGGCTGTCCGCCCTGGTGGGCGAACTCTCGGTCAAGAGCGAGGAGTTCCGGCGTCTGTGGGCGACCCATGACGTCAAGGAGAAGAGCCATGGCGTCAAGCGCCTGCACCATCCGCTGGTCGGGGACCTGTCCCTGCACTACGAGACGTTCCGGGTGGCGGACGACGCCGACCAGGGGCTGATCATCTACCACGCGGAGCCGCACTCCCCGTCGGCGGAGGCCCTGCGCCTCCTGGCCAGCTGGGGGACGGACGCCACCCGGGCCGTGCCGTCGGTCTGAGCCCGCCGCGGGGCAGCTGTCACCCCTGGTAGGGCGGCATGGCTCCCCACGTCCACTTCGGCACCGGCTGCTCGGCGGGATGCTGGGCGTCCGGGCCGGAGAAGTACACCGCCAGCCGGGTGCCCCACTCCACATAGGCCAGGAAGGCCGAGCGGAACTCCGCGTCCGTCGGCAGACCCGCCTCGTCGGCGGCGTCCTGGACGAGGTTCACCCACCGGCGGCGCTGGGGCTCGGTGATATTGCGGCCGAGGTGCTTGGCGACCATGTGGCTGTGGCCGCCCTGGGTCTCGGAGTAGCGGGCCGGTCCGCCGAAGACCTCGCCCAGCCACAGGGCCACGTGCTCCGCGTGCTCGGGGGGCAGGTCGGCGAAGAGCGGGGCCAGGAGGTCGTCCTTCAGGACCTTGGCGTAGAAGACCTCGGTCAGGCGGGAGAAGGCCTCCGCGCCCCCCGCCCAGTCGTACAGGGTGGGGACGGCGGCCCCGCTGCCGTGCACGCCGGTCGGCCGGTAGTGGCGCATCTCCTCGATGTTCTCGACGTACGGGCGGATCTCCGCGAAGAACGGCGGAAACAGCTCCGACCGGCGAAAACCCTCCAGATGGTCCTGTATGGACGTCCAGGTGATCCGCAGGATCCAGGACTCGGGCTCCTCCTCGCACCGGGCCAGGTCGTAGTCGACGCACTGTGGGGCCGCGGCCAGCTGGGCGGCGGCACGGGTGTAGGCGGCGAGGAACTCCGCCGACTGCTGCTCGGGGACGCGGTAACGGATGTATTCGACCGTGTGAGCCGTCATGCATGCACGAAAGCACGAACGGCCCGCCGGACGCTGCTGCTCCGGCGGGCCGTTCGCTCACGGCCTATTCAGCGGGTACGGCTCACTTGCCGTAGTACGCGTTGTAGATCGTGATCGTCGCCGTGTTGCCCTTCTTGTCGGCGATCTTGGCGCGGAACGAGATGCCCTTGCCCTTCGCCGGGTTCCTCACGGTGATCTTGCCGCCGCGGACGTCGACCTTCTTGAAGGTCTTGCCGTCGTAGGAGACGTACACCGCGAGGGACTTCAGGTTGCGGCCCGCGGCCGAGCCCTCGACGGTGACCGGGAAGGTGACCGTCCTGTCGGCGTCGACGCGGCTGTCCAGGCCGGTCGTGGCGCCGAAGCGCAGGGTGGACGCGGGGAGCTTGGCGAAGTCGTTCGCCGGCTTCTTGGACCGGAAGGTCCAGGTCGCGTCGATCCGCGAGGAGGCCTGCGCCACCGCCGCCGCGCGCTTGACCGAGGTGGTCAGCTTGTAGGCGGCGTCACCGGCCGGGACCTTGAAGACCTTGTCGCCGAACAGCGGGTCGTCGTTGGAGCCGACCTTGGTGCCGTTGCGGTACAGGGTCGTGGTCGCCGAGGCGATGTTCGAGTTCCCCGTGTCCCTGGCGCCGTCGGCGAACAGCGGCAGCGAGCCGTAGATCTTGTTGCCGTCCCGGAACAGGCCGAGGTCGGCGTTGACGAGCGGGGCGAAGACCGCGGTGTTGACGGTCTTCGTGTACGTCTTGCCCGCCGTAAGGGACTGGGCGGGCACCGAGTAGGCGGCCTCGGCGATCGGGAAGCCGTCCGCGTCGACCCCGCCGTCCTGCTCGAACTCCAGCCCCCACTTCACGCCGCCCTGGGCGGACAGGTGCAGGGTGCGGGTGCCGGGCAGCGTCTGCTGCAGGGCGATGGAGGAGGCGCCGGTGCTGCCGGGCAGCCAGCCGTTCGCGCTGACGGAGCCCTTCTTGCCGCTCGCGGAGGCGCCCATCCGGGCCTTCAGCGTGGCCAGGTCACTCGCCTTGTAGTGCTTGGTGTAGCCGGTGGCGAGCCGGGTGACCTGGCCGCCCGTGGTGATGTCGTACTCCTCGGTCGCGCCCTTGGACCAGTGGGCGTCCCACTGCTGGAACAGCGTGCCGGCGGGCAGCGACGCGCCCAGGTGGGCGGTGTGGAAGTTCTCGAACGTGGTGAGGAACCAGCCGTAGCCGTACTCGCCGTCGCCGATCGTGAGGTCCCACCCCGGCATGGCGAACTCGGACTTGACGCCCGTGGCCGGGACGGTGATGTCCACCGGCTTGGCCTTGCGCGCGTCGATCGTGATCGACTGGGCCTTGCCGACGGTCAGCTTCGGCTGGGCGATCCAGTCGATGCCCTTGGAGGCGTCCTGCGGGTCCCCGAAGATCGCGGTGTTGAGGATGTACGTGCCCTTGGGCGCGCGCGCCTTCACCGTGCCGGACTTGTCGTACGGGGTGAGTTCCGTGCCGCCTGCCAGGCCCGCCACACCGTTCAGGTCGGCGTTGTAGTACGGGGCCGGCTTGCCGTCACGGCCGATGAACTTCAGCGTGACGTCGTACGACTCCACCTCCCGCTGCACCGCGGCGGCCGTGCGGACGGTCTGCCCGCCGCCGGTCGCGGTCACGTACGCGGAGTAGGCGCCGTCGAGGGTGCCGCCCAGCTTGGTGTCGGCCGTGAGGTCGACGGAGGCCTTGCCGTGCGCCGGGACCGTCACCTTGGTCGCGCCGAGCTTGAAGAAGCCCGCCGGAGCCGCCTGCCCCTTGGGGTTGGTGGCGGTGCTGGTCAGGTTGAGCGTGACGTCCTTGTCGCCGAGGTTGCGGTACGACACCTGCTTGGTGATCGGCGCGTCGTCGGTGTGCGGCCACTGCGCCACCCCGAAGCCGACCGACACCGGGTCGGCGATCACGGACTGCTTGATCGCCTTGTTCACCGCGATCCGGCCCGAACCCTGCTGGAACGGCGTGTACGTGCCGCCCTTGGTGGAGCCGGTGAGCGCGCCCTTCAGCTCGGCGTAGCCCCAGTCGGGGTGCTCCTGCTTCAGGATCGCGGCGGCGCCCGCGACGTGCGGGGTGGCCATCGAGGTGCCGGAGATGGTCAGGTAACCCTCGGGCTTCTCGCCGACCTCCTGGTCGATGACGCTGCCCTTGGCCGCGGCGGCGGTGATGTCCACACCGGGCGCGGTGACGTCCGGCTTGATGGCGCCGTCGCCGGTGCGCGGGCCGGTCGAGGAGAAGTCGGCCAGCTTGTCCTTGTCGTCGACCGCGCCGACGGTGAGGGCGGCGTCCGCGCTGCCCGGCGAACCGATCGACTGGGGGCCCTCGTTGCCCGCGGCGATCGCGAACAGGACGCCCTTCTCGGCGGAGAGCTTGTTGACCTCGGCCTCGAGCGGGTCGACCTCGGGTGTGTCGTAGCCGCCGAGGCTCAGGTTGATGACGGAGGCGCCCTGCGCGGCCGCCCACTCCATGCCGGCGAGGATGCCGGAGTCGTCACCGGAGCCGGTGTCGTCCAGGACCTTGCCGTTGAGGATCTTGGCGTCCGGGGCGACACCCTTGTACGTGCCGCCCGACTTGGCGCCGGTGCCCGCCACGATGGAGGCGACGTGCGTGCCGTGGCCGAAGTGGTCCTTGGCGTCGGCCGCCGGGGTGAAGTTCTTGGACTCGATCACCTGGTCCTTGAGGTCCGGGTGACTGGCGTCCACACCCGTGTCCAGGACGGCGACCTTCACGCCCTTGCCGGTGTAGCCGGCGGCCCACGCGGTCGGGGCGCCGATCTGCGGCACCGACTTGTCGAGCGAGGCCTTGCGGACGCCGTCGAGCCAGACGTGCGCGATGCCCGAGGCCGTCCTGTCGCCGTTGGTGACGGCGGACCACAGCGCGGCGGTGTCCTTGGCCGGGGTCTGCACGGCGTCCGCGTTCAGCGCCTTGAGGCTGCGGCGCAGCCGGCCCGCGTCGCGGACGTCCTCCTTCGCGGCCGTGGCGGACCCGCTGTAGCCGACGATGACCTTCAGGCCGTTCTTCTGGGCCTTGCGGGTGGCGGCCTTGTTCAGCTCGGTGACGTCGAACAGCCGCTGGTCCAGCTTGCCGGAGGCGACCAGGCGGGCCGCGTCCGCGGGAACGACCAGCGTGTGCCCCTCGGCCCTGCGGACCTGGACGGGTATGTGCTCCCGCCCCTTGGCCCGCTGCAGGCCGACGACACGGCCCTTGCCGTCGAGGGCGACGCGGTCGCCGGTGATCAGGGTGACGTGGTGCTTGGCGGTGAGCGAGGCGGCTGCGTGCGTAAGACGCTGCCCGGGCTTCGCCGACGCGGGGCTGGTCATACCCGCTGCGAGGGCGACAGCTGCGGCGGTGGCCACGGTGGCCGCTGCCGCATTCTTCACTTGTCTGCGCAAGACTCCCCCTGGGAGACGGAGTACCGGGTGAATTTCCCCATTCACCCGGCCGGGGGCAGTCCCGTACATCTGCACGTCAACCCCCCGGATCACGCAGTATGCCGGGGGGCCGTCTGACGGCTCAATAGGTGAGAGGACCATGAGAAAGCGCTGTCCGGAACTGTTACGCACCGGGGGGCACACCGTTACAGAACCGCGAACTCCCGTATGTGTAAACCGCGTTGTACGGCTCAGGCGCCCGCGTTCTCCTTCACGGTGAGCCGGCCCTTGCGGATGGTGGCCAACCGCGGGGCCTTCTTCGCGATCGCGGAGTCGTGGTTGACTGCTCTCCTCCCTGAAGGGAGGGGATTCCTGGCTCAGGCCGCCTCCTGGAGCAGCGCTCCAGGAGGTCTTACGCCCTCGACACCAGCCGGGGCCAGACCGGCCCGGACGAGCATCACACGCGCGGAGTTCTTGTCCCTGGGGGACACGGCTCCGCACGCGGTGCAGGTGTAGGTGCGTTCCGACAGCGGGAGTGCGTGCTTGGTTCTTGCTCCGCACCGTCCGCAGTCCATGGTGGTGTGCGCGGGATGCACCAGGTGCACGTCCCGCCCGTGCTTGCGGCCCAGTTCCAGCAGGGCCCTCTTGGTGGCGCCGATCGCGGCGTCCGCTGCCTTGCGCGCCATCGACGTCTTGGCGAGGAACTTCGGGCGGAAGTCCTCCACCGCGACCGCGTCATGGTCCCGCACGATCCGCTTGGCCCACTTGCGGGCCGCATCCTGCCGTTGGCGGGCGACCTTCTGGTAGGTCTTCGCCCGCCACTTCTTCGCCTCCCGGTAGCCCTTCGACGCGGCCTGTCCCTTCTTCGGCTTGCGGCGAGCCATCATCCGGTCGTACCGCGACAGCTTCGCCTTCATCTTCCTGCCGTGCTCGGGGTGCGGGAGGTCGTGGGCGTCACTGGTGGTGGTCGCAATCTCCTTCACGCCCCAGTCCACACCGAGAGCCCGGCCGGTCTCCGGCAGCGGCTCGACCCGGGCGGGGACGACGAACGAGGCGTACCAGTCGCCGACGCTGTCCCGGTACACCCGCACCGAGGTGGGTTCGGCCGGCAGCTCCCGAGACCACACCACCCTAAGGACGATCCCGCCCGCCAGATGCAGCCGCCCGTCCTTGAGCCGGAAGCCGCGCCGCGTGTAGTTCAGGCTCGGATCGGCCTCGTGCTTCTTCTTGGAGCCCGGCATCCCGGCCCGCTGCCTCAACGGCAGCCGGTCCTTGATGTCCTTCAGGGCTTTGGTACGGGACTTGCCGAAGTCACGGATGAGCTGCTGCTGCGGAACGCTGGCCCCCTCCGCCGGCCACGGGGTCATCGCGCGAGCCTGGGTCAGCAGCCGGTCCAGCCGCGCCGGACCGCACTCCTCCCCATCGGTGTGAGCCTTCTTGGAACGGGCGACGCACTCGTTCCAGATCCACCGGCACCGGTCCCACTCCGCCAACAGCCCCGCCCGGGCCGTTGACGACACCCGCAGCCGGTACGTGTAGCGGGCATGCCCCGCCCCATCGGACTCCTTCACCGCCGCCACACCGTCACCCCCGCCCTCACACCCGGCCCCGCCCGCCCGGATCACCCGGCCTCCACCACCAGACCGTACGTACGACACACGAACACCCGCACCCGCGTTTCGCCAACGCCACCCCAACCAGCGAACGAGCGCACGCACGTTCGCCCTACCTGGAATCCCGGTGAAGAACATGCGCCGCAAGCTGGGGACGGCGCGTGACGACTCACTTAACGCCGGCATAGGAGATGCATGAGAAGACTGTGGCCCCGCCCAGGAAGGCCCCAGGAAGGCCCCGGAAACACCGATGCCGCCCCTGGGGGCGGCATCGGAAAGGCTGTGAACGGGCTGTCAGACGGCCGAACCGGCCTTCCACTGCGCCCAGTCCATGTTCCAGCCGTTGAGGCCGTTGTCCGGGGAGACGGTCTTGTCGCCGGTGTGCTGGACGACCACGACGTCACCGAGCAGGGAGTTGTTGTACATCCACGCGGCCGGCGTGCTCGGGTCGCCCGCGCCCTTGGTGTCGGACAGGCCCACGCAGCCGTGGCTGGTGTTCACGCTGCCGAAGATGGACTTCGCGCCCCAGTAGTTGCCGTGCAGGAAGGTGCCGGAGCTGGTGAGGCGGATGGCGTGCGGCACGTCCTTGATGTCGTACTCGCCCTTGCCGTCGTCGTCGGTGAAGCCGACGGTCGCGCCGTTCATGCGCGTCTGCTTGAACTTCTCGGACATCACCATGATGCCCTCGTACGTCTTGTTCTCCGGCGAGCCGGCGGAGATCGGGATGGTCTTGACGACCTTGCCGTCCTGCGTGACCTTCATCTGCTTGGTCTGCGCGTCGACGTAGGAGACCTGGTTACGGCCGATGTGGAAGGTGACCGTCTTCTGCTGCACGCCGTAGACACCGCTCGCGCCCTGCACACCGTCGAGGTTCAGCTTCAGCGTGACGGTGGAGTTCTCCTGCCAGTACGTCTCCGGCCGGAAGTCGATGCGGTTGGCGTTGAACCAGTGGCCCACGACCTCCTGGCCGCTGCTGGAGGTGACCGTGATGCCCTTCTGGACGGCGGCCTTGTTGGTGATCGCCTTGTCGAAGTTGATCGACACGGGCATGCCCACGCCGACGGTGGTCCCGTTGTCCGGCGTGAAGTTGCCTATGAAGCTGTTGGTCGGGGAGACCGTGGTGAAGGAGGCGTTCTCGTGGGCCACGCGGCCCGCGGAGTCCTTGGCCTCGGCGGCGACCTTGTAGGTGGTCGAGCGCTCCAGCTGGGCGGTGGGCTTCCAGCTGGTCTTGTCGGCGGACAGCGCGCCCGCGACGGCCTTGCCGTCCTCTGTGGTCATCGTCACACCGGTGAGGGTGCCCTTGGCGACCTGGACGGCGGCCGAGTTGTTGATGGAGGCGTTGTTGGAGCCGTCCTTGGGCGTGATCGTGATCTGCGCCTCGGACGACTTCTTGGCGGCCGCCTCGTCGGCCTTGGCCTGAGAGGTGTCTCCGTTGTCGGCGGCCTTGGCGTTGCCGCCGCCGGAACATCCGGTGAGTGCCAGCACACCGCCGAGCAGTGCGGACGCGACCGTCAGGCCCCTGCGCCGCTTACTGTCCGTCATCACACGCTTCTCCATCGTTGCCGAATCCGCGAATACCCCGAGTCCCCGTCGGGAACCATCAACGCTACGGGCGATTCGTCCCGTTCCACATAGTTCGCGGGTGTGGGTAACACCACGTCCGCCCGGAGCGGGTGGTGCGGAAGTCGTCCGTGCGCCCCCTGAGACGACGAAACCCCGGACGGCGGTTGCCGTCCGGGGTCATGACTGCCCCGGGACGCTCAGCCGATGCCGTCCTCGTCTTCGTCGTCGTCCGCCCCATCATCCTCGTCCAGGTCCCAGTCCGGCGAATCCGGGTCGTACTCGATGTGCTCGCTGGACCAGGAGGCCTGCTGGAGCTCCACCCCGGGCACCTCGTTGACCAGGTCGAACGGGTCCACGAGATAGGCGAGGGCCTCCGCGGTGTCCTCCGTCACAGCGCCCTCGGCATGGACCCGCTCCTCCTGGGGCAGCTCCGGGTCGGCGGCGAGCCGGCGCAGCGCGGCCTTGGTGACCTCGCCCTCGTCGTGCACCTCGAGCACCAGCTCCACACGAAGCCGTACAAAACGTGATGTCTCTTCATCGTTCATGCGGGGAGCGTACGGCCGAAACCTCCCGTGACTTTCCTGTGACCCGCGACTTTCACTAACATCGCCCCACACGGCCAATTCGCCAGCGTCACAAGGGGATCGATATTCCGTGTCATCCGCTCGCCGCCCGTTGCTGACCGCCACCGCCGCGGGGACCCTCCTGTGTGCCCTGTGGTTCGTCCCGTCCGCCGGTGCGTCCCAGAACAGCCCGGCACGGACGACGACGCAGGCGGCCTCGACGACGCAGGTCACCCAGCAGGCGAAGGCACTGGGCGAGGCGACGGCCACGGGCTCCTCGGAGGCCACCCAGCTCGCCGACACCGGCAGCTTCGACACCACGCCGTACGTCGTCGGCGGCAGCCTGTTCCTCGCCGTGGGCGCCGGATTCGTCGTGTATTCGGTGCGCCGGGAACGCCTCGGCTTTTAATTGCGCTTGACGATTCTTTGACAGAGAACGCATAGTCCGCGCATGAAGAGATCATCGGGCGTGCGGCTGTGCGCCACCGCTGCTGTGAGCGCGCTGTCACTCGCCCTTGTCACGGGCTGTTCCGACGGGGGTTCCAAGGACTCCGGGAACGGCAAGGCCGGCTCGGCCGGGAAGACGCTGAGCGCCGCCGAGCTGAAGAAGCTGATCATCGCCGAGGGCGAGGTGCCCGGGTACAAGGTCGGGGCCGTGCCCGCCACCCGCGCCAAGCCGATCACGACCGACAGCGCGGAGTGCCGGCCGCTGGCCCGCGTCCTGTCCGGGCTCCCGCCGGTCGACGCGGCGGCGCAGACGGACCGGCTGGCCACGGAGAAACCGACGAAGGCCCCCAAGGACAACGCGACGTCCCTGGCCGACGGCAAGGTCGAGGACGCGATCAACAGGTCCATGGACATGGACGTCACCACGGTCAACCTGTCCTCGTACGACGGGGACGGCGCGGCGAAGGCCCTCGCCTCCGTCTCCGAGGCGATGAAGGCCTGCGCGGGCGGCTTCGGCGGCAAGCAGGCGGGCACCGCGGTCAAGTTCACCAAGGTCGCAGAGGCGAAGCCCGCGGGCGCGGGGGACGCGTCGGTGGCGTTCGCGGCGATGACCTCCATGGAGGACGGGGAGGCGGCTCCCGTCTACGGCGAGGTCGTCCGGCACGGCAGCACCCTGGCGTCGTACTACACGGTGAACATCGGCGCGATGATGGCCAAGAAGACGTACGCGGTGTCGGCCGCCGTCGTCAAGGCGCAGTCGGCCAAGCTGAAGTGACGTAGGAACGAGAGAAGGAAAGAGGGGCCCTGTCGCCGGACAGGGCCCCTTTCTTCCCGCCTTACCGAAGCGGGCCGGTGACCGTCTCCACGGCGGCGACGAGGTGCCCCCCGCGCACGAACGCGTCGGCGGCGGCCAGGTCGGGCGCCAGGAACCGGTCCGGGCCGGGGCCCTGCACACCGGCGGCGCGGACGGCGTCGATCACGGCCTGCGAGGCTGGCGCCGGGGTCAGGCCCTCGCGCAGCTCGATGCCGCGGGTGGCGGCGTACAGCTCGACGGCGATGATCCGGGTCAGGTTGTCGACGGCGGTGCGCAGCTTGCGCGCGGCCGACCAGCCCATGGACACGTGGTCCTCCTGCATCGCGGAGGACGGAATGGAGTCCGCGGAGGCGGGCACGGCCAGCCGCTTCATCTCGCTCACCAGCGCGGCCTGCGTGTACTGGGCGATCATGAGCCCGGAGTCGACACCGGCGTCGTCGGCGAGGAACGGCGGAAGCCCGTGGCTGCGGTTCTTGTCCAGCAGCCGGTCGGTGCGACGCTCGGCGATGGAGCCGAGGTCCGCGGCGGCGATGGCGAGGAAGTCCAGGACGTAGGCCACCGGGGCGCCGTGGAAGTTGCCGTTGGACTCGACGCGGCCGTCGGGCAGCACGACCGGGTTGTCGACGGCGGAGGCGAGCTCCCGCTCGGCGACGAGCCGGGCGTGCGCAAGGGTGTCGCGTCCGGCGCCGGCGACCTGCGGGGCACAGCGCACCGAGTAGGCGTCCTGGACGCGGGGAGCGTCGTCCTGGTGGTGCCCGGTGAGCCCGGACCCCTTGAGGACGGCGAGCATGTTGGCGGCGGAGGCACCCTGGCCCGGGTGCGGCCGGATGGCGTGCAGCTCAGGCGCGAGGACCTTGTCCGTGCCGAGCAGCGCCTCCATGCTGAGGGCGGCGGTGACGTCGGCGGACTTGTACAGGGTGTCCAGGTCGGCGAGGGCCATGACCAGCATGCCGAGCATGCCGTCGGTGCCGTTGAGGAGGGCCAGCCCCTCCTTCTCGCGCAGCTCGACGGCCTGGATCCCGTGTTCGGCAAGCAGCTCACCGGCCGGGCGGATGCTGCCGTCGGGACCCTCCGCCTCCCCCTCTCCCATGAGCGTGAGGGCGCAGTGGGACAGTGGGGCCAGGTCGCCGGAGCAGCCGAGGGAGCCGTACTCGTGCACGACCGGGGTGATCCCGGCGTTCAGCACGTCGGCCATGGTCTGCGCGACCTCGGGCCGGACACCGGTGTGCCCGGAGCAGACGGTCTTGAGCCGCAGGAACATCAGGGCCCGTACGACTTCCCGCTCGACCCGCGGGCCCATGCCGGCGGCGTGCGAGCGGACGATGTTGCGCTGCAGCTGGGCGCGCAGTTCCTGGCTGATGTGCCGGGTCGCCAGGGCTCCGAAACCGGTGGAGACGCCGTAGACCGGGTCCGGCTTGGCCGCCAGGGCGTCCACGATCTCCCGGGCCGCCGCGAGGGCCGCCACCGCCTCCGCCGACAGCTCGACCCGGGCGCCGCCGCGCGCCACGGCGAGAACGTCGGACGCGGTGACACCGGACGTCCCCACCACCACAGTGTGCATATCCATATTCAGGAGCGTACGCATTGAATGCGTTGATGTCACTAGTGGGAAACGGGAGTGCCCCTTACTCATCCGCGTGCTTCACCTCACACTCGCCCGTCACGGCCGACGCCCCCGGAACCGGCGCCGCTCGCCGTGCTCGACCCGCCCGGCCGACGGCTCGTCGGCGAGCCGCACGACGGGATCGTCCGCTCCTTCCCGGCCCGCCACCACAGGCCGGTCCGCGCGCACGGCCTTGGCCCGGTACTGAGCGGCGTCGGCCAGCCGGAACAGCCGCCGGGCGTCCCGCACCGGCCCGATGCCCTCCTCGGTCGAGGCGACCCCGCACGCCACTCCCTCCCCCAACTCCAGCTCGGCGGCGCGGCGGCACAGTTCGTCCGCCGCCTTGACCACGTCATCGGCAGGCGGCCCCACCGCCAGCAGACAGAACTCGTCCCCGCCGAGCCGTGCCGCGAGCGCGCCCGGCACCATCGCCCCGCACAGCGACAGCACCGACCCGAACCGCTCCAGCAGCCGGTCCCCCACGGCATGCCCGAGGGTGTCGTTGACCCGCTTGAGCCCATTGAGGTCGCAGACCACAAGACTGACGACCACCCCGTCCGCGCGATGCCGCTCGACGGCCTCCTCCAGGCGTACGTCCACCGCACGGCGGTTGGCGAGCCCGGTGAGGGCGTCGGTGTACGCGAGCCGGCGGGCCTCCTCCAGCCGCTCGGTCTGCGCGAGCCCGGCGGCGACAACGGAGGCGAGCACGGTGGCGAGGTCCGCGTCCGCCCCGTCGAACACGGGCACGTCGACCCCGCGGGCGACGTACAGCTCGCCCCAGGCCCTGCCGTGCAGCACGACGGGGGCGACCACGCAGCAGCCGCGGCCCCTGCGGCGCAGGGCGGCGACCCGCCGGTGGAAGTAGCCGGGGGTACCGGCCGCCGTTCCCTCGGCGGTCTCCACCCACGCGTTCGCCCCGCGGCCGCCCGCCCACCGCTCGTGCAGGAACTGGGTGATCTCCGGGAACTGGTGCACCGGATAGGCCTCGGCCTCCGGGAACTCCGCCTCGTCCGGGCGACGCTCCCCCACGTTCACCAGGACCCGCAGCCGCCCCAGCTCCCGCTCCCACACCGACAGCGCGGCGAAGCTCCCGTCCAGAGCCCGGCACGCACCGAGCGCGGCGGCCCGCCACGACTCCCGGGGGGTGTGCGCCGCCGCCATCCCCTGGGCCAGCGCCACCACGGCGGCGAGCCGCTTGTCGTCACCCATTACCCCAGGTTAGGGACGAAATCCAACAAATGGGGAGATAGGTGAACCGATCAGGTGGCCGCGACCGATCATCAGGCGCAGCCGATGCACCGCCGACCGCACACGCACCGCACACACTGCAGACTCACTCCCCCGGCCACTCCGGCTTCCGCTTCTCGTTGAAGGCCGCAACACCCTCCGCCCGGTCCCCCGAGAACGCCACCGAGCGCCACGCCGCGTCCTCGACCTCCAACCCGGCCCGCAGATCCAGCCCGTGCCCCAGCCGCAGCGCCCGCTTCGCCGCCCGCAGCCCCACCGGCGAGTTCCCGGCGATGCGCGCCGCCAGCGCCAGCGCCTCCTCACGGTCCCGCCCGTCCTCCACCAGCTGGTCCACGAGCCCCAGCTCGGCAGCCTCCACGGCCTCCAACCGCCGCGCCGTGAAGATCAACTCGGCCGCCCGCGCGGCCCCCACCCGTCGCGGCAGCAGCTGCGTACCGCCGCCCCCCGGAATCACGCCGACGGACACCTCCGGCAGCCCCACGACCGCCGTACGGTCCGCCACGATCAGATCGCAGGACAGGGCCAGCTCGAACCCGCCACCCAGCGCGAAGCCATGCACCGCAGCGATCGTCGGCACAGGCAGCTCCAGCACCCCGGTGTACGCCCCCCGCGCCACCGGCCGCTGCCGCACCAGATCGGCATCACTGAAGGAATTCCGCTCCTTCAGATCGGCCCCGACACAGAACGCCCGCTCATGGGACGAGGTCACCACGACGACCCGCGCCTCCCGGTCGGCACCGAGCGCCGCGCACGCGGACGCGATGGAACGGGCCATCTCGGTCGAGACGGCGTTCATGGCCTTGGGCCGGTCCAGCACCAGCTCCGCCACATGCCCGTGCCGCCGCACCAGCACGAACTCCCCGAACCGCTCCTCGCTCATGACACCCTCCGGTTAACGCGGGTTAACTCACTGCCGCCCCGATCATCGCAGCCGTACCCCGCCCCGGGAAAGAGCCGCCCCCGCCGCTGTTCTACGCCCGTTCGAGTGACATCCCGGCCGTCTCACCCCACACCGCCCACAGGAGCGCATAGCGTGCGCACCGCCACGGCGCGCCCGGGGCGCACGGCGGGGAGGACATCTCATGACAGCGATACCTGCACAGCCCGGTCAGCCCGAAACGAACCACCAGGCCGAGCCGAGGGAAACGGTCCTGCCCATCCTCCGCCGCGGCCGCCACCGCAAGCCCCGCCCCCGCAAGGTGCTGCTGGCCGCCGGCGGCATGGCCCTCGCGGCCGGAGTCCTCAGCCTCGTCCGAGTCGCGCCGGAGTCCGGGGTGGTGGCCCCCGGCACAGCGGAGGCCGAGCCCCGCCTGGACACGGGCGCCACCAGCAAGACCACCCCCACCCCCACACCACGACCGTCGGCCACCTCGGCGATGGGCGGACAAAGCGCCACCCCAACACCCACAGGCGCAGCCACTCCACCGGCCACGCCCACCCCACACCCCGGCAACGCGGACGTCCCCACCACCATCCCGACGGCCGCCCCCGAGCCGACGACCCCGTCCACTACGGCCCCCCGCGCGACGCCGACGACCCCCGCACCCACCCGTCCTCCGACACCGGCCCCGAGCCACAGCACAGCCACGCCTCCACCCGACGGGGTGTGCGTACCGGTGATCGGCCTGTGCGTGGACCTACCAGGAGCCCGGCAGAAATAAGAACGTCAGGCCCGCGACAAAACCAAGATCGTCAGGACTGCCCGTCCCGACGATTGAGCAGCCACGGCTCGACGACACCGAGCCCACGGACCGGACGCTGCCACATCGGCTGGAGCGCAAACCGATACACCGGCGGCTCCTCGCCCTCCTTCTCCGCGGCGGCCGCGGCCTCGGCGGCCTCCGCCTCCGAGGCGGGCGCCTCACTGGTGCGGATCAACTCCTCCGCGAAGGCACTGTCCACCAGCACGGCGTCACGGGGCGCTATCGACGTCAGCCGCGAGGCGAGATTGACGGTCGTACCGAAGACATCACCCATCCGGGTGGTGACGGTCCCGAACGCCATCCCGACCCGCAGCTCGGGCATGGTCTCGTCGTTCGCCATCGTCTCAACGAGCCGCAGGGCGATGTCAGCGGCCGTACCCGCGTCGTCCGCGGCGTACAGCACCTCGTCACCAAGCGTCTTGATGAGCCGCCCGCCCCGGGCGGCCACCAGATCGGCAGCGGTGGTCTCGAAGGCCTCGACCAGCTCGCCGAGCTCCTCCTCCTCCATCCGCCGGGTCAGCCGCGTGAACCCGACGAGATCGGCGAAGCCGACGGCCAGCCGCCGGTCGACCATCTCCTCGTCGTCGGCGGCCTGCACGACCCGGCCGGCCGAGGCGGCGAGCTGGCGGCGCCACACATAGACCAGGAACTCCTCCAGCTCGGGCAGGAGCAGCTCGACGATCGGGTACGTCACCTCGGTGCGGGTCATGCCCGGCTCGGGCGGCTCGGTCAACCCCTCCAGGAAGGAGTCCATCTGCCACTCCGCCAAACGGGCGGTGGTCTGCCCGGTCGACCGCGCGACCTGCACGGCCATGGCCTCGCTGAGCAGCCCCGCCTCGACGAGACCGGCCAGGCGCCGCAGGGCCAGTACGTCGGCCTCGGTGAGCGCCTTGGCCTGCCCGATGTCCGCGAACCCCATGGCCCGCCAGAACCGCGACGCCAGCTCCATGGAGACACCGGCGCTGCGGGCAGCCTGGAAGGGGGTGTAGCGCCGCTCCGCGCCCAGGATGAGATGTTCCAGACGCAGCGCGAGCGGATCCTCGCCGGACGCGGCGGCGTGGGGTTCCACCCGGCCGTCCCCGTCCGCGCCGGAGCCCGTCTCGTCAACGGTCACGCCTGCTGCCCTTCCGATCTGCCGCGGTCAGATATCGACCGGCCTCAACTCTACGGCAGGTGTGCGCCAGCTCACTCCGTCGGGTTCGGGCCGGACAGGCTGGAGGTGCGGCACCCGCCCACGGCGGGAAGGGGCCGTGCCGGGGGGTGTCCGCCCGCAGCGGTTGGCGCGTCAACACCTGCACCTCGCAAAGGAACCGATTCCGCGCCGTTCCGAGGACGGACACCCCCCGGCGCGGCCCCGACGACGACCCCACACTGGGCGTTACACAAACCCCACCCACCCGCACAGGCGCCGCAGGCACCCGCGCCGCAGGCACCGTCAAGCAGGCCGCAGATGCACGATGTCCCCGGCCCCCACGGGCTCCTGCACACCACCCTCCGTGGCAATCACCAGCCGCCCGTCCCCATCGACAGCCACCGCCTCCCCCACGATCGCCCGATCCCCCGGCAGCTCGGCCCGCACCACCCGCCCCAACGTCGCGCACTCCTCCGCATACGTCTCCTGCAGCCCAGAGACGCCCGGATCACCCCCGGCACCCCGCCACCGCCCGTACCACTCCTCCAGCGACCGCAGCACAGCCCGCAGCAACGGATCCCGGTCCGTGCTCACCGCCCCGGCCAGCGCCAGCGACCCCGCCTGGGGCACAGGCAGCTCCTCGGCCCGCAGGGAGACGTTGATGCCGACGCCCACGACCACCCCGTCGTCCCCGGCCCGCTCGGCAAGGATGCCCCCGGCCTTGCGCTCCTCACCGCCGACGGACACCAGCAGATCGTTCGGCCACTTCAGCGCCGTATCCACACCCGTCGCCCGGGACAACCCCGAAGCCACCGCCACCCCGGTGAGCAGCGGCAGCCACCCCCACCGAGCCACCGGCACCTCGACCGGCTTGAGCAGGACGGAGAAGAAGAGACCCGACCGAGCCGGCGCGGTCCACTGCCGCTCCAGCCGCCCCCGCCCGGCGGTCTGCTCCTCGGCGACCAGGACCGCGCCCTCGCCCGCCTTTCCGGCCGCGGCCCGGTCCACCAGGTCGGAGTTGGTGGAGCCGGTGCGCTGGACCACCTCGACCTCCGACCACAGACCGCCCTCCCGGACCAGCCCGCGCCGCAGCCCCGCGGCGTTCAGGGGCGGGCGCTCGAGGTCGGACCAACGGCTGTCGTCTGATGCATTGTGCGGCGTCATGCAAGTCACCCTAGGTGTGGGAAACGCCGCACTGCCGACGCCAGGCCACACCACTACGCTACGGATGAGTAACCGTCCCCCCTTTTGAGCAGGCAGGGAGCCGCGATCCCGATGTCCGAGCCGGAAGAGATCGACATTCACACGACCGCGGGCAAGCTCGCGGATCTGCAGCGCCGTGTCCACGAGGCGACGCACGCAGGCTCGGAGCGCGCCGTAGAAAAGCAGCACGCCAAGGGCAAACTGACGGCCCGTGAGCGCATCGAGCTCCTCCTCGACGAGGGCTCCTTCGTGGAGTTGGACGAGTTCGCCCGTCACCGCTCCACCAACTTCGGCCTGGACAAGAACCGCCCGTACGGCGACGGCGTGGTGACCGGTTACGGCACGGTCGACGGCCGCCCGGTAGCCGTGTTCTCCCAGGACTTCACGGTCTTCGGCGGCGCACTCGGCGAGGTCTACGGCCAGAAGATCGTCAAGGTGATGGACTTCGCCCTGAAGACGGGCTGCCCGGTCATCGGCATCAACGACTCGGGCGGCGCGCGCATCCAGGAGGGAGTCGCCTCCCTCGGCGCGTACGGCGAGATCTTCCGCCGCAACACCCACGCCTCGGGCGTGATCCCGCAGATCAGCCTGGTCGTCGGCCCGTGCGCGGGCGGCGCGGTCTACTCCCCCGCGATCACCGACTTCACGGTCATGGTCGACCAGACCTCGCACATGTTCATCACCGGCCCGGACGTCATCAAGACCGTCACCGGCGAGGACGTCGGCTTCGAGGAACTGGGCGGCGCCCGCACCCACAACGCCACCTCCGGCGTGGCGCACCACATGGCGGGCGACGAGAAGGACGCGATCGAGTACGTCAAGCAGCTGCTGTCGTACCTGCCGTCCAACAACCTCAGCGAGCCCCCGGTGTTCCCGGAGGAGGCGGACCTCGCGGTCGGCGCCGAGGACCTGGAGCTGGACACCCTGGTCCCGGACAGCGCGAACCAGCCGTACGACATCCGCACGGTGATCGAACACGTCCTGGACGACGCCGAGTTCTTCGAAACCCAGTCGCTCTTCGCGCCGAACATCGTCACCGGCTTCGGCCGGGTCGAGGGCCACCCGGTGGGCATCGTCGCGAACCAGCCGATGCAGTTCGCCGGCTGCCTCGACATCGACGCGAGCGAGAAGGCGGCCCGCTTCGTCCGCACGTGCGACGCGTTCAACCTCCCGGTGCTCACCTTCGTCGACGTGCCCGGGTTCCTCCCCGGCGTCGACCAGGAGCACACGGGCATCATCCGCCGAGGCGCGAAGCTGATCTACGCCTACGCGGAAGCCACCGTCCCGCTCATCACGGTCATCACCCGCAAGGCCTTCGGCGGCGCCTACGACGTCATGGGCTCCAAGCACCTGGGTGCGGACCTCAACCTGGCCTGGCCGACCGCCCAGATCGCCGTCATGGGCGCGCAGGGTGCCGTCAACATCCTGCACCGCCGCACGATCGCGGAGGCGGAGGCGAACGGAGAGGACCTCGAGGCGGTCCGCGCCCGCCTGATCCAGGAGTACGAGGACACCCTCCTCAACCCCTACATCGCGGCCGAGCGAGGTTACATCGACGCGGTGATCATGCCGTCGGACACCCGGGCCCACATCGTGCGCGGCCTGCGTCAGCTGCGCACGAAGCGGGAATCCCTGCCTCCGAAGAAGCACGGCAACATCCCCCTCTAGGCCCCGCTGACCTTTGGAGCGGTCATGAACATCAAGGTCGTACGAGGCAACCCCACCCCCGAGGAGCTGGCCGCCGCCCTGGCGGTGGTCCGCGCCCGCGCCGCGGCGGCAGCAGCGGTGCCGCCCGGCGCACCGGGCCCGCGGGACTCCTGGTCGGACCCGGCCCGCATCGCAGGCCACCACGTCCCGCGCCCGGGCCCGGCGTCATGGACCCGCACCTACTGGCCGAGCTGAGGCCTGACTCCCCAGGGGCGCGGGGCTGCATCGATATGCGGCTCCGCCGCGGGGCGCGACCAGCCACAACGGACCCGCAGCGACCCGCGCCCCGCACAACCCCGTGCAACACCGGGTGCCAATTTGAGTACGCCTACTCAGGCACCCTCCCCGGCCCAAGCCCCACGCTGGTGGCATGCTGTGGTCAGACCCCGAGAACGAGCCGCCGAAGGAACTCCGCGACATGCAGGAGATGCTCCGGCGGCTCGGCTTCGTCCTGGCCCTGGCCATGCTCCTCGGAATGATCGTCATCGGCCTGAGATGAGGACCCGAGGAGGGGACCCGAGGTGAGGACAGTGAGGCCGGCGCACACGCCCTGGCCTAACCTGACCGCATGACTGCTAAGCCGCGCAGACGCCTCGTGCTCGCTTCCAAGTCCCCCGCCCGCCTGGGCCTCCTCCGCCAGGCCGGCCTCGCGCCCGAGGTGATCGTGAGCGGGATCGACGAGGATGCCGTCACCGCGCCCACCCCGGCCGAGCTGGCGCTCGCGCTCGCCGAGGCCAAGGCCTCGGTCGTGGCGGCCAAGCCGGAGGTGCAGGGCGCCCTGGTGATCGGCTGCGACTCGGTGCTGGAGCTGGACGGGCAGGCGCTCGGCAAGCCCACGGACGCGGAGGAGGCCACCGCCCGCTGGAAGGCGATGCGCGGGCGGGCCGGAACCCTCCAGACGGGGCACTGCATCTGGGACACGGCGGCCAAGCGGTTCGTCGCCGGGGTCGCCTCCACCGTCGTCCACTTCGGCGAACCGAGCGACGAGGAGATCGCCGCGTACGTCGCGTCCGGCGAGCCTCTCTTCGTCGCCGGAGCCTTCACCCTGGACGGCCGCTCGGCACCGTTCATCGAGGGCATCGACGGCGACCACGGCAACGTGATCGGTATCAGCCTGCCCCTGGTACGGCGCCTGCTGGCCGAACTGGGCGTCGGCATCACGGAGTTGTGGGCACCGGCTGAGTGACCTGGGCGGGCACGGAGTCCTGCGGCTCCTCGTCGCCGTCCTGGGGCTCACCCGTCCGGCTGTGCGACCCGCCCGCCGTGTCCACGGGGGCGGGCTCGCCCTCGGCCTTCGGGTCGCCGCCCTCCTCCGGGGCGCCGTCGGAGGGGGCCTGCTCCCGGCCGCCGTCGTGGTCGTACGTCATCAGGAGCAGCACGACGAGGCCGAGCACGACCACCATGAACACGAAGGCCTTCCAGCCCACCAGGCCCCAGGTGAACGCGCCGAGCAGGCCGTGCACCACCGCGACGCTGATCAGCAGGACCCGGCCGAAGCCGGCGGGCGGCCGGTTGCGTATCGCCACGAGGAGGGCCACCAGGGCGCAGAGGGCGAAGTAGAGACCGAAGACGAGGCCGCCGATCTTCGAGGACGTCGACATGACGTCGGTGTCGAGGCCGGCCAGGGACATGTCCTGCCGGTCCACGACCACTCCGAGGAACCAGTTCAGTGCTCCGATCGCGAACGCCTCGACCAGGAGGACGACCGCTACGACCCATGCCACCGGTCTGCGCACCACCGGTCCCCACCCACTTTCGACCTCAGCCCGAGCAGAGCTGCTGTTACCTGAAGTACGTTCGAGTCATCGCGCACGCTACTAACGGGTAAACCGGGGGACAAGGGTTCGGACACCAGCAAAGAATCATTGGGCCATTCGTAGGGACTCGACAAAGAAACAGAGTGGGCCGCAGCACGCTCTCACAGAGACCTTGACCACACGACGGGGCTAGGGTTTTCCGGAGGAGCCCTGCGTACCGCGGTGCGACAAGGGCTTTCGCGGTTCGGGCGAGCCCCGCATCACGCTCCGTGTGGGCAAGCTCACCATTGGGGACGGGTCGAAGTGCCGTGTCGGCAGTCCCTAAACTCGGCTTGTTTCAAGGAGGGAGCCTCAATCGTGCGCAAGGTGCTCATCGCCAACCGTGGCGAAATCGCTGTCCGCGTGGCCCGGGCCTGCCGGGACGCCGGGATCGCGAGCGTGGCCGTCTATGCAGAGCCCGACCGGGACGCTCTGCACGTCCGCGCCGCGGATGAGGCGTTCGCCCTGGGCGGTGACACCCCGGCCACCAGCTACCTGGACATCGACAAGGTCCTGAACGCGGCACGCGAGTCCGGCGCGGACGCCATCCACCCCGGCTACGGCTTCCTCTCCGAGAACGCCGACTTCGCCCAGGCCGTCCTGGACGCCGGCCTGATCTGGATCGGCCCCCCGCCGCAGGCCATCCGCGACCTGGGTGACAAGGTCGCCGCCCGGCACATCGCCCAGCGTGCCGGCGCCCCCCTGGTCGCCGGCACCCCCGACCCGGTGAGCGGTGCGGAGGAGGTCGTCGCCTTCGCCGAGCAGCACGGCCTGCCGATCGCCATCAAGGCCGCCTTCGGCGGCGGCGGGCGCGGCCTGAAGGTCGCCCGCACCCTCGAAGAGGTCCCCGAGCTGTACGAGTCCGCGGTCCGCGAGGCGGTCGCCGCGTTCGGCCGCGGCGAGTGCTTCGTCGAGCGCTACCTCGACCGCCCCCGCCACGTGGAGACCCAGTGCCTGGCCGACAAGCACGGCAACGTGGTCGTGGTCTCCACCCGTGACTGCTCGCTGCAGCGCCGCCACCAGAAGCTGGTCGAGGAGGCCCCCGCCCCCTTCCTGTCCGAGGAGCAGGTCGCCGAGCTGTACAGCGCCTCCAAGGCGATCCTGAAGGAGGCCGGCTACGTCGGCGCCGGCACGTGTGAGTTCCTGGTCGGCCAGGACGGCACGATCTCCTTCCTGGAGGTCAACACCCGCCTGCAGGTCGAGCACCCGGTCACCGAAGAGGTCACCGGCATCGACCTGGTCCGCGAGATGTTCCGCATCGCCGACGGCGAGGAACTCGGCTACGACGACCCCGCCCTGCGCGGCCACTCCTTCGAGTTCCGCATCAACGGCGAGGACCCCGGCCGCAACTTCCTGCCCGCCCCCGGCACGGTGACCGCGTTCGCCCCGCCGTCCGGCCCCGGCGTGCGCCTGGACGCGGGCGTGGAGTCCGGCAGCGTGATCGGCCCGGCCTGGGACTCCCTGCTGGCCAAGCTGATCGTCACCGGCCGCACCCGCAAGGAGGCCCTGCAGCGGGCCGCCCGCGCCCTGGAGGAGTTCCGGGTCGAGGGCATGGCCACCGCGATCCCCTTCCACCGCGCGGTGGTCACCGACGCCGCCTTCGCCCCCGAGCTGACCGGCTCCGACGAGGCGTTCACGGTCCACACCCGCTGGATCGAGACCGAGTTCGTCAACGAGATCAAGCCCTTCGCCACCCCCGCCGAGACCGAGGCGGAGGAGGACGCCGGCCGCGAGACGGTCGTCGTCGAGGTCGGCGGCAAGCGCCTGGAGGTCTCCCTCCCGGCCTCCCTGGGCATGTCCCTGGCCCGCACCGGCCTCGCCGCCGGCGCCAAGCCCAAGCGCCGCGCGGCCAAGAAGTCCGGCCCCGTCGCCTCCGGCGACACCCTCGCCTCCCCGATGCAGGGCACCATCGTCAAGGTCGCCGTCGAAGAAGGCCAGGAGGTCAAGGAAGGCGACCTCGTCGTCGTCCTCGAGGCCATGAAGATGGAGCAGCCCCTCAACGCCCACAAGGCAGGCACCATCAAGGGCCTGAACTTCGAGGTCGGCGCCTCCGTCACATCCGGCGCGGCGATCTGCGAGATCAAGGACTGACGTCAGGAATCCGAGTGACGCCCGGTGGACGACATGTCTGCCGGGCGTTCCCTTGTGGAGTCACCTGAGGGGCAGCCGACGTCAGGGGCGCGGGGCACGCTCAACGCCTGCGAAGGTCAGCCACACGCCCTCGCTCGGCGCCGGCCGACTGCTCCAACATCCCCCGCAGCCCACCCCCGTTCACCTGTCCCCGCCTCGGCCCCGGCAGCGGAGCCCGCCGCGCCGGGACCTGCTCACCCCCCGGAGGGCCACTCGCCCCCGCCACGGCGATCTGCACCCCCTGATCGGCGAGGGCCTGCAACTCCGTGGCGGCACGATCGTCATGCGCAGGCGGCTCATCGGTGACCAGCCGCGTGATGACATCCGTCGGCACCGTCTGGAACATCGTGTCCGTACCCAGCTTGGTGTGGTCCGCGAGGACCACGACCTCCGCGGCGGCCTGCACCAGCGCCCGGTCGACGGACGCCGAGAGCATGTTGGACGTGGACAGCCCCCGCTCGGCGGTGAGCCCGCTCCCGGACAGGAACGCCTTGGACACTCTCAGCCCCTGCAGGGACTGCTCCGCTCCGGAGCCGACGAGGGCGTAGTTGGAGCCGCGCAGGGTGCCGCCGGTCATCACGACCTCGACCCGGTTGGCGTGTGCCAACGCCTGCGCCACCAACAGGGAATTGGTGACGACGGTGAGTCCGGGCACCCGCGCGAGCCGACGCGCAAGCTCCTGCGTGGTCGTACCCGCGCCGACCACGATGGCCTCGCCCTCTTCGACGAGTCCCGCGGCGAGGTCGGCGATGGCCGTCTTCTCCGCGGTCGCGAGATGGGACTTCTGCGGAAAGCCGGACTCCCGCGTGAACCCGCCCGGCAGTACCGCACCGCCGTGCCGGCGGTCGAGGAGTCCTTCTGCCTCCAGTGCGCGCACGTCCCGCCGTACGGTCACTTCGGAGGTCTGGACGACGCGGGCGAGTTCACGGAGCGACACGGCCCCGTTCGCTCGCACCATTTCGAGGATCAATTGGCGACGTTCTGCAGCGAACACGAAACTGACAGTAACCCCAACGACCGTCTGCTTTCAGCAGTTTGCGCCGAATAACAGAAGTTGTTCGCATGGCAAGGCGGGAAGTGGTATAGGGCCTATCCTTCCCGCCTATGCCGCACGCATGCTCGACAACTCCCCGTGACCAGGGGGAAGTCGGGACGGCCCGTCAGGCCTCGCCGTTGATCTTGCGCGTGTGCAGCTGCCGTGCCACCTCCGCGATCGACCCCGAAAGGGAGGGGTACACCGTGAAGGCGTTCGCGATCTGTTCGACCGTCAGATTGTTGTCGACGGCGATCGAGATGGGGTGGATGAGTTCCGAGGCGCGCGGTGCCACCACGACACCGCCCACGACGATCCCCGTACCCGGCCGGCAGAAGATTTTCACGAAGCCGTCCCGGATGCCCTGCATCTTGGCGCGCGGGTTGCGCAGCAGGGGGAGCTTGACGGCGCGTGCCTCGATCTTGCCGGAGTCGATGTCGGCCTGGGTGTAGCCGACGGTGGCGATCTCGGGGTCGGTGAAGACGTTCGAGGAGACCGTCTTGAGGTTCAGCGGGGCCACCGCGTCGCCCAGGAAGTGGTACATGGCGATACGTCCCTGCATGGCGGCGACGGACGCGAGGGCGAAGACTCCGGTCACGTCACCGGCGGCGTAGACGCCCGGAGCGGTCGTCCGCGAGACCTTGTCGGTCCAGATGTGGCCGGAGTCGCGCAGCTTCACACCCGCCTCCTCCAGCCCCAGGCCCGCGCTGTTCGGGATCGCGCCGACGGCCATGAGGCAGTGGGAGCCGGTGATCACGCGGCCGTCGGCGAGGGTGACCTCGACCCGGTCGCCGACGCGCTTGGCGGACTGCGCGCGGGAGCGGGCCATGACGTTCATGCCACGGCGCCGGAAGACGTCCTCCAGGACGGCGGCGGCGTCCGGGTCCTCACCCGGCAGCACCCGGTCCCGCGAGGAGACCAGAGTGACCTTGGACCCGAGCGCCTGATAGGCACCGGCGAACTCGGCACCGGTCACACCCGAACCGACCACGATCAGCTCTTCGGGCAGCTCGTCGAGGTCGTAGACCTGGGTCCAGTTGAGGATGCGCTCGCCGTCGGGCTGGGCGTCGGGCAGCTCGCGCGGGTGACCGCCGGTGGCGATGAGGACGGCGTCGGCGGTGAGGGTCTCCTCGGTGCCGTCGGCGGCGGTGACGACGACCTTGCGGGAGCCGTCGAGGGCCTGCATGCCGTCCAGCCGGCCGCGGCCGCGCAGGACCCGGGCGCCTGCACGCGTGACGGAGGCGGTGATGTCGTGCGACTGGGCGAGCGCGAGCCGCTTCACACGGCGGTTCACCTTCCCCAGATCCACACCCACCACCCGGGCCGCCTGCTCCAGCGGCGGGGTGTCGTCGGCGACGATGATCCCCAGCTCCTCGTACGAGGAGTCGAAGGTGGTCATCACCTCGGCCGTAGCGATAAGGGTCTTCGACGGCACGCAGTCGGTCAGCACCGACGCTCCGCCCAGACCGTCGCAGTCGACGACGGTCACCTCCGCACCGAGCTGGGCGGCCACCAGAGCCGCCTCGTATCCGCCGGGTCCGCCACCGATGATCACGATCCGAGTCACGTACCCCATTGTCCCGCACGCTTCAAGGTGCTACTGCCCGGGGGCGCCGGGCCGCGGCTCCCGGGACGCGAGGGACGGGAGTTTTCCCCGCCGTAAGGTCTCCGCCGTACGCTCTCCTCATGTCGCTCTACGCCGCGTACGCAGGCAACCTCGAAACGCGGCTGATGTCCCGCCGCGCCCCGCACTCCCCGCTGCGCGCCGTGGGCTGGCTGAACGGGTGGCGGCTGACCTTCGGCGGCGAGCAGCTGGGCTGGGAGGGCGCACTGGCGACGGTCGTCGAGGAGCCCGGGGCCCAGGTCTTCGTCGGCCTGTACGACATCGCGCCCCTGGACGAGGAGTCGCTGGACCACTGGGAGGGCGTGGGCCTCGGCATCTACCGGCGCATCCGGGTCCGCGTGCACACCCTGGACGGCGAGGAGTCGGCCTGGACCTACGTCCTCAACGCCTACGAGGGCGGGCTGCCCTCGGCCCGGTACCTCGGGGAGATCGCGGATGCCGCGGAGTCGGCCGGTGCGCCACACGATTACGTGATGGAGCTGCGGAAGAGGCCTTGCTGAAGGCGACTGACCCTAAACTTGGTCGGGATTGGCGCACGAAATGGGAGAGCGTGATGACCGGCAGGACTGCGTACCAGGTCTACTACACGGAGCAGGCGGCGGCAGCTCGGGACCGCCTCGACGAACCGCAGCGCGCCGCGTTCGACAAGGGCATCATGATGCTCGCCCAGGACCCGTTCCCGGACCTGTCCCGGCCCATAAGCTCCACGGGAGACGACCGGACGATTCGGCTCACGCAGAACATCCTCATCGAATACACCATCAGCGTGGGCCGACTGTTGATCTTCATCGTCGAGGTCTTCAACGACAAGGACATCTACGTCACGGGCGTCTGAACGTCACACGGAGGCGCTTTCGTCGGAAACGACAAGGCAACGATCCCCATCCCGTGAGGTCTGTCATCTACGCGCGTAGGCGAAGAGCGGCTACCCTCGTCGACGTGAACGCATCTCTTCTTCCGGACGACATCCAGGGCGACCCCTACGCCGCCGCCGACGCCGCCGCCGCGCGCCTGCGCGAACTCACCGGCGCCGAGACCCACGACGTCGCCCTCGTGATGGGCTCCGGCTGGGCTCCGGCCGTCGACGCCCTGGGGGCTCCCGACGCCGAGTTCCAGGTCACCGAGCTGCCCGGCTTCCCGCCGCCGGCCGTCGAGGGACACGGCGGCAAGATCCGCTCGTACACCTTCGGTGACAAGCGCGCGCTGGTCTTCCTGGGCCGCACGCACTACTACGAGGGACGTGGCGTCGCCGCCGTCGCCCACGGCGTCCGTACGGCCGTGGCGGCCGGCTGCAAGACGATCGTCCTCACCAACGGCTGCGGCGGCCTGCGCGAGGGCATGCGCCCCGGCCAGCCGGTGCTGATCAGCGACCACATCAACCTGACGGCCACCTCCCCGATCGTCGGCGCCAACTTCGTCGACCTGACGGACCTCTACTCCCCGCGGCTGCGCGCCCTGTGCAAGGAGATCGACCCCTCCCTGGAGGAGGGCGTCTACGCGCAGTTCCCCGGCCCGCACTACGAGACCCCGGCCGAGATCCGCATGGCCCGTGTCATCGGCGCGGACCTGGTCGGCATGTCCACGGTCCTCGAGGCTATCGCCGCGCGTGAGGCGGGTGCCGAGGTGCTGGGCATCTCCCTGGTCACCAACCTCGCGGCGGGCATGACCGGCGAGCCCCTCAACCACGAGGAGGTCCTCCAGGCGGGCCGCGACTCGGCGGCACGGATGGGCGAGCTGCTCGGTCAGGTTCTGGGCAAGCTGTAAGCGGAGGGTCTGGGGGCGGAGCCCCCAGGTACCCGCACCACGAACAACGAGAGGTTGATCCCAAGGTGCACGACGATCTCATCGCCCGGGCCGAGGCATGGCTCGCCGAGGACCCCGACGCGGAGACCCGTGAGGAACTCGCCAAGCTGATCGACGCCGGGGACGTCACCGAACTCTCCGCCCGCTTCAGCGGCACCCTCCAGTTCGGCACCGCAGGCCTCCGCGGCGAGCTGGGCGCCGGCCCGATGCGCATGAACCGCAGCGTCGTCATCCGCGCCGCCGCGGGCCTCGCCGCGTACCTGAAGAAGAGCGGGACCCCCCACGGGGACGACACTGCCGGACTCGTCGTGATCGGCTACGACGCCCGCCACAAGTCCGCCGACTTCGCCCGGGACACCGCCGCAGTGATGACCGGCGCCGGCCTGCGCGCAGCGGTCCTCCCGCGCCCCCTGCCCACCCCCGTGCTGGCCTTCGCGATAAGGCACCTGGGCGCGGTCGCGGGCGTGGAGGTCACCGCCAGCCACAACCCGCCCCGGGACAACGGCTACAAGGTCTACCTCGGCGACGGCTCCCAGATCGTGCCGCCCGCGGACGCGGAGATCGCCGCCGAGATCGACGCGATCGCCTCCCTGAACGACGTACCCCGCCCGGAGGCCGGCTGGGAGACCCTGGACGACACGGTCCTGGACGCCTACCTGGCCCGTACGGACGCGGTCCTCGCCCCCGACTCCCCGCGCACCGCCCGCACGGTCTACACGGCGATGCACGGCGTCGGCAAGGACGTCCTGCTGGCCGCGTTCGCCCGCGCCGGCTTCCCCGAGCCGGTGCTGGTCGCCGAGCAGGCCGACCCGGACCCGGACTTCCCGACGGTCGCCTTCCCCAACCCGGAGGAGCCGGGCGCGATGGACCTGGCGTTCGCGCAGGCCCGCGCGACCGACCCGGACCTGGTCATCGCCAACGACCCCGACGCGGACCGCTGCGCCGTGGCCGTCAAGGACGGCGGCGACTGGCGCATGCTGCGCGGCGACGAGGTCGGCGCACTCCTCGCCGCCCACCTGGTGGCCCGCGGGGCCACCGGCACCTTCGCGGAGTCGATCGTCTCCTCCTCCCTGCTCGGCCGGATCGCCGAGAAGGCGAACCTCCCGTACGAGGAGACCCTCACGGGCTTCAAGTGGATCGCCCGTGTGGACGGCCTGCGCTACGGCTACGAGGAGGCCCTCGGCTACTGCGTGGACCCCGAGGGCGTGCGCGACAAGGACGGCATCACCGCCGCCCTCCTGATCACCGAGCTGGCCTCGGTCCTCAAGGAGCAGGGGCGCACCCTCCTCGACCTCCTCGACGACCTGGCCGTGGAACACGGCCTGCACGCCACCGACCAGCTGTCGGTCCGCGTCCAGGACCTCTCCGTGATCTCGGACGCGATGCGCCGCCTGCGCGAGCAGCCGCCGACCGAGCTGGCGGGCCTGTCCGTCGTCCGCGCCGAGGACCTCACGCAGGGTACGGACAAGCTGCCGCCCACCGACGGCCTGCGCTACACCCTCGACGGCGCCCGCGTCATCGTCCGCCCGAGCGGCACCGAGCCGAAGCTGAAGTGCTACCTGGAGGTCGTCGTCCCGGTCCCGGACCACACCGGCCTCCCAGCGGCCCGCGCCCACGCGACGGAACTCCTGACGGCGATCAAGCGAGACCTGTCGGCAGCGGCCGGCATCTGAGCCGTACGACATCGATGGGGTGCCCCGCTCGGGGGCACCCCATTTCGTCAAAGGTCGATGACCCTGAGGACCCCGGTGCTCCTGTTGTAGCAGCCGGTACAGACCCCGCCCACCTCACCTGCGGAGCAGCCCTCAGCCGGTCGCCAGCAGAACCACCAGCAGGACCGCCCCGGCGACCGCGGGTGCGATCACCTCGTAGGACCAGCGCACGGTGACCTCGCCCTGAGCCGACTTGGCATTGCCGCGCCGCTCCTGCAGCTCCCGCAGGTCGTGCATGATCTGGTCGGTCTCCGCGCGGGTCGGACCGCCGTCGCCGACGGCACCGAGTCCGCCGAATCCGCCGAGCCCCAGGCCCCCGGACCGGCCCTCACCCTTCCCCGCCCGCGCCTGCCTCCGGGCCGCCTTCTTGCGGGCGCGCAGCGAGACGGGGATGGCCCACAGCTGGAACTTGGCGCCGGAACGGGCGATGACCTCGTTGCTGTAGCCGGAGCGCAGGGAGGCGACCTCGCCCCAGGGCAGGGTGATCACCCGGAACGGGTTGCGCACCCGCAGCCGGTCCTCGCCCGCGAAGACCGCGGGGCGCAGGGTGAAGGCGATCACCAGCGGGACGATCAGGATCATCGCGGCGAGCGCGAGCCAGGGGGTCCGCCCGTCTCCCTTGACCAGCGCGTCGAAGCCCAGCCAGAAGGCCAGCACGAGCAGCAGTACGCCGGCCACGAGCGCCAGGGGTGAGCGGTAGACCAGGTCCCTGGCGGCGGGCACGGGAGGCTGCGGCGCGGAGGGCTGGCGGTCCGGGGTCGTCATGGTCCCGATTCTGCCCGACGTGGCCGGAACCACCTCGATGCGCCCCGGCCCACGCGCTCATCCGTGATCAACAGCGAGGCAATGAGCACCCGGGGCTATACAGCCGCTACGCGCGTAGATATGCTCGTCTGGTGACCATGCCCACCACTGCACCCACAGCACACGCTCTCGCTGACGTCACCGCGTCCGACAGCACGCTGCGCCGCTTCCTCCACGGGCTGCCCGGCGTCGACGCGGTCGGCCTGGAGGCGCGTGCCGCGTCTCTCGGCACCCGTTCCATCAAGACCACCGCGAAGGCGTACGCCATCGACCTCGCCATCTCGATGGTCGACCTGACGACGCTGGAAGGCGCGGACACCCCGGGCAAGGTCCGGGCGCTCGGCGCCAAGGCGGTCCATCCGGACCCGACGGACCGGACGACCCCCACGACCGCGGCCGTCTGCGTCTATCCCGACATGGTGGCCGTCGCCAAGGAGGCCGTCGCCGGCTCCGGCGTCAAGGTCGCCTCGGTCGCCACCGCCTTCCCGGCCGGGCGTGCCGCCCTCGACGTGAAGCTGGCCGACGTGCGCGACGCCGTCGCCGCGGGCGCCGACGAGATCGACATGGTCATCGACCGGGGCGCGTTCCTCGCGGGCAAGTACCTGAAGGTGTACGACGAGATCGTCGCCGTGAAGGAGGCCTGCGGGACGAGCGCCCGTCTGAAGGCCATCTTCGAGACCGGCGAGCTGTCGACGTACGACAACATCCGCCGGGCGAGCTGGCTGGGCATGCTGGCGGGCGCGGACTTCATCAAGACCTCCACCGGCAAGGTCGCCGTCAACGCGACCCCCGCCAACACCCTCCTCATGCTGGAGGCGGTGCGCGACTTCCGCGCCCAGACCGGCGTCCAGATCGGCGTGAAGCCCGCCGGCGGCATCCGCACCACCAAGGACGCGATCAAGTTCCTGGTCCTGGTCAACGAGACCGCGGGCGAGGACTGGCTGGACAACCACTGGTTCCGCTTCGGCGCCTCCTCGCTCCTGAACGACCTGCTGATGCAGCGTCAGAAGCTGGCCACCGGCCGCTACTCCGGCCCCGACTACGTGACGGTGGACTGATCACCATGGCATCTCTCTTCGAGTACGCACCGGCGCCCGAGTCCCGCTCCGTCGTCGACATCGCCCCTTCCTACGGCCTGTTCATCGACGGCGAGTTCACCGAGGCGGCCGACGGCAAGGTCTTCAAGACGGTCAGCCCCAGCACGGAAGAGGTGCTGTCCGAGGTCGCGCAGGCCGGCGCAGAAGACGTCGACCGTGCCGTCAAGGCCGCCCGCAAGGCGTTCGAGAAGTGGTCGGCGCTGCCCGGCTCCGAGCGCGCGAAGTACCTGTTCCGCATCGCGCGGATCATCCAGGAGCGCAGCCGTGAGCTGGCCGTCCTGGAGACGCTGGACAACGGCAAGCCGATCAAGGAGACCCGCGACGCGGACCTCCCGCTGGTCGCCGCGCACTTCTTCTACTACGCGGGCTGGGCCGACAAGCTCGACCACGCCGGCTTCGGCACGAACCCGCGCCCGCTGGGCGTGGCCGGCCAGGTCATCCCCTGGAACTTCCCCCTCCTGATGCTGGCGTGGAAGATCGCCCCGGCCCTGGCGACCGGCAACACGGTCGTCCTCAAGCCCGCCGAGACCACCCCGCTCTCCGCCCTGTTCTTCGCGGACATCTGCCGCCAGGCGGGCCTGCCCAAGGGTGTCGTCAACATCCTCCCGGGCTACGGCGACGCGGGCGCCGCACTCGTCGCGCACCCGGACGTCAACAAGGTCGCCTTCACGGGCTCGACGGCCGTCGGCAAGGAGATCGCGCGGACGGTCGCGGGTACGCAGAAGAAGCTCACCCTCGAACTGGGCGGCAAGGGCGCCAACATCGTCTTCGACGACGCCCCGATCGACCAGGCCGTCGAGGGCATCGTCACCGGCATCTTCTTCAACCAGGGCCAGGTCTGCTGCGCGGGCAGCCGCCTCCTGGTCCAGGAGTCGATCCAGGACGAGCTGCTGGACTCCCTCAAGCGCCGCCTGTCCACCCTGCGCCTCGGCGACCCGCTGGACAAGAACACCGACATCGGCGCGATCAACTCGGCCGAGCAGCTGGCCCGGATCACCGCGCTCGCCGAGCAGGGCGAGGCGGAGGGCGCCGAGCGCTGGTCCCCGGCCTGCGAACTGCCCAGCTCCGGCTACTGGTTCGCGCCGACGCTCTTCACGAACGTCACCCAGGCGCACACCATCGCCCGCGACGAGATCTTCGGCCCGGTGCTGTCCGTGCTGACCTTCCGTACGCCCGACGAGGCGGTCGCCAAGGCCAACAACACGCAGTACGGCCTGTCGGCGGGCATCTGGACGGAGAAGGGCTCCCGCATCCTGGCGGTGGCGAGCAAGCTCCGCGCCGGCGTGATCTGGTCCAACACGTTCAACAAGTTCGACCCGACCTCGCCGTTCGGCGGCTACAAGGAGTCGGGCTTCGGCCGCGAGGGCGGCCGCCACGGCCTGGAGGCGTACCTCGATGTCTGAGAAGACCGACAAGACCGAGCAGCAGCGACTGACGGTCTTCAAGACCTACAAGCTGTACGTCGGCGGGAAGTTCCCGCGTTCCGAGAGCGGCCGGGTGTACGAGGTGACCGACTCGAAGGGCAAGTGGCTGGCCAACGCTCCCCAGTCCTCCCGCAAGGACGCCCGTGACGCGGTCGTGGCAGCGCGCAAGGCGTTCGGCGGCTGGGCGGGCGCGACGGCGTACAACCGGGGCCAGATCCTCTACCGCATCGCCGAGATGCTGGAGGGCCGCAAGGAGCAGTTCGTCCGGGAGGTCGCCGACGCCGAGGGCCTGTCCAAGGCGAAGGCCACCGCGGTCGTGGACGCGGCGATCGACCGCTGGGTCTGGTACGCGGGCTGGACCGACAAGATCGCCCAGGTGATCGGCGGCGCGAACCCGGTCGCGGGCCCGTTCTTCAACCTGTCCTCCCCCGAGCCGACCGGCGTGGTGGCCGTACTGGCGCCGCAGGAGTCGTCCTTCCTCGGCCTGGTCTCGGTGCTCGCCCCGGTGATCGCGACCGGCAACACGGCGGTCGTGGTCGCATCCGAGAAGGCCCCGCTGCCCGCCCTGTCCCTGGGCGAGGTCCTGGCCACCTCCGACCTCCCCGGCGGTGTCGTCAACGTCCTGTCCGGCCGTACGGCGGAGATCGCGGCGCCGCTCGCCGCGCACCAGGACGTCAACGCGATCGACCTCGCCGGCGCCGACGACGTGCTGGCGAAGGAGCTGGAGATCGCGGCGGCGGACAACCTGAAGCGGGTTCTCCGTCCACAGGCTGTGGATTACATCCAGACGCCCGGCATCGACCGGATGACCGCCTTCCTGGAGACGAAGACGGTCTGGCACCCGACGGGTTCGCTGGGCGCGTCCGGCTCGTCGTACTGAGCGGGACACCCACCGCAGCGGACCCGCCCTTAAGGCCGAGAGCCGCGTCTGCCCTCCGTCCGGGGCAGACGCGGCTCTCTCTCGTGCGCCGTCAGCCCGTCTCGCCGCCGAACAGCCCCCCGACGCCCTCCAGCGCCGGGACGGCTTCGAGCCAACTTGCCTGGGCGATCGGGCCGGTCAGGCCGGAGAGCGGGGCGTCGCTGTCCGCCGGGCGGACGGACCGGGTGAGCGTGGTGGCCCCGAAGCCGGCGGCCGGGTCGGCGGCGCGGTGGACCGAGCCCCTGAGGGCCTCCCCGCTCTGCGGGGCGAGGTGGCCGAGCGAGCTGGAGGACACCCCGACCAGCGCGTTGTCCTGAGCGGACGCGGTCGCCGCGCCAGCGCCCAGGGCCACTCCGGCGGTCGCGAGGGCGACCAGGGCGCGTCGGGTGGTGTGGGGGGAGGTGTGTCGGGCCATCGCTGGGGCCGCCTTCTGGTGCGCAGGGTAAGGGGATCGACACGTAGCGTAATTGAGGTGTGACTCACGCTCAAAAGCCGACCCGCGGGGTCGGCAGGCGGCCCCCCATGCGTCAAACTGGTGTTCCGTGAGCATTCATCCCCCGTCCCCCGCCCGTGTCGTGCTGCTGTGCGGCCCCTCGGGCTCGGGCAAGTCACTCGTCGCCGCCCGTTCCGGGCTCCCCGTGCTGCGCCTGGACGACTTCTACAAGGAGGGCGACGACCCGACGCTGCCCGTGGTGGCGGGGAGTTCGGACATCGACTGGGACCACCCGGAGTCGTGGGACGCGGACGTCGCGGTCGAGGCCATCGCCCGGCTGTGCGCCTCGGGGTCGGCGCCGGTGCCGGTGTACGACATCGCGCTGAGCGCCCGTACCGGCGAGGAGACCTTGCACATCGGGCGCACCCCGCTGTTCATCGCGGAGGGCATCTTCGCCGCGGAGATCGTGGAGCGCTGCCGTGAACTCGGGTTGCTGGCGGACGCGCTGTGCCTGACCCGCGGGTCGGTGACCACCTTCCGCCGGCGTTTCCTGCGGGACCTGAAGGAGGGCCGCAAGTCGGTGCCGTTCCTGCTGCGCCGCGGCTGGCGCCTGATGCGCGCGGAGCGGTCGATCGTGGCCCGCCAGGTGTCCTTGGGTGCCTATCCGTGCGACCGGGACGAGGCCCTGGGGCGGCTGGCGGCAGCGGGGTGGGCCGTCAGGCACGGCAGCAGAACCGCGGCCTGAGCGTCGTACGGAAACGCGAAACGGGACTGGTTGGACCCCCCGGCCCACCAGTCCCGTTCCTCTGTGCTCCCCCGTGTTTCCCCCGTGTTTCCCCCGTGGGTTCCACCCCCCAGTGGTTCCCCCGTGGTCCCCCGTGTTCTCCCCCGCGGGGTCACCCCCCAGTGACCCCTGACCTTCAGGCGACCAGTTCGCCGAAGGCGTCCTCCTCGTCACGGCCGAAGCTGAGGACCTCGTCCTCGCGCAGCCGGCGCAGCGAGCGCCAGATGCTGGACTTCACCGTGCCGACACTGATGTCGAGGATCTCCGCGATCTCCGGGTCCGTGCGGCCCTCGTAGTAGCGCAGGACCAGCATGGTGCGCTGGAGCTCGGGCAGCCGGGCCAGCGCCTGCCACAGGACCGCGCGCAGCTCGGTGCCGCGCATCGCGTCCGTCTCGCCGGGCGTCTCCGGCAGTTCCTCGGTCGGGTACTCGTTGAGCTTGCGGCGCCGCCAGGCGCTGATGTGCAGGTTGGTCATGGTGCGGCGCAGATAGCCGCCGACCGCCGCCTTGTCGCTGATCCGGTCCCACGCCTTGTACGTCGAGAACAGCGCGCTCTGCAGCAGGTCCTCGGCCTCGAAGCGATCGCCGGTCAGGTGGTAGGCGGTGGCGTACAGGGAGGCGCGGCGCTCCTGGACGTAGGCGGTGAACTCCGCCTCGGTCAGTGAACGACGCTCCCCCGAGTCCTCCCTGTACGCGGATCCCCCGTGCGTGCCCGTGACGGCTGCCGTCGCGGGCTCCCCCATGTGCGTGTCAACCACCGTCATGTAACCGGTGTGCTGACGCCCGGCGCCGCGAGCGCACCCCCGCCCGCTCACGGCACCGGACTTCTCTGAACCCCGGTGCACGTCGTGCAGACGCGTGACCACTGCGCTGGTGCTGATGCTGTGCAGCGTGTTCATTCCGCGCTCCCCGTCGTGGATTTCCGGTGTTCGGCTCTGCTCGGCGGCGGTTCCTTGCCGATGCCGAAAAGCTTGCCGATCGACCTTCATGGCCGTGTCCGTCGACTGTCACAGACCTGTCACAGGGGTCCGGCCCAAAGCCGTCACAGAGCGCGCACAGGAGGTGGCGGTACAGAGGGCCTGTGTCGGCAGGTCGTACGAGAGCCCGTCCATGGGCCAGAATGTGCCCGTGCCTTCCCTGTTGCTGATCGAGGACGACGACGCCATCCGCACGGCCCTGGAGCTCTCCCTGACGCGCCAGGGTCACCGGGTGGCCACCGCTGCCAGCGGTGAGGACGGTCTGAAGCTGCTGCGCGAGCAGCGACCGGATCTGATCGTGCTGGACGTGATGCTGCCCGGCATCGACGGATTCGAGGTGTGCCGGCGCATCCGGCGCACCGACCAGCTGCCGATCATCCTGCTGACCGCCCGCAGTGATGACATCGACGTGGTCGTGGGGCTGGAGTCCGGGGCCGACGACTACGTCGTGAAACCGGTGCAGGGCCGGGTGCTGGACGCCCGGATCCGCGCCGTGCTGCGGCGCGGGGAGCGCGAGTCCAGCGACTCGGCGACCTTCGGCAGCCTCGTCATCGACCGGTCGGCGATGACCGTGACCAAGAACGGCGAGGACCTGCAGCTGACGCCGACCGAGCTGAGGCTGCTGCTGGAGCTGAGCCGCCGGCCCGGCCAGGCGCTGTCCCGGCAGCAGCTGCTGCGGCTGGTGTGGGAGCACGACTATCTGGGCGACTCGCGCCTGGTGGACGCCTGTGTGCAGCGGCTGCGCGCCAAGGTGGAGGACGTGCCCTCGTCCCCGACCCTCATCCGTACCGTCCGTGGTGTCGGCTACCGCCTGGACACCCCTCAGTGACCGATACGCAAGGGGGGCTGCGCGGCTGGACCGCGGGGCGCAAGGGACACCTGTCGCGGCTGCGTTTCACCAGCCTGCGGCTGCGACTGGTGCTGGTCTTCGGTCTGGTCGCGCTCACCGCCGCGGTGTCGGCGTCGGGCATCGCGTACTGGCTGAACCGGGAGGCGGTGCTCACCCGCGCCCAGGGCGCGGTGCTGCGCGACTTCCAGCAGGAGATGCAGAACCGGGCGGGTGCGCTGCACGTGCACCCCTCGCAGGACGAACTGCAGCGGGCGGCGGGCCAGATGGCCGGCAGCAGCCAGCGGTTCAGCGTGCTGCTGGTCGCCGAGGACCCGAACGGCAAGACGGTGTACGGCACCTCGGGCGGCATCAACGGCTTCTCGCTGGAGGACGTACCGAAGTCGCTGCGTGCCGCGGTGAACAAGCGGCAGCCGGTGACCGAGGGCAACAAGTCGCCGTACCACCTGTACTGGCAGCGGGTCGACGACCACGGCACGCCGTATCTGGTGGCCGGTACGCGGCTGATCGGCGGCGGTCCGACGGGCTACATGGCGAAGTCGCTGGAGCCGGAGGCCAAGGACCTCAACTCGCTGGCCTGGTCGCTGGGGATCGCGACGGGCCTCGCGCTGATCGGCTCGGCACTGCTCGCGCAGGCCGCCGCCACGACCGTACTGAAGCCGGTGCACCGGCTCGGGGTGGCCGCCCGGCGGCTCGGGGAGGGCAGGCTGGACACCCGGCTCAGGGTGTCGGGCACGGACGAACTCGCCGATCTGTCGCGGACGTTCAACAACGCGGCCGAGGCGCTGGAGCAGCGGGTGGCCGAGATGGCCGCGCGCGACGAGGCGTCCCGGCGCTTCGTGGCCGACATGTCCCATGAGCTGCGGACGCCGCTGACCGCCATCACCGCCGTCACGGAGGTGCTGGAGGAGGAGCTGGAGTCCGAGGCCGGGGGTATCGACCCGATGGTCGAGCCGGCCGTACGGCTGGTGGTCAGCGAGACCCGGCGGCTGAACGACCTGGTCGAGAACCTGATGGAGGTCACCCGCTTCGACGCGGGCACCGCCCGGCTGGTCCTGGACGACGTCGACATCGCCGACCAGATCACCGCCTGCATCGACGCCCGCGCCTGGCTGGACGCCGTCGAGCTGGACGCCGAGCGCGGCACCCACGCCCGTCTCGACCCGCGCCGCCTCGACGTCATACTGGCCAACCTGATCGGCAACGCGCTCAAGCACGGCGGGTCGCCGGTGCGGGTGTCGGTGCGCATCGACGGCGAGGACCTCGTCATCGCGGTGCGCGACCACGGGCCCGGCATCCCCGAGGACGTCCTGCCGCACGTCTTCGACCGGTTCTACAAGGCCAGCGCCTCCCGGCCGCGCTCGGAGGGCAGCGGCCTGGGCCTGTCCATCGCCATGGAGAACGCCCACATCCACGGCGGTGAGATCACCGCGGCCAACTCCCCGGACGGGGGTGCGGTGTTCACGCTGCGGCTGCCGCGGGACGCCTCACGGCTGACGGAGGACAAGGGCGAGGGCACCGAGGACAACAACGAGGACCGGGACTGCGGGAAGGAGGGGTCATGATCGGACGAAGACTGCTGGCGGTGCCCCTCCTCGCGCTGCTCCTGACCGGGTGCGGGATCCGGCCCACCGAGGTGCCGACGGACTTCGGCGCGGCGCCCTCCCGGGTGCCGTGCTCGCTGTCCGGGCCCGATGTGTCCACGCAGTCCTCGCACGGGGTGCCCGTGCGGGTCTTCCTGCTGTGCGGCTCCTCCCTGGTGGCGGTCGACCGGAGCGTGCCCGTCCCGGACGGCACGCCGGACGCGAAGCGCCGGATCATCGTGGCGCAGGGCCTGCTGGACCAGCTCGCCGCGTCCCCGTCGGCCGCCGAGAAGGCCGCCCGCTACATGACGTACGTGCCCGGCGGCCTGAGCGTGACCGGGCCGGGCCCGAAGGACCCGGAGGACGCGCTGCGGCTGACGACCGCACCGGAGCGCCTCACCTCGTACGCCCTCGCCCAGCTCGTGTGCACGCTGTCCGACTCGACGGCCACGGAGGGCGACGGCTCGGTGATCCTGGGCGGCCCGGGTACCGGCCCGCTGCGCCGCTACGCGTGCACCGACGACGTCCGCAACAGGCCGGGCAGCACCGAGCCGCCGTCCAGCGAGGTCGCGGCGGGCTGAGAAGCCGGCTTCGGCCGGTGTGGCGGACGCCTCATGTGCATCCGCGTGACGGATGCGGAACCGATCGTGTGCACCGGGGCGTCTTGGGGGTCGTGCAGCGTCAAGGCTCCATCGGCGGCAGCGCCGCGATCCGCATCCGTGTGACGGGAGGTGTCCTCCTCGTCGCACACCTCGGGCTCGTCGCCTGGCTGATGCTGCGGCCCCTGGACGTGCCCTGGGTGATGCCCGCCAACCTGCGCCCGCTGGCCGGCATCCGGGCCGATCTGGCGCTGGGCTGGCCCGAGGCCGCCCGGCGCATCGGCGAGGGGCTGGCCCTGCTGGCGCCGCTGGGCGTGCTGCTGCCGATGACTGGCCGACTCGACGTCTCCCCGCTCGCCTCCCTGGTCCGTACGGCCGCCACGGGCGCCCTGATCTCGCTGGGCATCGCCCTGCTGCAGACGGGTGTGCCGGGCAGGGTCGTGGACGTCGACTCGCTGCTGCTGAACACGGTGGGCGTGATCCTGGCCCACCTGGCCGTGGTGCCCGCGGGCCGCGCCTGGCTGCGGCGGCGGGGCGAGCGCGGCCCCCGCAGGGCCGGGAAGGTCACCGTCCAGGAGGACCTCTCTCAGGGGCGGACCCCGACGATTCCCAGGGTCGGGATCGCCCCGTAGAGCGACGCTTCGTCCCGTTCGTCTCCGTACCGTGGAAGACAGTTGAGGCAGCCGACCGGAGAGCCTCACCCGACGCCCACCAAGGAGCCGCAGATGTCCAGCCTCGCCCGCCCCACCCACGGCCGCATGATCGGCGGAGTGTGCGCCGCGCTGGCCCGGCGCTTCGGCACCTCCGCGACGACGATGCGGGTGATCTTCCTGCTGTCCTGTCTGCTGCCCGGCCCGCAGTTCCTGCTCTACATAGCCCTCTGGATCCTGCTGCCGTCGGAGGACAAGGCCCGCGGCACGGCCTGGTGAGTCCGCGCACGCGAACGCCGCTGGGGCGCTCCCGGACAGCTCCGGGGCGCCCCAGCGGCGTCGTCCAGCAGTCGGCGTCAGCCGAGCGTGACCGGATTCAGGCCGGGCGCGGGCAGGCCCTTCATCGGCAGTCCGCCGATGCGGCTGTTGACGGGCCCGTTCGGCCCGGTCGGCCCGGCCAGCGCGTTCGCGACGGCCGGCTGCGCGGCGGCCATGCCGAAACCCAGGGCGTCCTGCCCGCGGGACAGCGCGTCCTGCCCGCGGGTGAGGGCGTCGGCGGCGCTCGGCTGCGTCATGGCGGTGTTCTCGGCCGGCAGCGTCCTGGTGACGGCGTTCAGCGCCTGGGTGGTGTCCGGGACGGCCGGGGCCGCGCTTGCGGCGCCCGCGCCCACGGCGGCGAAGGCGGCACCGAGGGCGGCGACACCGAGGGTCTTGACAGCAGACTGCTTCATGGTGAATGCGTCCTTGAATACGGAGTCGGGGAATTCAAAAAAGATCTGAGCGGTTCCACGACCGTAAACACGCCGGACCACCGGCCGCAAACATCGAAATGCGGACGTGTTGTGAAAGCCCGTCCGCATTCCGCACCCTCGATCGAGCCGCCGCTACTCTCCCGGACCAGCAGAACCGCTGGTGGAGGCGGTCTGCCGGAACAGCCATTCGGATTTCAGCTCTGCATATCCGGGCTTGATCACGTCATTGATCATGGCCAGTCGTTCATCGAAAGGAATGAACGCTGATTTCATCGCATTGACGGAGAACCACTGGAGGTCGTCGAGCGTGTAACCGAAAACGCCGACTAGATGCTCGAATTCCCGGCTCATGCTCGTGTGCGACATCAACCGATTGTCGGTGTTCACCGTGGCCCGGAAGTGCAGCCGGCGCAACAGCCCGATCGGGTGCTCGGCGTACGAGGACGCGGCCCCGGTCTGCAGATTGGAGCTGGGGCACAGTTCCAGCGGGATCCGCTTGTCCCGGACGTAGGACGCGAGCCGTCCGAGGGTCACCGAGCCGTCCTCGCGGACCTTGATGTCGTCGATGATCCGCACTCCGTGCCCGAGCCGGTCGGCGCCGCACCACTGCAGGGCCTGCCAGATGGACGGCAGCCCGAAGGCCTCGCCGGCGTGGATGGTGAAGTGGTTGTTCTCCCGCTTGAGGTACTCGAACGCGTCCAGGTGCCGGGTGGGCGGGTAGCCGGCCTCGGCGCCGGCGATGTCGAAGCCGACCACGCCCAGGTCGCGGTAGCGGTTGGCGAGTTCGGCGATCTCCAGGGCGCGGGCCGCGTGCCGCATGGCGGTCAGCAGGGCGCCGACCCGGATGCGGTGGCCGTTCTCGCGGGCGAGCCGCTCCCCCTGCCGGAAGCCCTCGTTGACCGCCTCGACGACCTCCTCCAGGCTCAGCCCGGCCTCAAGGTGCTGCTCGGGCGCGTAGCGCACCTCCGCGTAGACGACGCCGTCCTCGGCGAGGTCCTCGGCGCACTCCCGGGCGACCCGGACCAGCGCCTCCCGGGTCTGCATCACGCCGACGGTGTGCGAGAAGGTCTCCAGATACCGTTCCAGCGAGCCGGAGTCGGCGGCCTCGCGGAACCAGATACCCAGCTTGTCGGGGTCGGTCTCGGGGAGGTGGGAGTAGCCCGTCTCCTGGGCCAGTTCGACGACGGTTCCGGGGCGGAGGCCGCCGTCGAGATGATCGTGCAGCAGAACCTTGGGTGCCCGCCGGATCTGGTCAGACGTCGGGACGGTCCCAGTCGGTGCAGTCTGGCTCGTCATTGCCGCACTCTAACGCCTACGCGCGTAGAGCGCTCGTAGGCCGCAGGTACTTTTCCGTCGAGATGGAACGGTGACCGCACGGACGGGTTTCGTACACCGAGCCTTCTGACACTGTTCTGTCATGGGACAGCAAGCGACGCCGGTGCGAACGGCCGGGCTGGGAAAGGCAGTCGGCCCGGAGCCGACGGCGGTGAGCGGGGCGGTCCTGCTGCTCCCCGGCGGCGAGGAGGTCTCCGCCCGCAGGCCGTCCTTCGTCCGGGCGGCGCCCTTCGTCCGCTCCCTCGGCCGCCGCCTCGCCCGCGCGGGCCGCGAGGAGGGGCTGGCCGTCCACACCGTCCACTACCGCTACCGGGGCTGGAACGGCAACGAGGCGCATCTGGCGGCCGATGCCGAGTGGGCCGCCGACGAGATCGTACGACGCTACGGGGATGTTCCGGTGTGCCTGGTCGGCCTGGACATGGGCGGCCGGGCCGCGCTGCGCTCCGCAGGCCATGAGGCGGTCAACTCCATTGTCGCGCTGGCCCCTTGGCTGCCGGAGGAGGATGTCGCCGCACCCGAGGAGCCGGTGCGGCAGCTGGCCGGGCGCCGGGTGCTGATCGTGCACGGCACGAACGACGAGCGCACCGATCCGGAACTGTCCTTCCGGCTGGCGGCGCGGGCGAAGAAGGCGAACCGGGACGTGTGCCGGTTCGAGGTGCACTCCGACGGTCATGGGCTGCACCAGCACCGGGACGAAGTGCTGTCCCTCGCCGTGGACTTCGTGATGGGGGCGCTGTTCGGGTGCGCGCTGTCCCGTCCGGTGGAGGACGCACTGGCCGCTCCGCCGCCGATCGGCCTCCGGATGCCGCTGGCCGCGGGGTTCGGCAGGTCGTTGCGGCGCTAGGACCCGGGCCTGGTTCCCGTCCGGGGCACATCGCGCGGTGTCCCGCGTCTCCCCCGCCCGGGGGAGACGATCCCCCCGAGCGCGGGATCTTTCTACGGCGCCCGGCGGCTGTACTGGAGCGGTCAGCCAGTCAGGGAAGAGACCGCTGCACCGCACCGGGTCCGGTGCCGTGGCGGCGGCCGTGGGCCCGGGAGGAATCACGATGCACAGGTGGACGAGACGGCGTCTGCTGACCTCGGCGGCGATGACGGCGGGCCTCGCCGTCACGGCGGCCGCACCCGCGACCGCCGCGGTGGGGTCACGGGCCCGCCTCGGCAACGACGACATCCTGACCGCCCTGCAGGCGCTGCCGGGACTGCGGGTGATCGAGGAACGCCAGGGCGCCGAGCCGGGGTACCGCTTCTTCGTCCTCGGCCTGCGCCAGCCGGCCGACCACACGAACCCCGCGGCCGGGACCTTCGAGCAGCGCCTCACCCTGCTGCACACGTCCGTCGACCGCCCCACCGTCCTGTTCACCACGGGCTACGAGGCGGTGCTCTCGCCCCGGCGAGCCGAACCGACCGTGCTGCTGGGCGGCAACCAGCTCCAGGTCGAGCACCGCTTCTTCGGCACCTCACGCCCGGCGACAGCCGACTACTCCCTGCTGACCATCCGCCAGGCCGCCGACGACCACCACCGCGTCGTCCGCCTCTTCCGCGGGCTGTACCGCGGCGCGTGGATCTCCACCGGCGGCAGCAAGGGCGGCATGACCAGCGTCTACCACCGGCGTTTCCACCCCCACGACGTGGACGGCACCGTGGCCTACTCCGCCCCGAACAACGTCGACGACCGTGACAACACCGCGTATGTGCGGTTCCTGGAGAGCGTGGGCAGCGCCGAGCTCCGCGAGGCCCTGCGGACCGTGCAGCGGCAGGCCCTGCTGCGCCGCGCCGACCTGGTCGCCCGCTACGAGGCCTGGGCCGCCGCCCACAACACCGCGTTCCGGCTCGTCGGCAGCGCCGACAAGGCCCTCGAGATCGCCGTCCTGCGCGCCCCGTTCATGTTCTGGCAGCGCCACACCGCGGCGGAGGGCGCCGTCATACCCGGCCCGGACGCCGGCACCGACGAGCTGTACGCGTGGCTGGACGACATCACGGGCCTGCCCCTCTACGCCGACGCGGCCCTGCAGCACTACATCCCGTACTTCTACCAACTCGGCACCCAGCTGGGGTACGTCGGCTTCGCCACCGGCCACCTGTCCGACCTCCTGCGGTACCCGAACGCCATCGAGCCCCGCACGTTCGTCCCGCGCGACATCCCGATGCGCTTCGACCGTGACGCGATGCCGGACATCGACCGCTGGGTCCGCCGGCACGGCAGCCGGATGCTCTTCGTCAACGGCGCCCAGGACCCCTCCGTCGCCGAGCCCTTCCGGCCCGGCACCCGCGACGCGCGTATCCTGTGGGCCCCCGACGCCAACCACAGCACCGCGATCGCCGAGCTCTCCCCCGCCGACCGGGCGGAGGCCGTCGGCATGCTGACCCGCTGGGCCCGGGTCCCGTCAGGCGGGCAGGAGGCTCCCTCGGCGTGACAGCAGGAACTTCTTGAAGGCGGACACGGGCGGGGTGTCCGGGCGGTCCGCCAGCCAGGCGACGCCGATCTCCCGGACCGCCCTCGGGGCCGTGACCGTCAGTTCCACCACACCCGGGCGCGGGACCGTCGGGGGAGGGAGCAGGGCGACCCCCAGCCCGGCCGCGACCAGACCCCGCAGGGTCTCGGCCTCCTCGCCCTCGAAGGCGATGCGGGGCTTGAAGCCGGCCTCGCGGCACAGGGCGTCGGTGATGCGGCGCAGGCCGTAGCCGGGCTCCAGGGTCACGAAGGTCTCGTCGGACGCCTCGGCCAGCCGGATACGTCTGCGGGCGGCCAGGCGGTGGTCGGCCGGGACGACCAGGCGGAGTTTCTGCTCGTCCAGGCGGCGGGCGACGAGGTCGGGGGCGTCGGGCACCGGCGAGGTCAGACAGAGGTCCAGCTCACCGGCCCGCAGCCGCTCCAGCATCGCCTCGCCGTAGTTCTGGACGAGGCTGAAGCGGACGCGCGGATGGTCGGCGCGGAAGGCGTGCAGCAGGCCGGGGACGGTCTCGGCGCCCATGGTGTGCAGAAAGCCGAAGGCGACCTTGCCGGTGGCCGGATCGGCGTCGGCCCGGACCTCCTCGGCGGCGCGCTCCACCTCGGCGAGGGCACGTTCGACGGAGGCGAGGAAGGTACGGCCGGCGGTGGTGAGGGAGACCGTACGGCCGTGGCGGGCGAAGAGGTCGACGCCCAGGTCCTGTTCCAGCCGGGCCATCGCGCGCGAGAGGGTCGACTGCGGGACGTTCATGTCGTGGGCGGCCCGGGTGACGTGCTCGGTACGGGCGACGCCGGCGAAGTACGCGAGGCGAGGCGCGAGCAGCCTCGACATCTCGGTCATGTCTTCTGTGTCACCGGACGGTGACAGTCGAGCCTGTGAGCTTTGCTGATGCACCATGGGAACGATTATGGCGATTCCATGCATTGGACGGATGAGCGGACCCGTACGTAGCTTCGAAGCATGTCTCCCGCCAGTACCGGGGCGTCCACCAGCGTGGACGCCGTCGCGCCCGTCCGTTCCTCCGACTCCGCGTCCGACTCCCGCATGGCGCCGGGCGGACCCGGCTACCGCCGGATGAGCTTCGCCCTCTTCCTCGCCGGAGTCGCGACCTTCGCCCTCCTCTACTCCACGCAGGCCCTGCTCCCGCTGATCTCCGGGGAGTTCGGGGTCGCGGCGAGCGAGGCGAGCTGGACGGTGGCGGCCGCGACCGCGGGTCTGGCGCTGTTCGTGCTGCCGATGAGCGCCCTCTCCGAGCGCTACGGCCGCCGTACGGTGATGACGGCCTCGCTGGCGGTCGCGGTGGGCGTCGGCCTGCTGGTGCCCTTCGCGCCCTCCCTCGGCACCCTGGTGGTGCTGCGGGCGGTGCAGGGCGCGGCGCTGGCCGGACTGCCCGCTTCGGCGACGGCGTACCTGGCCGAGGAGGTCCGGCCGAAGGCGCTGGTCACGGCGATCGGGCTGTTCGTGGCGGGCAACAGCGTCGGCGGGATGAGCGGCCGGGTGATCACCGGCTGGGTCGCGCAGGAGTGGGGCTGGCGGGTGGCCGTCGGCGTGATCGGCGCGATCGCGGTGGCCTGCGCGGTGGCGTTCCGCCTGCTGCTGCCGGCCCCGCAGCACTTCAGGCCCGGCTCGCTGCGCCCGCGTGTCCTGCTCGGCACGGTCCGCGACCACCTCTCCGACCCGCTGCTGCGCCGCCTGTACGCGATCGGCGCGCTGTTCATGACGGTGTTCGGCGGTGTCTACACGGTGATCGGGTACCGGCTGACGGAAGCCCCCTTCTCCCTCCCCCAGGGCATCGTCGGCTCGATCTTCCTGGTGTACCTGGTGGGCACGGTGTCGGCGTCGACCGCGGGCCGTCTGGTGGGCCGCCTCGGCCGCCGGGGCGCGCTGTACCTGGCGGGCGGCACGACGGCGACGGGCCTGCTCCTGTCGCTGGCCGACTCCCTCCTCCTGGTCCTGCTGGGCCTGGTGCTGATCACCGCGGGCTTCTTCGCGGGCCACGCGGTCGCCTCCTCGGCGGTCAGCAGGACGGCCACCCACGGCCGCGCCCAGGCCTCGGCCCTCTACCAGTCCGCGTACTACATCGGCTCCAGCGCCGGCAGCACGGTCGGCGCGATGGCCTTCCGCGGGGGCGGCTGGGCCGGCACGGTCACGGTCGGCATCCTCGCGGTCCTCGGCGTCGTCACGATCACGGTGTTCGGCTCGCGAGCGGCCCGGGTGGCCGCCCGGCGGGCGCCGGTGGCGGCGCACTGACCTTCGCTCCTCGCATTCCCCCTGCTCACCGCCCGTTGTCAGTGGCCGCGGATAGCGTCCGCAGATCAACTGGACGGACGAGCAGGGGGATTGTCGTATGGAGTTCCGGATCGCACGGGCGGACCTCGCCGAGGCGGTGGCGTGGGCGGCACGGGCACTGCCGGCCCGGACGCCCGTGCCGGTGCTGGGCGGCCTCGCACTGACGGCAGGGGCGGGACGGCTGACGGTGTCGGGGTTCGACTTCGAGACGGCCGCTCGGGTCGAGACGGACGCCGAGACCGTGGCCGAGGGGCGGGTGCTGGTCCTGGGACGCAGACTGCTGGACATCTGCCGGGTGCTGCCGGAAGGTCCGGTGAGCTGCGTGCTGGAGGGCTCCCGGTTCACGGTGGAGGCGGGCGGCACCCGGTTCGGGCTGTCGACGCTGCCGTACGAGGAGTATCCGGCGCTTCCGGAGGTGCCCCCGGTGTACGGCGGTGTGGACGCGGCCGCGTTCGCGACGGCCGTCGGGCAGGTGGCCGTGGCGGCGGGCCGGGACGACACGCTGCCGGTACTCACCGGGGTCCAACTGCGCCTGGAGGGCGAGGAGATGATCCTGTCGGCGTCCGACCGGTACCGGTATGCCGTGCGGCGGCTGGAGTGGAAGCCTGAAGTGGGGGCGACCGGGGAGGCCGTGGAGGTGCTGCTGCCCGCGCGGCGGCTGCTGGAGGCGGCACGGTCGCTGGCCCGGAGCGGGACCCTGCGGATCGGGCTCGATCCGTCCGAAGAGGCCGGTGGGGGCATGGTCGGGTTCGAGGGCGGGCGGACGCGGACGGTGCTGCTGCGGCTGGAGGGGCGGCTGCCGGGGTACGGCTCACTGTTCGATCTTGCGGGGGCGGCGGTCGCCGAGGTCGCGTGCGGGGCGCTGACCGAGGCGGTGCGCAGGGTGGCCGTGGTGGCGGAGGCGAACGGCCCGGTGCGGCTGGAGTTCTCCGGCGAGGACGGGTCCGTCGCGGTGCGGGCCGGGTTCGGCGACGACGTGGCGGCGCAGCGACTGCCGGCCGTGCTGCGCGGTGCCGAACAGGTCGTCGTGGCCTTCAACCCGGCGTATCTGCTGGACGCGCTGAACTCCTTCGAGGGGCCTGAGCTGCGGCTGGAGCTGCTCGGGTCGGGGCAGCGGGTCCTGCTGGGCGCGGGCGCCGGGCACCGGCATCTGCTCATGTCCGTGAAGCAACTGGTCTGAGCTGGGCCTTTTCGCGCTCCGGGAGCCATTGTCAGTGGGCTGCGGTAGCTTCCGAAGTGCTGGAACGCGAAGGCGCGTGTACGGGACGGCCACAGGGGTGGGTGGACGATGGGCAACAGCACGGCGACGGCGGACCTGGACGTCGCACTGGAGAAGCACCGGACCGAACTGACCGGGTACTGCTACCGGATGCTCGGCTCGTCCTTCGAGGCCGAGGACGCGGTGCAGGACACCCTGGTGCGGGCCTGGCGGAGCTACGACAAGTTCGAGGGCCGTTCCAGCCTCCGTTCGTGGCTGTACCGGATCGCGACGAACGTGTGCCTGGACATGCTGACGGCCGGGAACAAGCGGGCCCGGCCCATGGACCTCACCGACTCGACGCCCCTCGCGCAGGCGGCCCTCGCCCCTCGCCCGGACAACACCTGGCTGGAGCCGGTGCCGGACGCGCGCGTGCTGCCGACGGTCGAGGACCCGGCGGAGGCGGCCGTCGCCAAGGAGTCGATCCGGCTGGCGTTCATGGCAGCCCTGCAGCAGCTGCCGCCCAAGCAGCGGGCGGTGCTGATCCTGCGCGAGGTGCTGGCCTGGAAGGCGAGCGAGGTCGCCGAGCTGCTGGACACCTCGGTCGCCTCGGTGAACAGCGCGCTCCAGCGGGCTCGGGCGACGCTTGCCGAGCGGGAGCAGTCCGGCGTCGGCGCGGCGGTCTCCGACCCGCTCGACGAGGAGCAGCAGAAGCTCCTGGAGCGCTATGTGAAGGCCTTCGAGGGCTACGACATGACGGCGCTGACGGCGTTGCTGCACGAGGACGCCGTCATGACGATGCCGCCGTTCGACCTGTGGCTGACCGGCCATGACGACATCACCGGCTTCATGACCACCCTGGGCGCCGCCTGCGCCGGCTCCCGCCTGCTGCCCGTGCAGGTCAACGGGCTGCCCGGCTTCGCCCAGTACAAGCCGGACCCGGAAGCGGGCGGCTTCACACCGTGGTCGATCCAGGTCCTGGAGATATCAGACGGCTGGCTGACCGGGTTCCACTTCTTCCTCGACACCCAGCGGTGGTTCCCGCTCTTCGGCCTGCCCCTCCACCTGGAAGCGGAGCCCGACAAGATCGAGGAGGGCGCGTAGTCCCGGGCTGGGCTCCCGGAGCCGTATCCGCCCCCCGGCCCGCCGTGCGGCCAGCTCCAGCCGGGCGAGCAGATCGACTGCGCCCAGGCCGGGCGGCCCGAGCCCGCCCACGTCACAGACGACAACCCCGGCCCCGGTGACGTCCAGCAGCGCCCGTACGTCGTCGCACAGCCCCGGCACCTCGTCCCGGGTGACGAATCCGGCCAGCACGAGCACAGCGGGTGTCTCATCGTCCACGTGCGGTAGACCGGCACGGCGGGCGTAACTCATCGCGGCGGCCCAGGCAAAGATCACATTGACCCGCTCCCCCGCTCCGCCGGAGGGTGGGCTGCGTGCAGGGGGTGCTGAGCGGGTTCGCGGTGATCGCGGTCGTCATCGGGGTGGGCTATGTGCTCGGGCGGCGCGGCTCGCTCGGCGCTCAGGGCCGCGAGGTGCTGACGGGTCTGGCCTTCACGGTGGCGGGCCCGGCGCTGCTCTTCACGACCCTCGCGCGTGCCGACCTCTCGGTGCTGTTCTCGTCCCGCCTGCTGGTGACGGCCCTGAGCACGGCGGCGGTCTCCGGGGGCTTCGTGGCGATCGGCGCGCTGCGCCGCTGGGGCGTGGGCCGCACCACGATCGGCGCCCTGTGCTCCGGCTACGTCAACTCGGGCAACCTGGGCATCCCGATCGCCGCGTACGTCCTGGGCGACGCGTCCCTGGTGGCACCGGTGCTGCTGTTCCAGGTCGTCCTGGTCACCCCGTCGCGCTGACGATCCTGGACCTCTCCGGCAAGGGCGAGAAGGGCACGGTGTGGCGGCGCCTGCTGACCCCGCTGCGCAACCCCATAGCGGTGGGCTCACTGTCGGGTGTCGTGGTGTCCACGGCGGGCTGGAAGGTCCCGGACCCCGTCATGGACCCCCTCACCCTGATCGGCAACATGTCCGTCCCGGCGGCCCTGCTGGCCTTCGGCATGTCCCTGCACGGCAGCGCGGCCCCTGGCCGGGGGCGGGACCGGAAACTGGTCCAGCTGTCCGTGGTGTTGAAGTCGGTGGGACAGCCGCTGGTGGCGTGGGTGCTGGCGCGGGGCGTCTTCGGGTTGCACGGAGCGCCGTTGCTGGACGTGGTGGTGACGTCGGCGCTGCCGGCCGCGCAGAACCTGTTCACGTACGCGAGCCGGTATCGGGTGGCCGAGGCTCTGGCCCGGGAGTCGGTTCTGTTGTCGACGGTGGTGTCGGTGCCGGTGTTGGTGGGGGTGGCGGCGGTGTTGGGGTGAGGGTCAGCCGGCTGGGAGCGTGCGGTGGAAGGGCCCCGGCAACCCGACCGGTGTACCGAACCCCACCACCTCGCATGCCCGGTAGGCCCCACCCTCCGCATCCCCGTACAGCGTGACCGTCGGTCCTGCCGGGGCCAGCCTGTCGACGAGGATGTACAACGGGACGCCTGCCTCTGCGTAGCCCGCAGCCTTCGTCGTACGGTCGTTCTGCGCGGTGGTGGCCGAGGTGATCTCCACGACGAGTTCGGCCACGCCTGCGGGAGCGAAGTACTCGTCCTCTCCCCACTGCCCCTTCTCGGGCACCACACACAGATCCGGCACATACAGTTCCAGCCGCGATGGAACGGCCAAGGCCAAGCGCTGGTAGACGCCCCAGGACTCCGGGATCACCCCATAAAGGTGCCGCTGCATGGGCTCCAAGACCCTGTGGTGGGCAACGGCGGAATAGGGAGCCACGGTGACGAGCCCCTTGATGATCTCCACCTTGCAGCCTTTGGGCGCGTCGGTCTGCTTTCAGACCCAGAGGAGTTCTTCCCACTCGTCATCGGTCAGGAGGTAGTCGCCCTCGAACGCGTCCATGGGCTCATCAAACATGCCGAACGGGACCGGCAGTGGTCCACCGATCCCGTTCACCCGAAAGATGAATCCCCAGGTCAGGCAATACGTTCCAGCACCACCGGCGAAGCCGTGAAGTCCGTCCCCGCCGCCGCGATGTCGTACGAGCCCTCGACCGCCTGGAGTGCGTACTCGAAGCGCTCGGGGGTGTCCGTGTGCAGGGTCAGCAGGGGCTGGCCCTCCGTCACCGTGTCGCCCGGCTTGGCGTGCATCTCGATGCCTGCCGCCGCCTGCACCGGGTCCTCCTTGCGGGCGCGGCCCGCGCCCAGGCGCCAGGCGCCGACACCGATGTCGTAGGCGTCCAGGCGGGTGAGGACGCCGGAGGAGGGGGCCTTGATGACGTGCTGCTCGCGGGACGTGGGCAGCTCCGCGTCCGGGTCGCCGCCCTGGGCCGCGATCATCCGGCGCCAGACGTCCATGGCCGAGCCGTCGGCCAGGGCCTTCGCCGGGTCGGCGTCCTTCACGCCGGCCGCGTCGAGCATCTCGCGGGCGAGCGCGATCGTCAGCTCGACCACGTCCGCCGGGCCGCCGCCTGCCAGGACCTCCACCGACTCGCGGACCTCCAGGGCGTTGCCCGCGGTGAGGCCGAGCGGGGTGGACATGTCGGTCAGGAGGGCGACCGTCTTCACGCCGTGGTCCGTGCCGAGGCCGACCATCGTGGACGCCAGTTCGCGCGCGTCCTCGATCGTCTTCATGAAGGCACCCGAGCCCACCTTCACGTCCAGGACCAGCGAGCCCGTGCCCTCGGCGATCTTCTTCGACATGATGGAGGAGGCGATCAGGGGGATCGCCTCGACCGTGCCCGTGACGTCGCGGAGCGCGTACAGCTTCTTGTCGGCGGGGGCCAGACCGTCGCCCGCCGCGCAGATCACCGCGCCCGTGGTGTCCAGGACGTGCAGCATCTCCTCGTTGGAGAGCAGCGCGCGCCAGCCCGGGATCGACTCCAGCTTGTCCAGGGTGCCGCCGGTGTGGCCGAGGCCGCGCCCGGAGAGCTGGGGAACGGCCGCGCCGCAGGCCGCCACGAGGGGGGCCAGGGGCAGGGTGATCTTGTCGCCGACGCCGCCCGTGGAGTGCTTGTCCGCCGTCGGGCGGGACAGCGAGGAGAAGTCCATGCGCTCGCCGGAGGCGATCATGGCCGCCGTCCAGCGGGCGATCTCACGGCGGTTCATGCCGTTGAGCAGGATCGCCATGGCGAGCGCGGACATCTGCTCGTCGGCGACCTCGCCGCGGGTGTACGCGTCGATGACCCAGTCGATCTGCTGGTCGGTCAGCTCACCGCGGTCCCGCTTGGTGCGGATGACGGAGATGACGTCCATGGCCATGGCTATGGCTTCCTTCCGGGAGTGCGAAGTGCACGGCCCCCCTGCGAGCGGGTCAGGGGGGCCGTACGGGAGTTACTGGGTGAGATGGTCCGGGCCGAAGGCCTGGGGCAGCATCTCGGAGAGCGGGAGGATGCCCGCGGGGGTGTCCATGAGCAGGTCGGGGCCGCCGAACTCGTACAGCAGCTGGCGGCAGCGGCCGCACGGGACGAGCAGGCCGCCCGTGCCGTCCACGCAGGTGAAGTGCGTCAGGCGGCCACCGCCCGTGCGCTGCAGCTGCGAGACCAGCCCGCACTCGGCGCACAGGCCGAGGCCGTAGGAGGCGTTCTCGACGTTGCAGCCGGTGACCGTGCGCCCGTCGTCGACCAGGGCCGCCACGCCGACCGGGAAGCCCGAGTAGGGGGCGTAGGCGTGGGACATGGCCTCCCGCGCCTCGGCCCGCAGGGCCTCCCAGTCGAAGTCGCCGGACGGGGACGTCACTTGCCCTGTCCCTTCCGGTACGGCAGGCCGTCCGCCTTCGGCATGCGCAGCTTCTGCGCGGACAGCGACAGGACGAGCAGCGTGACGATGTACGGGGTCGCCGTCACCAGCTGGCGCGGGACCTCGTTGGTGGAGACGTACCAGAGGAACATCAGGGCCGCGATGACGGCCGTGACGACGGCGGGGACGTACTTCTTCTTCCACGCCTGGTAGGCGGCGCCGAACACCAGCAGGATCGCCAGCAGCAGGATCAGCGCGTGGACGTTCACCGTGCCGCCGCGCAGGTTGAGGCTGTCGGTGTAGCCGAACAGGCCCGCGCCGAGGGCGAGGCCGCCCGGCATCCAGTTGCCGAAGATCATCGCGGCGAGACCGATGTAGCCGCGGCCGGCCGTCTGGCCGTCGAGGTACACGTTCGAGGCGACGATGGACAGGAACGCGCCGCCGAGGCCGGCGAAGCCGCCGGAGATGATCACGGCGATGTACTTGTACTTGTACACGTTGACGCCGAGGGACTCGGCCGCCACCGGGTTCTCGCCGCAGGAGCGCAGGCGCAGACCGAAGGAGGTCCGCCACAGCACCCACCAGGTCAGCGGGACCAGGGCGACCGCGATCACGGTCAGCGGCGACAGGTCGGTGACCAGACCGCCGAGCAGACCGGCGATGTCGGAGACCAGGAACCAGTGCTTGCCGTTGAGCGTGTTCAGCCAGTCGGACAGACCCGGGATGCTGAAGTCGCCGAGGGAGTCGATCGGCGGGGACTGCTTGGTGGAGCCCTGCGGGGCGTTGGCGAAGGTGAACTTCGACAGGTAACGGGTGGTGCCGAGGGCCAGGATGTTCAGCGCCACACCGGAGACGATGTGGTTGACGTTGAAGGTGACGGTGGCGATGGCGTGCAGGACGGCGCCGAGCGCTCCGCCGATGATGCCGAAGACGACACCGGTCCACGGGCCCCACTGGTAGCCGGCCCAGGCGCCGAACCAGGTACCGAGGATCATCATGCCCTCGAGACCGATGTTGACGACGCCCGCGCGCTCGGCCCACAGGCCGCCGAGGCCGGCGAGGCCGATCGGCACCGCGAGCTGCAGCGCGGCGGACATCTGGCCGGTCGAGGTGATGCCGTCCGCACCGGTGATCAGGCGGACGATCGAGGTCAGCACCAGCACGCCCGCGATGACGAGCAGGAGTACCGGGAGCGACATACGGCGGCCGCCCTTGCCGGGCTGCTTGGCCTGCGGCTTGGCGATGGTCGCGGTGGACATCAGGCAGCCACCTCCTTGTTGGTGTTCTTGGCGGCGGCCGCTGCCAGCTCGGCGCCGACCCGCTGCTGCTGGCGGCGCAGACCCCACTGCTGGACGGCTGCGTACGAGATGACGACCGCGAAGACGATCAGGCCCTGCATGATCGTGGCGATCTCCTTGTCGTACGCCACGGGGGTCGCGTAGTCGAGGGCGGGCGAGGCCTTGTCGAGGAAGGCCCACAGCAGGGCGGCGAGCGCGATGCCGCCCGGGTTGTTCCGGCCGAGCAGGGCGATGCCGATGGCGGTGAAGCCGAGGCCCACGGGGAAGCTCAGGCTGTAGGTGTGGCTTTCGCCGAGCAGCAACGGCAGACCGGCGAGGCCCGCGATGGCCCCGGAGATCAGCATCGAGATCAGCACCATGCGCTTGGCGTCGACGCCGGAGGCCGCGGCGGCGGTCTCCGAGGCGCCGGTGGCGCGCAGGTCGAAGCCGAAGCGGGTGCGGTTGAGGACGACCCAGTAGCCGATGCCGAGGAGGACGGCGAGGAAGACCAGGCCGTAGATCTCGCCGACGTCCGAGCCCAGGTTGATGCCCGGGAACCAGCCGGACTTCTTCATGATGCCGGTCGTCGAGTTGTTGCCGACCTGCACGCCCCACACGTCGGTGAGGGTGACGTAGCCGATGACGGCGGTGGCGATCGCGTTCAGCATGATCGTCGCCACGACCTCGCTGACGCCCCGGGTGACCTTCAGGACACCGGCGATGCCGGCCCAGAAGGAGCCGGTGGCCATGGCGACCAGCAGCAGCAGCGGAATCTGCAGGAAGCTGGGCAGGGCCACGTGCGCGCCGACGACGGCGGTCATCACCGCGGCGAGGCGGTACTGGCCGTCGACGCCGATGTTGAACAGGTTCATGCGGAAGCCGAGGGCGACCGCGATGGCGGCGATGTAGTACAGCGACGCCTGGTTGATGATCAGCACCTGGATGTCCGAGAACGGCAGCTGCTGGAGCATCAGGGTGTACGGCTCGATCGGGTTCTTGCCCGAGGCGAGCAGGACCACGGAGGTCAGCGCGATCGCCAGGACGAGCGCGATGACCGGTCCGGCCACCGCGACGAGCACCCGCTCCTTGTCGAACTTCTTCATCGGGCCTCGTCCTCCGGACCGGCGGTGTCGTCGCCCTCGGGGGCGGTCTCTTCGTGCTCCAGGTGACCGGTTGCGGCACCCGTCATGGCCGAGCCCAGCTCCTCCGGCGTGATGGCGGCCGGGTCGGCGTCGGCGACCAGCCTGCCGTCGTAGATGACGCGCAGGGTGTCCGACAGGCCGATCAGCTCGTCCAGGTCGGCGGAGATCAGCAGCACGGCCAGGCCCTCACGGCGGGCCTCGCGGATACGGTCCCAGATCTGCGCCTGGGCGCCGACGTCCACACCACGGGTGGGGTGGGCGGCGATCAGGAACTTCGGGTCGTGGCTCATCTCGCGGCCGACGATCAGCTTCTGCTGGTTGCCGCCGGACAGGGAGGCCGCGGTGACGTCGATGCCGGGGGTGCGGACGTCGTACTCCTCGACGATCCGGCGGGTGTCGGCCTGGGCGCCCTTGGGGTTGAGCCAGAAGCCCTTGGCGTTGGGCTGCTCGGTGACGTGGCCGAGGATGCGGTTCTCCCACAGCGGGGACTCCAGGAGCAGGCCCTGGCGGTGGCGGTCCTCGGGGATGTAGCCGACGCCGGACTCACGGCGCTTGCGGGTGGGCCAGGGGGTGATGTCCTCGCCCAGGAAGGCGATCGAGCCGGAGTCGGCGTGCTTGGTGCCGATCAGCGCGTCGATCAGCTCGGTCTGGCCGTTGCCCTCGACACCGGCGATGCCCATGACCTCACCGGCGTGGATGGTGAAGGAGACGTCGTCGAGGACCTTCTTGACCTCGCCGGCGGGCGCGAATTCGGTGAGGCCTTCGGCGGAGGGCTCCTCCTCCGTGCCCATGGAGACGGCGCCGCGGGCGTGGACGGTGAGGTTCCTGACCTCCAGGACCGGCCGGTCGGTGACGGTGGACTCGGCGGTCTCCGGCGTGGGCAGTTCGCTGCCGACCATCAGCTCGGCCAGCTGGCGCGGGGTGGTCTGGGAGGGGATCGCGGTGCCGACCGTCGTACCGCGCCGGATGACGGTGATGTCGTCGGCGACGGAGAGCACCTCGCCCAGCTTGTGGGAGATGAAGATGACGGACAGGCCCTCGGACTTCAGCTCGCGCAGGTTGTCGAAGAGCGCGTCGACCTCCTGCGGGACCAGCACGGCGGTCGGCTCGTCGAGGATCAGGGTGCGGGCGCCGCGGAAGAGGACCTTGAGGATCTCCACGCGCTGGCGGTCGGCCACACCGAGGTCCTCGACCAGGGCGTCCGGGCGGACGCCCAGGCCGTACCGGTCGGAGATCTCCTTGATCTTCTTGCGGGCGGCCCCGCCGATGCCGTACAGCTTCTCGCTGCCGAGCACCACGTTCTCCAGCACGGTCAGGTTGTCGGCCAGCATGAAGTGCTGGTGGACCATGCCGATGCCACGGGCGATGGCGTCGGCGGGGCTGGAGAAGCTCACCTGCTCGCCGTCGACCTGGATGGTGCCCTCGTCCGGCTTCTGCATGCCGTAGAGGATCTTCATCAGGGTCGACTTGCCGGCGCCGTTCTCGCCGACGAGGGCGTGGACGGTGCCCTTGCGGACCGTCAGGTGGATGTCGTGGTTGGCCACGACACCCGGGAATCGCTTGGTGATGCCCGCGAGCTCGACCGCGACTGTCGACGGAGCGGTGAGCGGAGGGCTGCTGGACGCGTCGATGGCGCACTCTCCTCGGGAAAGGGGCCGCTCTACGCGCGTAGCGCCCCTGCTTTAAATAGTGCCCGGATCTGACCGACCTTGATCGAGAACTTCGCCTCGATCAAAAATCCGATCCGTTCCGAGCATTCTGCCGCGCGAACGGGGTGCGGGCAGGTCATCCTCTCCGCACCCCGTTCCGTGGCCGTAACGCTGCCATTACAGCGTTCTGTTGGCCAAGGCTTCTGACTAGATCGTCAGGAGGTCTTCACCGTGATGGTGCCGTTCTTGATGCCTTCCTCGGCCTTCTTGATCGCGGCCTGGATGCCGGCGTTGTTCGCGAAGGCCGGGTTGGACTGGGCGATGCCCACGCCACCCGACTTCAGGTCACCGCGGATCTCGCCGGAGAGCGGCTTCTTGTCCTTGATGACGGACTTGGACAGGTCGTAGACCGCGCCCTCGACGTTCTTCAGGGCCGAGGTCAGGATGTATGACTTGTACTTGGCCAGCGCGGCCTGCTTGTACTGGTCGGAGTCGACGCCGATCGCCCACACCTTGTGCTCGGCGGCGGACTTGATCACACCCTGGCCGGAGAGGCCGGCGGCGGCGTAGATCACGTCGGCGCCAGAGTCGATCTGGCCGTTGGCCGCGTTCTCACCCTTGTCGGGGCTGGAGAAGCCACCCTCCTGGGGCGTCTGGGTGAGGTACTGCGACTCGATCTTGATCTTCGGGTTGACCGACTTTGCGCCCTGCTCGAAGCCGGCCGCGAACTTGTGGATCAGCGGGAGGTCCACGCCGCCGATGAAGCCGATGTGGTTCTTCTTGGTCGCCTTCGCGGCCGCGACACCGGCGAGGTACGAGGACTGCTCCTCGTGGAAGACCATGTCGGCGACGTTCTTCGCCTTGATCGTGTTGTCGTCGACGATGCCGAAGGTGACCTTCGGGTACTTGGCGGCCACCTGCTTCACCGCCGGGGCGTAGGCGAAGCCGACGCCGATGACGGGGTTGTAGCCGGCCTTGGCCAGGGTCTCCAGGCGCTGCACCTTGTCGGCGTCCGTCTCGTTGTCCTGCGGCTCGACGTCCCGGCCGCTGACGCCGAAGTCCTTCTCGGCCTTCTGGAGACCCGCGTAGGCGGCGTCGTTGAAGGACTGGTCGCCCTTGCCACCGACGTCGTACGCCAGGCCGATGCCCTTGGACTTGCCCTCGCTGGAGGAAGAGGAGGTGGACGAGCTGCCACAGGCAGAGACGGTGACGGCGAGCGCTGCGGTCGCAACGCCTGCAATCGTGATGCGGGACACCCGGCGCATGGAACGTGACTCCTTTGTGCAAGCGCCCAAACCAGGCGCTGGTTCCGCCGCAGCGTAACGCGCGTAGACCAGACGGAAAACCCCCAATGTCCGGTCCGTTATCTAGCTGTGGCCACTGTCACTGTCAAGGTTACGGACAGCAGTACGCCCCTTGCAGGAGGCAAGGGGCGTACGGGTGGAACAACGCCTGGGTGGGCGTGGAAGCGTGGGGTCAGATCACTTGGTGCTGACAGTGATCTTGCCGTCGATGATCTCCTTCTGGGCCTTGTTCACCGCGGCGACGACGTCCTTCATGGCCTGGTACTTCGGGTTGGAGTCGGCGAAGCCGACGCCGCCGGACTTCAGGTCGCCGCGGACCTCGCCGCTGAGCGGCTTGCCCTCGTAGACGGACTTGGCGAGGTCGTAGACCGCGCCGCCGACGTTCTTCAGGGCCGAGCCGAGGATGTAGTCCTTGTACTTGGCGAGCGCGCTCTGCGTGTACTGGTCGGAGTCCACTCCGATGGCCCACGCCTTGTGCTCGGCGGCGGACTTGATCACGCCCTGGCCGGAGAGGCCGGCCGCGTGGTAGATGACGTCGGCGCCGGCGTCGATCTGGCCGTTGGCCGCGTTCTCGCCCTTGTCGGGGCTGGAGAAGCCGCCCTCCTGGGGCGTCTGGGTGAGGTACTGCGACTCGATCTTGATCTTCGGGTTGACGGACCTGGCGCCCTGGTCGAACCCGGCCTCGAACTTGTGGATCAGCGGGATGTCCACGCCGCCGATGAAGCCGATGTGGTTCTTCTTGGTGGCCTTGGCCGCGGCCACGCCCGCCAGGTACGAGGACTGCTCCTCGTGGAAGACCATGTCGGCGACGTTCTTCGCCTGGATGGTGTTGTCGTCGATGATGCCGAAGGTGACCTTCGGGTACTTCACGGCGACCTGCTTCACGGCCGGCGCGTAGGCGAAGCCGACGCCGATGACCGGGTTGTAACCGGCCTTGGCCAAGGTCTCCAGGCGCTGCACCTTGTCCGCGTCGGACTCGTTGGCCTGCGGCTCGATGTCCCGTCCGCCGATCTTGAACTCGTCCTGGGCCTTCTTGAAGCCGGAGTAGGCGGCGTCGTTGAAGGACTGGTCGCCCTTGCCGCCGATGTCGTAGGCGAGGCCGATGCCCTTGGCGGAGTACTTGCCGTCCTTGGAGGGCGTGGTGGTGGATTCGGTGCTGGACTTGCCGCATGCGGCAGCCGCGAGGGCGACGACCGCGACGGTCACCGCAGCTTGGGAGAACCTCGTTCTCCGGGAAATCTTCCGAGACATCAGACGCACAACAAGCACCCCTTCATCCCCACGGCGCCGTCACGGGCCGCTGTCCCCAATGTGCCGCCACTGGTGGCGATTTTCGGCGCACAGTAACGCGCGTAGAAGGGGAGGGGAACGGTGTTTCTCCCGGCCGTTATCGATTCGTGCCGACTCTGGGTTACGACCGTACGCCGCCGGTTACGACAAGGTGAAACAAGGGGACGAAGAGGCACCGAACGGGTGCCCCTCCCCCCTCCGGACGGCCTACTGGTCGTCGAGCAGCACCGCGGCCGTGAACATCTCCACGCCGACCGTGATGGCACGCTCGTCGGCGTCGAAGTCGCCCTGGTGCAGATCACGGGATGTGCGGTCGCCGGGGGTGCGGACGCCGAGGCGGGCCAGGGCGCCGGGCACGTGTTCCAGGTACCAGGAGAAGTCCTCGCCGCCGAGGCTCTGCTCGGTACTCTCGACGGACTGCAGTCCGCGTCGGGCGACCATGGCCCTGCGCAGCAGCTCGGTGGACTCCCGGTCGTTGACGACCGGCGGCACGCCCCGTACGTAGGTGATCTCCGACTTGGCGCGGTGCAGGGTGGCGACCTCGTCGATGGCCGCGTGCACGATGTCGGGCGCCTGCCGCCAGGCGTCCAGGTCCAGGCAGCGGACGGTGCCGGACAGCTCGGCGTGCTGCGGGATGACGTTCGGGGCGTGGCCCGACTCGATCCGGCCCCAGGTCAGGGCGAGGCCACTGCGGGCGTCGACGCGCCGGGCGACGATCGCGGGTACGTCGACGGCGACGCGGGCGACTGCGGTGACCAGGTCGGTGGTCAGGTGGGGGCGGGCGGTGTGCCCACCGGGGCCGTCCAGGGCGACGTCCAGCCGGTCGGCGGCGCTGGTGATGGCCCCGTGCCGCAGCCCGATCCGGCCGACCTCGACCTTGGGGTCGCAGTGCACGGCGAGGATCCGTCCGACCCCGTCGAGGCCCCCGTCCTTGATGACGCCGAGCGCACCGCCGGGCATGACCTCCTCGGCGGGCTGGAAGACCAGCCGCACCGGGCGCGGCAGCAGCCCCTTGGCGTGCAGATCGGCGAGGACGAGCCCGGCGCCGAGCACCACCGTGGTGTGCACGTCGTGGCCGCAGGCGTGGGCGCGGTCGGGCACGGTGGACCGGTAGGGGCAGTCGGTCTTGGTGTCCGGGATGGGCAGGGCGTCGATGTCGGCCCGCAGGGCGAGCAGCGGGACGGCCGGCCGCCGGCCCTCGGCGAGCCCGATGTCACAGATGAGCCCGGTTCCGGTGCTGAGGACGCGGGGGCGCAGCCCGGCCCGCTCCAGCCGCTCCTTGATCGCGGCGGTCGTACGGAACTCCTGGTTGCCCAGCTCCGGGTGCATGTGCAAGTCACGGCGGAACGCGACGAGTTCGGCGTGCAGGGACTCGCTGAGCGCACCAGGGAGCACATCCCCGGGGAGATCGGCCTCGGACTCTAGGGACATCACTTGGTTCACCCTCTGAAGGGTAGGACGCCCGACCGGTCAACTGTGCCTCGATCAACAAAACTTCAGCCCGTTAGGTGAAGAAAATCTGACCGGCGGGCGCATGGCGGCGGACTCTGGTGGGTAAAACCTTTGCTTCCTTCCTCCACGGATACCACGCCTCGCTAGGGTCCCGCTCTACAAGTCCACGGATCGGACCCGCCCCGGCCGGTAGGCTCCGCCCGCGTGAGCGACTCGACGGCGCACTTCCTGCAGACCACCGGCTCCTCCTACGACGCGATCGCCGAGGACTACGCGTCCCAGCACCCGGAAAGCCTCTCCCACCCTCTCGACCGCACCCTGGTCACCGCCTTCGCCGAGCTGGTCACGGCGAACGGCCCGGCCCCCGTGGCCGACCTCGGCAGCGGCCCCGGGTACGTCACCGCGCGCCTGCACGACCTGGGCGTCCCGGTCTTCGGGGTGGACATCTCCCCCGCCATGGTGACGCTGGCCCGCGAGGCGCATCCCCAACTGCGCTTCCACGTGGGCTCGATGACGTCCCTGGACCTCCCGGATGCGACCCTGGGCGGCGTCCTCGCCCTCTACTCGACCATCCACGTCCCCGACGACCACCTCCCGACCGCCTTCGCCGAGTTCCACCGCGCCCTGGTCCCCGGCGGCTCCGTCCTCCTCGGCTTCCAGACGGCCACCGAGCCGGGCCACCTCCACCTGGCCGAACGCTTCGGCCACGAGATCGACCTGGACTACTACTGGCGGACCCCGGAGGAGGCGGGGGCGCTGCTCGCGGGGGCGGGCCTGGAGCCGGTGGCCACGGTGGTCCGAGAGCCGCACGACGAGGAGACCCGGCCACGGGGGTTCCTGCTGGCACGGAAGCCCGGCTGATCCCGGTTCGGTTGTGTGTCGTCGGCACGGCGGACTCGCCGCGCGCCGAGTTGGCGCTCGTCGCGTTCAGGGGCGCACAACAAGCCCCACCGGTCGCTCAGTTGCGCATGATGGAGGCGGCGGTCTCCATCTGGAGCAGGCCGCGTTCGGTGGGGAAGATCGGTTTGGCGCGGCGGTCCGCTGGGTCGGTTCTGCGTTCGACACCCCGGAGCTGGTCGGGGCCCTGCCGGCCGGACAGAAGATCATCGACCGCAGCACGGTCGACGTCTGGCACGACGACCGGGTCCGGGAGGCCACCGAAGCCACCGGACGGGAAGCTGATCTTCGCCAGGGTGTCGCAGAAGGTGTGCGTGGCCCTGCCCGCGATCTCCGCGACGGCCGCCGGGTTCGACACGTACGTCGCCGTGGACGCCGTCACCGGCATCGACCCCGCGAGCCCGAGCTGGCACCTTGCCCGCGACTGGCTCCAGGAACGGCTCGCCTGGCCCACCTCACCGCCGGCGGACCCCCCGGCCTCGAAGGATCCAACAAGTTACGCAGTTGGACCGACGGGGATGTGACACCCCCGTCCGATCCGCACCATTGGGTAGGACGAAGTCCGGGAGGTACAACATGGAGAAACACGAGCGCCGGCGATTTCTCGGCGAGGTCCACGCAGAACGCGACCGACTGCTGCCGCTCCGCGAAGAGGCGACGCGGACCACGATCGACATGGTGAGGACGAGCGGGGGGCAGGCCTCCGAACCCGACCTCGTGCCCTATCTGAACCTGGCCTACCTGCTGGCGGTCAAGCGAACTCGTAGTGAGGATGAACTGCTGGCCTTCGCACTGTCGTTGGCGAACTGGGCGGTCGCGGCGATCGCCGACCTCGCGAAGTACACCGACCGGACGGTGGAGCAGGTCGTCGACGTGTACGAGACCGCACTCATGGCCGCCGCGCAGGCCGACGAAGAACCGATCTGACGGGCAGCGGGTGTGGCTGGACGCGGGCCGGCTAGGCCAGGCTCACCGCTGCCAGTCGGTGGACGTCCCGGGCCGTGCCGGTCACGCCGGACAGGAAGCCCTGTGCCCGAGGTGAGGCGTTCTCCGTCAGCCAGCTGGGGTCGATGTCGCACACCGCTACGCGGACGCCCGTGCCGACCAGGGCCAGGGGCAGGGTGTGGACGACCGTGGAGGGGAAGCTGAGGATCGTACGGCCGATGGGGCCCCGGCGGGCGATCAGTTCCAGGGGGAGGTCCGGGCGGACTATCTCCAGGCCCGTCTCGGCGGCCAGCCGGTGCAGCTTCTCGGCGCTCTCGCGGCGGTGCGCGAAGTAGCGGGTGGCGCCGTGTGCCTTGGCCAGGGTGTTCACCGCCTCCAGGTAGCGGTCGCCGTCCACCACGCCCGTCTCCACCAGCGACGTGCCGACCATGTCGGCGCCCTTGGTGATGCGCGGCGGGCCGAAGCGGGCGCGGGTCCAGGCGAAGTCGTTGGCGGTGACCGTGACGCCGTCGGGGGTCTCCGTCACCGGCATGGAGGAGAAGACCTCGACCCGGCGGTGGGCGCTGGGGGTCAGCCGGCGGCGGGCCGAGGAGGAGACCGGGGCGAAGAGCAGGTCGCGGGCCCCGGGGCGGCCGCCCTTGCGGTGCCAGCGGACCAGGCGTTCGCCGCGGGCCAGTTGGGCGACGAACTCCATGGTGGCCGTGCCGTCGTCGACCACGACCAGATCGCGGGCACGGGTGATCGTCAGCAGCAGTTGTACGTAGCGGGAGAACGGGTCTCCCATCACGATGCGGTCGGCCCGGCGCAACGCACCCGCCAGGCCGCCGATCGTGTGGAAGGGCGCGGTCGTACCGCCCCGCGCCTCTTCCCAGCGCACCCGGTACCCCTCGTCGCGGGCCAGGTCCGCCATGCGGCGCAGCTGGCCCCGGGTCATGGGGTCGGTCGGGGACAGGACGACGACGGTGAGCTCCGCGTCGGCCGGCGCCGCGGTGCCGGCGGGCGACCGCCGTGCCTGCGCGGGCACGGACGGCCGGGCCGGCTCTGCGGCGTCGCGCAGGCCGTGCAGGTGTGCCCACTCCAGTACGTTCAGCAGCTGTACCGGGCTCTCCACGAAGGCGAGCGTGCGGGCGGAGTGGCCGGCTCGACCGGCGCGGGGGCTCATCGGCGTACGACCGTCCCGTCGTAGGGCAGTTAAGGCGATCAGGGCGCTCAGACCGAGACCGGCTCGCCCGCCGCCGCGGCGATCTCCGCCTCGGCGACGACGCCGGCGACGCGGCGCAGCTTCTTCATCGGGCCCTGCTCGGACTCGTAGACCTTCTTGACGCCGTCACCGAGGGAGGCCTCGATGGTGCGGATGTCGCGGACGAGGCGCACGAGGCCCTGCGGCTCCACGGAGGCGGCCTGGTCGGAGCCCCACATCGCGCGGTCGAGGGTGATGTGGCGCTCGACGAAGGTGGCGCCGAGGGCGACCGCGGCGAGCGTGGTCTGCAGGCCGGTCTCGTGGCCGGAGTAGCCGATCGGGACGTTCGGGTACTCCTTCTCCAGCGTGTTGATCACGCGGAGGTTCAGCTCCTCGGCCTTCGCCGGGTAGGTGGAGGTGGCGTGGCACATGAGGATGTTGTCGCTGCCCAGGACCTCGACCGCGTGGCGGATCTGCTTGGGGGTCGACATGCCCGTGGAGAGGATGACCGCGCGGCCGGTGGCGCGCAGCGCCTTCAGCAGCTCGTCGTCCGTGAGGGAGGCGGAGGCGACCTTGTGGGCGGGGACGTCGAACTTCTCCAGGAAGGCGACGGCCTCGGTGTCCCACGGGGACGCGAACCAGTCGATGCCCTTCTCCTTGCAGTACTCGTCGATCTGACGGTACTCGTCCTCGCCGAACTCCACGCGGTGGCGGTAGTCGATGTAGGTCATCCGGCCCCAGGGGGTGTCGCGCTCGATGTCCCACTGGTCGCGCGGGGTGCAGATCTCCGGGGTGCGCTTCTGGAACTTGACGGCGTCGCAGCCGGCCTCGGCGGCCACGTCGATCAGCTTGAACGCGTTCTCCAGCTCACCGTTGTGGTTGATGCCGATCTCGCCGCAGATGTAGACGGGCTTGCCGGGGCCGACCTCGCGGGAACCGAACGTACGCAGACGGGAGTTGGTGCTCATCAGGGGATGTCCTTACTTGGGGAGGGAATCGAGAGAGGGGCCGAGGATCCAGCTGGCGATCTCTCGGATCGCGCCGTCACCGCCGGGGACGGTGGTGACCGCGCGTGCGGCGCCGCGTACGACGTCGTGGGCGCTCGCGACCGCCACGGGCCAGCCGACGAGGGCGAAGCACGGGAGGTCGTTGACGTCGTTACCGACGTAGAGCACGCGCTCCGGCGCGATGCCCTGCTCCTCGCACCACTGCTTCAGCGCGAGGTCCTTGCGGTCGATGCCGTGCAGCACCGGGAGCTTCAGCTTCCGGGCGCGGGCGGCGACCACCGGGTTCTGTTCCGTGGACAGGATCAGCATCTTGAGGCCGCTCTTGCGCAGGGCGGCGATGCCGAGTCCGTCTCCGCGGTGCACGGAGACGAACTCCCGTCCGTCGGAGTCGATCAGCACCCGGTCGTCGGTCTGGGTGCCGTCGAAGTCGAGGACGACGGCGTCGATGTCGTCGTAGGTGGGCAGGGCCCCGGGGCGGTCCGCGTCGAAGAGCGGCGCCAGCGCCCGTGCCCGCGCCAGGTCGTGCGGGTCGTCGATCTCCAGCACCCGGGCCGGGTCGGTGCGGACCAGCTCGGTGTGGCCGAAGAAGCGGTGGTTGTGCTTGCGGAACCCGGCCGCGTCCATCGCGTAGGCGGCGCCGGTCTCCAGCAGGTCCTGGGGGCGGTCCTGGCGGCGGGGGCGGAAGGACTTGTCGTGGTTGACGCCGTAACCGCCGCTCGCGGAGGCCGAGTTGGCCTCACCAGTGACCGGAACGGGCACCGGCGCGTCCGCCGCGTCCCGCCAGATGAAGCCGTGGAAGGGCGCCACGGTCACGGCCGTGTCGGCGCCGTTCTCGACGACCGCGCCGGCCACCCCGTCGAGGTCCTCACGGACGATGAAGGGGCTGGTGCACTGCACGAGCAGGACCACGTCGACGGCGGCGCCGTGCAGGGCCTCGTGGGCGTCCATGGCGTGCAGGACGGCGGCCTCGGAGGTGGCGGTGTCGCCGGCGATGGCGGCGGGACGCAGCACGACCTCGGCGCCGGCCTGGCGGGCGGCCGCGGCGATCGCCTGGTCGTCGGTGGAGACGACCACGTCGGTCACCAGCCGGGCGGCGCGGCACTCGCGCACCGCGCGGGCCACCAGCGGGATGCCGCCGACGGGGGCGAGGTTCTTGGCGGGGACACCCTTGGAGCCGCCGCGCGCCGGGATCACCGCGAGCACGCGGCGCACCGCGGGTGCGTCGGGGTTGGCGTCGGTCATGTGCTCTGCTCCTTGCCGTGGGATCCGGTCGCTCACAGCTCTCCCATTCGTCGGATCACGGGGGCCACGCGCTGCACGCCGTGGCGGTAGGCGCCGCGCGCGGCCCGGCGCACGATCTGGCGGACGGGGCCGGGCTGCTTGTCGGCGGCGGGCGCGCCGGGCAGCGGGGCGCCGTCGGGGCCGAGGTGGTGGCGCGCGAGGATTCCGGGGAGGTAGCCGGGCGCGGTCTCGGGTGTGTAGTAGGGGTTCAGGGGCGGCAGGCCGCCTGCGCGGTCCAGCAGCTCGGCGATGCGCTCGCGGGCCGCGTCGAAGGCGGTGGCGTAGGAGCCGTCGGCGGCGACGCCCTGCCGGGCCACCCACTCCTCGTCGGCCACCGGGCGGTGCCCGGCGTCCAGCTGGTCCCAGGAGGCGAGGCACCCGGAGCCGGTGAAGTGGTGGTTGCCGAGCACCTCGCGCACGCCCAGGTCGGTCAGGACGACCGTCGGGATGCGGCGGTGCAGGGCCTCGAGGGCGGCCGTGGAGCTGACCGTGACCAGCAGGTCGGTGCGGTCCAGCACCTCGCCCATGTGACCGTACACGAGGCGGAAGTTGGCGGGCAGATCCTTGCCCTGGACCAGCTTCTGGTACGGCAACTCCTCGATGTGGGTGGTGTGTTCACCGGGCTTGGAGCGCAGCTTGAGCAGCACCTCGCGCTCGGGGTGCCTGCGGGCGTGCCCGATCAGCCGGTTCAGCAGGTACGTACGGTCCTTGCGGCTGTCCGGGACGGAGGGCTGGGCCGCGAACACGACCGTGTAGGGCTCGTGTTCACCGGTGTACGGCGCCCCGCCGAGGAAGGGCAGCGCGACCTCGGTCACCGCGGAGGCGTCGGCGCCGACTCCCTCGTACACGGCCCGGAAACGGTCCGCGTCGTGGCGGGAGTTGGCGAGGACGAGGTCCGCGCCGTGGCGCAGCAGCAGTCCGTCGGCGAGCTTCTCGTAGACGACGCCGACATAGCCGGTGACGACGACGGGACGCTTCCCGGAGCCCCAGACGTTCCGCAGCCCGTGCAGCATCGCCTGGACACCGCCGCCGACCAGGGCGAGGACGAGGACGTCGTACCCGCCGTCGGGGCCTTCGCCCATGGCGCGCAGGAACTCGACGCCGGTGACCTCGCGGAGGGAGTCCGCGCGGACGCCGACTTCCTTCAGCTGGCGGGCGGTGGGGGTGGCGCGTCCCCGCAGGAGGTAGCCGTCGAGCCGGATCTCGGCTCCCGTGGGGGTGACACGCTGCGCGGTGAGCGCGCCCCATTTCCACCGGGTGTCGGAATCCGCGAGGACGGCGACCCGCAGGGACTTCGTTGCACTTGCTGGCACGTCGAAGACGCTAGGAAGGCATTCCGAGGATCCGCCCAACCCGAATACAACAAACGGTTAACAGCACATCGCCGAATGGCGAATCAGGCCGCGAGGGCACAGGAAAAAAGCCCGGTTCACAGGTTCGCCACGCGTCGTTCACCTGGTATCAAGTTAGTGGTCAAGACGAATGACGGGCTTCGCCCTAACGTCCACCACGTGGTCAAGCTCTCCGTCATCGTGCCGTTCTACAACGTGCAGCAATACGCGCCCGACACCCTGAGGAGCCTCAGTGCGAACGCACGTGAGGACTTCGAATTCATTCTCGTCGACGACTGTTCCCGCGACGAGACGCCAGAGATTCTCGCGCGCGCGGAGCGCGAGCTGCCAGGCGCGGTCTATGTCAGACACGAGAAGAACGGAGGGCTGGCGACCGCCCGCAACACCGGCATCGACCGGGCGCGCGGCGAGTACCTGACCTTCCTGGACGGCGACGACTGGCTCGCCCCCGGCTACTACCCGAAGCTGGTCGCCGCCATGGAGGAGCTGGGCTGCGACTTCCTGCGCACCGACCATGTGCAGTGCACCGCGCGGGCGCGCAGCGTGCAGCGGGTACCGGTCGGCCGCCGGGGTGTCGTGCTGAACCCGCGCGAGGCGATCCTGCCCGCCGACCGGTCCACCTCCGTGGACTACGCCTTCGCCTGGGCGGGCATCTACCACCGGCGGCTGGTGGACAAGGGGCTGCTGCACTTCACCGACGGACTGCGCACGGCCGAGGACCGGCCGTGGATCTGGAAGCTGCACCGGGAGGCGGAATCCTTCGCCGCGGTCAGCCTGCTGGGCGTGTTCTACCGGCGCGGAGTCGCCACGTCACTCACCCAGATCGGTGATGTCCGGCAGCTCGATTTCATTCGCGCGTTCGACCAGGTCATCGCGGAAACGGCCGCGGACCCGGAAGCCGATGCCCTCCTGCCGAAGGCCGTCCGCACGTATTGCGCCATCATTTCCCATCATCTGGGATCCATCGAAAGGTTCGAGCCCGCGGTGGCGAAGCAACTGAAATCCATGAGTGCCGCGGCCCTGCGGCGCATGCCGCAGGGCGTGCTGGACGACGCGCTGGACTCCATGGACCTCCAGCGCGCCACCAAGCTGCGCCGGCTGCGCCGCCGTCCCGCCTCCGCGGGGGTCGCCGCGTGACCACCCAGATCTTCCAGGCGTCGACGCTGTACGGCACGGCCACGCTCGCCGCCGCCCTGGACTCCGGCAGCTTCCGCCCGGCCGGCCGGCGCATCCTGCTGGTCTGCAACAACGCCGTGACGCCCGAGACCACGCCGGGCCTGGACGAGATGCCCGGCTTCGAGCGGCTGCGCGAGCGCTTCGACGACGTGATCTCGTACAACGAGACGATCTTCCCCTTCCACCCCGGCGGTTGGGCGCCCCGGGTGGACGACATGCCCCTGTGGGAACGGTTTCTGCGCCATGAGTGGCAACTGGGCGACGACGACGTGGAGTTGGCCGTCGAGTCGATCCAGGTCAACCCCTCCCTCGCGCTCGCCCAGATCTTCACCGGCGCCCCGGTCACGGTCTACGCCGACGGCCTGATGAGCTACGGCCCCACCCGCAACAAGATCGACCCGCTGGTCGGCACCCGGGTGGACCGGGTGCTCCACCTCGACCTCGTGCCGGGCCTGAAGCCGCTGCTGCTCACCGAGTTCGGCGTGCCGGACGAGATCGTGCCGACGCAGGCCTTCACCAAGGTGCTGGCCGAGCTCGCCCCCCTCGGCGACTGTCTGCCCGAGGTGGAGGAGCCCGCGCTGCTGCTCGGCCAGTACCTGTCCGCGCTGGAGATCCTCACCGCCGAGCAGGAGGAGAACCTGCATGTGCGGATGCTGAAGGGGGCCGTCCAGCTCGGGCACACCAAGGTGGTGTTCAAGCCGCACCCGACGGCTCCGGCCCGCTTCACCCGCACGCTGGAGCAGGAGGCGGAGAAGCTCAAGGTCGACCTCACCGTCCTCGACACGCCGGTCCTCGCCGAGGTGCTGTACCAGCGGATGCGTCCCGCGCTGGTCGTCGGCTGCTTCTCCACCGCCCTGCTCACCGCGTCCGCGCTGTACGGCCTGCCGGTCGCCCGGGTCGGCACCGACCTGCTGCTGGAGCAGCTGACGCCGTACGAGAACAGCAACCGCATCCCGGTCACCATCGTGGACGCGCTGCTGCCGGAGCTGGGTGACCGCGCCGCGGTCACCGAGCAGCGCCGGGGCAGGGACGTCGAGACGCTGGGCGCGCTGGTGCGTGCGGTGGGCTTCGCGATGCAGCCCAAGATCCTGCCGAGGCTGCGCGAGGAGACCGAGCAGTACCTCGCGAAGAACCTGAACGAGAAGACCCTGCGCTACTTCAAGCGCAAGCGGCTGACCTCGCTGGCGCTGCCCGGCGGGGTGCCCGCCCAGCTGGCGTTCATTCCGCGCAACGCCACGGTCCGCCGGATGGCCCGCAAGGCGCGCAATCTGCGCCGGGTCGTACGTCGCTGACCCTGCACTCCTGATGAGGGCGGGCCCGGTACCGGGCCCGCCCTTTTCCTTTGGGCGGGAAGTAAAAACGACGAGCAGGTAAACGGACAAGGTCAGTCGGGCGAATTCTGGAGCGCAGGCATGCCACGGAAATTCACATGAAAATCCGAGGTGCTTAGCGTTTGTTCGGGAAAAATGTCGAGCATCATGCCTTCTTCGCCCTCTACCCTCACCAGCGCTCCGCCCGCACCCGGGAAAGCCCCCGCCCCGGTCGGCTCCGGCGGCCGCCACAGCCGCCTGCACGCCCTGGACGGCCTGCGGCTCCTGGCCGCGCTGATGGTCTGCCTCTACCACTACGCCGGACGCGGCGGCACGGTCTCCGAGTCCTGGCACCAGAGCCCGCACCTCCTCTTCCCGAGCCTGTCCCAGGTGGCCACGTACGGCTGCCTGGGCGTCCAGTTCTTCTTCGTCATCAGCGGTTTCGTCATCTGCATGAGCAGCTGGGGCCGCACCCTCGGCGACTTCTTCCGCTCCCGCGTCGCCCGGCTCTACCCCGCCTACTGGGTCGCCCTGGTGCTGGTCACCGGCGCGTCCCTCGTCCTGCCGGCCGTCGTGCACGCGGTCCGGCTCGACGAGTTCCTGGTCAACCTGACGATGCTGCAGCAGCCCATGGGCGCAACCCGTGTGCTGGGCGTGTGCTGGACGCTCTGGGTCGAGGTCCGCTTCTACGCGCTGTTCGCCCTGCTCGTCGTCCTGCGCGGGGTCACCTACCGGCGGGTCGTGCTCTTCTGCAGCGTGTGGACGCTGGCGACGGTGCTGTGCAACACGTCCGACAACGAGCTGCTGAAGCAGATCGTCATGCCGGACTACGCCCCCTTCTTCATCGGCGGCCTCGCCCTCTACCTGATCCACCGCTTCGGCAGCGACCTGCTGCTGTGGGGCATCGTGGCCGTCTCCTGGCTGCTCGGGCAGAGCACCGCCACGCACGGGCTGTGGCACCCGGGCGCGCACGGCGACTTCGTCCGCGACCCGCACGTCATACTCCTGATCGTCACCGTCGCCTTCGCCGCCGTGGCGGTCGTGGCGGTGGGCTGGACCAGCTGGGCCAACTGGTCCTGGCTGGCGACGGCCGGCGCGCTGACGTACCCGTTCTACCTGGTCCACGAACACCTGGGCTGGTTCGTCATCCGGGTGCTGCACCGGGGCCTCGGCCTGCCGCCGTACGCGACGCTCGCGACGACGGTGCTCGGCATGCTGCTGCTCGCCTGGCTGATGCACCGGTTGGTGGAGAAGCCGTTCGGGCCGCGCCTGAAAAGGGCTCTGAAGAGGGCGATCGTCTGACCGGGCGGGCGATCCGGACGTTGGGCATCCGTTCATCTCGTCTTGGGTTTCGAACGGGCCCTCGGGGCAGGCGCCGTGGTCACAGACCGCCTACCGAGGGAGTGCCCCCGCCTCATGGCCACCACCCAGGAAGCGACGCGACCACCCCGCTGTCTCGACGACGTGCCCGGCTGGTTCCCGGTGCTCGACCAGCTGCTCTTCGACTGGTTCCTGAACCTCCAGGAGGCCGCCGGAACCCACGGCGACCTGCTGGAGATCGGCGTCTACATGGGCAAGAGTGCGATCTTCATCGGCCGGCACCGGCAGCCGGGTGAGAAGTACACCGTGTGCGACCTCTTCGAGGGCGACGCCCCGGACGACGCCAACCGGGCGGAGTCGACCAAGTCCTACAGCGCACTGACCCGGTGCGTCTTCGAGGAGAACTACCGCTCCTTCCACGACGAACTCCCCCGGGTGATCCAGGGGCCCAGCTCCCTGGTGCCCGCCGAGGTCGCGCCGCGTTCCTGCCGGTTCGTGCACATCGACGCCTCGCACCTGTACGAGCACGTGCACGACGACATAGGAGCAGCCCGCGACCTGCTGCTGCCCGGCGGCATCGTCGTCCTCGACGACTTCCGCTCCGAGCACACGCCCGGTGTCTCCGTGGCCACCTGGGAGGCCGTGCTCAACCGGGGCCTGCGCCCCCTCTGCCTGAGCACGCAGAAACTCTACGGCACCTGGGGCGATCCGGAGCCGGTCCAGGAGAGGCTGCTGGCCATGGCGCGGGAGCGGCCCGACTGCCACCTGAGCGTCCAGGAGGCCGCCGGGCACCGGATCGTCCGCCTGAAGTCCAAGGGGATGCAGGCGCCGGAGTTCCCGCCCTCCAGGCATGCGCGGGGAACCGCCCGGACCATGCCCCGGACCGCGCAGCCGGCGCCGGCGCATGGGCCCGCACCCGCCCCCGCAGTGCCGCCCGCCCGCCGCGGCGACCGGGTCCGCCGGGTCGCCGTCGACCTGTTGCCGCCGGTCGTCACGCGGGCGATACGCAGCGCGCGGGCCGCCCGGGGCTGACCGCCCGTTCAGCCGATCCCGTAGCGGGCCTCGATGCCCGCGATCACCAGCGCCAGCCCTTCCTCGAACTGCTGGTCGTAGTCGTCGAAGAGCGCCTTTCCGACCTCGGCCGCGAGCGGGAAGTCGGCCATGCGCCGGGCGCGTTCCTCGATGTCGTACCCCTCCCGGCGCTCGCCCGGGAGGGGTTGCACGCCCTGTTCCTCGGTGACGAAGCCGAGGGTGTACGCGCTCGCCGTACGGCCCGCGTGGACGGCCTGGACGAGGGTGAATCCCGCGTCCGTCAACAGCCGCAGGTTCGCCTCCAGTTCGGGGGCGTGGTCCGTGCCCGTGAAGCGTGAACCGCTGAAGACCCTCGCCCCGTCGCGGTAGCCGAGCAGCGCGGCCCTCAGTCCGCGATTCGACTTCAACAGCCGCTCCTGCCAGGTGTCGGCGGGGTCGAGCGCTGTCCCGGCGACCATCCGCCGGTACATCTCCGTCGCCATCTCGTCCAGCAGCGCCTGCTTGTCCTTGAAGTGCCAGTACAGCGCGGGCGCCTTGACGTCCAGCTCCTTGGCGATGGCGCGCAGGGTCAGGCCCTCCAGGCCGACCTCGTTCAGCAGCCGCAGGGCGGTGTCGGCGACGCGGCGGCGATCCAGGGGGGCGCGTTTCTCGGGGCTCACACTTGACAGCTTAACCGCGTTAAGGGCAGGCTCATGAGCGACGGCACTTAACGGCGTTAAGGAGAATGGTGATGGATGTCCTGATCGTGGGCGCAGGTCCCACCGGCCTCACCCTCGGCATCGACCTCGCCCGCCGGGGCGTGGACGCGCTGGTCGTGGAGCGGGCGGAGGCGCTGGTCCCCGGATCGCGCGGCAAGGGGATCCAGCCGCGCACCCTGGAGGTCTTCGACGACCTGGGCGTGCTGGACGCGATCCGGGCGGCGAGCGGGCCCTATCCGAACCGGATGATCTGGAAGGACGGCGAACGGCTCGGCGAACAGTCGATGTTCCAGAAGGTGGAGGCGGACGAGGGCACGCCGTACACCGAGCCGCGGATGATCCCGCAGTGGCGGACGCAGGAGATCTTGTACGCGCGGCTGGTGGAGCTCGGCGGGAAGGTGGCTTTCGGACGCGAGGTGACGGGCCTGACGCAGGACGCGGAGGGCCCGAGCGCGCAGTTCGCCGACGGTACGACGGTCCGCCCGCGGTACGTGGTCGCGGCCGACGGCGGACGCTCGGTGGTCCGGCGCGCACTGGGTGTCGGCATGACCGGGGAGACGGTCGACCCGGCGCCGTTCGTGGTGGCGGACCTACGGCTGAAGGGCCTGGACCGGGACTACTGGCACGCCTTCCCCGGGGACGACGGCAGCGTCCTCGGGCTGTGCCCGCTGGCCGGCACGGAAGACTTCCAGCTGGCAGCGCGCCTTCCGGAGGGCTCGGAACCGGACCTGTCCGTCGACGGCATCCGCAAGCTGGTCGCCCGGTACACGCACCTGGACGTCGAGGACGTGACAGAGGTGCGCTGGGCGTCCGACTTCCGGCCGCGGGCCGCCCTGGCGGACCGGTTCCGGGTGAACCGGGTGTTCCTCGCGGGCGACGCGGCGCACGTGCACTCGCCGGCCGGCGCGCAGGGCCTGAACACGAGCGTGCAGGACGCCTACAACCTGGGCTGGAAGCTCGGCGCGGTGCTGCGCGGCGGCGCACCCGACGCGCTGCTGGACACATACGAGGAGGAGCGCCGGGCGAACGCCGCGGCCATGCTGGAGTTGTCGACCGGCGTGCACCGCGGGGAGGTGCAGCGCGGCAGGGCGACGGTGCAGCTCGGGCTGGGGTACGGGGAGTCGTCCCTGAGCGAGGAGAGGCGTGCCGCACCGACGGCCGGTGTCCGGGCGGGCGACCGTGCGCCTGACGGCGTGGTGGACGGCGTACGCCTCTTCGACGCGTTCCGGGGACCGCACTGGACGCTGTTGGGCGCGACGACACCCGTGGCGGGGATACGGTCCTTCCCGGCCGCCCCGCAGTCCTACGGCCCCGGCGTCTACCTGGTCCGCCCGGACGGGTACGTCGGCTGGGCGGGCGACACGACAGCCGGCCTGGACACGTATCTCGCCCGGGTCGGTTGCCGCTAGGCGCTACGCGCCGGCCAGCGACAGCTTCACCGCGAACCCCAGGAACAGGGTCCCCGCCGCCGAGGTGGCCGTCGCCGACAGGCGCTTGCGGCGGCGGAAGGCGGCGGCCAGCCGGGTGCCGCCGAATATCAGCGCGCTGAGGTAGAGGAAGCTGGCCAGCTGCGCGAAGGCGCCGAGGACGACGAAGGAGAGGGCCGGGTAGGCGTACCCCGGGTCCACGAACTGCACGAAGAAGGCGACGAAGAAGAGGATCGCCTTGGGGTTGAAGAGGCTGACGACGAGGGCCCTGCGGAAGGGTCGCTCCTCCGTCGACGCGACGGGTGCGGCCTCCTCGGCGGCCTTCTCCCGCCGGGTCCGCCACATCGCCCACGCGGACCGCAGCATCCCGATCGCCAGCCAGGTCAGATATCCGGCGCCCGCGTACTTCACGATCCCGAACAGCACGGCGTTGCCCTGCAGCAGCGAGGCGACTCCGGCGGCGGACAGCGTCATCAGCACGGTGTCCCCGCACCACACCCCGGCAGCGGCGGTGTAGCCGGCTCGCACTCCGCGGCGGGCGGCCACGGAGAGGACGTAGAGGGAGTTGGGGCCGGGCAGCAGCACGATCAGGACGAGACCGGCCAGATAGGTGGGGAGATCGATGACGCCGAACATGAGAGGGAGTGTCGCACGGGGGTACGACAGTCAGTCGTCGCCGTCCAGGAGGGTGTCCACGGAGAGGTCGAGGGTGACGCCGACGGAGTCGGGAACGGGGACGGACTGGCCTCGCTGGTAGCGGGTCGGGTCGGGGTACTTGCCGTCGACCGGGTCGGTGTAGAGCAGGACCTCGTCGTGTTTGCGGTCGGCGACGACGTAGACGGGGATGTTAGCCCGGGCGTAGACATCGACCTTGGTGGCCGTGTCGTTGGTCCAGTTGGAGGAGGTCACCTCCAAAACCAGACGGAAGACATGCGGCGCGTAGCAGTTCTTCTCGACGAGTGCGTCCTTGTAGTCAGCGTCGACGACGGAGAAGTCCGGCACGGCGTAATCGTCCGGTCCGCTGGGCAGCCACAAACCGATGTTCTGCACGTACCTAAGCCCCGCCTGCCTGGCCCTGATTTTCAAGAACTCCTCGATGAGCCAGGTCAGCGTCTCCTGATGCGGCCCATCCGGCGGCGGTGTCACGACAATGCTCCCGTTGAGGATCTCCACCCGGTGCCCGGGCAGCTCCTCCCAGAGCCAGTCGGCAGCATCAGAAAGCGACGACTCGTGCAGCATCACAGCCACGGCACCCTCCTTTCGGGAACACCCTCCACGAGATTAACCGGGGACGTGCACTTTCCGCCCCCGATCACTCATTCGAGGGAACCGCCCAGCTCAGAACACATCGCTCGGCACATAACTCCCCCAAACCCCCCGCAACGCCCCACAAACCTCCCCCACAGTCGCCCGCCCCCGCAGCGCCTCCTTCATGGGATACAGCACGTTCTCCTCCCCCTCCGCCGCCTTCTTCAGCGCGGCCAGCGCCGCGTCCACCGCTCCCTGGTCCCGCTCGGCCCGCAGCCTGGCCAGGCGTTCCTTCTGGCGTGCCTCGATGGCGGGGTCCACCCGCAGCGGCTCGTACGGTTCCTCCTCGTTCAGCTGGAAGCGGTTGACGCCCACGACCACCCGCTCCCCGTAGTCCGTCTCCTGCGCGATGCGGTAGGCGTTGCGTTCGATCTCCTGCTTCTGGAAGCCCCGTTCGATGGCCGCCTCCGCGCCGCCCAGCTCCTCGATCCTCCGCATCAGGTCCAGGGCGGCTCCCTCGACGTCGTCCGTCATCCGCTCGACCGCGTACGAACCCGCGAAGGGGTCCACCGTCGCCGTCACGTCCGTCTCGTACGCCAGAACCTGCTGGGTGCGCAGCGCCAGCCGGGCGCTCTTCTCCGTCGGCAGCGCGATCGCCTCGTCGAAGGAGTTGGTGTGCAGGGACTGGGTGCCGCCCAGGACGGCTCCGAGGGCCTGCACCGCGACCCGGACCAGGTTCACCTCGGGCTGCTGGGCCGTCAGCTGGACGCCCGCCGTCTGGGTGTGGAAGCGCAGCATCCAGGACTTCGGGTTCCGTGCGCCGAACTCCTCCCGCATGACCCGCGCCCAGATCCTGCGGGCCGCGCGGAACTTGGCGACCTCCTCCAGCAGCGTCGTACGGGCCACGAAGAAGAAGGACAGTCGGGGGGCGAAGTCATCCACGTCCATGCCCGCCGCGACCGCCGTACGGACGTACTCGATGCCGTCCGCGAGGGTGAACGCGATCTCCTGCGCGGGGGACGCGCCCGCCTCGGCCATGTGGTAGCCGGAGATCGAGATCGTGTTCCACCTCGGGATCTCGGCGGTGCAGTACTTGAAGATGTCGGCGGTCAGCCGGAGGGAGGGCTTCGGCGGGAAGATGTACGTGCCCCGCGCGATGTACTCCTTCAGGACGTCGTTCTGGATGGTGCCGGTCAGCCGGTCGGCCGATACGCCCTGTTCCTCCGCCACCAGCTGGTAGAGGAGCAGCAGAAGGGCCGCCGGGGCGTTGATCGTCATCGAGGTGGAGACCCGGTCCAGCGGGATGCCGTCGAACAGCACCCGCATGTCCTCGACCGAGTCGATCGCCACACCCACCTTGCCGACCTCACCGTGCGCGAGGGGCGCGTCGGAGTCGTGGCCCATCTGGGTGGGCAGGTCGAAGGCGACGGACAGGCCGGTGGTGCCGTGCGCGATCAGCTGCCGGTAGCGGGCGTTGGACTCCGCCGCCGTGCCGAAGCCGGCGTACTGGCGCATGGTCCAGGGGCGGCCGGTGTACATCGTCGGGTACACCCCGCGGGTGTACGGGTACGCCCCCGGTTCGCCCAGCTTCCGGTCCGGATCCCAGCCGGTCAGGTCGGCCGGCCCGTAGACCGGCTCGATCGGCAGCCCCGACTCCGACTCGCGTGCCATGGATGCCTCCGCAGTACGTTTTATCCCCCCTCACCATGCCCCGTAGTTCGACGGCGGTCACGCGGGGAAGCATCTCGGGCATGAGGATCCCGGGGAGACCTGCCGCCGTACTCGTCTCGGTCACCGCCCTCGCCGCGCTCTGCGGCTGCACCGTGCAGCCCCCGGGCGACGACGGCAAGCACCGCTTGCCGGTGCGGGTCCAGCTGCCCTCCAGCCGCGCTGCCGAACCCACCCGGACGGCCGAGAGCCCGCCCGCCGCGCCGGACGCCAAGCCCGCCGCGCCCGCGCCCCGGGTGCTGTTCTCGCGCGGGGACACCGGCTCGGGTGTCCGCGAGCTCCAGGCCCGGCTGCGCCAGGTCGCCTGGCTGTTCGAGGGGCCGACGGGCACGTACGGCGACCTGACCGAGCAGGCCGTCAGGGGCTTCCAGGGCAAGCGCGGGCTGCCGCCGACCGGCGAGCTGGACACCGTCACCTGGCAGCGGCTGCTCGCCATGACGCACGAGCCGGGCCGGTGGGAGCTGTACCTGATGGGCGGTCAGCCGGCCGCCGCGCCCGATGTGCGCTGTCTGACCGGCCGGGTGCTGTGCATCGACAAGACCAGCCGGACGCTGCGCTGGATGATCGACGGGCGCACGGTCGAGACGGTGTCCGTCCGCTTCGGTACGCAGTACACCCCCACCCGTGAGGGTGTGTTCCACGTCTACTGGAAGTCACGGCACCATGTGTCGACGCTCTACCACTCCCCGATGCCGTACGCGATGTTCTTCAGCGGCGGCCAGGCGGTGCACTACTCCTACGACTTCGCGGCGCGCGGGTACGCGGGCGGTTCGCACGGGTGCGTCAACGTACGGGACGAGGCGGCGATCGCGGAGCTGTTCGCGCAGGTGAGGATCGGCGACAAGGTCGTCGTCTCCTGGTGAGGCTTGCAGGGCGCGGGCGGGACCGGGGGAACGTGTCCCGCCCGCGCCAGGTGCACGAGCCACGGGTACGGGGGGAACCCCGGCTCAGTGCGACGGCCGATGACCAGTCGGCTCACTCATTACTGCGTACTGCGGGCCGGAAACGTCACACCTCTCGCGGAAAATTTTTCGCGGATTACAAAACCGCAGGTCAGAGGCGCGGGAAGACTCAGAGCACGCTGTACGAAGGGCTCGGCGAGGGTGCGGCGGGGGCGAGGCGGTCGTGGCCTTGGCCGTCGCCACCCCGGCGGCCGCCACCGCGGCGGTCGTGACCGTGGCCGCCGTGGCCCTCCTCGCCGTGGCCCCGGCCCGGATGACCGTCGTCGTCACCGCCCTGGCCATTGCCGTCCCCCTTGCCCTTGCCTTTGCCCTTGTCCTTGCCGCCGCCCGTGCCGTCCTCGCCGGTGTCCTTGCCCTGGCTGCCGGAGGTGGACTGGCCCGCCAGGACGGACTTGCAGTAGACGGTCACCCGCGCGGAGCCGCCCGCGAGGCTCTCCAGGGCCCGCTTGCGGTCGGTGCCCAGATCCTTGCCGTCCCGCAGATCGCGGCAGGCCGCGGCGGTGACCTGCCACCAGGTGCCGGAGGCGCCGGAGGGAGCGCCGGAGCCGGGCGTGGCGCCCTGGCCCGTGCCCTGGTCCGGTGGGGTGGCCTGCCCGGAGGGGTCACCGGCGAGGGAGCCGCTCGTACCGCCGTTCGGGGTGTCCGTGCTCGGGCGGGTGCCCTGCGGGGACTGCGGGGAGGGCGAGAGGAGCGGCTGTTCGGGTGCGTGGGCGGAGACGGACGCGCCGGGATCCGGGCGGTCCTCGTGGAACGGGATCGGCAGGACTCCGCCGCCGGTGGCCATGGCGACCCCGCCGAGCGTGCCCGCGGCGACGGCGGCGGCCAGCGCGAGGCGCACCGGGCGGGCCCAGCGCGGCCGGCGGGAGCGGGTTCCGCTACGGGTCGGCGCACCGATGCGGACCAGGCCGGCGTCGCAGCCGCGCGCGAGGGCGGAGCGCCCTGCGCGGGTGTCGTCACTGAGCGCGGCGGCGGTCCGCTCGGTCCCGGCCGCCTCGCGGGCCTTGCGGAACGCGGCCAGCGCAGCCTGTTCGCCGGGGAGTTCACCGGTCGCGGGAGCCGCCTCGGCAGCGAGGGCGCCGAGCGCATCGACGAGGCGTTTCGCCTGGTCAGGGGCAGGAGAATCGACGGCTTCCAGCGACTCACCGCGCAGCAGACGTTCCGCCGTTTCCCCGGTAAGCCACTTGTACTGCTCGTCGGCCATCACATGTCCTTCTGCGTCCGCGCACGTGTATGCGTCACAGTGGACGTCACCGCGCGACCGCGCGGTTCTCGCTGGGGCGGGAGCGCGTCGAGCCCGCCGGCCGATTCCGGATCGTCGCCGAGCAGCTCCGCGAGCCGCTTCAGACCGCGGTGCGCGGCGGTGCGTACGGCGCCCGCGCGCTTGCCGAGCGTCTCGGCCGCGGTCTTGGCGTCGAGGCCCACCACCACGCGCAGCACGACCGCTTCGGCCTGGTCCTGCGGGAGCCGGGCGATGAGCGAGAGGGTGCTGTCGGTGGCCAGGGCCTCGATGGCCTCGCCGGCCGTGTCGGACTCGGCCGCCCGGCCGGTCAGTTCGGTCTCGTCGCCGCCGATCGCGGGGCGGCGGCCGCGCATCCGTATGTGGTCCAGGGCGCGGTTGCGGGCGATCCGGGCGGCCCAGCCGCGGAACCTGTCCGCATCGCCGCTGAACCGGTCGAGGTCCCGGGCGATCTGCAGCCACGCCTCGGACGCGACGTCCTCCGCGTCCGGGTCTCCGACCAGCGTGCGTACGTATCCGAGCAGCCTCGGGTGCACCGCGCGGTACACCGTACGGAACGCGGTCTCGTCCCCGTCCTGTGCCGCACGCACCGCGGCGGTCAGCTCCGCGTCGTCCCCCAGCACCGCACTCCCTTTACGCCTGTCTTCGGTCCGGCGCGAAAGGCACGTTACGGCGTTAAACCGTTCCCCGTCCATGTCTGTAGAAGATGCAACTAACTCGTGACACGCCCAGGTGTGACAGATAACGCACTCAAGGCGCTGTAGGAAGTACGGGCCGCCGCGCGGCCCGCGAGCGCGACGGCCGGGGCCTCTCCTGTGGGGGGTGGCGGCCCCGGCCGTTGCCCTGGCACCCGGTGACGGGTGACCAGAGTCACTTCTTGCCGCCGGCCTTCTCGGAGTCGGCCGTCTTGTCGCCGGCATTGCCGCTGTTGCCACTATTACCGCTGCTGCCGCCACTGCCGCTGTTGCTCGACTTGTCGCCCTTGTCGGCGTCCGAACTCTTCGAACCGTTCGAGCTGTTCGAGTCCTTCGCGTCGTTCGAGCCGTTCGGGCTGTCGGTGCGTGCGAGTTGGGCGGCGCAGTAGGCGGCGACGTTCTCCTCGCCGCCCGCGGCCTTGACCAGCCGCTGCCAGGCAGTCGAGTCCAGGGCCTTGCCGCGGTCCTTGACGTGCTGCTCGTAGGCGCTGCAGTGGGCCAGGGTGTCCTTGGCCGTCTCGGGGCGGTCCGGGTGGGCCGACGGGGCGGTGGACGCGGGCGCGGTCGGCTCGGTGCCCGGCTGTTCGGAGGTGCTCGCCGAGGGGTGGGCGGGCTGCCGGTCGTGGGCGTCCTTCCCGGACCCGGCGGCGCCGATCGCGGCGACGGCGACGCCGCCCAGCGTGGCGCTGGCGAGGAACACGGAGAGGGTGGTCTTCAGCGAGTGCCGCGGACGGCGCGGCCGTCGGGGCCGCCAGTCGTCCTGGCGTCGGGTCCGCACCCGGTGCGCCCCGGAGTCCCGGGCGGCGCGGAACGCGGCCACGGCGCGCTGCTCGGCCTCGGGATCGATGCCTGCCTGGGCGGTGTCCCGGCGGAGGGCGGCGGCGAACCGCGCCTCGAACTCGGCGTCCCCGTCGGCCGGCGCCGGGCCCAGGACGGTGCCGCCGGGGTGCGCGCGCCGACGACCGGATCCGTCGCCGCTGTCCCGTTCACCCATGTCCGTTCCCGCTCCCAGTCCGGCCGCCGGGCCGCTCGTTTCCGCCGGGGGCCCCGCCCCACTGTTTCTGTCAGATCCATACGTACGGCGGTCGTCACCGTTCATTTCGACTCACCCAGCGTCCGGGAGCCGTCATCCGTCACACCTGTGTCCGCCGCCCCCTCGACACCCAGCTGGCGGGCCAGCCGCTTCAGTCCGCGGTACGCGGCCGTGCGGACCGCGCCGGGGCGCTTGCCGAGGACCCGCGCGACGGAGGGGCCGTCGAGGCCGACGACCACCCGCAGCAGCACGGCCTCGGCCTGGTCCTGCGGCAGCCCGCGGACCAGGGTCAGGGCGCGCTCGGTGGACAGGGACTCCAGCGCCTGGTCGTGCGTGCTGTGCGGTCCGGGCAGGTCCAGTACGTCCTGTTCGAGCGCCGCCGCCCGGGGCCGTACCCGCTGTCTGCGCAGGTGGTCCAGGGCCCGGTGCCGGGCGATGGTCGCGGTCCAGCCACGGAACCCGGCCCCGTCGCCCTTGAACCGCCCGAGGTCGCGGGCGATCTCCAGCCAGGCCTCGGACGCCACGTCCTCGGCGTCGTCGCCGACCAGGCCGCGCAGATAGCCGAGCAGCCCCGGCTGCACGATCCGGTAGGCCACCGCGAAGGCGTTCTCGTCACCGTCCTGGGCCCGCTGTACGGCCGCCCCCAGCTCACCGTCGTACGCCTGCTGACGCCGGCGTTCCCCTACGTGGCCCAAGAACCGTCCTCGTCCGTACCGAGCACTGGGCCCGCCTTCGGACCTGTGCTCGTGCTCATAGCGAATCAGCACGGCGCGACACGGCTCTCCCGCGTCCCGCGTCCCCCAGGGACATCAGCGTCAGGGCTCACAGAAGTGTCACAGCCCCCGGCGCCCCCTGTGGTCCTCCTCACCTGCCCCGGCTCATCAGCCGATGGCGATGCGAGGGTGGGCGCCGGGCCGTATCCACGCCATGATCCGGTCCATCGTGGCGCGCGGCACGGACACACAGCCGGCAGTCGCACCCTTCCCGTTGACGTGCAGGAAGATGCCGGCGCCGCGACCCGGCGTGGCGGGCCACCGGTTGAAGTTGATGACCAGCGCCTTGGCGTACTGGGCCGGGTAGTTGATCAGATGCTCGCTGCCCCGGTCCCCGGCCTCGGTGAGCGGGAAGTCGGCGCCCGCCGCACTGTGCATCGAGTTGTAGAACCTGGACTGGGGGTCCTCCACCCACCAGTCGGAGCTGTTGACGACGTGGTACGGCATGCTCGTCCCGCCCGCCTCGACCCCGAAACCCTCGGTGAGGGTGTACGTCCCGGAGGGCGTGGTGTACGTCCCCTGCCTCCGGGTCGCCCCGTTCGTGACGCCGTTGGAGCCGACCCGGCCGGCACCCGTGCTGAACTGCGCCTTCCAGCCCGAGGCTCCCTTGGCCCAGGCGGTGACGGTGGCGTAGGAGCCGCTCGCCTGCACGGTGATGAGCTGGGTGGCGTCGCCCGGGGAGGCGGGGACGGGGAAGTTCGGGGCGGAGCCGGCAGCGGGCGCCGCGGCCGCCGTCTGCGGGGTGCCGGTCGCCCCCGGGACTGCACTCGGCGAGGCGGAGGCACTACCCGGGCCCTCGGCTCCGTCCTTGGCCTTCGCTGAGGCGGAGGCGGACGCGGACGCGGACTTCGACGGCGAGGATGACGACGAAGACGATGCCGATGACGACGCGGAGCCACTCGGCGCCCCCGCCCCGCCCGACGCCTCCACCGCGACGCTGTCGGCCCCGGCGTCGCCCGTCGCCTCTCCTCCCTCCCCACCTGGGCCTCCACAGGCCGACGCCATCAGTAGGACACCGGCGACGGCAGGCGCGGCGACGCAGCACATACGGACACGGGAACGCGAAGAGGGCAGCACGAAGAGACCCTTCGATGGGCAGCGGAACGCGAAAGCTCGGCCAGAGAACGGCGGCCGACCGGAACGAGGGCCGGTTATACAACAGCGGTGAACACGGAGGCGACCGGGAAGATGAACCGGACAGTCCGCGCGAACCGCGCACCCGGGACGACTGTCAGTGCTGCCACGGTCAGTGCCGCCCCTGTCGATGTGCCCGCCCGTGCAGCGTCAGCCAGAAGGTCTGCAACGAGTCCTCCGGACCGCCCGCCTCGAATCGGTTGGCCACCTTGCCCAGCGGGTTCCACACCCGCCCGTCCGGCATGCGTACGCCCACGGGCTGCCCGAAGTACGCCCGCTGCTCGGCATCGAAGTCCAGCCACGCCGCCCCCGCGCGGCGCACGAGCACCTCACCCACGTACGCCCCGAGCCCGAAGAGCGCGCCCCGCGCCGGCTCCCGGTCGGCGCCGCCCTTGCGCAGCCCGTCGATCAGGAAGTCCACGACCCGCAGACTGCGCACGGAGTAGTCCAGCGGCAGCCGGTTGCGGGCGGTGGCGCGTGCAACGAAAGTCGCCGCGTAGGCACGCATCGCGCTCGCGTACGGCCGCGTGTCCACTTCACCCATGAGAACCGCTCCCCCTTCACCCGGATCAGGGGAGCAGCGACCCCGCTCCCCCAGATCACCAAGCGGAAGCTGTCTCTCCAGCGTCACGGGTGACGGAAGTGTCAATCGCCACAGAGGAATTCACACCGAGCGTACAACCTTCTTACCCTGGCGTGCGTCGCTGCTGATCACTTCACCTCGGCCGGCTCCTGGAACGGCACGAGGAAGGTAAACGCGTAGCGGTGGGACGCGGGCCGGTACCTTCGTTTGACAGGCTTGCTATCGCCCGGATTCAGGGTCGGCAGAAGTGCGCTTGTAGTGACATGGGTAGATATAGGGGTCCCCGCCGCTCGCCTGGACACTCCCATCCATTCGCAGCTTGCCATGATCCAAAGTGAACGTGAGAGTCCTGCTGTCATTCCGATTCTCGAAATTGAGAACCAAATAGGGAGGCAGGCCAGGGTCTTTTGTGACCGCATGCCATTTCCCGCCGGCTGAAATGCGCGTCACCTTTGCGTCCGGCACGGGGCCGTCCCACTCGATCGGATAATCCTTGGCGGAAAACGTGTAGTCATCACGCAGTCGAACTACCGGAAGTGGGGATCCGCATTTCCGATCCCCGCCCCATCGGCCGACCAATTCGGAATGATGTACGGTCTCCGGATAGATGTAGACGGGCTTACCTGTCCCCCCGCAAGCGGTCGAGGCGAGCGCCGTCAAGGTGGCAGTCGCAAGGCCTGCACCGATGCGAAATATGTCGAGCTTCACGCCATCTACTTCCAGTCGTTCCGGGCGGCGGGGCCGCCCCCAGGGATTCCTGGGGGCGACCCGCCGTTTTTCAGGGCGCATCCCGGCCGGACGACCGGCGGGAGCGAGCGCGTCAGGCTGCCGTCAGAAGAGACTGGAGACCCAACTTGTGATGCTTTCCAGCAGGCCGGACGACGAGTCCGATGAGCTCGACGAGCTCGATGAGCCCGATGAACCCGAGGACGCCGACGGGGCCTTGGGATGGTCGAGGTCCACCGTCTCCGTCCACGTGATGTCCTGCGTTTTCGTGCTGAAACGCCCCGTATCGTAATACTTGTTGAGGGGTTTGGCGATGTGCTCAGTCCACCAGTCACTGTACCCGCCGAGCCCCGGGGCAATATGCGTTCCGGAGTTCATGGTGCTGCTGTTCTGCACATGGAACTGGATGGTCGCCGTCCCCGCCTTCTTGTCGACCGACTTGACCGTGTAGTCCATGGTGTAGGAACCGAGGAACGCCGCGGACATGTTCGACGTGAAGTCCTTGATGAGGGACTTGGTGTTCAGCGATTGATCCAGGCCGTTGTTCTGCACGACCCCCGAATCATCTGTGTACTGGTGGACATTCTTGCCCAGATTGTAGTTGCCGATGTTGATGTTGTCGGCCGCGATCTCCCGCACCCGCTGGACGTGGTAGTGGTCCATGAGCGACTGCGTGAAGGCGTCGTTTCCGCCGAAGTCCCGATGCTTGGGGCCCTTGCCCGAGACCCATTCGAATCCCAGGTCCACTCCATTGGGATCACCAGGGGTTCCGAAACATCCAGGGCACTTCTCCCGGAGAATCGGCTCCGCGGCGATCACGGGGCTGGCAAGCGTGTCGGCGACGGTCTCGACGGTGCCGACCCAGGCAGAGGCGAAGTTGTCGTCCCAGGGGCAGAAGGCGCCCCCTTCACACCAGTTGTGTCCGTCGAGCTCGACGCTGCTGATCGGGTTGCCGCCGGTGAAGGCGTAGCGGTTCCCGGTGAAGGGATCCGATCCCAGCTGCATGTCGGCCAGGGCGCCGTTGTACATGTCCCGGCTGGTGAAGCGGTTCAGGCCGGGGCTGTAGTCACGGAAGCCCATGTCGTACGTGCCGCTGGCGGCGTCCCAGCGCTTGCCGTTGAAGCGGTAGGGGTTGTACGCCTCCTTGTCCGGCTGGGCGGTGTCCGGCTTGTCGATGCCCGTGAACTCGGCGTCGTTGTTGGTGCCGTAGGCCGTGTAGCCGTAGGTGGACTTGGTGTCACCGCTGCTGTCGGTGAGGGTTTCGACGTCGGTGTGGCCGTTGTAGCCGTAGACGCCGAGCTCCTCGGAGCCGTCGGTGTTCTTCTTCAGCTGCGTCAGGCGTTCGCCCCACGGGCTGTACTGGTAGGACTTGGTGACCTCGCCGGCAACGGCCTCGTTGAGAACCTCGCTGGAGGTACCGAGGTAGTTGAAGTCGGTGGTCTTGCCGGCCTCCGTCTTTGATGCCGTGCGGTCCAGGGGGTCGAAGACGTAGGTGGTGGTCTTCGTCGTGACCCCGTCGGTCTGCAGCTTGGCGTTCTTGACCACGTGGTCGAAGCCGTCGTAGTCCCGGTCCTCGACGACCTTGCCGCCCGCGACGACCGTGTCCAGTCGGCCGTACGGGTCGTAGTTGTAGTTGTTGGTGGCGGAACCGATGCTCGAGCTGAGGAGCCGGTTGCGGTCGTAGGTGTAGTCGGTCGTGACGTTCTTGATCGTCTGGGTGACGACGTTGGCGTTGGCGTCGTGGACGTAGGTCTCGGTGCCCGCGCCGGATCCCGTCTTCACGAACTGGGCGAGCCGGTTGACCGGGTCGTAGGTGTAGTCCGTGGTGGAGTTCAGGTACGCGCCGTGGTTGTCGGCGTTCATCTTGGACGCGACGTCCTGCGCCTGGTTGCCGTTGGCGTCGTAGGCGTAGGTGTGCGAGGAGACCAGGGTGCCGTTGGGCTTTTTCTCCGTCTGGGTCTTCAGCGCCGCGTTCAGGTAGTAGGTGTAGTCGACCGTGTTGCCGTTGGCCTTGGTCTCCTTCAGCCGCAGACCGCGGTCGGTGTAGGTGTAGTCGGTGGTCTCCGGCGAGGCGTCCGAGGCGGACTTGCCGATCTTCACCGTCTTGACCAGGTCACGCACGTCGTAGAAGTACTGCGCGTACTGGTCCGGGTGGCTCGTCGTCTCCTTCTGGCCGTTGGCGTCGTAGGTGAACGACGTGGCCTTCTTCTCGGTGCCGTTCAGCGACTCGCTGACCTTCTGGACCTGGTTCAGCCCGGTGTAGGTCATCGTGTACTTGTCGATCTTGGCACCCGAGGAGGCGTCCGCGATCGAGGTGAGGTTGCCGTTGAGGTCGTACGAGTAGGTGAAGTCCTTCTTCTCGTTGTCCGTCTCGGTGACAGTGCGGACGATCTTCACCGCGTCGGCGACGACCTTGCCGGAGGCGTCGGGCGCCAGGGTGATCTTGGACGTGTTCCCCTGCTTGAAGGTGAACGAGCCCAGGGAGACCCAGGTGCCGCCACCGGTGGTCTGGTCGACCGTCTTGTCGGTGGTGCCGGCGTCGTGGGTGACGGTGTACTTCGCCGCCGTGGAGGCGCCCGAGGTCGTCGGGTACTTCGCGTAGGCGGTGTAGCTGCCGTCCTGCGGAACGTTCAGAGTCCAGGTGAACGTGTCCGTCGACGCCCCCGCCGCGTGCGTGCGGTGGTCGTAGCCCTGCTGGCCGGTGGCCGAAGCCGTGGCCCAGGTGCCGGTCGACGAAGTGGTCTGGGTGTCGGAGTTGTCGGCCACCACCACGTGGGAGCCGACCGGCACGCCGTCATCGGAGCGGGCCTGGAGGCTGCCGTCGGGGTAGTACGCCCAGCCCTGGGTCCGCGAGCTCGAGCCGCCGGCGGAGGTGAGGGTGCGCGAGACCTGCTGGCCGGTCTGGTTGTAGCCGTAGGAGGTGACGATGTCCCACGGGTCGGTGGACGTCCTGGTCCAACCGTTGTCGAAGTAGGTGTAGTCGGTGTCGTTGCGGACCGTCTGACCCGCCGACGGCGGCGCGGAGACCCGCGAGACGCGGCCGACCGCGTCGTACGTCGTCTGGGTGTAGACGTTGGGGTCGTTGTAGCGCCCGTCCGCCGGGTCGTAGGGCTGGAACCGCTTGACCGGACGGTTGAGCTTGTCGTACTCGGTGCGGCTGGTGAAGTCGTCCGCGGCCGCGGTGGCGGTGCCGCGCGGGCTGATCACCTTGGTGGTGTTGCCCATCTGGTCGTACTCGAACTTCGTGGTGCGAAGGGTGGTGCCCGAGTAGGGGACCCGCTGCTCGATCGTCTTGCCGCGCTCGTCGTAGACGACCTCGCTGGTGTTGCCCTCCTTGTCGGTGCTCCTGACCATCAGCGAGTCCTTGTCGTACTCGCGCGTGGTGAACTTGCCCGCCGCGTCGGTGACCTTGGTGACGCGGTGGTTGAGGTCGTAGGCGGACTTGCTGGTGTAGTCGGTGGTGTCGGCGGTGGCGTTCTTCTTCGGGTCGATGACCGTGACCGCGTTGCCGACGTTGTCGTACTCGTAGGAGACCTTGTCGCCGGTGGCGTTCACCACCGACATGAGCTGGTAGATCTCGTTGTAGTTGTTGGTGGTGACGTAGTCGTCCGGGACGGAGGTCGTCGCCACACCCTTGGGCTCGGTCGTGGTCTTGAGGTTGCCGACCTTGTCGTAGGTGTAGCGCGTCGTGCGACCGCTCAGGTTGTTGTCCGGGCCGGTCGTCTCGGTCACCTGGTCCGCGGAGTCATAGACCGCGGTGGACACCACGCCGTCCGCGGCGGTGCTGCTGGTGACGTTGTCGTTGGCGTCGTACACCGGAGCCGGAGTGGTGATGAACACCCCCTTGTCCTGCTCCTTGGGCAGCTTGTTGACCAGCGGACGCTTGAAGGTGTCGTAGGTCTGGGTGGTGGTGGTACCCAGCGCGTCGGTCACCGAGGTGACCTGACCGCGCTCGTCGTAGACGAACGTGGTGGCGTGGCTCTCCGCGTCGGTGATCGTCTTGGGGTAGCCGACGGCGTCGAAGTCGGAGTTGACGGTGGCATTGCCGTTGGCGTCGGTGGCCTTGGTCAACTGCCCGTAGCCGTCGTAGTCGTACTTCGTCGTGTAGTCGTCGGGCACCGACGTCGTCGCGACACCCTTCGGGTCCGTGACCGTCTTCATGTTCCCGAACGAGTCGTAGCCGAACTGCCAGGCGCGGCCCTCCGGCGACGTCTTGCGGAACAGGTCCGCCGAGTAACCGTCCGCGCGCGTCTGGTACTCGTACTTCGACGCGTTCGCCGGCCACTTGGTGGCGTCGGTGACACAGGTCGCCGTCTGGTCCGGCACGCCCGCCTTGTTGTTCTCCGCGTCACGCTGCCAGAGCGGGTAGCCGGTCTTCTGGTCGTAGCAGTACGCGGTCTTGGCGCCGTTGTCCTCCTCCATGTACGTGACGTTGTTGTCCGCGTCCCATGACATCTTCGACGTCTGGGACTTGGCGTTCGTCGTCTGGACGGGACGGAAGAAGTCGTCGGTGACGTACTTCGTGGCGTGCGACTCGGCGTCCGTGACCGTGGTGTCGGTGAAGTTGGTGTTCACGGTGTCGGCGGCGTAGGCGAAGCCGATGTCACCGCCGAGACGGTCGGTGATGGTCTTCGTCCACCAGTGGTACTTCGGGTCGTCACCCGTCTGGGGCGCGTAGTACGCCAGCTTGGTGTCATGGCCGCGCGGGTCGGTGGCCGTGACCAGCTTGACGTTCTTGTTGCCCTGGATGGCGTCGTAGGTGAACTTGAAGTTCTTCGGCTGGGCGGAGCCGTCGCCGTCGGTGAACTGACCGAGCAGGCCCTGCACCGTGTAGAAGAGGGAGACCTTGCGGCCCGAGATGTCCGTGATGGACTTCACGTGGTCGTAGATGTCCGGGTCGGTCAGGCTCGTGCCCGTGACCTTGGCGCCCGTGCCGTCGATGTAGTCGTAGGACGCGTCGCCCCTCTTGTAGTAGTCGATCGTCAGGGACTGCCGGCCCGCCGGGTCGGTGACGTAGGCGAGGAACTTCGCCGCCTTGCCCTGCGTCTTGTGCTGCTCATAGGTGTAGGTCTGCGTGTTGCCGTTCTTGTCCACGACAGACGTCAGGTAGCCGTCGCAGCCGAAGAGGAAGCGGGTGCCGTCCGGGCGCAGCAGCGTCCACGCGTCCGGGACCGGGTCCTTCGTCGGGGTGCAGTCCAGGCCCGCCTTCATCGTGATGCGGTAGTGGACGCCCGCGGGGGCCTTCCAGGTGCCGTCGGCCTGCTTGGTGAAGGTGTGCGTGGTGCCGTCACCGTCCGGCAGCCGGATCTCGGAGGCGTTCTGCACCGGGTTGGGGTGGAAGTCCAGCTGCGCACCGAGCCGGATCGGCCCGCCCAACTGCGCCGACCAGCCCGCACCCGCACCACCGGTGGTGTTGTCGGTGTCCTGCGAGTTGTACGCGAACCGCGCGAACGTCGTCAGACCCCGGCCGGGGTTGGTGAACGCGTTGTACGACCACACCGTGTTGCCGGAGGCCGTGTTGTTCATCACCGTCGAGCCGGCGCCCGTGTTCTTGCCGGTGTAGGAGTAGAACTTCTCCAGGCCCAGCGCATTCGACGTCGGGTCCTCGACGGCCACGTCCTGCTTCAGCGTCGGGATGCCGCCGGTGCCAGCGGACAGCCAGCTGCCGTCGGAGACCTTCTTGACGTCCCAGCCGAGCGTGTACTTGGTGCGCTTGCTGCCCGAGTCGGAGTTGACCGGCGTCTTGACCTGCGCCTGGATGGTCGCCGACTGGCCGGGGCTGAGCGCTGGGATGGCCGTGGAGAGCTGGTTGCCGCCGTTGGTCACGTCCGTGCCGTCGGGCAGCTTCCAGGTGTACGACAGCACCCGCTCACCGCTCGCCCACGCGCTCGACGTGGTGTTGGTGACCGTGAAGTCCACCGTGTAGGCCGAGTTGGGGGTCATACGGGCCGGGGTCTGCGGCGCGTAGTACGTGTCGTCCGTCGTGGAGTCGACGTAGATGACGCGCAGCAGCGGGCCGATCTGCTGGTCGGCGGCCTCCGAGGCCAGGAACATGGTCTGCTCCTGCGGACCCGTGGAGGTCTCGTCCTTCAGCTTGATCAGGGCGCCGTGGTTGGAGGACGGGGTGCGGGTCCAGCCCTGGGTGAGGGAGGTCGCGTCCCACCAGTGGCGGCCGACGTCCGAGACCGTTGCGACCGTGTCGGAGACGGTGGCCGAGTAGTCACCGCCCGCGGTCGTCCAGGCCGTGCCGGTCGCGGCGTTGTTCCAGGTGGCCTGGGTCTCGGTGAAGTCCTTGTTCAGGCCGTGGAGTTCGTAGATCGCACCGTTGGTCTTGGTGGTGGTCTCCGCGCCCCACAGGAACAGCCGCGACTCCAGCACCGTGGCGGTGGTGGGGATCGCGGTGGTCGGGAACTTCATGACCGCGCGGGTCTTCTCGGTGGCGTTCGTGGGCGTGTTGTTGCCCACGCTCAGCCACTTCTGGCCCACGCCGTCCCGGCTGATGGTGTCCAGGTTGGTGGTCGGCGTCGCGGAGGACAGGGTGGTGTCCGTGACGCTCGCCGCGGTGCCCTGGACGAGTTGCATCGTGCGGCCCGCCTTGGGGACGCCGACGACGCGGGTCGGGGAGCCGAGGAGCTGGCCGCCCTTCGTCTTCACCGCGAGCTGGTAGTAGTACGACCGCCCGATCTCCACCGAGGAGGAGTCCGGCGTCGGGGTCGCGGTGGTGTCCGTGTACGCCGTCGCCGACTTGTCGATCGGGGCGACGAGCGTGGCCGCGGACGGCGTGAACGCCTGCTGCGTGGAGCGGTGCAGCTGGTACTCGACGATGTCGTTGCTCGGGTCACCGGTGGTGTTCGAGTACGCCTTCCAGGACAGCTCCGGGCCCGTGCCGTGGACCACGGTGGGCGAGTTCAGCGTGGTGCCGACCTTGCCGTACGTCACCGTCAGCCGCGGGATCGTGGAGGTCTCGCCGCCGTAGTCGCCGTCGCCGGCCTCGTAGCGCGGACCGCCCATCGGACCGGCCGTCGACTCGTCCGCCGCCTTCAGCACGAACCCGTTGTTGACCGAGGTGCCGTCCAGCCACTGCTGCACGGTGTCGGTCACCGGGAACTTGTGCCACTGGCTGTACTCGCCGATGTCCTTGTTGATCATCGCCGGGTTGGTGAAGCGGACCGCGTCCGCGATCACCGACGTGGTCGCGGAGGCCGGACCGTCACCGAGGACGACCTTGCCCGCCGTACCGGCGGCGAAGTCGATCTGCGCGCCGCCCGCCAGCGGGGCCCAGACACCGTTCGTGCCGGACTGCTGGTTCACCGTGTAGGTGGTGGAGCCGGTCTTCGACGTGACCGTGTACGGGGCGTTGGTGGCACGGTCGGTGGCGGCGACGTAGTGCACGTCGACCTGGTAGGTGCCCGCGTCCTTGATGTCGGGCTGCCAGGTGTAGGTGTCGCCGGCGACCGTGTCCTTGTTGTAGCGGTAGTCGCCGCCGATGCCGTACTGCGCGAGGGAGGACGTGGTCAGCGGCCAGGAGCCGGTGGCCGCCGTGGTGCCCGCGTCGCCGTCGTCCACCGTGTAGCTGGTACCGGACAGCTCACCCGCCAGCGCACTGGTGTTGTTCCAGTTCGCCGTCGTCTCGTCCCAGGCTCCCGTCGCCCGGTGCACCTCGACCGGCACCTTCGTGCCGCCGCCGTCGTGCGCGTTGTCGAAGTACATCTCCAGACGCGCCGAGTCGATCTTCGTGCCCGAGGGGATCTCGTTCAGCGGGAACTTGATCAGGGAGCGGGCCGTGCCGGTGGCCGTGCGGCCGACCGACAGCTTCCAGCTGGTGTTGTAGTTGGTCGTCGGCGCCTCCTGCAGGACCATCGTGTCCTGCGAGTCCGTCGGCGACGGCGCGATCGTGATCGTCGGGTCGATCACCACGGGGTACTGGCGGTCCTTGGACGCCAGCCACTTCGTGTCCGGGGTCACGGTCAGCTTCCAGGACGTGCCGTCCTTCGTGAGCTTCTGCGTGACCTTCGTGCTGTAGGTCTTGCCGAAGACGGACCGGTCCGCCTTCTTCGCGTCCGTCATGAACGGCGCCGGGATCACCATCACCGGGGTGTTCGGCAGCGCGCCGTACAGCGCGATCGAACCGTCCTTGCGGGCCCGCGGCACCAGACCGTCGGTGTCCAGAGTGAAGGTGAACTTCAGCGGTCCGGACGGGCGTTCGGCGAGGGTGATGTTCTCCTTCACCCGGCCGGGACCGACGCCGTACTCCAGGTCCGCGCCGTGCACGGCGTCCTTGTACGTGACCGTCGAGCCCTTGGCGACCGGCTTCAGGGCACCGTCCGCGCCCTCCAGGCCCAGCGTCACCGAACGGCCGTCCGGGGACCGGAAGCGCACCAGGTGGTCCGCGTCCGAACCGAACCAGCTGCGGCCCTCGTTCGTCGTGTTGGCGAAGTCGAAGCCCTTCGCGTCCGTCGCGTGGACGGAGGTGTCGATCGGCTTCCAGTCCGCCTTCCTGCCGGAGCCCGAGCGGTACGAGGTCGGCACGGCCGACAGCTCCGCCTGTACCTGGCCGTCGGACAGCTGCCAGAACCGCGCGGTCGAGGTGCGGCGGCTCGTCAGCTCCTTGACCCGCTTCGCCTTCGGAGCGTTCTTGCCCTTCGGCAGCTTCTGCCGGTCGGCCACGTCCAGTTCGTCGTGGGACGGCGGCTCGGCGAGCGGGTGATCGTCGTCGACGCCCAGCCAGCCCTTGACGGTATCGACTACTCCCTTTCCGTCACCGCCGTCCGTATCGGACGCCGCATAGGCGACCTGTGGCAGCGCGGTACTCGTCACCGCGGACACCACAAGGCATGCTATAAGCCTGCCCAATCTGGGTTTCAAAGCAACCCTTTCCTCTTGCTCGTACGTCGTAAACATCGACCGGCGACGTCCGGCCCGCCCGAGAAGAGGCAGGCCGCACGTAGCGGCGCCGCGGTTGTAATCACGCAGGTCACGGCGTGTCAATCGAGCTCGCAGATCATGACAGTTCACCCATCACGGGAAATCGGCGTCCGGTTTGTCCATGCGCTGGCGAACGTTGTCCGCCGTCATGTATAAGAGCCCGGATCCGGGAATTCCGGCGCACGCACGCGAATTCCGAGGGGCCGATTCACAAGGGACTTTTCATGGGCGCTGAACAACAGGAAATGGCAGCGGGCACGGCCGGTTCCGGGGAGCCCGGCGGGAATTCCGGGACCGAGGCCCCGGCGCGCGCCCTGCGCCCGGACCGCACCGGCCTCCTCATCGGCGGCGCCCTGCTGGCCGCCTGCAGCGCGCTCGTCCTCCACGGCGTGCTCGGCAGCGCCGACACGTCGGCCCGGCCCCGCGTCCCGACCGCCCCCGTGACCTACGAGGTCACCGGGAAGGGCACCGCCGACATCGCCTACCAGGGCCGCAGCGAGGCCGGGACCGCCACCGTCGACCGTGCCGTCGCACTGCCCTGGAAGAAGACCGTGGACGTGCCGCTCGGCAAGCCGCCGCTGGTCTCGATCACGCTCGGCGAGAAGGGCGGACAGGCCAGCTGCTCGCTCGCGGTGCGCGGCCGGCACGTCCAGACGGCGTCCGCGTACGGCAGGTTCGGGCGCGCCACCTGCCAGGCCGAGCCGGCCTCGGCGACGCCGGCGCCCTCGGGGGCCGCGGGGTGAGTTCCCTGCGCCGGAACACGGGCAGGCTCGCGCTCGCCACCGCCGTGGTTCTCAGCGCCGTCTTCCTGTCCGCCCACAGCCGTAGCGGCACCTCGACCGGCCCGCCCGGCAGCGCGGTTCCGCCTGACGTGCCGCACGCCTCTTCCCCAGGCACCGGTCCGGGACACGCCGTGCTGCCCCGCCCGGTCGAAGGAGCCCGGCCGGGCGGTCAGCCGGCGGCGGTCGCGTCCCGGCACAGCAGGCGCAGCGAGCCGTTGCCGGTGAAGCAGCGGCGGGCCTCGGCCATGGGGTCCCAGAGGCGGCCGTCGGGCGTCCGGATCCAGTGGTCTGAGCCGCTCGCCCACCACTCGGCGCCGGTCTGGCGGACGACGACCTCGCCGGCGTAGGCGCCGAAGCCGCGCAGCACGTTCTCGACCGCCTCGTACGGCGCTCCCTCGCGCCGTATCTCCTCGATCATCCGGTCGACCCGCCACAGGCTCTGCGCCGAGTAGTCGAGCCGCACCCGCGCGCCCTCGCGCATGGTCGCCACCGCGTCCGCCGCCCACCGCACGGGCTTCGCCGCGGCGTGCGGCCTGGTCTCCTGCTGTGCTGTCACGTACTGGGCTGTCACATAGGGAAGAGCGGGCGCGGCCGGGCATCCGTCACGCGGATCCGGAACGTTTCCGCAACCGGTGCAGGACCGCCCCACCGCCACCCCACGACGGGCACAGGACTCGCCCAGAAGTGAGGTTTGAAGTCCGGTCGGCGGGCTGACTGCGGTCAGCCGCGGACGCGGGCCCGGCGGGACACGACCGCCTGCAGCACCCGGCGGCCCTCGACCGAGACGTCCAGGGCGCGGCGCAGGCCGTGCTTGCCGTGCTCGGCGAGGAGTTCCAGGACGACGACCTGGCGCCGCAGCTCTGCGGCGACGAGCGGGGACATGTCCTCGGTGCCGCCCGCGCGCCCGGCTTCCGCGCCGTCGGTCGACGAGGTGACGTCCGCGGCGGGGTCGAGGAGCCGGTGGATGCGCAGGGAGGCGACGGAGCAGGCGTCGGCCCAGGCCCGTATCGCCTCGCCGGTGCGCTCGGCCGGCGCCGCGTCCAGCATGCGGTGGGCGAGCAGCTCGGCCTCGTCCTCGCCGGCCTGGGCCGGACCGAGCGCGCCGCGTGCCTTCTCCAGGTTCCCGCCCCACTCGGAGCCGTCGGCGATGTTCGCCCACAGCGGGCGCAGCACCTCGTCGTCCCCGCCCAGCAGTGGCACGCACCGATCCAAACAAGCCAGCCCACTGGCGGCCAGTCCGCGTTCGTCGGCCTGAGTGATCAGTTCCATCAGGCTCATGAAAGCCTCCCTCGCCAGGGCGCCGCCTTTACGGAGCCCGCACTTCCCCTTACTGCGTGCGACGGCGAGAGAGTGTCACAGCAGATGGTTTTCAGCCAAGGGCCGGGACGAAGACGGGGCCCGCGAGGGCCTTCTCGTGCTGCATGCGGGTCAGTCGCAGCACGAGCAGGAGGGCGACCACGGCGGCCAGGATGTCGACGCCGTCCGCGACCATGACGTGCAGCGCGGCATCCCGGATCGCCGAGGCGGTGCGCGCCGCGTCGTACTCGTTCGCCACGAGCCGGCCGAGGGTGGTGACCAGCCAGCACGCCCACCAGGCGTTGATCAGCCCGTGCCGCGCACGCCCGCCGGCGGGGTGGCTGGCGTCCCAGACGTCCAGGGCGATCCGGCGCGGGATGTAGAAGTTCGCGAGGGGCACCACCCAGCCGGCGAGGGTCCATGCGCGCGCCCTGCTGTGCCCGTCCGGGCTGAACACCTCGGCGTTCACCCGCACCCGCCAGAACCAGACCAGGAACACGACTTCGCAGACCAGCCAGGCCAGGGTCTGCGCGGTGCCCGCCGCCGTGTACAGGGTGTCCGCCTGGTCGACGCGCCCGGAGAGGCCCTTGTGCAAGAGGTCGTCCTCCACGCGGTACACGTGGAAGCCGGCCACGACGGCCGACAGGTCGGTCAGAACAACCAGTCCGAGCAGCACGGCGGTGGCCTTGCCCAGCCCGACCGGCGAACGCAGCCGGGCGCCCTTCGCGTCGGTGCTCGGGGCGTAGTTGCTCACGGTGATTCCCCCCAGGTCCCTCAGGTGCGGTGTGCACGCGGAAGATACGGTTCACCGACCTGTCATGTCCACTCGAACGGTCAGCCCAGCCGGCCCGCCAGCTGCTTGAACTGCGCCCAGGACAGCGCGGGCGCGCCCGGGTCCCACAGTTTCTGCACGGTGGCCCGCAGCGGCATCCGGATGCCGGCGGCGACCTGGGCCTGCGTCTGGGAGTTGGCGAGGTCGCACCACACCGCGAACGACCCGCCCAGTATCTGCCCGTCGTAGCTCGCCGGCACGGCGGTCGTGCCGCGCAGCACCCGCGGGTTCCACTGCTCGTAGATCCGCCGGCCGGTCGGGTAGACGAAGGTCTGCGGCTGCCCCAGGACGTAGTAGAGGAACTCGTCGTTGTAGTTGAGCACCTTGCGGCCCGCGCTCAGGTACTGCACCGGCGTCCGGGCTCCGATCTCCTTGCCGGTCCAGTAGGCGACCTGGAGGTCCTTGGCGGGCTGCACCGAGGTGTTGCGGAAGAAGCCGTCGTTCCAGGCCCGCATGGCCCGGTCGTGGGCGCGCACGGTGGCGGCCCGGTCGTTCAGCCAGCCGGTGGCGAGGTCGGCGACGGTGGCGCCGGAGCCGAACTTCTGCCGGGCGGCGGCCGCCAGCTGCGGGAAGGAGGCCTGCGGGTTCGCCACGGTCAGCGCCTGGTACTCGTCGCCGCCGAGGTGCCACTGGTTGCCGGTGAAGAGGCCGGCGTACTCGTTGAGCAGGTCGTCGACGATCTTCGCGGAGGCGTCCTTGGAGATGTCGATCGCGCCCCGCGTCGCGACCCCGTTCACATTGCGCAGCTGCAGGTCGGGGTGGGCGGCGATGACCGCGCCCAGATGCCCGGGCGAGTCGATCTCGGGGACCACGGTGATGTGCCGGGCGGCCGCCAGGTCGACGATCTGCTTGACCTGCGCCTTGGTCAGATGGTCCCGGGAGACGATCTCGGGATGGCTGCTGGACTCGATCCGGAAGCCCTGGTCGTCGGAGAAGTGCAGCCCCAGCTCGTTGAACTTCAGGTCGCCCAGTTCCCGTATCCGGTCCTCGATCCAGGACGCGGTGAACGGCTTGCGCGCGATGTCGAGCATGAAGCCGCGCACCGGCTTCGCGGGCTCGTCCCGTACGACGCCCTCGGGGGCCGTACCGCCGCCGTGGACCTCCTGCTTCAGGGTGCGGCTGCCGTAGAAGACGCCCGCCTCGCCCGGCCCGCTGATGTCGACCCGCCCGCCGCGGACGGTCATGGTGTACGACTCCGGGTTCCCGCCCTTGCCCCCGAGCGCCAGCCGGACGTCACCCGCCCGCCGGTCGCCCTTCTCCCCCGCGTACGCCAGCCCCAGCTCGCTCGCTATCAGCCGCCCCTCGTCGGCCAGCCGCGCATCGCTCACCACCACCCGCCCGCCGCGCTGCGGCCGCCAGCCGGGGCCACGCGCCGCGGTGTGCGAACGCACCGCGGGGATCGTGCGCGGCGCCTGGGAGAGCGGATAGGACCGGCTGGGCGACGGGCTGCTCGGCGCGGCGACACGCCCGCTCGCGGCCGTGGAGCCACGCTCCGACGACGCCGGTGCCACCCCTCCGGCCGGTTTCTCGCCGCCGTCCGCCGAGGCCCATACGCCGACGCCCACACCGAGCGCGACGGTGCCCACGAACGCGGCGGCCACGACCGCCTGCTTCCGTCTGACCTGCTGCGCCGAAGCCCGGCGCCTGTGCTGGCTCACTCAAACAACGTACGACCGATCGGCGGATCATTCGTCATCGACACGTTCCGAAACTCTCCCGTTCGAGTGAAATTCGGGCATCCCTCGGACACACAGTGACCACTCTCGATAACGTGATGACACACCTTTCACCAGATCCCCTGCCACACCACATGTGACGCGAGGACCCACGCTGCCTGCGCATCGTCTCCCGTACCTCCCCGCACCACTGGACGCCTTCAACGCGGCCCCCGCCGACGAGGCCGGCGTCCTGCTCCTCCACTGCCTCCGCAGCCGGCGCTGGTCCCTCCGCATCACGGCCCACCGCCCCTACCCCGACCTGGACTCCCTCCTGGCGGCAGCGGACGAGGCGGCGTACGACCTGTCCCCGGGGGATCTGTCGGAGGCCCTGGCGGGCGAGTCACTTCCGGAGCTGCCCGAAGGCACGTACTCGGCAGCCCACATGGCCCTGGGCGCGGCACACGCCGCCTACGAAGCCCGATTCGGGCATGCGTTCGTCATCTATCTGGGGGATGTACACCCGGACGAGGCCATCGACCGCATCCTCGAAGGCATCCGATCACGATTGACAAACGATCCGGAGGAGGAGCGGGTGATAGCGGCGGAGGAACTACGGCGCCTGGCAAGAAGCAGACTGGCCACGTCCCTGCGGGGCGCGGGCCTGCATCTACCAGCGGCTTCGCCGGGGGGAGCGGCCGGCCACAACACACCCGCACACGGCACATAACCGCACACACCACCCCGGATGCCGCACGGCTAGCCCAACCGCGTGCCAATTTGATCACACAGGCAGGCCCCCCGTAAGCGGCAGCGCACCGCATGGATACGATGCTGGGGGCCGGTGGACCGTACCCGGCCGGGCCCGACCGACACCGAAGCCGGCGCGGCCCTAGTCCCCGCTCCCGGAGGGTTCTTCCGTGCCGGCTGGAACGCTGTACCGCGGCCGGGAAGGAATGTGGTCCTGGGTGGCTCACCGAGTCACCGGCGTCCTCATTTTCTTCTTCCTGTTCGTTCACGTGCTGGACACCGCACTCGTCCGTGTCTCCCCCGAGGACTACGACAAGGTCGTAGCCACGTACAAGACGCCGATCGTCGCGCTGCTGGAGTACGGCCTCGTCGCCGCCATCCTCTTCCACGCGCTCAACGGCCTGCGCGTCATCGCCGTCGACTTCTGGTCGAAGGGCCCGCGCTACCAGAAGCAGATGCTCTGGACCGTCGTCGGCATCTGGGTCGTCCTGATGGCCGGGGCGCTCTACCCCGTCCTCGGCCACGCCGCTCGTGTTCTGTTCGGGAGCTGACGCCCATGTCCACGACTGAAACCACCGCGTCCGGAGTCGGCCCCGTCGAGGGCGCCCCCCTCTACACGGTCGACAACCCGGCCCCGCTCATCGAGCCTCCGCGCAAGCGCACCAAGAAGACCCCGAAGTCGACCCGGGGCAACTTCGAGATGGCGGCCTGGCTGTTCATGCGCCTGTCCGGCGTCGTGCTGGTCGTCCTCGTCCTCGGCCACCTGCTGATCCAGCTGGTGCTGGACGGCGGCGTCTCCAAGATCGGCTTCGCCTTCGTGGCCGGCCGCTGGGCGTCCCCGTTCTGGCAGGTCTGGGACCTGCTGATGCTGTGGCTTGCGATGCTGCACGGCGCCAACGGCCTGCGCACGGTCATCAACGACTACGCGGAGCGCGCGAACACCCGGCTGTGGCTGAAGGGCCTGCTCTACACGGCCACGGTGTTCACCATCCTGCTGGGCACGCTGGTGATCTTCACCTTCGACCCGAACATCCGCTAGGCACGGGGCTGCGAGAAACATGAAGATCCACAAGTACGACACCGTCATCGTCGGCGCCGGCGGCGCGGGCATGCGCGCGGCCATCGAGTCGACGAAGCGCAGCCGCACCGCGGTCCTGACCAAGCTCTACCCCACCCGCTCCCACACGGGCGCCGCGCAGGGCGGTATGGCCGCCGCGCTCGCCAACGTGGAGGAGGACAACTGGGAGTGGCACACCTTCGACACGGTCAAGGGCGGTGACTACCTGGTCGACCAGGACGCCGCCGAGATCCTGGCGAAGGAGGCCATCGACGCCGTCCTCGACCTGGAGAAGATGGGCCTGCCGTTCAACCGGACCCCGAACGGCACCATCGACCAGCGCCGCTTCGGCGGTCACAGCCGTAACCACGGTGAGGCGCCCGTCCGCCGCTCCTGCTACGCGGCCGACCGCACCGGCCACATGATCCTCCAGACGCTGTACCAGAACTGCGTCAAGGAGGGCGTGGAGTTCTTCAACGAGTTCTACGTCCTGGACCAGCTGATCACCGAGGTCGACGGCGTCAAGAAGTCGGCCGGTGTCGTGGCGTACGAGCTGGCGACCGGTGAGATCCACGTCTTCCAGGCGAAGGCGGTCATCTACGCCTCCGGCGGCACCGGCAAGTTCTTCAAGGTGACCTCCAACGCGCACACCCTGACCGGTGACGGCCAGGCCGCCGTCTACCGCCGCGGTCTGCCGCTGGAGGACATGGAGTTCTTCCAGTTCCACCCGACCGGCATCTGGCGCATGGGCATCCTGCTGACGGAGGGCGCCCGTGGTGAGGGCGGCATCCTCCGCAACAAGGACGGCGAGCGCTTCATGGAGAAGTACGCGCCGGTCATGAAGGACCTCGCGTCCCGTGACGTCGTCTCCCGCTCCATCTACACGGAGATCCGCGAGGGCCGCGGCTGCGGTCCCGAGGGCGACCACGTCTACCTGGACCTGACGCACCTTCCGCCGGAGCAGCTGGACGCCAAGCTCCCGGACATCACCGAGTTCGCGCGGACGTACCTCGGTATCGAGCCGTACACGGACCCGATCCCGATCCAGCCGACCGCGCACTACGCGATGGGCGGCATCCCGACCAACGTCGAGGGTGAGGTCCTGGCGGACAACACCACGGTGGTCCCGGGTCTGTACGCGGCCGGCGAGGTCGCCTGTGTCTCGGTGCACGGCGCCAACCGCCTCGGCACCAACTCGCTGCTGGACATCAACGTGTTCGGCCGCCGTGCGGGCATCGCCGCCGCCGAGTACTCCCACACGGCCGACTTCGTCGAGCTGCCGGAGAACCCGGAGGCGTTCGTCGTCGAGCAGATCGAGCGGCTGCGCAACTCCACCGGCAACGAGCGGGTGGCGACGATCCGTCGCGAGCTGCAGGAGACCATGGACGCCAACGTCATGGTGTTCCGCACCGAGCAGACGATCAAGACGGCGGTCGAGAAGATCGCCGAGCTGCGCGAGCGCTACAAGAACGTGGCGATCCAGGACAAGGGCAAGCGGTTCAACACCGACCTGCTGGAGGCCATCGAGCTGGGCAACCTGCTGGACCTGGCCGAGGTCATGGCGGTGTCGGCGCTGGCCCGCAAGGAGTCCCGCGGCGGTCACTACCGCGAGGACTACCCGAACCGCGACGACGTCAACTTCATGCGCCACACGATGGCGTACCGCGAGGTCGGCGCCGACGGCTCGGAAACCGTCCGTCTCGACTACAAGCCGGTCGTCCAGACCCGCTACCAGCCGATGGAGCGTAAGTACTGATGGCTACCCCTGTTCTGGACAAGGTCGAGGCGGAGTCCGCGGCCTCCCCGTACATCACGGTCACCTTCCGGGTCCGCCGGTTCAACCCGGAGGTCTCGGCCGAGGCGACCTGGGAAGACTTCCAGCTGGAGATCGACCCGAAGGAGCGTGTCCTCGACGGTCTCCACAAGATCAAGTGGGACGTCGACGGCACGCTGACCTTCCGCCGTTCCTGCGCGCACGGCATCTGCGGCTCCGACGCCATGCGGATCAACGGCAAGAACCGCCTGGCGTGCAAGACGCTGATCAAGGACATCAACCCCGAGAAGCCGATCACGATCGAGCCCATCAAGGGCCTGACGGTCCTCAAGGACCTGGTCGTGGACATGGAGCCGTTCTTCCAGGCGTACCGGGACGTCATGCCGTTCCTGATCACGAAGGACACGAACGAGCCGACGCGTGAGCGTCTGCAGTCCGCCGAGGACCGCGAGCGCTTCGACGACACGACGAAGTGCATCCTCTGCGCCGCGTGCACGTCCTCGTGCCCGGTCTTCTGGAACGACGGCCAGTACTTCGGCCCGGCCGCCATCGTCAACGCGCACCGCTTCATCTTCGACAGCCGTGACGAGGCGGGCGAGCAGCGCCTGGAGATCCTCAACGACAAGGACGGCGTGTGGCGCTGCCGCACGACCTTCAACTGCACGGACGCCTGCCCGCGCGGTATCGAGGTCACGAAGGCGATCGCCGAGGTGAAGAAGGCGCTGATCACGCGCCGCTTCTGAGGTCCCTACCTGTACGTGGCTGTGGGCCCCGCTTCCCGGTTTCGCACCGGGAATCGGGGCCCCAGGCATATGTCTGGGACACGATCGGGTGAACCGGTTCGTACAGGACACGCCTGGCACATCGCGCCTACGATGATTCCCTCGGCACCAGCCCACAGGAGGCATCTGATGTCCACAGAAGCTGTCGAGCAGCCGCACAACGACGAGCCGTCATTGTGGGACGTGGCCGACGAGATCATGGAGCATCATCCGGGCTACCGCGTCGAGATCATCGGAGGCCAGATCCTCGTGACCCCGTCCCCGGACGCTCCCCATTCCTTCATCTTGACCGACCTCACCATCCCGTTCGTCACGGCCGGCCTCCACGGTGCCGAGACCAAGGTCGGTCAGAACATCAGCATCTGGCTCCCCGGCGGACCAGGGGGCTTCGCGACCCCCGACCTGTGTGTCGTCGACGCTGACATCGACGACCACCACATCGAGCGCAACTGCTACGACCCCGCGGTCTTCCGTCTCGTTCTCGAAGTGACCTCCAACAACTGGAAGTCCGATCTGCAGATCAAGACCGCCGCATACGCCGACGCCGACGTGCCGGTGTACGTGATCATCGACCGCAAGCATCAGCGCGTTCACGTCCTCACCAACCCCGCAGAGGACGACTACGACAGCCATCGCGTCCACGCCCCCGGCGAGATCGTCACCCTCCCCGACTCCATCGGCGCCAAGGTCACCCTGGACGTGGCCGCCATCCTCGCAGCGGGCCGCCCTCGCCGCCCGTGAGCCCCTCTGGGGCTCTGCGTCTCCCGGGCCGGGAACGGGCAGGTTTCCAGCTCTTCCTGAGGAGTCCCGCCGAATCCGCTTCGGTGGGGCTCCTCGCATCTTGTCCGGCTTGGCCACTAATGTGACGACATGTCAGACGAAGAGTCGTACGAGCTACTCGGTTTCGACAACGTACTGCTGTCCGTCGGCGACCTCGACGAGGCGATCGCCTTCTACGAACAGGCAGGGTTCACCGTGGGGTTCCGGTTCGACGAGGCCGGGATCGCGCTGCTGAAGGTCGGCGGGGAGACGCCCGGCATCCTGCTGCGCGCCGAGGAGGCGCTGGTAGAGCGGCCGCCGCTCTGGCTGGCGCCGCGCCTCTGGCTGGAGGTGCCGGACGCGCGGGTGGCCGCGCGGAGGCTGGCGGACGCCGGGATCGAGCCGCTGGACGAGGTGTTCCAGGTGGCCACCGGCTGGACCGTGGAGTTCGCGGACCCCTGGGGCAACGTCTTCGGCCTCACCGACTACACCAAGCGGCGGGAGTTGGGCCGCAGAAGCTGAGACGAAGGCCTCACCAGCCCCCTCCTCCATTGAGTTGAACACGTTCAAAAGCAGGGCTACAGTCATCCCTGTCAGCGTTTTGAACGCGTTCAAGAAGGGGTGGGGCGCATGGACCGCATTGTCATCGCCTACGTCATCTACCTGGTCGTCAGCATCGCGCTGACCGTGTGGGTCGCCCGCACGCTCAGCCGCAACGGCCGGGTCTTCCTCGCCGATGTGCTGCACGGCAACGACAAGCTCGCCGACGCCGTCAACCACCTCCTGGTGGTCGGGTTCTACCTCGTCAACCTCGGCTTCGTGGCCCTGTTCCTGACCGACAACAGCGACGTCGGCGACACCCGGGCGATCTTCGAGGTCCTGTCGGTCAAGCTCGGCGTGGTGCTGCTGGTGCTCGGCGCGATGCACCTGGGCAACGTGTACGTGCTCAACAAGATCCGGCGGCGCGGGCTCATGGAGCGCGAGCAGCAGCCGCCCGTGGCCCCGCAGGGCTGGGCTGCGCCGACGGTCGGGGCGTGACCACCGTGACCGCCGGTCAGGACCGGGGCGCGGCAGGCGCTCCGGTCCGCGGACTCACCGTCCTGTACGACGCCGAGTGCGGCCTGTGCACGCATCTGCGCGGCTGGCTCGTACGACAGGCGCAGCTGGTGCCGCTGGAGCTGGTCCCGGCCGGGTCGGCCGAGGCACGCAGGCGCTTTCCGGGGCTCGATCACGGCGCCACCCTGGACGAGGTCACCGTGATCGGCGACTCCGGCCAGGTCTACCAGGGCTCGCGGGCCTGGATCGTCGTCCTGTGGGCCCTGCGCGAACACCGGCCGCTGGCCCACAGGCTGAGCACTCCGGCCGGGGCGAAGCTGGCCCGGGGCGCGGTGCTGGCGGCCGCGAAGTGGCGGGGTGCGCAGGGGCGGAACGGGCAGTGGGGCGGGCAGTCGTACCCCCGCGCGGACGGCTGGGAATACCGCCCGAGCACGGGCTGGACGTACAACCCGCCGTCCTGCTCCGGCGGTGCCTGCGCCACTGGTTAGGCTCCTGTCGTGCCCGCGAAGAACGACGGCCCCGAGGCCGGCCCCCAGACCAAGTCCGAGCAGACCCGCGCGCTGATCCTGGAGACCGCGATGCGGTTGTTCCAGGAGCACGGCTACGACAAGACGACCATGCGGGCCATCGCCAAGGAGGCCGGGGTCTCCGTCGGCAACGCCTATTACTACTTCGCGGGCAAGGAGCACCTGATCCAGGGCTTCTACGACCGGATCGCCGCCGAGCACCAGGTGGCGGTCCGGGGGATCCTGGACCGGGAGACCGACCTGGAGGCGCGCCTCGCGGGCGTGCTGACGGCATGGCTGGACATCGCCCGGCCGTACCACGAGTTCGCCGTCCAGTTCTTCAAGAACGCCGCCGACCCGGACAGCCCGCTCAGCCCCTTCTCACCGGAGAGCGAGCACGCCCGCGAGCAGGCCATCAGCGTCCACCGCGAGGTACTGGCCGGCTCCAAGTCCAAGGTGCCACCCGAACTGAGGGACATCCTCCCGGAGCTGATGTGGCTCTCCCAGATGGGCCTCGTCCTGTACTGGGTGTTCGACCGCACTGAGGCGTACGAGCGCAGCTACCGGTTGGCTCGTCGGGGGGCACGGCTGACCGCCCGCGGGGTCGCCCTGGCCCGCTTCCGGGTGCTGCGCCCCCTGGTGCTCGACGTCCACGAACTGTTCACGGACTTCCTGCCGGGGATGACGAAGGCACTGCCGGACCCGAAGGCCAGGGCGCGGCGCGACGCGACGGGCTGATCAGATCCACTGCAGACGCCACAGGCGGAACACGCCCGTGCCGTCCGAGAGGTACTGGCTGCCGCCGACGTCCTCGGTGCTGACCACGTACTCCTTGCGCTGCCACAGCGGGATCAGCGGCACGTCGGCCGCCACGTCCGCCTGGAGGGAACGGAAGTCGGCGGCGGCCCGCGAGCGGTCGGCGTACTGCTGGCTGTCCAGGATGAGGTTGTCGACGACCTTGTTGCTGTAGCCGGTGCTCATGGTGGAGCCGGTGCCGACGAGCGGTGCGCCGAAGGTGTCCGGGTCGGGATAGTCGGCCACCCAGCCGACCGCCCAGGCGTCCATCTTCCCGGCGGCCCAGCGCTTCTGGAAGTCGGTCCACTCGTAGCCCTGGACGTCCACCTTGAACAGGCCGCCCGCCTCCAGCTGCTTCTTCAGCTCCGCGGCCTCCTCCTCGCCCGCGCCCCGGCCCTTGCCGTACCCGAAGGTGAAGCGCACCGGCAGGCTCACCCCGGCCTCGGTGAGCAGCTCCCGCGCCTTCCTGGTGCTCTGCTGCGGGTAGCTGTCGAAGAAGGACGTGGTGTGGCCGGTGATGCCGGTCGGGATCACCGAGTACAGCGGATCGACCGTGCCCTCGTACACCGTGGCCGCCAGCTGCTCGCGGTTGACCAGCCAGGCCAGGGCGCGGCGCACGCGCACATCGTGCAGCGGGGAGCTCGCGCGGGTGTTGAGGTAGAGGTTGCGGATCTCGGAGCTGTCGGACTCGGTGACACGCTGCGTGGGGTCGCTCGGGTTCAGCCGGGAGAGCACGCTCGGCGGCAGCGTCCGGGTGGCGACCTCGACCTGCTTGTCCTTCCACGCGCCGTTCAGCTTCTCGGAGTCGGCGAAGTAACGCAGCTCGATCGGGCGGCCGGTGCCGCCGAGGTAGCCCCGGTAGTTCCGGTACGGCGCCAGGACGGCCTTGGTGTCCTTCGTGTACGAGGCCAGCGTGTACGGGCCGGTGCCGTCGACACCGGTGTCGGTGCGCAGGGCACCGGCCGGGTACTTGTCCTTGTCGACGATCGAACCGGCGCCGGTGGCGACCTTCAGCGGGAAGGTGGCGTCCGGGGACGACAGGTGGAAGGTCACCGTCGTCGCGTTGTCGGCGCTCACCGAGCGGAGCGTGGAGAAGAGGGACGCCGGGCCGACCTCGGAGTTGATCTTCTTGACGCGCTCGAAGGAGTACTTCACGTCCTCGGCGGTCATCCTGCGTCCGCTCGGGAAGCTGATGTCGCCGCGCAGTGTGCACTGGTACGCGGTCAGTCCGCCGGCCTCGAAGGCGCAGCTCTTCGCCGCGTCCGGGACCGGTTCGACACCGCCCGGTTCGAAGGTGAGCAGCGTCTGGAAGACGTTGCTGAACAGGGCCCAGGATCCGGCGTCGTAGGCGCCGGCCGGGTCCAGTGAGGTGACGGCGTCCGTCGTGCCGACCGTGATGGTCTTGTTCTTGTCCTCCTGCGACGGCAGCAACTGCCAGCCGCCGATTCCCACGACGGCGAGTACGAGCAGCGTCACGAGAATGCGCATGCGAACAGATCGCATGGTGGTGCCCTCCCCAGGCCTGTCAGAGCCCTACCCCTGGCCCAGCACAAATTCCGCCACTCCCCTAGTGGCGCGGCTCACCTAACCACACGTGTTTCAGCGGGGGGAAGAGCAATCCGACCGAATGAGAAAGAACTTACCGAGGCGTTGTCTCCGCCGGGTTCCACAGCGTCTTCACAGCGGCTGCAAGCGATTTCCGTCAAGCGCCCGTTGGGGCCTGGTTCACGCGCGCGTTGCGGCCAGCTCGATCACCGTCACGTCCGACGGCGCGCCCACGCGCGTGGGCGGACCCCAGGCGCCCGCGCCCCGGCTGACGTACAGCTGCGTGTCGCCGTAGCGGTCGAGACCGGCCACGGTCGGGTTGGCGGCGGCCGCGATCAGGTTGCCGGGCCAGAGCTGGCCGCCGTGGGTGTGGCCGGAGAGCTGGAGGTCGACGCCGTGCCGTACGGCCTCGTGGATCTGCACCGGCTGGTGGGCGAGGAGCACGCACGCGCGTGCCGGGTCCCGGTCGCCGAGCGCCTTCTCGAAGTCGGGGCCCTGGCCCTCGCTCTCGCCCTGGAGGTCGTTCACCCCGGCCAGGTCGAAGTACGGCAGCTCGGTGCGGGCGTTCTCCAGCGGGTGCAGGCCCAGCGTGCGCACCTCGGCGACCCACTGTGCGACGCCGGAGAAGTACTCGTGGTTGCCGGTGACGAAGTAGGCGCCGTGCCGGGCGGTGAGCTGGGCGAGGGGTGCGGTGGCCGGACCGAGGTCCTTGACGCTGCCGTCCACCAGATCGCCGACGACCGCGATCAGGTCGGGCTGGGTCGCGTTGACGGTGTCGACGACCTTCTGCGCGAAGTCCCGGCCCAGGATCGGGCCGAGGTGGATGTCGCTGACGACCGCGATCCGGAAACCGTGCGCGGCGCGCGGCAGTTTGGCGAGCGGGACCGTGACCCGCTTCACACGCGGCCCGCGCAGGACGCCGTAGGTGCCGTAGCCGACGGTCCCTACTGCGGCGGCGGCAGCGGCTCCGCCGACGACGCGGGAGACGAAGAGGCGGCGGGTGGGTTCCTGATGCGGTTCCGGTGCCGCAGTGGGCGTGCCGGGGGGCTCCGCCCCCTGGACCCCCGGCCTCCGGTCCAGGAGGCGTCGCAGCAGCGGTCGTATCGCCTCTCCCGCCACCACCGCCAGCAGCAGGTACAGCGCGAGCGCCATCCACAGGAAGCCGGGCCAGGCGAGGGTGCGCTGGAGCCGGAAGGGGGCGCCGGAGCGTTCGGCGACCAGGGCCGTGATCATCAGCAGCGGGCCGGCGACGAAGACCGCCGTGCCGGCGCGGCGGGCGAGGCCCGGGCCGCGCGTCGTGTCGCGGACCAGGCGCCGCCACACGTACCAGTGGCCGAGCGCCAGGACGGCCAGGACGACCAGCGCCACGAGCACGAAGACGATGACCACGCTGCCGTATCCCCCGCTATGACTTCCGGCGCAGTGCGCGCAGTCCGCGCAACCCGATGACCCCGATGGCCGTCCCCAATACGAAGGAAACGACCGCCAGCAGCAGGTGCACCCAGAAGTACGCGGTCGGGTGACCGTCGTCGAAGGCGAGACCGCTGCTGTCCTTGATCAGGTTTTTGACGAAAGTGACCCAGATGACCCAGCTCCACACCCCGAAGGCGAGCAGGAACCAGGAGACCGGGCGGCTGAGCTTCATGAGATCAGTATCGCCTTCCGGTGTTCGGTTCCGTGGCCGGGGTGGGGGGCGAGGTGGGAGGTCGCTGCCCGTGCCAGGTACGTTCTGGGCCGTGCCCGCACCCAAGAAGACCGTCAGGCGATCCCTGCTGGTCACCACCGCCACGCTGCTGTCCCTGTCCGCCACCGCACCCGCCGCCCTCGCGGCCCCGACCCCCTCGACCAGCCCGACGGCCACGCCGCCGGCGCAGATGTCACAGGTGGGCGGCGCCCTGCTCGGGCAGCCCGGGACGCAGGTGAACCTCGCCGACGGCGTGCCCGTGCTCCCCAAGGACCTCACCGCCCGCTCCTGGCTCGTCTCCGACGCCGAGTCCGGCGAGATCCTCGCCGCGCACAACGCGCACTGGCAGCTGCCCCCGGCGAGCACCCTGAAGATGCTGTTCGCGGACACCGTGCTGCCGAGGTTCCCGAAGACGACCGAGCACAAGGTGGCGCCGACCGACCTGGCGGGCATGGGGACCGGCTCCAGCGTGGTCGGGATAAAGGAGGGCCGCACCTACACCGTTCACGACCTGTGGCTCGGGGTCTTCCTGCGCTCGGGCAACGACGCCGTGCACGTGCTGTCCGCGATGAACGGCGGTGTCGCGCAGACCGTCAAGGACATGCAGGACCACGCCGACGAGCTGCAGGCCCTGGACACGCACGTGGTCAGCCCGGACGGCTACGACGCGCCGGGGCAGGTGTCCTCGGCCTACGACCTGACGCTGATCGCCCGTTCCGGACTGCAGAAGAAAGACTTCCGCGACTACTGCTCGACCGTGTCGGCGAAGTTCGACTCCGGCGAGATCCGGAACACCAACCGGCTGCTGAGCGGCGACACCGATGTGCCCGTCTACCAGGGCATCGCCGGCGTGAAGAACGGCAACACCACCAACGCGGGCGCCACCTTCACCGGGGTCGCCGAACGGGGCGGCAAGGTGCTGCTGGTCACGGTGATGAACCCGGAGAAGCACGACCACAACGAGGTCTACAAGGAGACCGCGAAGCTCTTCGACTGGGGCTTCCAGGCGGCCGGCAAGGTCAGGGCGGTGGGCGAGCTGGTCCCGCCGAAGAGCGCCGCGCAGTCCTCCGCCCAGCCCGGCGCCAGCACCTCGGCCGGGCAGCCGGAGGGGACCCACGGGCCCGGCTCGAAGCCGGTGGCGGGCTCCACGGCCGCGGGCGGCTCCAGCGGCATGGGGATCGCCCTGGCCGTCGCGGGCGGACTGCTGGTGCTGCTCGCCGGCGCCGCGTTCCTGGTCAACCGCCGTTGGCCGCTGCCGGACCTGATGCGCCGTCGGCCGCGCCCCTGACGTCCTCGGCTCCGCTCTCCTCGGGCTGCGTCGCCGTCCAGGCGGCGCAGAACAGGAGGAGTTTCGCGGTGAAGTTGATCCACAGCAGCAGAGCCACGGGGACGCCGAACGCGCCGTACATGCTCTTCGCGGCCACTCCCTGGATGTAGCCGCTGAGCAGCAGCTTGAGCGCTTCGAAGCCGACCGCGCCGAGGAGCGCCGCGACCAGCAGGCGGCGGCGCGGCGGTTCCACGCCGGGCAGCAGGGTCAGGACGTAGAGCAGGAGCAGGAAGTCGGCGAGCACGGCGACGGCGAACGCGGCGATCCGCAGCAGGATGCCGCCCCAGCCCGACCGGTCGATGCCGAGCTGGTCGGTGAGCCGTCCCACCAGCGCGGAGGCGACGGTGGAGAGGGCGAGCGTGGCGAGGACGGCTCCGCCGAACCCGACCAGGATGCCCGCGTCCTTGGCCTTGGCCAGGACCGGGTTCTCCTGTTTGTCGGGCAGCTCCCACACCGCGCGCAGGCAGTCGCGCATCTGGCCGACCCAGCCCATGCCGGTGAACAGCAGCACGGCGCCGGCGATGAGCCCGACCGTACCGGCGTTCTGGACCAGGGAGTTGATGTCCACCTGGTCGGCGAGGCCGGGGATCTGGTCGGCGATCCTGTTCTGGAGGTCCTTCTGCTGCGACTTGCTGAGCGTGGCGGCGGCGATCGCGCCGCCCAGCGTCAGCAGCGGGAACAGCGACACGAAGCTGATGAAGGTCATCGCTGCGGCCAGCCGCGTCCACTTCACCCGGTCCAGGCGCTCGTACGCCCGCCATGCGTGCGTGGCCGTCAGCCACGTGACGATCGGCCCGATCCCGGGAAGCTTCTTCAGCCAGTCCATGATCGGACTGTGCCCGCTCCGAGTGGGCGTCAACACCGCGTTTCTTCGCCAAGACGGACATATACGGGCGATACGGTCAGCTGTCATGAAGGACGCCACCGATCTGCCCCAGTCCCTGCTCGTCCTCGGCGGCACGTCCGAGATCGCGCTGGCCACCGCCCGCCGTCTGATCGCCCGCCGCACCCGCACCGTGTGGCTGGCCGGCCGTCCCTCCCCCGCCCTGGAACAGGCGGCCGAGAGCCTGCGCGCCCTGGGCGCCGACGCCCGCACCGTCGCCTTCGACGCCCTCGACATCGCGCACCACGAGACGGTCCTCGGCAAGGTCTTCGCCGAGGGCGGCATCGACATGGTGCTGCTCGCCTTCGGCATCCTCGGCGACCAGGCCCACGACGAGCGCGAGCCGCTGCGCGCCGTCCAGGTCGCCCAGACCAACTACACGGGAGCCGTCTCGGCGGGCCTGGTCGCCGCCCGCTCCCTCCAGACCCAGGGCCACGGCTCCCTGGTGGTCCTCTCCTCCGCCGCCGGCGAACGCGCCCGCCGCTCCGACTTCATCTACGGCTCCAGCAAGGCCGGGCTCGACGCCTTCGCCCAGGGTCTCGGCGACGCGCTGTACGGCACCGGCGTGCACGTCATGGTCGTACGCCCCGGATTCGTCCGTACGCGGATGACGGCCGGCCTGCCCGAGGCCCCGCTCGCCACCACCCCCGAGGCGGTCGCCACGGCCATCGAACTGGGCCTGCGCCGCGGCTCGGAGACGGTGTGGGTGCCGGGCGCACTGCGCGTGGCGATGTCGGCGCTACGGCACATGCCACGGGCGCTGTTCCGCAGGTTGCCTATTTAGCGCCCCAAAGGGGCGCGGGGAACTGCGCGAGCAACCACGACGAAAGCCGCAGCCGCCGACCACCAGAACCCGGCGCTACGACACTGCGCTACGGCCGACCCCGCGGAGCGACTGCGGCGGCACCACGGCCCCTCCGAACGTGTACTCCCGCAGCTTGCGCCACACGTCGTCGGCGCCCTGCTCGTACAGCGCGAAGCCGGTGCACGGCCACTCGGCCTCGAAGTCGGCCAGCTCCGCGAAGGCGCGGTCCATCGCCGCCTCGTCGATGCCGTGCGCGACCGTGACATGCGGGTGGTACGGGAACTGCAGGTCGCGGGCCACGGGCCCGGAGGCGTCGCGGACCCGCTGCTGCAGCCAGGCACAGGCCTCGGCGCCCTGCACGACGCGCACATAGACGACCGGCGACAGGGGCCGGAACGTTCCCGTCCCGGACAGGCGCATCGGGAACGGCCGGCCGGCCGCCGCGACCTCCGTGAGGTGCGTGTCGACCGCCGGCAGGTCGGCCGCGTCCAGCTCGGTCGGCGGCACCAGGGTGACGTGCGTGGGGATGCCGTGAGCCGCGGCGTCGCCGAAGCCCGCGCGCCGCTCCTGGAGCAGGCTGCCGTGAGGCTCCGGGACCGCGATCGACACGCCGATCGTTACGGTCCCCACGTCGTCTCCTGTCGTCGCGTGTTCTCTTCTCGGCCGCATTCGTCCCGGCCGTCGGCTATCGACTGTAAGGCCATGGATGTCCTGTGGGCAGGCGCAGCGGAAGTGATGTGCAGCGCTCTGCCCGCTCGGACGTGTGTACGGTCGTGCGCCGCAGCGCCGGTTCGTGCGTCTCAGTGCTTCGCCGGCAGGAATCCCACCCGGTCGTACGCCTGCGCCAGCGTCTCCGCGGCGACGGCGCGCGCCTTCTCCGCGCCCTTGGCGAGGATCGAGTCGAGCGTCTCGGCGTCGTCCAGATACTGCTGCGTGCGCTCCCGGAACGGCGTCACGAACTCGACCATGACCTCGGCGAGGTCCGTCTTGAGCGCGCCGTACATCTTGCCCTCGTAGTCCTGCTCCAGCTCGGCGATCGACTTGCCGGTGAGCGTGGAGTAGATGGTGAGGAGGTTCGACACGCCCGGTTTGTTCTCCGCGTCGTAGCGGATCACGGTGTCGGTGTCGGTGACGGCGCTCTTGACCTTCTTGGCGGTGGTCTTCGGCTCGTCGAGCAGGTTGATCAGGCCCTTCGGCGTGGACGCCGACTTGCTCATCTTGATCGACGGGTCCTGCAGGTCGTAGATCTTCGCCGTCTCCTTGAGGATGTACGGCGCCGGGATCGTGAACGTGTCGCCGAACCGGCCGTTGAAACGCTCGGCCAGGTCGCGGGTCAGCTCGATGTGCTGGCGCTGGTCCTCGCCGACCGGCACCTCGTTGGCCTGGTAGAGGAGGATGTCGGCGACCTGCAGGATCGGGTACGTGAACAGGCCGACGGAGGCCCGTTCGGCGCCCTGCTTGGCGGACTTGTCCTTGAACTGGGTCATGCGGCTGGCTTCGCCGAAACCGGTGAGGCAGTTCATGATCCAGGCGAGCTGGGCGTGCTCGGGGACGTGGCTCTGGACGAAGAGGGTGCAGCGGTCCGGGTCGAGACCGGCCGCGAGGAGCTGGGCTGCGGCCAGGCGGGTGTTGGCGCGCAGGTCCTTCGGGTCCTGCGGGACCGTGATCGCGTGCAGGTCGACGACCATGTAGAAGGCGTCGTGGGACTCCTGCAGGGCCACCCACTGGCGGACGGCGCCGAGGTAGTTGCCGAGGTGGAACGAGCCGGCGGTGGGCTGGATGCCGGAGAGCACGCGAGGTTGGTCAGCGGAAGCCATGTTTTTTATTGTCTCAGAGAGCTCGGGGGGTTCTGTGCATGGGGAACTGCGGACCGTGGCGGGCTGGTCGCGCCCACGCGGCGGGGGGGGGGGGGGGGGGGGGGGGAGAGTCCCCCAGGAGGGCGGATTCCCCGGGGGAGGGAAGAGAAGGAGAGGTCCGTTGGGGGGGGGGGAGGAAACCCAAACAGCGCTCGTC